>NZ_MRWE01000014.1 GCF_002093665.1 Rouxiella badensis | reverse complement strand
TTTTGCCACCGAAGTGGCTGATATCGTCTTGTGAGTGCCCACACAGATTGTCTGATAAATTGTTAAAGAGCAGTGCCGCTGTTCGCAATGAATCTTATGCGGCGCGGGAGGTGCATATTACGCTTTCCCGCTGAAGAGTCAAGAGTTTTTCTTTCGAATCTTTCTTTTTCTCTTCCCGACCCGGCGACTTGGTTCTCGTTAGAGGAGTCGTTGTTCCCGGTCAGTGGAGGCGCATTATAGGGAGTTTCTGAGGGGCCGCAACCCCTTTTTTTAAAAAACCCGCACGACCGCTTACTTTTTCTACAAAAGGGTTATTTAAGACCCTTTTGGACTATATTTTGACCGCTAATTTGTCAAAATCGACGGCAAACTGCTTCACCTGTTCCCAATCCGTATATTCAACTTCTTTACTGGTGTCCGTTTCTCCCTTGGTAATACGCATAATTAACTGGATCATGACTTTATCCAGCCAACCATAACGGGGATAACGCAGTGCACCGGCAAAGACGCCACACTGCGTCGGTTTCCACGGCGTCGCCAAAAGGAACTTACGCGTATAGGCGTTGGTCTGCGGAGAACGTTTCTCAGGTTTACGTGCGGTCAGGTTCACCGAGAAAAACGCTGACGGCATCGCGTTAAGCCGCTCGACGTGACGTTTCACAAACTTGTCGAGCAATGGAGAAAAGTGGCCATAGCGAATAGAAGCGCCAATCATCACCTTGCCGTAGCGAGACAAGTCGATCGCGTCGGCGTCCTGAAGGTCCATGACGTCACACTCCCCCTCTTCTTTAATAATGTTACCTATATAAGAAGCGATGGCGTGGGTCTGCCCATCTCGGCTGGAATAAAGTACCAAGGCTTTCATCCGGGTTTCCTTTCTTAATAATGAATCCATGAGCTGCTTACTCCTTCCAGAAGGTTGGGGTAAACAGGACTAACAGGGTAAATACCTCAAGGCGACCAAACAGCATGGTCACGATCAGTATCCATTTGGCGACAGAGTTCATGGACTGGAAGTTGTCCGCCACGACACCGAGACCCGGCCCAAGGTTGTTGAGCGTTGCCGTCACGGCGGCAAAGGCCGAGAAGTTATCCACCCCGGTCGCGACAATCGCCAACATGCTGACAATAAACACCAGCGCGTAGGCGGAGAAGAATCCCCACACGGCCTCAATAATACGTTCGGGCAACGCACGATTACCCAGCTTGATGGTGTAGACGGCGTTCGGATGGACCAGGCGTTTCAGCTCACGCGAACCCTGGAGGTACAGCAATAGAATACGAATAACCTTTAGCCCCCCACCCGTCGATCCTGCGCATCCCCCGATAAAGGCAGAACAGAGCAGCAGAATCGGCAGGAACAGCGGCCATTTGGAAATACTGTCGGTGGTGTAACCCGCCGTTGTCGCCATCGATACCACCTGGAAGAACGCCTGATTCAGTGTCTCAAGCCCTGAAGTATAGGTATCGTGCAGCCAGAGAACCGAGGTACACACCACCACCAGCGTAAACTGTACGCCGATGAACATGCGGAATTCCGGGTCACGCCAGTAAACCTTGATATTGCGGCCGCTGAGCAGGGCAAAGTGCAAACCGTAGTTACAGCCGGAGATAAGCAGGAAGATGGCGATGATGGTATTGATAGTACCACTGTGGAAGTAGCCGATGCTGGCATCATGGGTCGAGAACCCTCCGAGTGCGATAGTCGAGAAGCTGTGCCCAATCGCATCGAAGCCGGACATCCCGGCACCCCAGAGTGACAGCGCACAGACGATGGTCAACAGAATATAGATGAGCCACAGCGTCTTGGCGGTCTCGGCGATGCGCGGACGCATCTTATTATCCTTCAGCGGCCCCGGCATCTCGGCGCGATAAAGCTGCATCCCCCCCACGCCGAGGATAGGAAGAATGGCCACCGCCAGCACAATGATTCCCATCCCGCCGAACCACTGCAGCATCTGACGATAGAACAGAATAGCGTGCGGCAGACTGTCGAGGCCCACCAGCGTGGTCGCGCCAGTCGTCGTCAGCCCGGAAAACGATTCGAAAAAGGCGTCAGTAACAGAAAGGTTTGGATGCTCCGAGAACAGGAAAGGTAAAGCCCCCACGCTGCCGAGCACGGTCCAGAATAGCACCACGATGAGAAATCCCTCACGCGGTTTAAGCTCGCTACGCTGCTTGCGGTTGGGTACCCAAAGTAACAGGCCGATGGCCAGCGCAACGAAAAACGTCTCACTGAACGCGCGCCCGGCCCCGTCTCGATAAATTAAAGCCACTAAGCCGGGAATAATCATCGTTCCGGAGAACAGGATGACGAGTACCCCGACGATGCGGGTTATGGCACGGAAATGCATGCTGGCGCGTTCCTCAGCAGATAAATTGCGATAGATTGATCAAACAGGCTGCAAAACCAGCGAACCGCGACTGAGGTTAAAAAGTCGATTCGCTATTTCTGCCGCTTCATATGCTGGCAACGCCAGGCGCAGGTCCACGGCGGCACCGTATTCACTTTGTACTATGCTGCCACCGACCTGCTGGAGTAACGTCTCAACCATCGAGATTTGTGCATAGTCGCAGCGCAGCAAAAACTCGGTCTGTGGCACGCGTTCAATAACGGACAGCTGAGCCAATGCCAGCTGCACACCGTTACCGTAGGCGCGGACCAGGCCACCGGTACCCAGCTTTATGCCGCCGTAGTAGCGAACCACCACAGCGGTAATCTCCCCTATCCCACTGCCCATCAGCTGTCCGAGTATTGGCTTTCCGGCGGTGCCCGCAGGCTCGCCGTCATCCGAGAATCCCAGCTGTTGAGAGTCGCTGGGCGCACCCGCTACAAAGGCCCAGCAGTGATGACGCGCAGAAGGATGCTGGCTCTTCACCTGCTGGATAAACGCCTTCGCCGCTTCAACGCCCGGCGTCGGTTGCAGAAGCGTGATAAAACGACTCTTCTTTATCTCTTCGCTAATCTCGACCGACTGAGCAGGAACAGGATAAGGCTGCATCACGCCAGCTTCAGGTCGCGGGTCATGTTTTCAATACGATTATCATGGATAACAATATTGTCTTCGATACGAATCCCGCCAAACGGCTTCAACGCATCGATTTTTGCCCAGTCAAAATGATTACTGAACTGACCTTCACGCCACGGCGCGAGCAGTGATTCGATAAAGTACAGGCCCGGTTCGATGGTCAGCACCATGCCCGGCTGAACAATACGGGTACAGCGAAGATACGGATACTGTGACGGCGCGGCAAGATGAGTGCCGTTTTCGTCCTGCATGAATCCGCCGACGTCATGAACCTGTAGACCCAGCGGATGCCCCAGACCGTGCGGCAGGAAAGGTCCCGTCAGATTCTGCTCGACCATCGCCTCTTCACTCATACCCACCACCAGCCCGTGCGACTTAAGAAGACGCGCGATGCGATGATGCATCTGAACATGATAGTCGCTATAGCGCACACCGGGTTTTATCGTATCGATCAACGCCTGCTGTTCGGTATTGAGGTCCTTCACCAGCGCGGCAAAAGCATTGTCACTTTTTGCCGCGTAGGTGCGCGTCAAGTCAGCAGCGTAGCCGTTGTACTCGGCACCGGCGTCAATCAGGAAGCTACGCATCTCGGCCGGTGGGCGATGTTCAAGCGTGGTGTAATGCAGAACCGACGCGTGTTCGTTCAGCGCCACAATATTGCCGTAAGGCACTTCGGTTTCACGATGACCGGTAGCGGTCAGGTACGCCATACTGATGTCAAATTCGCTCATGCCGGAGAGGAAGGCCTCTTTCGCCGCGCGATGGCCACTCACTGCCAGCTTCTGCGCTTCACGCATACAGGCCACTTCGTAGCCGGTCTTGTAGGCGCGATGGTAGTGCAGATAATCCAGCACCGCCTTTGGATTAAGGTGGTCAGCAGAAATACCGAGGTTCAGCGCACGCGCTGGGCTGTAACCGATATACGCCACGCGAGACAAATCGGCAGGCAGCTGCGCTTTAATGGCGTCCGCTTTTGCAAGCGGCAACACCTGAACGTCTTTGGTCCAGAACGAGTCAGGCAGCGGCTCTACGCTGTGCCAGTAATCCACCGGTGAATAGAACCACAGTTTCGGCGGGTTCACGCCATCGACCCACAGCCAGCAGTTTGGCACTTGCGTGACAGGAACCCAGGCCTTGAACTGCGGGTTCACCTTGAAGGGATAGCTGTAGTCATCGAGGAAGGAAATCTGCAGCTCGCCCGAGTGAATTAGCAGGGCATCAAGCTGATTGCGGTGCAGAATTTCGAGGGTACGTGCCTGTAAAACGGCGATATGTTCTTTATAGAGTGTAGAGAGAGATTCCATCGACCTGTCCTTTACTGGATTCATACGATAAATGAAAAACGTTGCCGCATCTTATCACAGCCCGATGTCAGCCGTAGCCCCGTGGGCTTTGTGATCTTGCCTGCAAATATCAATCAGCTCATTTGCATTTCGTTAACATCAAAACCACACTCCTTTCATCTGGTCATACCAGATCATCACCGATGATTCAGGAGAGAGACATGCTCTACCAAGGCGAAACACTACACCTACACTGGCTCGAAGACGGGATTGCCGAGCTGGTGTTTGATGCTCCAGGCTCCGTTAATAAACTCGACACTCAGACCGTTGCCAGTCTGGGCGAGGCGATTTCTATACTCGAGAAAAGTACTGAATTAAAAGGTTTACTGCTTAGTTCGGCCAAGCCCGCGTTTATCGTCGGCGCCGATATTACCGAGTTCCTGTCACTGTTTACCGCTCCGGCCGAAAAGCTGCAACAATGGCTGGGCTTTGCTAACGGCATTTTCTGCCGTCTTGAAGATCTCCCCGTGCCCACCGTATCGGCCATTAGTGGCTATGCGTTGGGCGGTGGATGTGAATGTGTATTAGCCACCGACTTTCGCGTCGCGACAGCGGATACCCGTATCGGCCTGCCTGAAACCCGTTTAGGCATTATGCCGGGCTTCGGTGGCTCCGTGCGTTTGCCGCGCCTGCTGGGCGCAGACAGCGCGTTAGAAATTATTGCGGCGGGTAAAGACCTCAGCGGCGACGAAGCCCTGAAGGTCGGTCTGGTCGACGCCGTCGTCAGCGTCGAGAAACTTCACGACTCCGCGCTAACCGTCCTGCGTGAGGCGATAGCGGGCAAGCTGGACTGGCGCGCTGCGCGTCAGCCTAAACTTTTACCGCTCAAACTCAGCCGCATTGAGGCGACGATGAGTTTTAGCGTAGCAAAAAGCATGGTGCTGCAAACCGCGGGCAAACACTATCCCGCACCGATGACCGCCGTCAAAACCATTGAAGCCGCCGCGACGCTAGGTCGTGATGAAGCGCTTGCGCTGGAAACCGGCAGCTTCGTCCCCCTCGCACAGTCTGCCGAGGCCCGTGCACTGGTGGGTATCTTCCTCAACGATCAGCTCGTAAAAAGCAAAGCCAAAAAACTAGCAGGCAGCAACGGCAAGCCTGAACAGGCGGCGGTACTGGGCGCGGGTATCATGGGCGGCGGGATTGCCTATCAGTCGGCGCTGAAGGGCGTGCCGGTCATCATGAAGGATATCAACGATAAATCGCTGCATTTGGGGATGAACGAAGCGGCCAAGCTGCTGAACAAACAGCTTGAGCGCGGCAAGATTGATGGCCTTAAGATGGCAAAGATCCTCTCGACTATCCAACCGACACTCAGCTACAGCGGCATTGAACGCGCTCAGGTTGTGGTTGAAGCCGTGGTTGAGAATCCAAAGGTCAAAGCTGCGGTGCTGGCCGAGGCCGAAGCGTTGCTTGAGAGCAACGCGGTTCTGGCTTCCAATACCTCGACCATTCCTATCGACACGCTGGCGGCGGCTCTTAAGCGCCCTGAGAATTTCTGCGGCATGCACTTCTTTAACCCGGTACACCGTATGCCGCTGGTTGAAATCATCCGCGGCAGCAAGACCTCCGAACAGACGCTGTCCCGCGTGGTGGCCTACGCCTCAGCAATGGGCAAAACGCCTATCGTGGTAAATGACTGTCCAGGATTCTTCGTCAATCGCGTGCTGTTCCCTTACTTCGCCGGCTTTAGCCTGTTGATGCGTGACGGCGCGGACTTCATTCAGATTGATAAAGTGATGGAAAAACAGTTTGGCTGGCCAATGGGCCCGGCTTACCTGCTCGACGTGGTAGGTATCGACACCGCGCATCACGCCCACGCGGTCATGGCCAACGGCTTCCCGGACAGGATGGCCAAAGACTATCGAGATGTGATTGATATCCTGTTTGACGCTGAACGTTTTGGGCAAAAAAATCAGCTTGGCTTCTATCGCTACAGCGAAGACAGCAAGGGCAAACCGCGTAAAGATCAGGACGCCGAGGTGAATACGCTGTTGGCACAGGCTGATGCGAAGCCGACGACCTTCAGCCCTGAAGAAATTATCGCGCGGATGATGATCCCAATGATTAACGAAGTCGTGCGCTGCCTTGAGGAAGGGATTATAGCCAGTCCGGCCGAAGCGGATATGGCGCTGGTCTACGGTATTGGTTTCCCTCCGTTCCACGGCGGCGTATTCCGTTATCTGGATACCCTAGGCACTGCAAAATACCTGCAGCTTACCGAACACTACGCCCATCTCGGCCCACTCTATCAGGCGCCCGACGGCCTGCGCCGCAAAGCTGAGATGAATGAAAGCTATTATCCACAGCCCGTACCCTTGGCTGATATCAACATGGGCCGTCAGGCATAAGGAGCGGAATCATGGAAAACGTAGTCATAGTGGATGCGGTTCGCACGCCGATGGGCCGCTCCAAAGGCGGAGCCTTCCGCAACGTGCGGGCCGAGGATTTATCTGCGCATCTGATGCGCGCCCTGCTGACGCGTAATGCAGCGCTGGACCCGAAAGAAATCGACGACATTTATTGGGGCTGCGTGCAGCAAACGCTGGAACAAGGCTTCAACGTGGCGCGCAATGCGGCACTACTGGCCGAGATCCCACACAGCGTACCGGCGGTCACGGTTAACCGGCTCTGCGGTTCATCGATGCAGGCCCTTCACGATGCGGCACGCACCATTATGGTCGGCGATGCGGACATCAGCCTGATCGGCGGCGTGGAACACATGGGCCATGTCCCGATGAATCACGGCGTTGATTTTCATCCCGGCCTCAGCCGCACGGTGGCAAAAGCAGCGGGCATGATGGGCCTGACCGCCGAGATGCTCGCCAAGATGCACAATATCAGCCGCGAAATGCAGGACGAATTCGCCGCCCGTTCGCACCAGCGCGCGCATGCGGCAACCGTTGCCGGACATTTTGCCAATGAAATCATCCCAACCTACGGCCACAATGCCGACGGCACGCTGATTGGCCTGGACTACGACGAGGTCATCCGCCCTGAAACCACTGCGGCGTCGCTGGCGGCGCTGCGTCCGGCATTTGATCCGGTCAATGGTACGGTGACGGCGGGCAGTTCCTCCGCGCTTTCGGACGGTGCTTCGGCAATGCTCATCATGAGCGAGTCACGCGCGGCCTCCCTGGGCCTTAAGGCGCGGGCAAAAATCCGTGCGATGGCCGTAGTGGGCTGTGACCCGTCGATTATGGGATACGGTCCGGTTCCGGCAACGCGGCTGGCGTTGAAACGTGCCGGACTCTCGGTGCAGGACATCGACCTGTTCGAGCTGAACGAGGCCTTCGCCGCCCAGTCGCTGCCGTGCATTAAAGATCTCGGCTTGCTGGAGAGCATAGATCACAAGGTGAACCTCAACGGCGGCGCGATTGCGCTGGGGCATCCGCTGGGCTGCTCGGGCGCACGTATCTCTACCACGCTGCTCAACCTGATGGAACGCAAAGACGCGCAGTTTGGCGTGGCAACCATGTGCATTGGATTGGGTCAGGGGATAGCAACCGTTTTTGAGCGGGTATAGAAGAAAGGTTTCAGTGCAAGACAAGGTTGAAAGTGTGCAATTGATGTTTTTCCCGCCCTTATCAAGGGGCGGGTTTTTTTACCGATTTTTTGGCAAATCAGATAAAGGCAAACGCATCGCCGAACATGCGGTCTTCAAGCGCACCGCGCTCGGCACAGAAACGTTCGCGGGCTACTTTGGCCATCTCGAAACGACCGGCGATGTAAATGTCATGCTCGCTCAGCGATTCGAAGTCTTGCAATACCGCGCTCAGTACGTTGCCGTTCCGGCCCTGCCAGCCCTCTTCCGTCTGCTCAACAACCGGGATCACTTTCAGGTTCGGGTGTACCACGCTCAACGCTTCAAGCTCACCCAAGTCGTACAGGTGCTTCAGCTCACGACCGCCCCAATAGATGGAAATATCGCGCTCAGGCTTTTGCTTCAGCGCCGTCACCAAAATGGAACGCACGTAGGAGAATCCGGTACCGCCGGCAATCAACACCAGCGGACGATCGCCATCTTCACGCAGCCAGGCATCGCCGTGCGGCAGGTCGACGTTAATCGTCTGCTCTTTCAGAATGCGATCCATCACTGCCATCGCATACAGATTCATCTCGGAAGCCCCGATGTGTAGCTCGAGATAGTTTTTTTCGTCAGGTACCGAAGCGATTGAGAACGGACGCTTGTCGCGCTCATCCATCACGACCATCAGATATTGACCGGCACGAAATGAAAAAGATGATTCAGGTTGCAGGCGAACCCGATATACGGTGTCGGTTATGGCCTCAACTGAGGACACTTTACAGCTCATTATTGTCATGCGTTCCCTCTGAGGGTCATCATTGAATCAGTGATGACAAACAGTGCCGAGCGCCGTTTGTCATCGAGAGTTTATTTGCCCGGCTTGACGTTATCAAAAATGCCCAGCTCGTCCCAGATAGCGTCAACGCGATCGCGCACTTTAGGGTCCATTACAATCGGACGTCCCCATTCGCGCTGTGTCTCACCCGGCCACTTGTTGGTGGCGTCCATCCCCATTTTGGAACCCAGCCCTGAAACCGGGGAAGCAAAATCAAGATAGTCGATAGGCGTATTTTCAACCAGAACCGTATCCCTCGCTGGATCCATGCGAGTAGTAATGGCCCAGATAACGTCTTTCCAGTCGCGCGCATTCACGTCGTCGTCACACACAATAACAAACTTGGTGTACATAAACTGCCGCAAGAAGGACCAGACGCCCATCATGACGCGCTTGGCGTGTCCGGCATACTGTTTCTTCATCGTCACAACGGCCAGACGGTATGAGCAACCTTCGGGCGGAAGATAGAAATCGACAATCTCCGGGAACTGCTTCTTCAGGATTGGAACGAAGACCTCATTCAGCGCCAGTCCCAATACCGCAGGCTCATCCGGTGGACGACCGGTAAAGGTCGAATGATAGATGGGGTCTTTGCGCTGAGTAATGTGCGTGACCGTAAACACCGGGAAGCTATCTACTTCATTATAGTAGCCAGTATGATCGCCGTAAGGGCCTTCCGGTGCCATTTCGCCCGGCTCAATGTAACCTTCGAGCACGATTTCCGCGCTGGCAGGGACTTCAAGGTCGTTAGAAATACATTTGACCACTTCCGTCTTGTTGCCACGCAGCAGGCCCGCGAAAGCGTATTCAGAAAGTGTGTCAGGAACCGGCGTCACGGCACCGAGGATGGTCGCCGGGTCAGCGCCAAGCGCAACAGAAACCGGGAAACGCTTGCCCGGGTTCTGCTGACACCACTCCTGGAAGTCCAGCGCGCCGCCGCGATGCGACAGCCAACGCATAATCAGTTTGTTTTTGCCCAGAACCTGCTGGCGATAAATGCCCAGATTCTGACGGGGCTTGTGCGGACCACGAGTCACCGTCAGGCCCCAGGTGATAAGCGGCGCGGCATCTTCAGGCCAGCAGTGCATGACGGGGATACGCCCCAGGTCAACATCATCCCCTTCCCAGACCTCCTCCTGACAAGGCGCAGAGCTCAGGCATTTGGTGGGCATATTCAACACTTGCTTGAACTTGGGCATCTTGTCGTAGAAATCACGGAACCCACGCGGTGGCTCAGGCTCTTTCAGGAAGGCCAGCAACTCGCCCACGTCGCGCAGCGCGCTGACGTCGTCCTGCCCCATGCCCATAGCAACACGCTCGGGAGTCCCGAACAGGTTGCACAGCACCGGCATGTTATAGCCTTTCGGATTCTCAAAAAGCAGCGCCGGTCCGCCCGCACGCAGCGTACGGTCAGCGATTTCAGTCATTTCGAGGTAAGTATCAACGGGCTGGCTGATGCGTTTGAGGTCACCCTTCTTTTCAAGCAAAGACAGGAAGTCACGCAGGTCACGATATTTCATACGAGGCACGTCATTAATGTTTTATCACCAAATTTAGAGGGCAGTATAAAGCCTGTCGGCCGCCGTGGCTGCTTTTTTCAATTTTAATGGACCAAAACTGAACGACCAGCAGGATTATTTCAGGCCCGTAAGGCTGACTAATCTATTAAACACAGGTAAAGGGAACAAGGCCAGAAAGTGCTCGCGTGTCCCGATATTCCTGCGTTTCCTGTCCATGGCGGAAGACCTTGAAGCCCTCGCCTTTAGCGCTGTAATAGCTCAGCTCATTGCCTGAAACATGCAGCATGCTGCCTTCGCGCAGGGCAACAACCGACTCGGTCGGGTTCACCGCACAGAACTCGGCGAGGCGCTCATCTCGCGTTTCACCCATGTGACCGCTGATGTGAGCGTCAATGTAATGAGGATTGATCTGCACCGGGAACAGGCTCAACGCAGGCAGGACAACGGAAGAACGTACCGGCATGTCGTTGGTGGTACGGATACTTGGCGTGGCGACATTGCAGCCCGCGCTCCAACCGAGATAAGGCACTTCGCGTTCACGCACCGCGCGCTGAATCGGCACAATCAGACCTTTCTCGTGCAGCATCTGGTTCAAAAACCAGGTATTGCCCCCACTGACCAGAATACACTGCGCCTGTTCGATAGCCTCAGACGGCACGGCAGAATGATGGATGCTCTCTACCTTGATGCCCAACGACTGCTCGAGGTCGCGAGCACGTTCATCGTAGTCGCCGCGAATAATGGCGTAAGGAATAAACACCGCAGAAGTGATGTTGCGAGCCTCAAACATCGCCTTGATCTGCTGGTGCGCATAGCCGAGAAGCTGGCTATCGCCCGAAAGTTTGCCGTTGCTGAGTAGGAACAACTCCATGACTTTTCTCCGAAGATGGTTATCTTGTTGAATGTTATCATTACTACCAATGGGGGGCCGCACGCGCGGCTATTTATCCCTTAAAGCTTTTGTTATTCTCAACGTGTTCGTCACGAGGAAAATGAAAAATGGAAAGCTGGTACTTACTGTATTGCAAACGAGGTCAACATCTTCGTGCCCAGGAACATCTTGAGCGTCAACACGTTCAATGTCTGGTTCCCACGATCAAGTTGGAAAAAATGGTGCGCGGTCGCCGAACGATGGCGGATGAACCTCTATTTCCGAATTATATGTTTATCGCATTTGATCCTGAAAAAATCCATACCACGACCATTAGTGCGACCCGCGGTGTTAGCCATTTTGTCCGTTTTGGAAATCAGCTTGCCACGGTCCACCCTAAGGTTATTGAACAACTGATCAATGAACCTCCGTCCGACGTTAGGGATCCCGAGACGCCGCACGAAGGCGATACTGTTCTTATCATCGACGGAGCATTCGAAGGCCTGCAGGCTATCTATACCGAACCTGATGGCGAAAGGCGTTCTCACCTGCTGTTAAACCTGCTAAATAAACAGGTGAGACAAAGCATCAGCAATACTGAATTTCAGAAAATCTGACACATCCCGCTCTTCTGCCTCAGCTACGGCTTAAATTTTAAATAGCCGACGCGCGTTGTCGTCGGTTATTTGCGCAAGCCATACCGGGTCCTCATCTTTAGCGCGCCACAGCGCCACCTGCCTGACAATGTGCGGCAGGAAGCAGGGTTCATTACGGCGATTCTTCGGCTTGTTTTCCAAATCACGCGGCAATAAGTACGGCGCATCTGTCTCCAGAAGCAGGCGATCGACTGGGATCAGCGGTAGCATCTCGCGTAGCTCCAGCCCGCGTCTCTCGTCACATACCCAACCGGTTATACCGATCGACAAGCCCAACGATAAATAGTGTTCAAGCTCTTGCTGGCTGCCGGTAAAACAGTGCACTACGGCACCCGGTAACTTTGGCAGCCAGGGCGTGAGCAGCTCGGCAAAACGCGGATGTGCATCACGGCAGTGGAGGAACACCGGCAGCGACAGCTCGGCGGCCAAGGCAAGCTGTGCCGTAAAGGCGCGTTCCTGATCGGCAGGCGTTGAGAAGTTGCGGTTAAAGTCTAAACCGCATTCGCCAATGGCGACCACGTTGGCTTCGGCGGCTAAAGCGCGGATTGCCTGCTCAACGCGGCTGTCCCACTGACTCGCCTGATGAGGATGCACGCCCGCCGTTGACCAGCAATAATCGGGGTATTGCGCCGCCAACGTCTGTGCCTGCTGGCTTTCTTCGAGCGAGGTGCCGGTAATCAGCATGCCGCTCAGCCCCGCCTCTTTGGCGCGCGCCACAACCTCTGCACGGTCTTTATCAAATTGATTACTGGTTAAATTCAGGCCAATTTCAAACATACTGTCTCTCAAAAAAGAAACCGCCCATCGGGGCGGTTTGTTAATCTTGTTTTATCGCTTAGGACGCATCAGATTCGCTGTCCACGTCTTCGTCCTGATTATCACGACGACCTTTCCCCACATAGTAGCGGGCAAAGAACACGCCAATCTCAAACAGGCAATACATCGGTATCGCCAGCAGAGTTTGCGAGAAGACGTCTGGTGGCGTCAGCAGCATAGCGACCACGAAGGCACCAACCAGCACATAAGGACGTTTTTTGCGTAAATCCTGAGGATTGGTTACGCCGGTCCAGCACAGCAAGATGATAGCGATAGGCACCTCGAAAGACACGCCGAAGGCCATAAAAATGGTCATCACGAAGTCGAGATACTTATTAATGTCCGTCGCAATCTCTACTCCAGCCGGTGCGGTTTTCGCAAAGAATGCGAAAGCCAGCGGAAACACCAGGAAGTAGGCAAACGCCATGCCGAGATAAAACAGGAAGGAGCTTGAGATAAGCAGTGGCATCATCAAACGGCGTTCGTGCTTATAAAGCGCCGGTGCCACGAAACCCCACACCTGATAAAGGATGAAGGGAGCCGAGACAAACACCGAAACAATCATAGTCAGCTTGATAGGCGTAAAGAATGGCGATGCCACGTCCGTCGCAATCATACTGGCGCCTGATGGCATCACTTTGATCAATGGAGCAGAAACCAGGTCGTAAATATCATTGGCGAAGTAAACCAGCGCCAAAAACACCACAATCACGCAAATAATAGAATTCAGCAGACGCTTACGCAGTTCTATCAGATGGCTGATAAGCGGTTGTGTATCATCAACAGCCATGTTTAGCGTTCACCCGTTGGTTGTGAAGAAGGAGCAGGTTTCGCCGCAGGAGATTCAGCAACGTGTGCCGCCGATGCAGGAGAGACGCCTTCATCGAAGTGCGCCTCGGCATCTTTGAGCACGGGGTTATGAATCGTGTTTCCGTCTTTCGCGTCGGCAATTGCCTGGTCAGCCGGGCTGAGGTTCTCATGAATTGAACGCTTCATCGAAGAAGCCGCCTCTTTCAAATCATCGATAGACGATTTGATTTCAGGCGACAAATTCTTTAATCCGGCCTCTTCTGCCTTCTTCAGGCTGTCCTGCAGTTCCTGCAGTTTCAGCTCCTGATTCAGTTCATTTTGCACCGATGCTGCCATCGATCGTAGTGTACGGATCCAGCCCGCAACAGTTCTTACCGCTACAGGTAAACGCTCCGGCCCAAGCACGACCAGACCAATAACGAATACCAACAGCAGTTCACTAAACCCAATGTCGAACACGGCTTATACCTGCTCTTTGTTTTGACTCTTAGTTTCTTCTGCTTTCGTTTCCGGCTTGCTGCTATTGATAGACTTGGCCGAAAAATCTGCATCAGACCCGTTTATTTCAGTGTCTTTGTGCGTCTTGGTCGTATCTTCGTCGTTCATGGCTTTCTTGAAGCCCTTGATCGATGCGCCAAGGTCGCTACCGAGGCCACGCAATTTCTTGGTACCGAACAGCAGCACCACGATGACCGCGATGACCAGCCAGTGCGTTAGGCTAAATGCACCCATGGTATTTACCTCAATTTTTAAGCACTCGCCGTACCTGAGCCTTTGGCTCCCGGTCGTTGAGTGCTGGAATTAATGACTGCCGCAGAGGCGACGCATAACTTCATTTTTGTTTTATCGGCTACTCGGTCTGTCCGGTTCGTCTCCATCCGATAATCCATGAGACCAGCCCCGCAGCAATCAGCCATACAGGGTAAATCTCAACCTTGCCCAGCATTAATACCGTACCGCTGATGAGCAACGTTGCTCCAACGCCGAAAAGATAGCGCGATTGGCCCTGACGTTCATTCTGCGTTTGTAACTGATTAGTCAGTTTTTCAATATTGTGCTGCATAAGTTGATGCTGTTTAAGGCTGTCATATACCAGCTCGGGAAGCTCGGGAAGCTTCTCAATCCAGAATGGAGCACGTTCTTTAAACGCACGAACCATTGCCGGCAGGCCAACCTGATCGCGGATCCAGCTTTCCAGGAAAGGTTTTGCCGTGGTCCAGAGATCGAGCTGTGGATAGAGTTGTCTTCCAAGGCCTTCAACGTAAAGCAGAGTTTTTTGCAGCAAGACCAGCTGCGGCTGCACCTGCATGTTGAAGCGTCTGGCGGTATTAAACAGGTTTAACAATACGTTACCGAAAGAAATTTCTGCTAGCGGCTTTTCGAAAATGGGTTCACATACGGTACGAATAGCAAACTCAAACTCTTCAACGTTTGTGTCACGAGGTACCCAGCCAGAATCGACATGCAGCTCGGCAACCTTACGGTAGTCACGGTTGAAGAATGCAATAAAGTTCTCGGCCAGATAACGCTTATCGTCTTTGTTAAGCGATCCAACTATGCCGCAATCTATAGCTATGTAGCAAGGATCTTCAGGCGTTTCATAGCTAACAAAAATGTTACCCGGATGCATGTCGGCGTGAAAGAAGCTGTCACGAAATACCTGGGTGAAAAATACCTGAACGCCGCGTTCGGCCAACACTTTCATGTTGGTGCCCTGCTTTTCCAACGCAGCCACGTCGGAAATCGGGATACCGTAGATGCGTTCCATTACCAGCAGCCGTTCACGGCAGTAATCCGAGTACACTTCAGGAACATACAGAATTGGGCTGTTTTCAAAGTTGCGACGTAGTTGAATAGAGTTAGCTGCTTCTCGCAGCAGGTTCAGCTCATCCAGCAGCGTCTTTTCGTACTCTCTAACCACTTCACGCGGTCGCAGACGACGACCGTCTGGCAACAGCTTCGATACCCAGCCTGCAAGACGCGACATCAGACGCGTATCGGCCTTGATAATCGGCATGATGTCAGGGCGGATAACCTTGAGGACCACTTTTTTGCCGTTCTCTTTGAGAACTGCCGTATGAACCTGCGCAATAGAGGCCGAGGCCAGCGCATTCTGGTCAAAATCGTCAAACCAGGTTTCGATAGGCCCACCCAGCGCCAGCTCAATATGTTTACGAGCCAGTGCGCCGTCGAACGGAGCGACGTGGTCCTGCAGCAGAGCAAGCTGATCGGCTACGTCAGGCGGGAAAAGATCGCGGCGCGTCGAGAGCATTTGGCCGAATTTGATCCAGACCGGGCCAAGTTCTTCGAGAGCCAGACGCAGACGCGAACCAAGCTGTTTATCTTTGTGACGAAAAGGGATCCAGAAGAACAGATAACGCCCCAGTCTCAGGGGCAGTGTCAGTTTAATCTTGGGGATCAGTTCATCGAGGCCATAAGTGAGAAATACCCGAATAATCAGATACAGGCGACGCATTTCACCTGGAGTCATCAATTCCCTCCCAGTAGTTTGTTAATGCGGGCTTCCAGCGCAAGGGCCTGACGTTCAACGGCAGAAACTTCATCGTTAAACCAGGCAGCTTCTAGTGCGCCCGGCGCAAGCTTCCACTCTTCAGTGAGTGCCTGAGCTATCTGTCCCTGATGCTTTTTAACGCCAGACGTCAGAAAGCGGAAGCCTCCCGCTATCGCCTGGCTAATGCCCTGCGCGGCGATGTCGCCGATGTAAGGTGCCAGCAATTCAGCGGGTTCCCACTCGGACATGTCCATCAGAGCCGAGAATTGCTGCACCACCTGAATGTCGCCTTCGACGTTTAAGTCGCCGCTGCGAATCAGAGGAGCCAGCTGCTGCCGGTCACGCAATTTACGCAGCACGGACAGGCGTGAGATGACGGTACAGTCTGCCTCACCATCCCATTGGCCTACCACGTCAATTTTTTGCTCACTGAAGATTAGCGTCAGCGGTGAACTCAGTTCCTGCAGTTCGATACGTAAGACCTTGCCAGCCAGACGAAGCCTCGCGGCCTTCATACTGCGATCCTTAAACAACAATTGATTAAGGGCGGTCTCGATGGCAGCAGTTAATAACGGAGTCAACAACATCGGCATTTCCATATCAGAACTTGAAACCTCGGTGCAGCGCAACGATGCCGCCGGTAAGGTTGTTATAAGTCACGTTCTCAAAGCCCGCGTCAGACATCATGTCTTTGAGGGTTTCCTGATCCGGATGCATACGGATAGATTCTGCCAGGTAGCGATAGCTCTCTGCGTCTTGCGCAACCAGCTCGCCGATTCTTGGCAAAATGTGGAATGAATAGGTGTCATAAGCCTTGCTCAGTGGAGCAAGAAGAGGCTTGGAGAATTCCAGCACCAGCAAACGACCGCCCGGCTTCAGCACGCGGAACATCGAGCGCAGCGCTTTCTCTTTTTCGGTCACGTTACGCAGGCCAAAGGAGATGGTAATGCAGTCGAAGTAATTGTCTGGGAAAGGCAGCGCTTCAGCGTTTGCCTGAACGTAGCTGACGTTGCCCACGATGCCGTTATTGCGCAGCTTCTCGCGGCCCATTTTCAGCATGGAATCGTTGATGTCTGCCAGCACGACTTCGCCCTGCTCGCCAACCAGACGGGAGAATTTGGCCGTCAGGTCACCGGTGCCGCCCGCCAGGTCCAAAACGCGCTGGCCGCGACGCACACCGCTACAGTCGATAGCATAACGCTTCCAGATACGATGAATACCGAATGACATCAGGTCATTCATCAGGTCATATTTCGCGGCCACAGAGTGAAAGACTTCAGCGACCATCTCTGCTTTGTTGTTTTTGGCTACGGTACGAAATCCAAAGTGTGTAGTTTCTGGAGAATCTACATTTTCCTGCGTCTGCTTTTCCATGTTTCTGCCTGCTTATTCAGTATATCGCCTGGGGAAAGTGTATCAGAACCCCGGGGAAAGCCCCATCACCGATGCGTTTAGCGCCGCACGCGGTGTTCAAGGCACGGAATTATTGTTCACTCTATGAGCAAAACAAATCAAAAATGTTTTGAGGACGCGGCCATCGCGTCGAGCGGCCGATGCGCATCGTCATCCGGCGGTGCGGTTTCGGTCGAAAGAGGCGAATTGTCTTCACCATCACGCGCGTCGTCCAGTTCTTCCAGAGAGGCCTGATATTGCGGGTCGTCTTCCGCGCTGGCCTGCTCGGCAAGCGAGGGACTGATAGGCCGTTTAACTTCGACACCTAAGGCCCTGAAGCCCTCAACCTGGCCGATAAGATTACCACGGCCTTGGGAAAGTTTGTTCATTGCGAGACGATAACTTGTCTGCGCCTTATCGAGGCTTTGCCCCATCGACTGCATGTCGTCAACGAAAAGACGCAGCTTGTCGTAGAGGCGTGCGGCGCGGTCGGCAATGCGCTTGGCGTTCTGGCTCTGATGCTCGTAGCGCCAAAGATTGCTGATGGTTCGCAGCGCCACCAGCAGGGTCGTCGGGCTGACCAGCATGATATTGTGATTCAGTGCTTCACCGATCAGTTCCGGCTCGCGGTCGATAGCCACCAAAAAGGCCGGTTCGACGGGAATAAACATCAGCACATAATCGAGGCTACGCAGGCCCGGCAACTGCTGATAGTCTTTGCGGCCTAACATACGAATGTGGCCGCGGATCGAAGCAATATGCTCGCCCAGCGCGGATTCACGTTCGGCGTCGTCGTCGCCGTTGAAATAGCGTTCGTAGGCCACCAGCGACATCTTGGCATCAATGACCACGTCTTTACTCTGCGGCAGGCGCACCACCACGTCGGGCTGCATTCTGTTGTTATTTTCAGTCTGCACGCTGACCTGCGTTTGGTATTCATAGCCTTCGCGCAGCCCCGAAGCCTCGAGCACGCGACTCAGCACAACTTCACCCCAGTTGCCCTGCGTTTTGTTGTCGCCCTTCAACGCTTTAGTGAGGTTCAATGCCTCACGCGCCATCTGGGCGTTGAGCTGTTGCAGGCTGCGAATTTCATGGGTTAGCGTGTGACGCTCCCGCGCCTCCTGCCCAAAGCTGTCCTGCACCTGACGACGAAATCCGTCGAGCTGTTCGCGCAGCGGCAACAGCAGTTTGTCCAGGCTCTGCTTATTCTGCTCGTCGGCACGGCGTCCGGTCTGCTCGAAGATGCGGTTGGCGAGGTTTTCAAACTGGCTATTAAGACGCTGCTCACTGTTGATCAGCAGCCTTTGTTTCTCTTCGGCCGCCATGCGGGTTTCGTCGAGCCGGGTCGAGACTTCCCGCAGCTCGGCTTCCTGTGCGCTGTTTATTTCACGCTGAGCCCGCAGTTCTTGATTAAGCTGTTCGCATTCACTTTGCCAATGCGTCAGAAGCTGAAGTTTTTCGCTGCTGGCGGCCTGCGCACTGTAAAGCTTGCGCAGTTCTATCTCGCCTTCGCGCTGCTGCTGTTTTGCCAGCGCAATTTCACGCTGCAGGGCATCTTTCTCGCTGGCCAGCTGCGTCTGTGACTGTTGCAGCAATCTGTAGCGCGTCTCGCTGTCGGCCTGCCGCTGCTGCTGACGTAAACTGGCAATCAACCAGCCCAGCAAAAGGCCGACCAAGGCCGCGCCTACCGCGTAAATAATGCTGATATCCACGGTTTTTCCTCTGTCTGAGTCTCTTGCAGGTCAAAATAAATGCATACTGTATGGATGTCCAGATGCTTTTGATTCTTACGTCGGTGCTTTGGGAGATGCCTCCCAGGAAGAAGGCAAGAAAGACGTTCTTTCATAACGCTGGCGGTCAGAAGAACTGGCCCAGCCATTTAATACCAAAGGCTCCGGGTGCGAGGATCCCGAACCCCCAGACCAACGCCGAGGTGAAATTCGCCAGCTGAAAATAGCGCTGTGGCATACCGCAAATTCCGGCAACCAGTGGTACAACCGCTCGCAGAGGACCAAAGAAACGGCCTATAAAGGCGCCAGGCATACCCCAGCGCTCGAAGAAGGCGTGGCCGCGTTCAAGCATTTGAGGGTGGCGTTTAAAAGGCCAGATATGCGGCACGCTGTCTCGATAATGCGAACCAATCCAGTAAGATAGCCAGTCACCAAAGAAGGCTCCGGCCGCCGCGCCGGCAAAAATCGGCCAGAAGGGGATCCCCGCCTCACCGATAAGCGCTCCCAGGCCAAGCAGGATAACCGTGGCCGGAAGCAGCAGAGACAGAAAAGCCAGTGACTCGCCAAAAGCCAGGAAAAATACGATAGGCACTGCCCAAGCCTGATGCTGACGGACAAATTCCGTCACGTAATGAATAACTTCGCTAATGCTCAAAATCACCGCCCGTGTTTTAAAAACGCTGTGCCGTTTTGTCTTGATGTCATTCCATTAAAAGTTATCCAATGACAACCGGAGCTTAACGGAAGGGCTATTCCAGATAACGCGCGCGCAGTTCTTCACGAACTTCGGCGGTTAAACCGTACTCTTTCTCCAGCCAGTTATCGAGCGTGTCATACTGCTCGGTAATGGCTTCCAACGCCGCATCAATGAAGCTTTCACGCACCGAAAGCACGTATTCGAACTTCTTCAGCGCAGAAGGCGGCAGATTGGTCGACAGTCGGTCGAGCAGCGCTTCACGGAAGGGTGCCAGCGTGGTGTCGGTCAGCAGGTAATCTTCTTTTACGGTGTCGATACTTGCACCCAGCGCCAGAAGCACCAGCGCAGAACCGATACCTGTCCGGTCTTTACCGACGGCACAGTGTTGCACGATAGCCCCACCGCCCGGCTGAAGCAGCAGGCTCACCAGCTTTTTATAGGCTTGGTTGTTAAACGGCAGGCGGCGATAAAGATCCAGCATAAAGGTCTGAGGATCAAACTCGGATAGGGTCTCAAGGTTCAGGCCGACCAGATTAGCGCTGACCTCGTCGCTCGGCGGGTTCGCGGGGACGTGGTGATACTCGCATTCAGTCCAGAGAACGTCCGGTTGCGCCTCGACCTCTTCCTCATCACGGTAGTCCAGAACATGTTTGACCGGGACCTTGCTTAAATAGCCTATGTCTTGTTCTGTCAGGCCATCCAGGGCACCCGAGCGATAAAGCCAACCGTGTTTGACCCGACGGCCATCAGCGACAGTGTTGCCGCCCAGGTCACGGAAATTGACGCCGCCCTGTAAAAGAGCCAGTGAAGGGTGAAGTAAAATGGTTGCCGACATAAGGGCCTCTGAAAAATCTAATAGTGAATGTCATGACAATACCAGATAGCCGGCCCGAGATAAAAAAGGGCCGCCAATTGGCGACCCGTATTTTGCTATAACTCAGACTTTGATCATGAACAAATCAGGTCTTTCTCAGTATTAGATCAGACGACGAGCCGCCTCGACCACGATTTTCACCGCATGACTTTCTGTTTGCTTCATCGTTTCGGCGTTAGGAATTTCCTGCTGGGTGCGGTTGACGATAACTCCAGCGACCATCCCAGCGCGCAGGCCCTGGCTCGCACACATGGTCAACAGCGTTGCCGATTCCATTTCGTAGTTCATCACGCCCATTTCCTGCCACTCTTTCATCGATTCTTTAAAACGACGAACCACGCGGCCCGAATAGGTATCGTAACGTTCCTGTCCTGGATAGAAGGTGTCGGAGGAGGCAGTCACACCGATATGCACGGTCGCGCCCACGGCTTTGGAAGCCTCGACCAGCGCGGTCGTACAGGTGAAATCGGCCACCGCAGGGAACTCCATTGGGGCAAAGTGTAGGCTGGCACCGTCGAGGCGCACAGCTGCCGTCGTGACCAATACGTCACCGACGTTGATATGGGGCTGAATAGCGCCGGTGGTGCCAATGCGCAGGAAGGTGCGAATGCCCAGCTGGGCCAACTCTTCCACTGCAATTGAAGTTGAAGGTCCTCCAATGCCGGTAGAGCAGACGATGACGGACTTGCCGTCCAGCTCCGCACGCCAAGACGTAAACTCACGATGTGACGCCAGACGAACCGGATTCTCCATCAGTCTCGCAATTTTCTCAACGCGCTCAGGGTCACCCGGAACAATGGCCAGCGTCGCCCCCTGCAGGCTACTTTTGGTCAGGCCAAGATGGAAAACGTCAGACTGAGACATAAATAAACTCCTTTTAATTCGGGTGATGTTTTATTCGGTCAAGCCGTTATTGATTCATAACGTTGCTGATGAAATACCTTGTCACTTTATCGTGCCTTGCCGCTTCATTTTGTGATTGAAATCGCTAAGCGGCATCTTTACGTTCATTTATTACATACACAATGTGATTTACATCACAACAATCTAGTCATGAATGCGCATTTATGGCAATAAAACCCTGTTATCCGCATGACAATCAGATTAATTTTCGCTCAGCCAAGCATTTTTTACGCAAGGCTAAACGAGAGGACAGACTATGGTTGTTGATGTGCTGCCTTTATGGCTTATAGTTTAAAATCTGAAACTCTACGTGAAAACAAAGTGCTTACCCTGTATGGAGACTGCAATGAAGAAAGATGACTTAATACAACTAAAACAAGCACCTGACAGTTTCTCCCCTGCCGTTACGCCTGTATCTGCTTCGACTATTCACACGGATACTGAAGGCCTGCATGCGGGTGAGACCACTATCCCTTCTCAGGGAGAGAATCTGCCGGCCTATCTGGCCAGGCCCGCAGAATATACCGGTAAGCTGCCCATCGTTATCGTAGTACAGGAAATCTTCGGCGTTCACGAACATATTCGTGACCTGTGCCGTCGTCTGGCGAAAGAAGGCTACCTGGCGATCGCGCCTGAGCTTTATTTCCGCCAGGGCGATCCTTCTGAATATAGCGATATTGGCGAGCTGCTGAATAATCTGGTGAGTAAGGTTCCCGACCAGCAGGTACTGGCCGATCTGGACCACACCGCACACTGGGCGGCGCAGCACGGTGGCGATGCCAGTAAATTGGCTATTACCGGATTCTGCTGGGGCGGCCGTATTACCTGGCTCTACGCGGCACACAGCCCTCAGTTGAAGGCCGGCGTTGCCTGGTACGGTAAACTGGTCGGCAATAAAACGCTGTCGACGCCGACGCATCCGGTCGATGAGGCCGTTGACCTGACTGCGCCAGTGCTTGGCCTGTATGGCGGCAAGGATGACGGTATTCCGCTGGACACAGTTGAAAGCATGCGTCAGGCAATCCGCGCGGCGAATGCTAATGCGGAAATCGTGGTTTATCCTGATGCTGGCCACGCGTTCAACGCAGATTACCGCCCAAGCTATAACGCGGAAGCGGCGGAAGATGGCTGGCAGCGCATGTTGGCGTGGTTTGCCAAATACGGCGTGAAATAAGCCGTTTTTTCGCCATTTTTAAAAGACAAAATAAAGGCCCCGTCGGCAAACGCTAACGGGACCTTTTTCTTATCACTCATTGCTTAAAAGTCTGAGTATTCTCTGAGTTTATACGATTCAGGCCTGTTTGGGCTGACCGTTAGAGGCACTGAGACCGCCGTCAACCGGCAGGTTCACACCGGTCACGAATCGAGCGTCATCGCTGGCAAGGAAGGCAATCACCGAGGCAATTTCTTCCGGCTCTGCGCCGCGTCCCAGCGGAATACGTTCGGCGAACTTCGCCAATAAGACTTTGTTTTCTTTGATGTCACCGGCCATGTCGGTCAGCGTCAGGCTAGGACAGACAGCATTGACACGAACGCCATCGGCACCGTGGTCTAACGCCAGAGAACGCGTGAAGTTGGTCACGGCACCTTTGGCGGCATTGTAGAAGCTCATCCCCCAGTCCCCACCAAGCCCCGAAACAGAAGACACGTTGACGATATTGCCTTTGCTTTTCTTCAGCGCCTCGATAAAGAAGCGAGTGGCATAGAACACGCCGCCGACATCGATATCAATAATCTTTTTCCAGTCTTCGATGCTGGCTTCGTTCACCTTGCCCTGCACCACAACACCGGCGTTGTTGACCAGCACGTCGACGCGTCCAAACTTGTCGAGCACAACCTGCGCCAACCTTTCGACCTCCTGCGGATTGGAGATATCGGCGACGTGGACGTAGTAATTAGTGGTTTCGAGCGTGTTGGCCACTTTGGCCAGTTTGATTTCGGTACGCCCTACCAACACCACGATGGCCCCTTCAGCGGCAAAGCGCTGGGCGGTTGCGGCCCCCATGCCAGAACCCGCACCGGTGACCACCACGACTTTATCTTTAAATCGACTCATTTTTGTCTCCTTACGTCGTCAGAAAGTTAATCGAGAAAAGATTTCACTTCCTTAAGCCTAGCCAATAGACGAAAAGAGGGTCGCAATAAACGGCAATCCGCTGAACCAATTCAGCCTCAGGCGTGGCATGTTGCGGCTCGTGGGGCGGTGATAAAGAGGTTACAAAATACTAATGGCGAGGAAAGTGGCATAAAAAAAGGGCGCCGAAGCGCCCGGTATATTCACGCTGCGACCACAGCTTAAACGTTAGCGGCGCGCAGACGCTGCGCGGCTTTGACCATGTTTGCGAGCGATTCACGCGTTTCAGGCCAGCCGCGAGTCTTCAGACCACAGTCTGGATTAACCCATAGACGCTCAGCAGGAATGCGGTCTGCGGCCTTGCGCAACAGGTCTTCAATCCACTCAACGCTTGGCACGTTCGGGGAATGAATATCGTAAACTCCTGGTCCGATTTCGTTTGGATATTCGAATTCTTTAAACGATTCCAGCAGGTCCATGTCTGAACGAGAGGTTTCGATAGTAATGACGTCGGCATCCAGTGCCGCGATGGAGTCCATAATGTCGTTGAACTCGCAGTAACACATGTGCGTGTGAATTTGCGTGTCGTCTCGAGCAATCGCGGCATTCAGTTTGAAGGCGTCCACCGCCCAGCGCAGATAAGCCTGCCACTCGGACTGACGCAAAGGTAAACCTTCACGCAGCGCAGGTTCGTCGATTTGGATGATGCCAATACCGGCTTTTTCCAGGTCTTCCACTTCGTCACGCAGCGCCAGAGCAATCTGTTTGGCGATGGTTTCACGCGTCACGTCTTCACGCGGGAACGACCAGCACAGGATAGTCACAGGACCGGTCAACATGCCTTTAACCGGTTTTTCGGTCAGAGACTGTGCGTATATGGCCCACTCGACGGTGATCGCTTCTGGGCGGCTTACGTCGCCAATAATGACCGGGGGTTTAACGCAGCGAGAACCGTAGCTCTGCACCCAACCGTTTTGGGTGAACACAAAGCCGTCGAGGTGTTCGCCAAAATATTCGACCATGTCGTTACGTTCAGCTTCACCGTGCACCAGTACGTCGAGACCAAGGCGTTCCTGCTCGTTGATAGCCTGCTTAATGTGCTCGCTAATGCCAATACGGTAGTTTTTAAGGTCCAGGCGGCCCTGTTTGAAGTCCAGACGCAGGCCACGGATTTCGGTGGTTTGCGGGAATGAACCGATAGTAGTGGTCGGCCAGGCGGGCAGATTAAAGCGTGCACGCTGTGATTCTGCACGCTGTGGATAGGCGCTTGGACGGTCGACTTCCCGTGCGCTGATTGCCGCCAAACGCTTGCCTACGGCAGCATTATGTACGCGGGTAGAGTTTTTGCGCGCGCGGATTGGCGCGCTGTATTCGGCCAGCTTAGCCTGTGCTTCTGCGCTTGGGTTGTTCAGGGCATCGGTCAACAGCGCCAGCTCGGCACATTTTTGCAGTGCAAATGCGAACCAGCTCTTCACTTCTGCATCCAGACGCGTTTCAACGCTCAGATCGATAGGACTATGCAGCAGTGAACATGAGGTTCCTAGCCAGACGTTGCGACCAGCAACCAGCGGCTTTAGACGGTCGAACCAGGTGCTCAGATCGGCACGCCAAACGTTACGGCCGTTGATCACTCCCAGTGACAGCACCCAGTCTTTTGGCAGCGCATTGGCAACCGCGTTCAGAGAGTCGTGACCGGCAACGGCGTCGATATGCAGCCCCTGCACCGGCAGCTGGCGGAGGGTCTCAAGATTGTGTCCGATGCTGTCGAAATAGGTGGTCAGCAATAGCTTAGTTTTACCCTGAAGCGCGGCATAGGCCGGTCTGTAGGCATCCAGCCACGCCTGCGGCAGTTCGAGAACCAGAGCCGGCTCATCAATCTGCACCCATTCAATACCGCGTTTAGCCAGTTCAGCCAAAACCTGCTGATAAACAGGCAGAATATCATCGAGCAGCGACAGACGGTCAAACTGTTCACCCTTTACTTTTCCCAGCCACAGGTAGGTCAATGGCCCCAGCAGCACCGGTTTAACCTTGTGACCCAGCGCCAGCGCTTCGTCAACTTCGTCAAGCAGCTGAGTCCAGGTCAGTTTGAACCGCTGACCCTGAGTGAACTCAGGCACCATGTAGTGGTAGTTGGTGTTGAACCATTTGGTCATTTCGGCAGCGGCGGCAGGTTTGCCGGTCGGTGCCCGGCCACGACCCAGGCGAAACAGAGTATCGAGATCGACTGAACCATCATCATTCTGGTGACGCGCCGGAACGTTACCCAGCAGCAGGCTGGTGGTAAGAACGTGATCGTACCAGGCAAAATCGCCAACCGGCAGCAGATCCACGCCAGCTTGCTGTTGCTGCTGCCAATGTCGGGCGCGCAGCTCGCGGCCCGTTGCCAGCAGTTCTTCTTGAGTCATGTTGCCAGCCCAGTAGCTTTCCTGCGCTTTTTTCAGTTCACGACGCAAACCAACGCGTGGAAAACCCAGAGTGTGATTCAATATCGTCATCTTTAAGTCCCCATTTAGCCATCCAGATGTTTACACATCCATAATCCGCAGGTACTGTATATTCCACAAGCGCAAATTATTCACAGTGACAGTGAAGGACTCTCATGATCGAACTGAAACACCTGCGGACGCTGCAAGCTCTGCGAAATACCGGCTCTCTTGCCGCCGCAGCGGCACAGCTACACCAGACCCAATCTGCCCTGTCGCATCAATTTAGCGACCTTGAGCAGCGTCTCGGTTTCAGACTATTTGTGCGTAAAAGCCAGCCGCTGCGTTTTACGCCGCAGGGTGAAATCATGCTGCAGTTGGCGGAACAGGTACTGCCGCAGATTCAGCAGGCGTTACAGGCCTGCCACGAACCGCAACAGGCTACTCTGCGCATCGCGATTGAATGCCACAGCTGCATTCAGTGGCTGACGCCCGCGCTCGACACCTTCCACCAGAGCTGGCCACAGGTGCTGATGGACTTTAAGTCTGGCGTGACCTTCGACCCACAGCCCGCCCTGCAACAGGGTGAGCTGGACATCGTGCTGACCTCCGACATTCTGCCGCGCAGCGGCCTGCACTATTCGCCGATGTTTGATTATGAAGTACGTCTGGTATTAGCACCGGACCATCCTTTGGCGAACAAAGACGTCATTACACCGGAGGATTTGAGCAGCGAGATCCTGATGATTTATCCGGTTCAGCGTCAGCGCCTGGATATCTGGCGTCACTTCCTGCAACCGGCGGGCGTCAGTCCAGCGCTGAAAAACGTGGATAACACCCTGCTGCTCATCCAGATGGTGTCGGCGCGCATGGGGATTGCTGCACTGCCGCACTGGGTAGTAGAAAGCTTTGAGAAACAAGGGTTGGTGGTCACCAAAACCTTGGGTGATGGCCTTTGGAGCCGCCTCTACGCTGCCGTTCGCGACGGAGAACAGCGCCAGGCGGTGACCGAGGCGTTTATCCGCTCGGCACGCCAGCACGCCTACGATCACCTGCCTTTTGTGCGCGATGCCTCACGCCCCAACGGCGCGGCGTCATCGCTAAAAACGCTTTCCCTGCCGCCAGAGGCTTGAGGTTAATCAGGCTGCTGTTTACGCCTTGCGGTGACGACGCTCAGCGCCACAATGCCCACGGCGGCCAGGGTAGCGGCGAGGAGCGTGAAGCTCATCGTGAAACCTTTTATATCAATCAGATAACCTGTCGCAACGGGCAGTAAGCCCGCCGGAATATAGGCGCCAATATTGAGCAACGCATTGGCTTCTGCACGGCGGTCAGCGGAGATATTCACCGACAGCAGCGTGAGTCCTCCGAGTTGCCCGAGACCCTGCGCAGCCCCGGCAGCCAGCGCGGCGAGGAAGAGGGCTATCTCGCCTCCCCCATGGAGCGCCAGAACGAGACACAGCATCGTAATCATCAGTGCCGTCCCACTGAAATAGAACACGCGGGTCGTTGGCAATTGGCGGCACAGCAGTTGGCTTCCCACCGCGACCATAAACATCACGCAGGCCATAACCCCCGCCACCACCGGGCTTCCCGCACCCGAAAAATGATTCAGCAATACGGGCCCCAGTGACAGCATCAGCGAGGTTGAGGTCAGCCCCGGCGCGAAGAACAGTACGCCCAAAACCAGATGAAAAATATGCTTCGACGCAATCGACGGCAGGCGCAGCGGACGCGGCGTTTCATTTAAGCGTTTCACTTTGGCCGGCAAACGTATTGCGATAGCTATCGCGCTTAGCTGTACCAACAGTTCGATGGCAAACACGATAAATACCGGATGCGGCAGGAAGCGTACTACCGCGCCGCTCATCACCGGCCCCAGCCCTGCGCCGGTTACCATGGCAATCGATGCCACCAGCGCGGCCTGCCGCTTACGGCTTTCTCCTCCGGCGTCCACCACCGCAGCCATACTCGCCGTCACGGTAATGCCCACCGCAACTCCGGTCAGGAAACGCGCGACCAGCAGCGCATAGACCGATCCCGCATCAATAAAACACACACAGGCCAGTACCGAAGCCATGAGTCCCGGCAGGATAATCTTCTTCCTGCCCAGCCGGTCCGCGAGTTGCCCGGCGACCAGCAGGGTTATCACCAGCGCCAAAATATAACAGGCAAAAATCAGAGTCAGCGTGCCGGAAGTAAAATCAAACTGCTTTTTCCAATGGATATACAGTGGCGTAGGCGCGTTAGACAGCATAAATACTGCGACGACTATCCACGCGGTTTGTAAAATTCGCCACGGCGACGCGGCTTGGGCGGGCATTTTTAACCTGTTAATACTGTTTTCAGAAGGTAAAGACTGCGACATCGATTTTTCCTGTAGTGAAAGCGCTGAAGATGGCTATCAGCGTGACACGCAGGATAAAGAACATCGCATATAAGAAAAATAGGCTAAAATTCCAAACATATCGGACAAAAAACTCCTTAATGACG
Source organism: Rouxiella badensis (assembly GCF_002093665.1). Taxonomy (GTDB): domain Bacteria; phylum Pseudomonadota; class Gammaproteobacteria; order Enterobacterales; family Enterobacteriaceae; genus Rouxiella; species Rouxiella badensis. The sequence goes on along the minus strand of NZ_MRWE01000014.1, from coordinate 92,815 downwards.
AGATTTCACCATGAGCAAGCTGAGCGGTATCGAAATATTTGTGCAGGTCGCTGAGACGCGAAGCTTCTCTGAAACCGCCAAACAGCTGGGCGTTTCCTCTTCGGCGGTGGGTAAAAGCATTGCTCGCCTCGAGTCACGTCTTTCAGCACAGCTGTTTTATCGCAGCACCCGTAGTATGACCTTGACCACCGAGGGCGCACAGTACCTCGAACGCTGCCGCCGCATTCTGGCCGAGGTTGAAAGCGCGGAGCTTGAACTGATGGAAAGCCACCTTGCGCCGCAGGGTCAACTGAAAATCAGCCTGCCGTTTGTCGACGTCATCGTGCTGCCGCTGGTCGGCGGATTTATGCAGCGTTATCCGCAGATTACGCTCGATATCGATATGACCGACCGCATGGTCGATATCATCGAAGAGGGTTTTGACGCGGTTATCCGTACCGGTACTCCGGTAGATTCACGGCTCAAGTCGCGCTTTCTCGGCGGCTATCAGCGTGTCATCGTAGCTTCGCCGGACTATCTTGCCCAGCGCGGAACCCCGCGCCATACGTCAGATTTGGCGCAGCATGCCTGCCTGCTGCATAAATACCCCAGCACCGGACGCATCGAGCAGTGGACCGGCGTGCCTGACGCCTCGGAGCTGCCCGCCGCGATGGTATGCAACACCAACCGGGTCATTATCGACGCCACGTTGAAAGGTTTGGGAATAGCCTGTCTGCCGGAATACCAGGCGCGCAGCCTCTTGCAGGAGGGGAAATTGACGCAGGTTCTGCCTCACCTGCCCGCGGCCGAAAATGGTTACTGGGCTCTGTGGCCGGTGAGTAAACACGTCACCCCCAAATTACGGGCATTTATCGACTATCTGGCGGCGTATTTCGCCGAAAACCCGCTAAACGCGCAGCCTGGAGTGGCGATTCAGGGCGTATCCGAAAATTGCTCTACCGGTCTGCCGATGGAGTAAACTTAAGAGAAGAAATAACCTGCAGGAGTATCGACCATGAAAGGCTTTCATCAAGTTCTGAGCGCTCTGTTACTGTCGGCGATGACCACGGGCGCGCTCGCCGCCGTCACCCAGACGCCTATCGAAAGGCAACAACAGTTGCTGAATAATCCTGCCCAGCAGAGGATGCAGCAGCAGATGTTGAATAATCAGCAGCTGCACCAACGTCAGCTTGAGCAGGATCAGATGTTCACCCAGCAGCAACAACAGCTGCAGCTGCGCTCCCAGACGCTAAACGATCAGCAGCGTTTGCAGCAAAGCCAGATAAATAATAATCAACAGCGGCTACAGCAGAAACTGAATCAGACCCCATAGCCCTTGGCGCAAATCTAAAGCAATTAACAAGTCCCCTGATGTTAAATTTGACACTCAATTTGATACCAAGGGACTTGTTCACCCACTAAATAGACTTAACTGCCAAAGTCCGGACCGATGAGGTCGATGCGGTCGGTACAGATGCAATCCACTCCCCAGCCGAGCAGCAGACATGCTCTTTCAGGGCTGTTGACGGTGTAAACCAGAATACGCAGACCGGCCTGTTTTAGGCTCTGAACACGTTCTTCAGTCAACTCTTTGTGGTTGATATGCAATGAGACACAGCCCAGGCGGGTGGTCAACGCCTGCCAGTTTTCGTCCCACTTGTCTAACAGCAAACCGCGCGGCAGTTCTGGTACGGCTGCCTGTGCGGCTTCGAGCGAAGGCACATCGAACGAGGAAAGCAGAGGTTGAACCGCCTGCCCATGCCAAAGCTCGCGTGCCGCCTGTGCCACCTTCTCTCCGGTCTCATACGCCAGGCCGGTCGTGCCCTTAATCTCGATATTTGCCATCATGCCGTATTTGGCACAGCGGGCCGCCACCTCAGACAACAGCGGCAATTTCTCGCCGCTAAAGTGGGTGCTATACCAGCTACCGGCATCAAGCTGCACCAGCTTGTCCCAGGCTAACTCCCCCGCCACGCCCCAGCCATTGCTGGTTCGGTTTAGCGTGTCGTCATGCAGCAGAAAGATTTCCCCCCCCTGCGCCAGCTTGACGTCGAACTCAATCATGCGGTGACCAAGGCGCGCGCCAGTATCAATTGCAGCAAGGGTATTTTCAGGCGCCAATGAACCGCCGCCGCGATGGGCCACGATCTTTGGATAAGGCCATACTGTCATGTTCACTCCATCCGTAATCCGCTTTTCGAATCAAAAAAGTGTAGCGCGTGCGCGGGCAAAACCAAACGTAATTGCGTACCGGCCGACGGACAATGTTCATGCGAAAGTCTCACCACCACGCCGCTGCCCGCCCATACGCCATGTGCCAGATTATCTGCGCCCAGAAGCTCAAGGTTTTTAAGCTCCATCGGAATGCCGTGCTGCGGGTCTTCCGTCAGCTGAATATGCTCCGGTCGCACGCCGACGGTCAACTCACGGCCGCCCCATTCCGGTCGCGCCTTCGGCAGCGGCAGCTCGTAGCCGCCCTCCATCACCAGCGAAGTTCCGTCAGTAGTCAACTGCCCCGGTAATAGGTTCATCGCCGGAGAACCGATAAAACTGGCCACAAACAGGCTCGCCGGACGTTGATACACCTCGGACGGCGTCCCGATTTGCTCGGCAATACCTTTGTTCATCACGATAACGCGTTCGGCCAGGGTCATGGCCTCCACCTGATCGTGCGTCACGTAAAGGCTCGTGGTGCGCAGGCGGCGATGCAGCTGCTGTAGCTCGAGACGCATCTGTACGCGCAGCTTGGCGTCGAGGTTCGACAGCGGTTCATCAAACAGGAAAACGGCAGGTTCACGCACGATGGCACGGCCCATTGCCACACGCTGACGTTGTCCGCCGGAAAGCTCGCGCGGTTTGCGTTTTAGCAGCGGACCGAGCTCGAGAATGCGCGCTGCCTCTTCCACCCGTGCCTGAATCTGCGCCTTGCCGAAGCCGCGAATCTTGAGGCCGTAAGCCATGTTGTCGTACACGCTCATGTGTGGATACAGCGCATAATTCTGGAACACCATCGCGATGCCGCGATCTTTCGGCTCGAGGTTGGTGACGCGGACGTCGTCGATATAAATATCGCCGCTGGTGGTGCGTTCAAGCCCGGCGACCATGCGTAGAAGGGTTGATTTTCCGCAACCCGACGGGCCGACCATGACAATGAATTCGCCGTCGGCGACGTCCAGATCGATAGTTTTAATAATCTGATTCTGCCCGTCATAGGACTTGGTCACTGCCTGTAATTTTAAGTTTGCCATAGTTAATTACTTCTCACTGTCTACCAGACCGCGCACAAACCAGCGCTGCATCAGGAGCACCACCGCAAGGGGTGGCAATAACGTCAGGATCATCGCGGCCATCACCTGATTCCACTGTGTCGAGCCGTCTCCCGAGGAGATCATGCTTTTGATTCCTGCCACCGCCGTGCCCATTGAGGCATCGCTGGTGATAAGGATCGGCCACAGGTATTGGTTCCAGCCGTAGATAAAGGTGATAACAAACAGCGCTGCCAGGTTGGTTTTCGACAACGGCAGGACGATGTCCCAGAAAAATCGCATCGCGCCTGCACCGTCAATTCGCGCGGCCTCGAGCAGCTCGTCCGGCAGCGTCATAAAGAACTGGCGGAACAGGAAGGTTGCGGTTGCCGAGGCCATCAGCGGCAGGGTCAGGCCGGTGTAACTGTCGAGCATATGCAGGTTGGCTATCACCTGCACGGTCGGGAAGATACGGACCTCAACCGGCAACATCAGCGTCATGAAAATCAGCCAGAAGAACAGGTTACGCAGCGGAAAACGGAAATACACGATGGCATAGGCCGACAGCATCGAAATGGAAATTTTGCCGACGGTAATCGCCATCGCCATGATGAAACTGTTCAACAGCAGCGGGCCAAACGCCGGACTGCTTCCCCCCGCGCCCTGCGTCCAGATGGTGCGGATGTTTTCAAAAAAATGCCCGCCCGGCACCAGACTCATCGGCACGGTAAAGATTTGCTTGTTGTCCAGCGTCGCGGCGACAAAGGCGACATACAGCGGAAACAGCACCAGCAGCACGCCAATAATCAGCACCACGTGACAGAAAATATCGAGGCCTCTTCTGTTCTCGATCATTGGTAACGCACCTTACGCTCGACAAAGCGGAACTGAATAAATGTCAGGGCAACCACCATCACCATCAGTACCACCGACTGCGCGGCGGAGCTTGAGAGGTCAAGACCGGTGAATCCTTCGCGATATACTTTGTAGATAAGCGTCGTTGTGGCTTGCACCGGACCACCCTGCGTGGCGGCGTCGATAACCGGGAAGGTATCGAAGAAGGCGTATACCAGATTAACCACCAGCAGGAAGAAGCTGACCGGCGAAATTAACGGCAACACCAGATTAAAGAAACGACGTATTGGACCGGCACCGTCAATCGCCGCGGCCTCGACCAACGAACGCGGTATTGACTGTAGCGCCGCCAGGAAGAACAGGAAGTTGTAGCTCACCTGCTGCCAAATGGACGCCAGTACCACGAGGAACATCGCCTGCCCGCTGTTCTGCGCGTGATTCCAGTTATAGCCGAGCGTGCCTAGGAAATGGGTGATCAACCCTAACCCCGGGCTAAACAAGAACATCCACAGTACGGCGGCCACGGCGGGCGCAACGGCGTAAGGCAAAATAAGCAACGTTTGATACAGACGGCTGCCGCGAATAACGTGGTCAACCATGGCTGCCAGCAGCAGCGAAATCGCCAGCCCGAAGAACGCCACCATAAAGCTGAACTTCAGCGTGGTGTAAAACGAGGCAAGATAGTAAGGATCCTGGAACAGCTGCTGAAAGTTGGTCAGACCGGCAAACTCGCTGGAGATACCGAAAGGATCCATGGTTTGCACCGAATACCACAGTGCCTGACCGGCGGGCCACAGGAAAAAGATCGCCGTAATCAATAACTGAGGCAGAACCAGCGCATAGGGCAGCCAGCTACAGCCAAACCCGGGACGGTGTGAACTCATATGAATGACTCATCGAAATATAAGGCGGAGAACAGAAGACAAACGGCTGCGAACGTCGCCAAAAACAGGGGCAGAGTGTCAGAATGGCGCACTCTGCCCGGTTAAAAGACGTTCGTTATTGCTTCACAGAGGCTTCAAAACGACGCAGCAGCAGATTGCCGCGCTGAACGGACTCATCCAACGCCTGCTTAGCCGTTTTCTGACCGCTCCACACGCCTTCCAGCTCTTCATCCACGATGGTACGAATCTGTGGCATGTTGCCCAAACGCAGGCCTTTGGTGAACGGCAACGGTGGTTTGTTCATCATTTGACGCGTTGCCACGTCGGAGCCTGGGTTCTTATCATAGAAGCCCTGCTGTTTGGTCAGCTCGTAGGCCGCCGTCGTGACCGGCAAATAACCGGTTTTCTGGTGCCATTCGGCGGCGATCGCCGGTGTTGTCAGGAATTGCAGGAATTCAGCCACGCCCTTGTAGGTCGCCGCATCTTTGCCTTTCATGACCCACAGGCTTGCGCCACCAATGATGGCATTTTGCGGTGCGCCTTTCACATCGGCGTCGTACGGCATCATACCTACACCATAGTTGAATTTGGCATACTGACGAATGTCAGCCAGTGAACCGGAAGACGCAGTCGTCATTCCACAGTCGCCGTTATAGAACTTGGCGGTAGACTCGTCCTGGCGACCGAAATAGGTAAACTCACCTTTTTTATTCATGTCTTCAAGGAACTGGATGTGTTTGATTTGTTCCGGCTTGTTGAATTCCAGAACCGCATCGGTGCCGTCGAAACCGTTATTCTTGGTTGCTACCGGCAGGCCGTGCCAGGCACTGAAGTTTTCAATCTGGATCCAGCCCTGCCAGCCGCTGGCGTAGCCACACTTCATCCCGGCCTCTTTCAGCTTGGCGGTGTCCTGCTCTAGCTCCTGCCAGGTTTTTGGCGGCTGGTCGGGATTAAGACCGGCCTTCTTGAAGGCATCTTTGTTGTAGTACAGCACCGGCGTGGAGCTGTTGAACGGCTGCGAAAGCAGGCGTCCCTGAGAATCAGAGTAGTAACCGGAAACCGTCGGCACGAACTGGGAGACGTCTTCTTTCAGACCCGCGTCTGCAAAGACCTGGTAAACCGGTTTGATGGCCTTGCTCGCCATCATGGTCGCCGTACCTACTTCGTAAACCTGCAAAATCGCCGGGGCATTACCGGTACGGTAAGCCGCGATGCCAGCAGCCAGGTTCTGGTCGTATTTGCCCTTGTAAACAGGAACAATTTTTACGTCAGGATGCGTCTGGTTAAAACGATCGGCCAGAGAGTTAACTTCTTTACCTAACTCGCCATCCATTGAGTGCCAGAAAGGGATCTCCGTCACGGCTAGCGCGTTGGCACTGAAAGCCAGCATGAGTGCTGCACCCAGAGCCGATTTTTTTAAATTGATAAACATGCCTGTCTCCTGAAAATCTGCTGGTGTTAGAAATTGCAGAGAAATAATGGAAGTTAATAAACTTTTTTATTCGGGAGCTAACATGACATGCATAAATGACAGAAAAATAACCAATAAATGACAATAACGTGACAGCAGGGTGAAACGAAGATGACGGGAAGATGGCAAAAAAAGAGGCGCATTGTGTGAACAATGCGCCTCGATTTACTCTGATTTTATCACTTACAGCGCGCGCTTCAGACGGGCAACGGCCTCGTGCAGCTGCTCTTCAGTGGCGGTCGCGAAGGAGATACGGAAGGTCGAGTAGTCCGGATTATCGGAGAAGAAGAACTCTCCCGGCACGAACACGACGCCCTGCTCCAGCGTTTTCTTCATCCACTCGGTGCAGTTACGCGGTTCACGGAAACGAGCCCACAGGAACATGCCGCCTTTCGGATATTCAAAGGTCAACACGTGGCCCAATTCACGTTCCAGCAGCTCGGCCAGCACGTTATATTTCTGCTTGTAGGCGGCACGGATGGTTTCGATTTGTTTATCCAGACGACCCAGCGCCAGGTAGTTTTCGGCCACGGTCTGCGACAGTGAGCTGGCGTGCAGATCTGCCGCCTGTTTAATAATCGCGACTTTGTTCAGCAGCCACTGCGGCATAATGACCCAGCCCAGACGCAGGCCGGGTGCCAGAATCTTGGAGAACGTCGAGGTATAGATGATGTTGTTGGCATGGCCGTACTGCGTTTTAGAAATCTCGAACAGGGTCGGCAAACGTTCGTCGGTAAAGCGCAGTTCACCGTAGGGGTCATCTTCAACAATCAGGAACTGATGCTCGGCTGCCAGTTTCACCAGCTGCTCACGGCGTGAAAGGCTCAGCGTTACGCCACTCGGGTTACCAAATGTTGGCACCAGATACACGCCCTTGATCTTGCGTGTCTTAAGAATCTCTGCCAGCTCGTCGACCTTCATGCCGTCGCCGTCGGAACCCACAGACAGCAGATGAGCTTCAGCAAGCTCCAACGTTTGCAATGCCGCCAGATAGGTAGGACGCTCAACCACGAACACGTCTTCAGGATCGACAACCGCACGCATCACCAGGTCCAGCGCTTGCTGAGAACCGGCGGTCACAACGATATCTTCGGCGGTCGCCACAATGCCGCGATCTTTGCACAGGTCGGCAATACGTGAGCGCAGGCCATGGCTGCCTTCGGTCAGACCATACTGGAACGCATGCTCTGGCTGCTCGGTAATCGCAATTTGAGTGGCCTTCGCCAAGCCTTCAAAATCGAATAATGCTGAAGAAGGAATGCCTCCCGCCAGCGAAATAACGCCCTCCATCTTGCTGTGCTTCAGCAATTCCCGGATAGCCGAACTCTTGAGCCTGACCATACGGGCGGCGAGCAAACCTTCTGTGTTCATTTAATGTTCCTGAGTGGTGTGCAAAGATTTATAAGAATGTACGCAAAGTTAATTTATAGATAAAAGAAAAACCGCAAAGCGCTTGCCGTGCGGTTTATTAGATTTAACACAGATTTTTATTGAATCAACGATCTTTATCACGCACCGAGATAGGCGGCGCGCACCGCCTCATTGGCCAACAGGGCTCGGCCGGTATCTTCCAGCACGACATGACCGTTTTCCAGCACGTAGCCCCGGTCCGCCAGCTTCAAGGCCTGATTGGCATTTTGCTCGACAAGGAAGATGGTCATCCCCTCTTCACGCAGCTGCTGGATGGTGTCGAAAATCTGCTGAATGATGATAGGCGCGAGGCCGAGCGAGGGTTCGTCGAGCAGCAGCAGGCGCGGCTGGCTCATCAGTGCCCGCCCAATAGCCAGCATCTGCTGTTCGCCGCCTGACAGGGTTCCCGAGCGCTGTGCACGGCGCTCTTTCAGCCGTGGAAAAAGCGTAAATACCCGCTCCAGCCGCTGCTGATACTGGTCGCGTGCGGCAAAGAAACCGCCCATCGCCAGATTCTCTTCCACCGTCATGCGTGAAAAAACCCGTCGCCCTTCCGGCACAATGGCAATATCACCGCGCATGATCCGCGCCGTCGGCCATTGGGTAATATCCTGCCCCTCAAACACAATGGAACCCTGCGAGGCCCGTGGTTCACCGCATAGCGAACCGAGTAGCGTAGTTTTACCCGCACCGTTTGCGCCAATCAGCGTGACGATTTCCCCGGCGCTGATGTGCAGGCTCACCTGATGCAACGCCTGGATTTTACCGTAGTGGGTCGAAACCTGATTAAATGACAACATCTCTTATCCCTCGCCCAAATACGCACGAATAACGTCTGGATTGTTGCGGATTTCCTGCGGCGTACCTTGTGCCAGCGGCGTTCCCTGATTCACCACGTAGATGCGGTCTGAAATCCCCATCACCAGTTTCATGTCGTGTTCAATCAGCAACACCGAAACCTGATGCTGACTCCGCAGTTCGGCGATCAGCTGGTTCAGCGCCTCCGTTTCTCGAGGATTCAGACCCGCAGCGGGCTCGTCGAGCATCAGGATCTCTGGGCGAGTCACCATGCAGCGCACGATTTCAAGGCGGCGCTGCTGGCCATAGGCCAGATTCCCCGCCTGCCGGTTGGCTAAGTCACGCAGACCGACGCGCTCAAGCCAGTCGGCCGCGCGGTCCAGCGCCTCCGCCTCGGCGCGACGAAAGCCAGGGGTTTTCAGGAGGCCCGCGAGGGCGCCACTTTTGAGGTGCTGATGCTGAGCCACAAGCAGGTTTTCAATCACCGTCATCTCGCGGAATAACCGCACGTGCTGGAAAGTACGCACCACGCCGAGACGGGCAATCTTATGCCCCGGCAGGCCTTCAATGTTCCTGTCGCGTAGTTTGATGCTGCCACCGCTTGGGCGATAAAATCCGGTCAGGCAGTTGAATACCGTGGTTTTACCCGCACCGTTCGGACCAATCAGCGAGACGATTTCTCCCTGATTGAGCTGTAATCCGACGTTGTTAACCGCCAGCAGCCCGCCAAAACGCATCGACAGACCTTCAACGTTCAGTAAAGGTTGGGGACTCATGCCTGCTCTCCTTTGCCGCTCTCGCCTTTATCCAGCACTTTCAGTTTGAGCTGTGGACGTTTCATCGGCAGCAGCCCCTGAGGACGCCAAATCATCATTAAAACCATCAGCGCGCCGAGCAGCAGCATGCTGTATTCGTTGAGGTCACGCATCAGCTCACGCGATACCACCAGCAGAATTGCCGCGAGGATCACCGCAAACTGCGAACCCATGCCGCCCAGTACCACGATGGCCAACACGAAGGCCGACTCGACGAAGGTAAAGGATTCAGGGCTGACAAAGCCCTGCCGCGCGGCAAATAACGTCCCGGCGAATCCGGCAAAGGCGGCGCTGATAGTGAAGGCAGTCAGCTTGATGCGGGTCGGATTGAGGCCGAGCGAACGGCAGGCAATTTCGTCTTCACGCAGAGCCTCCCACGCACGCCCCAGCGGCATCCGCAGCAAACGGTTGATGATGAACAGCGTCAAGATAACCAGCAGCAAGGCGACCAGATAGAGAAAAATGATGCGATCGCTGGGGTCATAACGCAGGCCGAAGAAATGGCTAAAGGTGTCCCAACCGCCCTCGCGCGCCGTACGGCTAAATTCGAGTCCAAAGAGTGTGGGTTTCGGGATCTGGCTGATGCCGTTCGGACCGCCGGTGATATCGGTATTATTAAGCAGCAGAATACGCACTATCTCACCGAACCCAAGGGTGACAATCGCCAGATAATCGCCGCGCAGGCGCAAGACCGGAAAGCCGAGCAGAAAACCAAAGGCTGCCGAAACCAAACCTGCCAGCGGCAGCGCCTCCCAGAAACCGATGCCGTAGTAATGGTTCAGCAACGCATAGGTGTAAGCACCGATGGCGTAAAACCCACCGTAACCCAGCACCAATAACCCCGACAGGCCGACGACCACGTTCAGCCCGAGGCCTAGCATGATGTAGATAAGGGTCAGGGTGGCGATGTCCACGGTGCCGCGCGAAACGATAAACGGCCAGGCCACGGCGGCAATAATCAGCAGCAGCGCCAGCCATTTCTGCTTCGGCGTCGAACCGTCAAAGCTCGGCAGAACAAAACTGGGGCCGGAGACCTTTTTCAGTCCTTTTTGCAGCAGTGGGCGAAACAGCTGGAAGACGAACACCACCGCACAGCCGGCCGCAATCCAGTACCAGCGCACCACGTCGGCACCGTGCACTACCAGTCTGGTGCCCTCAAGGCTCAGTTGCAGCCCCATAATAAAAGAGGCCAGCACCAGCAACACCAGCGCCGAAATCAGCGCATTGAGCAGATTGAGATGTTTCATACCTTCTCGACCTCCGGGCGGCCCAGAATCCCGGTCGGCAGCACCAGCAGCACGACAATCAACAGCGCGAAGGAGACCACGTCTTTGTACTCGGTGCTCAGATAAGCGGAGGTCAGTGCTTCGGCCACACCGAGGATCAGTCCACCTATCATCGCGCCCGGAATGCTACCGATACCGCCCAGGACGGCAGCGGTAAAGGCCTTCATTCCGGCCATGAAACCGATATATGGGTTAATCACGCCATAGAACTGGCCGAGCAATACGCCTGCGACCGCTGCCATCAGTGCGCCAATCACGAAGGTCAATGAAATGACGCGATCTGTGCTTATCCCCAACAGGCTCGCCATCTTGAGGTCTTCGGCACAGGCGCGACAGGCGCGCCCCATGCGGGAATAGCGGATAAACAGCGTCAGGGCCAGCATCGCGATAAAGGTCACCCCCCAGATAATCAGCTGCATGGTGCTAATGGTCGCGGCAAAGCCGTTAGCCTCGCCAAGCTTCCATTGGCCGGTCACCAGACTCGGCAACGCCAGGTCGCGCGAGCCCTGAGTCAGGCTGACGTAGTTTTGCAGGAAAATAGACATACCGATCGCGGAGATTAGGGCAATCAAGCGCTTGGAATTACGCACCGGTTTATAGGCCACGCGCTCGATACTCCAGCCGTAGGCGCTGGAAATCACGATGGCGGCAATAAACCCTGCACCTATCAGCAGCCAGCTGGCGTCGATACCCATCATCATCAGTGCTGCGATGACGATAAACGAGACGTAGCTGCCAATCATGTACACCTCGCCGTGGGCGAAGTTAATCATGCCGATGATGCCATAAACCATGGTATAGCCGATGGCTATCAGCGCGTAGGTGCTACCTAAGGTCACGCCGTTAAACATCTGCTGAATAAAATAGAGAAACTGCTCAGACATACTCTACACCTTAGATTGCTTTCGCCTGGAGGCCTGAAGCCGCGACGGCTTTCGCGGGCGCGGCTTCAAAGGCTAAGACGGGAGAGGCTTAAAATATTACTTAACCGGCGTAGAGGTGCCGTCGGCATGCCATTCAAATACGCCAAACTCGAAGCCTTTCAGGTCGCCCTTCTCGTCCCAGCTCAACGGCCCCATCACGGTATCAACCGGTGCCGACTTGAGATTTTTGACGATATCCGCGGGTTCCATGCTGCCGCTGCGGGTCATGCCGGTGGTCAGCGACTGCAGGGCGGCATAAGTGGTCCAGACAAAAGGCCCGGTCGGGTCGAGCTTCTTGGCTTTCAGAGAGTCAACGATAGGCTGGTTGGCGGGCACCTGATCGTAGCGTTTCGGCAGTGTTACCAACATCCCTTCAGAGGCAGCACCGGCGATGTTGGAGAGTGAAGAGTTACCGACGCCTTCAGGCCCCATAAAGCGTGCGTTCAGACCTGCCTGTTTTGACTGGCGCAGGATCTGCCCCATCTCTGGGTAATAACCACCGAAGTAGACGAAATCGACGTTCTCTTTCTTGAGGCGTGCCACCAGCGTAGAGAAATCTTTGTCTCCGGCGGTGATGCCTTCAAACATCACCACGTTGCCACCGGCTTTCTTCAGGCTGTCCTGAACCGAGCGCGCCAGCCCTTCACCGTACTGCTGTTTGTCATGAACCACCGCGATACGCTGTGGCTTGATGGTATTCAGAATGTATTTAGCGGCGGTAGGCCCCTGATCGGAATCGAGACCGGTGGTGCGCAGGATCATCTTGTAGCCACGCGTAGTCAGGTCGGCGTTGGTGGCCGCTGGCGTGATCATGATGACGCCTTCGTCTTCATAAATGTCAGAAGCAGGCTGAGTCGAAGAAGAGCAGAGATGGCCGATGACATAACGAATGCCGTCATTGATCACTTTGTTTGCGACCGCAACCGCCTGTTTCGGGTCACAGGCATCGTCGTACTCCACGCCAACCAGCTTATTGCCTTTAATGCCGCCTTTGGCATTAATATCCGCAATCGCCTGTTTGGCGCCGGTAAATTCCATATCGCCGTACTGGGCGACCGGTCCTGACATTGCACCAACAATGGCGACCTTAATGTCCTGCGCCATGGCCGAGTGGCTCATTGCCAACGCCACACAGGCTGCCAACCACGTCTTACCCTTTGCTAATTTCATCCTGACTACCCCATTTGATTATGTTGTGATGTTGTCCCGCCACCTGCTTAAAACATGCTCACCCAGGGCTTTCGCCATAAGTAATAATGAGTTAGCGGCTTTTATTGGTCTTATTCTCTAATAAAACGCTTATTTATCACGTTATTAAACAGGTATTTTCTTCTGCAAATCAAATCACACATCCAGAAACATGAGGTGTAATCAGAATTTTATAGGGGTAAAAATACGGCAAAATGGAAGGGTGCCAGCGGTTAAAACTGCTTAATAAAACGTATCCCGCCGTTTATATTTCATACGACAGCAGTGAAAATATTTTCGACCTGTTATTGTTCAAAAAAAGTTACGCCACGATGTTGGGGTTATCCGGTAAACTGTTTCAGTCCTTTTTCCTTTGTTATCTGTGCCTCATCATGAAATTAACCATAGAAAAACTCGACCAGCTTACTGCGCAAGATGAAATCGATTTGGCCAAGATCTGGCCGCAGCAGCAGCCCGCCGACTGGCAGCGATGGATGAATGAACAACGTATGATTTTTGCTGCTCGTTTCAACGCACGACTGCTGGGAGCCGTTAAGGTCTCGGTTGTGGAGACTCAGGCGGAACTCAGCGATCTGTGCGTGCGTGAAGTCACGCGACGTCGCGGCGTAGGGCTATATCTTCTTGAGGATTTACAGGCACAGCTGCCGGCTATTACGGCGCTGTCGATGCAGGCCGAGTCAAACGACCCGGTGCTGGCGGCCTTTATGCAGGCCTGTGGTTTTACGCTCCATAACGGCAACTGGCATAAATTAAAGGCATAAAAAAAGCGACCGTGATGGTCGCCTTTTAGCCTAACGCCTGACTCAACGGGCAGGCGTTTAGTTTTGCTGCATCAGGCTTCGATAGCCATGCGCAGTTTCTTCATCGCATTCTTTTCAAGCTGACGAACACGCTCGGCAGATACACCGTATTTATCGGCCAGTTCCTGCAGCGTTGACTTGTTATCATCGTCGAGCCAGCGCGCGCGGATGATGTCCTGGCTACGTTCGTCGAGGCCTTCCATCGCGAAGGTCAGCTTGTCGGCTGCACTGGATTCCCAGTTGTCTTCTTCGATGCTCTCGGCGAAGTCGGAGCTCTTATCCTGCAGGTACAGCATAGGAGCCATCGCCTGACCATCACGCGGCTCTTCGTCCGGCGTAGGGTCAAAGGTCATGTCCTGTGCCGCCATGCGGGATTCCATCTCCAGCACGTCTTTGCTGGTCACGCCCAGTTCGCGGGCAACGTGTTCAACTTCTTCATGGCTGAACCAACCCAAACGCTGTTTGTTTTTGCGCAGGTTAAAGAACAGCTTACGCTGTGCTTTGGTGGTCGCGACTTTCACAATACGCCAGTTACGCAGCACGTACTCATGGATCTCTGCTTTGATCCAGTGCACGGCGAAGGAAACCAGACGTACGCCGACTTCCGGATTAAAACGGCGAACCGCTTTCATCAGGCCGATATTACCTTCCTGGATAAGGTCAGCCTGAGGCAGACCATAGCCTGAATAATTACGAGCGATATGAGCGACAAACCGCAGGTGAGACAGGATTAGCTGTTTAGCTGCGTCCAGATCGCCCTCGTAATGCAGCCGTTCAGCCAGTGCCCTTTCTTCCTCTGCGGTAAGCATAGGATAGGCATTGGCGGCCCGAACATAGGCTTCCAGGCTACCTTGGGGTACTAATGCTAAAGTTTGCATTTCTTTGGTCATTAAAGCCTCTCTAATGTGACGTAAGAAGGTTTTACACAACGTTGCCGTGGACTGAATACCACGGATTTCAGTACAACGCAGAACCACTCACATTTGCTGCTGATTTGACCCTGATTCTCGCTCAAAGTTCATTCATTAGCGCCTTCTCGGCCCAATGACTTTATGCGAGGTACAGGGGAAATGATTGGGAAATTGTGCTTAAAGGGGAAGATGAATATAAGACCCTAAATTACAAGGATCCTTTGGAGCAGACTATTAATATGGGGATCTTCCCTTGCAGCACAACCCGCAGCTACAAGGGAAGAGTATACCAAAAAGATTCTTATTGTGGTGTAAATCGTCGTAAATGTTGAACAGTCGCCAAATACGCGGCTACCCAGCCGATCATCGCCGAGATCAACAATAACAACAGGCTTTCGTCCCAGCCAAGGCCGTGCAGGTCAAAGGTCGTACCGAACACCGAGGCCACCTGGGCCACAACCGCTTCAAGACGCAGCACCAGCGCTTCCGACAGGATGAGTGAAAGCAGTGCGCCACTAAACCCAAGCAACGCCCCCCCGTTGAGGAAAGGCCGCAGGATAAAGCCATCGGTGGCGCCGATTAGCTTCATCACGTTGATGGTATCGCGGCGGCTAAAGATGCTCAGACGCACGCTGTTGCCGATGACCAGGAACACGGCAATCACCATCAGGATACCAATCATCGCGGCTATCTGCCCCACCAGCCCGGTCAATGCGGCCAGCCTTGCAAACCAGCTGTCGTCCATGCGCACTTCGTCAACGCCCTGAACAGCGGCGACGCGGTCACGCAGGGTATTCAACGTCTTGGAATCCTGGAAATTCATTTTTGGCGTGATAATCGCCACCGCCGGCAACGGATTCTGCTCGAGCATATCCATTGCACCGCCAAAGCCAGACCAGTTACGGAACTCGCCCATCGCTTCTTCACGAGACAGATAGTTGACCTTATCTACGCCCGCTTCGGCCTTCAGCGCTTTCACCACGTTCATGGCCGCGTCGTCGTCCAGCGATTTATCGATGTAAACGGTCAGCTGCGGCGTCGGATACCATTGTTCAGCGGCCTGACTGACGTTTTTCCAAACCAGATAGCAAACGCTCGGCAGGGTCAGCGAAATGGCAATGACCATGATAGTCAGCAGCGTCGCCAACGGCTGGCGCAGCATGTCGCGAACGGTGTTGCTCCACGCATAGCGCCACTGCTCTCGGAACCCGCCTTGCAGCGCCTTGGTCTTTGACTCTGGCGTGCTTTTTGGCTTTCTGACCGGCTTTGGACTATTCGCCATAGTAAGCGCCTCCGGCCATTCTGCCCTGACTCAGGGTCAGCGTACGGTAACGACGGCTGGCAATCAGCCCCATGTCGTGGGTCGCCATAAGAACGGTGACGCCAACACGGTTAAATTCTTCAAACAACCGCAAAATCCCCTCCGACAACGCTTCATCCAGGTTACCCGTCGGTTCATCGGCCAACAGCACGGCGGGTTTATTCACCACGGCACGCGCGATGCCGACACGCTGCTGCTCACCACCGGAAAGTTGAATAGGGAAATTTTTTGCCTTATCCAACAGCCCGACTTTGTCGAGCGCGGCCGATACGCGACGGCGAATATCTTCACCGCTGGCACCGGCAATAATCAGCGGCATGGCAACGTTGTCGTAAACGGTCCGGTCGAGCAGCAGATGGTGATCCTGGAAGATCATACCTATCTGACGGCGCAGGAACGGCACCTCGCGGCTCTTCAGCCGACTGATGTCGTGGCCGCCAAACAAAATATGGCCGGCACTCGGGCGCTCAATCCCGCAAATCAACTTCAGCAGCGTACTTTTACCGGCGCCAGAGTGGCCGGTCAAAAACGCCATCTCACCCTGCCGAATATGGAAATCGACGCCTTGCAGCGCCTGTCGCCCGCCTAGATAAGCTTTACTGACCTGTTCAAAGCGAATCATCCGTATTAATCCTCTCGGGCAAAAAGTGCCTCAATAAAATCGTCAGCCTTAAACGGCCTTAAATCTTCGATACCTTCACCCACCCCAATGTAACGGATAGGGATTTCAAACTGGTCGGCGATAGCAAAGATAACGCCGCCTTTGGCCGTACCGTCGAGCTTGGTCAGCGTAATTCCGGTCAGGCCGACTGCTTCATTAAACAGTTTTGCCTGACTGACCGCGTTCTGCCCCGTGCTGGCATCCAGCGTCAGCATAACCTCATGAGGGGCGTCCTCGTCCAGTTTTTTCATGACGCGGACAATCTTCTTAAGTTCTTCCATCAAATGAGATTTATTCTGCAAACGCCCGGCGGTATCGGCGATCAACACGTCGACTTTGCGCGACTTGGCCGCCTGGATTGCATCGAAAATAACGGAAGCAGAATCAGCGCCGGTGTGCTGGGCGATGACCGGAATATTGTTGCGCTGTCCCCAGACCTGAAGCTGTTCAACGGCTGCGGCACGGAAGGTGTCCCCCGCTGCCAGCATCACCGACTTTCCTTCAGCCTCGAACTGACGAGCCAGCTTACCGATGGTGGTTGTCTTACCAACGCCGTTAACGCCAACCATAAGAATGACGTACGGCGTTTTGCCGCTTACATCCAGTGGCTTATCAACTTTAGCTAAAATTTCGGACATTTCTTCCTTCAGCTTACCGTACAGCGCTTCCGCGTCTTTCAACTGCTTGCGGCTGGCGTGTTCGGTCAGTGAAGTAATGATTTTGCGCGTGGTTTCAACACCGACGTCGGCAATCAACAGTTGTTCTTCGAGTTCGTCGAACAGGTCGTCATCGATTTTTTTACCGCGGAACAGGCCAATGAAACCCGAGCCCAGATTCTGCTTGGTTTTAATCAGGCTGCGTTTAAGACGGGCGAAGAAGCCTTCTTTGGTCGGGCGTTCCTGCTCGGTCGCTGTGACTTCGCCAGCGGGCAGCGTGACCAACGGCTCAAGCGCAACCGGTAATGGCGGCTCTTCAACAGCGGCAACTTCTGGCTCTGGCTCTGGCTCTGAAACAGTTTCCGGCTGAGCGTCTGCGGCAGCCACCTGTTCGGTCAGGTCGACGATTTCGTGCGCCAGTTCAACGGACGCCTGCTCAGGCTGTTTTACCGGCTCGGCTTCAACCACGTGCTCGGTAATGACAGGCTCAGCGTGCACCGCCTGCTCGACAACTTCAGGCTCTGCGTGCGCAGTTTTAGTCACGCTTTCATGCGGCTCATCTTCCAGACTGGCTTCCACGACCTCAGCCGTGTCCCCGTCACCGGAATGCACCTCTGCCGCAGCCTGCTCGTGCTGCTCTTCGTGATGTTCGGCAGAAACGGCGGGCGCTTCGGCGTCGGTCCTATCTACCGGCTCAACGGGTTGCTCAACCTTTTCTACTTCCTGCGGCTGTTCTTCTTCCTTGCGACCACGTCCAAACCAGGAAAGAAAACCGCGTTTTTTCTCTTTTGCCATTTTACAACTTCACTCCACGCCGTTAATTCCCGACGAACGGATTATCAATAGGGTAATAACCTAGCAGTCTATCACTTTCCCTTAAACGCAACACGCCTGTGTGATGAATTCACTGCTCATACAATCAACTACGCGGCAGTATGCCGTGATAACCGCGACACGGCGGTAGCCTCGGGGGCTTCACACCGGTAGAATAGCCCTCCAAACCGTGTTCCTCACGGCCGTGCAGACATTTTTACAACCAGAATTTACAATCAAAATACTATGGCAAAGAAACCGCAAACCCCAGCTGCAGGCCAAATCCGCCTGATTGGCGGTCAATGGCGTGGACGCAAGCTGCCGGTGCCTCACAGCCCAGGACTGCGACCGACCACCGATCGCGTCAGAGAAACTTTATTCAACTGGCTGGCTCCGGTAATTCAGGGGGCGCGATGCCTGGACTGCTTCGCAGGCAGCGGCGCACTGGGAATCGAAGCGCTGTCGCGCTATGCCGGCAGTGCCACCTTGCTGGAGTTCGAGAAACCGATCGCGCAGCAGTTGGAGCGTAATCTGGCGTTACTCAATGCACACAATGGCCGGGTGATTAACGTCAATACCCTGAGCTGGCTGGCTAAAAGCGGTACCCCACATGACGTGGTCTTTCTCGATCCGCCGTTTCGTAAAGGCATCCTGCAAGACACCCTGGGACTCCTAGATGCCAAGGATTGGCTAGCCGACGAAGCCTGGATTTATGTTGAAACAGAAGTAGAACATGGTGCCCTTAACGTGCCCGCAGGTTGGCGCTTACACCGGGAAAAAATTGCCGGGCAGGTTGCCTATCGCTTATATCATCGCGACGTCACGCCTGACGCGGACGCCTCGCCACAGGAGCAGTCAGATGTTGATTAATTTGGGTCGTTTGTTGATGCTTTGCATCTGGATTTTTTTACTGTCGAACATTGTGCATCCGTTCCCTAAGCCGATGAGATACTTCCTCGACGTAGCGATGGTGTTCATGTTCTTCATGCACGGTATTCAAGTGATGCTACTCAAAGCCACGCAGGCTAAAGATCAGCCGAAGATTGGCGGCTGGCTGGAGCTGCGCATCTTCCTGTTCGGCGTGTTCGAACTGCTGGCCTGGCAGAAGAAGCAGCCACCGCTACCGAAGAAGTAATCCCACCTTTCAGCACCGCGCACCCCGTTGCGCGGTGCTATTGGCTATACCAAGGTTAAACAAACCTCGCTGAACACCTTTGCTAACCTCTTCGCTCCAATTTTAAGCCCTTTTTAAGATTGTCGGCCCCCCTCCGCCTCTCCTACACTGAAAGTATGTGGCGAAGCCGGAATGGCTTCATCGTTTTGGCAGCGCTTTGCTTACTTTTTCTAAATAAGGATAAACAATGAGTTGGCCGTTTATTGCTGTATTCCTTTCAGGTTGGCTTTATGTCGACGCCCGCTATCGCGGTCCACGCTGGCAGGGATGGGTGTTTAAACCTGTTACTCTGCTGCTTCTGTTGTTATTGGCCTGGCAAGCGCCGGTGATAGGCACCAATGGATATCTGATTGTGCTTGGCCTGCTCGCGACGCTGGTTGCCGATGCGTTGCTGCTCCTGCCACGAGAGCGTTACCTGTACGCCATCGGGGCATTCTTCCTGTCACACCTGCTTTATACCCTGAGCTTCGCCAGTCAGATGAGTTTTACCTTCTTCTGGCCACTGCCTGCCGTACTGGTGGTGGTCGGTGCGGTTCTGCTGGCGATTATCTGGAGCCGACTGGAGGAAATGCGCTGGGCGGTGATAACGTTTATCGCCATGACGCTACTGATGGTGTGGGTCGCCGGCGAGCAGTACTTCTATCGCAGCACCGATTTGGCCTTCTCGCTGCTCTGCGGCTCCATCCTGCTACTGGTCGCCAACATTGTTTGGCTGCTGAGCCACTACCGTTTTAAATTCCGCGCCGCCGACGCTATTGTCGCCGCCTGTTATTTCGGCGGACACTTCCTGATAGTCCGGTCGCTGTATTTGTAATCGCAGATAAATTCGTCACTTCACGCTTGACCCTGGAGTTAACTCCAGGGTGTACACTCCTGAAATCAGAGCTCAACAACGCTCTTTGGGAGGTAATATGTCAACACAACAGCATCAACACTCTTCAAGCTGTGGCGCGAACTGCCGCTCCTCTGCGCCTCACGCAACAACGTTCAAAAAAATCAGCAAAATCAAGCATGAAGACCCACATTCGGCAGGATGTTGCAGTGAATCTGCCCCGCTAGCGGCGGCGTCATGCTGCAGCACCAGCCAACCCAGTGGGCACTCACATACTCAAGACGGATGCTGTAGCAGTGATACAGACGACGGCGGAAGCGGGGACGAAGAAGGTCCCGGCAATCTGGGCGCAGCCCTGCCTGGCACCCAGCGTTATAGCTGGCTGGTGTCCGGTATGGATTGCCCGAGCTGCGCCCGTAAAATAGAGAACGCGGTCAGTGGCCTGGCCAACGTTAGCCATGCCAAAGTGTTGTTCGCCACCGAAAAGCTGGTCGTTGATGCGGCGCAAAGCGTCTCTGCGGAAAGTTTTTCCTCACAGGTGGCTCAGGCCGTTGAGGCCGCTGGCTTCACCCTGAGAAAATCAGAGATAACTCAGGCTTCCCCTTCCCGCCTGAAAGAATATGCCCCTCTGATTACGCTGATTATCCTGATGCTACTCAGCACAGCACTGGCACAACTCTCTCCTCAATGGGGGAAAATCGCCTTTACCGCCACCACGCTGGTCGGCCTGTGGCCAGTGCTACGTCAGGCAATTCGACAGACGCGCAGCGGAACGCCATTTGCTATCGAAACGCTGATGAGTATTGCCGCCATCGGCGCGTTGTTCATTGGTGCCACCGCCGAAGCGGCAATGGTTCTGCTGCTGTTTATGGTCGGAGAGAAACTCGAAGCCTTTGCCGCCAGCCGCGCACGAAGCGGGGTAAAATCCTTAATGGCACTCATCCCCGAGAACGCCCGTAAGAAAGTGGCTGACGGCATGCAAACAGTATCGGTCGCCAGTCTGCGTCCAGGCGATATTATCGAGGTTGCCCCCGGAAGCCGCCTGCCGGTGGATGCCGTGCTGATGCAGGCCGCCGCCAGCTTCGATGAAAGTGCGTTAACCGGTGAATCGATGCCGGTCGAACGCCTACCGGATGAGAAAATTCCAGCGGGCAGCCTGTGCGTCGACAACGTTGCGCAACTGCGCGTTGCCTCTGCGCCAGGCCGAAGCGCGATTGACCGCATCCTTCAACTGATTGAAGAGGCGGAAGAACGCCGTGCGCCAATCGAGCGCTTCCTCGATAGCTTCAGCCGCTACTACACGCCGGTCATTATGCTCATGGCACTGCTGGTAATCCTTATTCCACCGCTGGCGATGGGCCTGCCATGGGAAACCTGGATTTACCGTGGTCTGACGCTGCTGTTGATTGGCTGCCCTTGTGCGCTGGTTATCTCCACGCCCGCCGCGATCACCTCGGGTCTCGCCGCGGCCACTCGTCAGGGTGCGCTGATAAAAGGCGGCGCCGCGCTCGAACAGCTAGCGTTGGTAGAAACTATCGCGCTGGACAAGACCGGTACGCTGACCGAAGGAAAACCCGAGGTCACCGACGTGATTACACTGGCCGATATTGCGCAAGAACAACTGCTAATGCTAGCCGCCTCGGTTGAGGTCGGCTCGCATCACCCGTTGGCGAAGGCCATTCTGGCAGCCGCTCCCGACGTTAACCCGCCCTCCGCCGAACGCCGCCGTGCACTTGCAGGTATCGGGGTTGAGGGTTGGATAGACGGCAAACGCATTCTGGTTTCAGCGCCTAAGTCTCTCTCGGAGTCGACGTTGTCTCCCGCCGTCGTTGCGCAAATTACCGCGCTGGAGTCCGCCGGTAAAACGGTGGTGGTGGTGTTGGAAGATACTCGCGCGCTCGGCCTGCTGGCGATGCGGGACAAGCTGCGCGACGACGCCATTAGCGCACTGGCCGAACTGAAAAGCCTGGGTATTGAAACGGTGATGCTGACCGGTGACAACCCGCTTGCGGCGCAAAGTATCGCCGCAAGACTGGGTATCGAGTTCAAGGCTGGGTTGCTGCCCGCCGATAAGGTACAGGCTGTGACGCAGCTAAGTCAGCAGCGAGTGACGGCGATGGTCGGTGACGGGATTAATGATGCGCCTGCGATGAAAGCGGCACGGATTGGCATTGCGATGGGCAGCGGAACCGATGTGGCGTTGGAAACGGCAGACGCCGCGCTGACGCACAATCGCCTGAGCGGTCTGGCGCAGATGATTCGCCTTTCGCGGGCGACGCGAGCCAACATTCGTCAGAACATCTCTATCGCCCTTGGCCTGAAGGCCGTGTTCCTGGTAACAACGCTGCTTGGTCTGACGGGCCTCTGGCTTGCCGTGCTGGCAGACTCGGGCGCTACGGCGTTGGTCACCGCCAACGCGCTGCGCCTGCTCAGGAAAAAATCATAAAATAATCAGGCGGAAAGGCTTGTCGATAATAAAGGGCACTGGCGTAATTATGCGCCCGTGCCTTTTTTTAGCAGGTAACGGTAAGGCAGATGTTCGGTATCTGACGCCAGCAGCTGATGTTCCATGAAACGGCAAAAGCCCGGAATATCACGAGTGGTAGCCGGATCGTCAGCCAGGATCAGCAGCGTTTCACCGTCATTCATCTTACGCACGGTTTTACGGATCATCATGACTGGCTCAGGGCAGCGCAGGCCCAGTGCGTCCAGTTGGTGGTCGGCATCGTTAAATACATCGCTCATTTTTACTCTCTTTCAGTTCTTTTCAGCCCATTTTACGGGCAACACCTTAAGCCGCGACAGTTTACCCCGCAAATTAATCTGAGCAAGGCGCAGTTGGTGCTTCAATGGTGATAGCCTTTTGTTGCGCAAACGTATAGTATGCGCGCCGCGGTAGTAAAATCACCGTTTTCAGTGCAAAATTTACGCTTTACGTCTAATGAAGTTATTGGGTTCCCTCACCCCAAACACTAAAAAGGTCACAATTTATGTATTCGTTTACAGCTCAACAGCGGTTTTCCGCGTTGGTATGGCTTTCGCTTTTCCATATCGCCATCATTACCTCCAGTAACTATCTGGTGCAATTACCCGTATCGATCTTTGGTTTTACCACCACCTGGGGCGCGTTTACCTTTCCGTTTATTTTCCTCGCCACTGATTTAACGGTACGCATCTTTGGTGCACCGCTGGCGCGACGGATCATTTTGTCGGTGATGGTGCCCGCTTTGGTTATCTCCTATTTCATCTCCGCGCTCTTTTATCAGGGCAGTTGGCAGGGATTTGCGTCGCTCAGCAGCCTGAACGTGATGGTTGCCCGCATCGCAACCGCCAGCTTTATGGCCTACGTACTCGGCCAAATCCTTGATGTACAGGTGTTTAACCGTCTTCGCCAGCGTAACAGCTGGTGGGTGGCACCGACGGCAGCAATGTTTTTGGGCAATATTAGCGACACGCTGGCCTTCTTCTTTATTGCGTTCTATAAAAGTAGCGATGCCTTCATGGCGCAGCACTGGGTCGAGATTGCGCTGGTGGACTACAGCTTTAAATTGCTCATTTGTCTGATTTTCTTCCTGCCGATGTACGGTATGCTGCTGAACGTCCTGCTTAAGCGCCTGGCTCATTCAGGTAAAAGCGATGCTGTAGCGTTTAACGACGACACAAAAGCCGCCAATATCTGACTTGCTTTTCGGCCTTGAATAGGTTGCCATAAAGGCCGTGAAGTCAATTACCTAACCGCGTTCCGCACGTTGGCGGTCCCGTTGGGTGTAGAGTGCGTGAAACTTAAAGGAAGCCCTATGCACAAATTAGCCAAGTTTATGGGAATAACACTGCTGGTTGCCGGTTTGGCAGCTTGCGATGGCAAAACCGACGATAAAACTGCTTCGGCAGACAAAGGGGCTACGCCGGCAGCGGCGACGACAACGCAACAGGTAAGCCTGCTTAACGGCAAACTGGCGTTCTCACTGCCGCAGGGAATGAGCGACCAGAGCGGCAAGCTCGGCACTCAGGCCAACAATATGCACGTTTACGCGGATAAAACCGGGCAGAAAGCGGTGATCGTCATTCTGGGTGACTCAACGCCGGACTCTCTGGAAGTTGTGGCAAACCGTCTGGAACAGCAGCAACGCGACCGCGACACCAATCTGCAAGTGGTTACCAACAAGTCCATTCAGGTTAACGGGCAGACCTTGCAGCAGTACGACAGCGTGATCAACGCTGCGGGTCAGAAAGCGTATTCGTCTATCGTGCTGGCGAAGATCGATAACCAGCTGATGACCATGCAAATTACGATGCCAGCTGACAACCAGCAGCAGGCCCAGACCGACGCCGAAGCGATTATCGCTACGCTGAAGGTGCAGTAAAGAGTTATCAACACGTCCAAGGCCCTCTTTCGCGTGTCTTGCCCCTGCTCAGTGAGAAAACACCAGGCGGCATGAGTTAAAGCCGGTCAGGAATTTTCAGCAAAAGGGCCGCCCGTTTTACAACGGGCGGCCCTTGATGCTTCTGACAGTACGCGTTAGCGGTCGTTATTCAGATACATTCTGCGCAAATAGTGGGGAACGGCATCGTCGGCGTTAGAACCAATGATTTCAGCCTCAGGCATTGCGGCCTTCAGACGCGGCAATGAACCGCTCATCAGACAGCCTTTGCCTGACATGTTTAACATCTCAAGGTCGTTCATACCATCACCAAACGCGATACAGTCTTTCAACGTATAGCCCATCAGTTTTGAGACCTCTTCAAGCGCGTGCCCTTTCGACACCCCACCGGCCATCACTTCCAGACAGACCGGCAGCGAGAAACTTACGTTAACGCGGTCGCCCCAGCGTGCAATGATCGCCTCTTCGAGCGGGATCAGCTTCTCGTGATCGTCACAGGTGAAATAGACCTTGGCGATACCGTCGGTCTCAAGCAGACCCGGTTGATAGAGTTGGTATTTGAAAATCGACTCCTTGAAGAAGTCCTCCTGATCGCGACGATCGCGGTTCATGAACCAGTCATCGTTGCGATAAACATTGGTCAGAATGTCTGGGTTGTCGTGCGCAATCGCGAACAGGTCTTCGGCGATGTCAGGTGCCAGATTATGGCTGAAAATCAGCTCGCCTTCGGTGTTGTGCACTCGTGCGCCGTTGGAGGTTATCATGTAGGCACTGATCCCCAGATTATCGCGCATCTGCGCAACGTCGATATGGTGGCGTCCGGTGGCAAAAACAAAGTGAATGTCACGCTGGGTCAACAGCTGCAGGGTCTCTTTGGCGAAAGGGCTCAGGGTATGATCGGGTGACAGCAGTGTGCCATCTAAATCGGAAGCAACAACATGATACATAGCGTTAGGTTCTAACCTCTGATGGAGTTGTGCGCGGCGAGCCGCGGTTTACGTCTTGCGCGCGAAAAAGCGCATGGTGGCGTCTAGCGCCTTTGCCCGCATAGCGTCCCGCTCAAACAGGATCTCATGGCGTGCGCCTTCGATGACCAGCGGTTTACCCCCTTCACAAGGATGCCCGGCAACGGCCATGGCCTGACAAAAAGCGGTGTGGGATCGGTTATCGACAACGTGATCCTCACTCGCCTGCAATAACAGCACCGGGGTGGTGATTTTTTTGGCTTCCTGCAGAATCTGCATACCGGCCTGAATACTTTCACGCACCCAGTGGTAGGTTGGTCCACCTACCCGTAACTCAGGATAATCAGAGTAAAAACGCTGGTTACGGCGATAGCGCTCGCGGCTGTGGGTCAGCCGATTGACCACAAACGGCAGAGGCCGCCAGCTGCCGGTACCCATGGCGTAGCCATCGCGATACATCGGTCGGCGTTCGGCTAAGTTAAGGATTTTTCGTGTCAGCCAGCTCGGCATGCGCAGGTAAATACCGGTCATCGGCGCACACAGCACCGCGGCGTCAAAGTTTTTCGGCTCCCGCGCCAGGAACAGCGCAAGAATCGCCCCGCCCATCGAATGCGCCAGCGCAAACTTTTTGGCGTAATTGCGTGGCGCAATCTCGAGCTTGTAAAAGGTCGACAGGTCTTTCACGTAATCATCGAAGTTCTGCACGTGCCCACGATGCGGGTCTTTCAGCAGTCGGCCTGAACGCCCCTGCCCGCGATGATCGACAATCATCACGTCATAGCCGCAGTGAAACAGATCGTAGGCCAGCTCGGGATATTTTACGTAGCTTTCGACACGTCCCGTTGACACAAATATGACTTTATCATGACTGGGGGAACAAAAACGGACATAGCGGATCGGGACGTTATCGACCCCGATAAATTCGCCTTCAATTCTGGTACGCCAAAAGTCCAGCAGCGGACCCATCGCAAAGGCCGAAAAGCCGTATTCACGCGTTAACCACCGATCGTAATTTGATGACATCGACTGTCCCAGGGCAAAAATAAAGCGTGGAGAAATTATGTTGTTTTCGGGCTGTAGCGCAATTTTAAACAATAGCGTATTGTGCCACAAAAAGACGCATCTCAATAGATTTCAAGCTGCACGGTCAGCATCAAAGGAGAACGACAATGACATTGGACTGGTGGCTGACTTATCTGCTCACGACTTCAATTTTAAGCCTGTCGCCGGGGTCTGGCGCAATTAATACCATGAGTACAGGCATCAGCCATGGCTATCGCGGTGCAGTGGCGTCCATCGCCGGGCTGCAAACAGGCCTATCGATCCATATCGTGCTGGTCGGCATCGGCCTTGGCGCACTGGTGTCTCAGTCGCTGTTGGCGTTCGAGATTTTAAAATGGTGCGGAGCGGCCTATCTCATCTGGCTCGGTATCTGCCAGTGGCGTACCTCGGGCGCTATCAACATGAACGCGCTGGCGAGCAGCATGCCGCGCCGCAAGCTGTTTAAACGCGCGGTGCTGGTTAACCTGACCAACCCGAAAAGCATCGTGTTTCTTGCCGCGCTGTTCCCGCAGTTTATAATTCCCCACCAGCCGCAGGTCGCGCAGTATCTGGTGCTGGGGGTGACGACCGTGGTGGTCGATATTATCGTAATGATTGGCTATGCCACGCTGGCAAAACGCATCGCCGGCTGGATAAAAGCACCGAAACAGATGACGCTGCTGAACCGCATCTTCGGCTCGCTGTTTATGATGGTCGGCCTGCTGTTGGCGACGGCGCGTAAAATCTGACCGCGAATGCTTCAAAAAAAAGGGCGTCCTATTGAGGCACGCCCTTTTTTTATGAATACGACCCTGCGTTAACGAGAAATAATCAGGTGGATGCCGATACCGGCAAACAGTACGCCAGCCACGCCGTCAATCCATTTGGCCAGACGTTGGTAGCCACGGCGCATCACCGGCAGCGCGAAGACCATGGTCACCACGGTGAACCATGCCAGTGTCTCAATGCAGATCAAGGCAAACAGGCCCCAACGCTCGCCGCTGCCAACGCTGTCACCTACAAAGAGTGAGAAGATACTGCCGAAATAGATAACTGCCTTCGGGTTGGAAAGATTGGTCAGCAAACCGCGCATAAAGGTTTTGCCCCGCGCAGGAAGTTTCACCGGTTGGCTCTCAGAGGCCAAAGTGCCGGCGGCCTTTTTAGCACGCGCTGATTTCAGCAGTTGCCAGCCCATCCAGCAAAGATACAGGCCACCGCCGACGGTAATAATCTGGTGCAGCCAGGCCATTTTCTCCAGCAGCAGATGCAGGCCCATCAAGGCTACCGCGGCCCAGACCATCACGCCAAGCGTAATACCCAACACGGCCATCATCGCCTCACGGCGAGAGCGGCTCATGGCAGTCTGGGAAACGAAGAAAAAGTCCGGTCCCGGTGACATCAATGCAACAAGATGCACGGCGGCGACGGTTAAAAACAGAATTATCATTTTTACTGCTCCCTTTTTGACACTGACTCATTCGACTCTTAACAGGCCGGCCATTGTACTCATTCGTCGTCGTTATCGATGTGATCGCGGATCAACGCCATAAATGGACGCCCAAATTTCTCAAGCTTGCGCTGGCCGACGCCGGTAATGCCCAGCATTTCTCCCGGACTGACCGGCAGCTGTTCCGCCATCTCCAGCAGCGAAGTGTCGTTAAATACCACGTAAGGCGGAACGTTTCCTTCATCCGCCAATGACTTACGCAGCTTACGTAGTTTGGCAAACAGTTTGCGGTCATAGTTGCCGCCATAGGTTTTCTGAGTATTGCTGCCGCGAATCTTCAGCGTTTGCAGACGCGGCACCGCCAGCTGCATCTCGACCTCACCGCGCAGCACCGGTCTTGCGGCCTCGGTAAGCTGTAGCGCGGAGTGCATAGCGATATTCTGGGTAATCAGTCCCAGATGAATAAGCTGGCGCACCACGCTTATCCAGTGCTCGTTGCTTTGTTCACGGCCCATGCCGTAGATAGGCAGCTTGTCGTGCCCGTATTCGCGGATACGCTGATTGTTCGCGCCACGCAGCACCTCGACGATATAGCCCAGACCGAAGCGTTGGCCGACGCGATAAACGCAGGACAATGCCTTCTGGGCGTCCATCAGCCCGTCATAGCGTTTGGGTGGGTCGAGGCAGATGTCACAGTTGCCGCAGGCCTCCTGTTTGCCCTCACCAAAGTAGTTCAGCAGGACCAAACGACGACAGGTCTGCGCCTCGGCAAAAGCGCCCATCGCGTTGAGCTTGTGGCGTTCAACGTCCTGCTGCGGCCCCGCCGGTTTTTCATCAAGACAACGGCGCAGCCACGCCATATCGGCCGGATCGTAAAGCAGTAGCGCCTCGGCGGGCAGGCCGTCACGTCCTGCACGACCCGTTTCCTGGTAATAAGACTCGATATTGCGCGGGATATCAAAATGCACCACAAAACGCACGTTGGGTTTGTTGATGCCCATGCCAAAGGCCACGGTCGCGACCACGATTTGCACGTCATCGCGCTGGAAGGCTTCCTGAACCTGGGAACGGCGTTCATTGTCCAGTCCGGCGTGGTAAGCGCCCACGCTGATACCGCGACTTTGCAGACGCGCGGCGGTGTCTTCTACCTTGGCACGGCTGCCGCAGTAAATGATGCCGCTTTTACCGCGCTGGTCCTGCACAAAGCGTAAAAGCTGATCCAGAGGTTTAAACTTCTCGACCAAGGTATAGCGAATATTGGGGCGGTCAAAGCTGCTGACCTGCACCAGCGGGTCGTTGAGCTCAAGCAGGCGAACGATATCGTTGCGGGTCGCTTCGTCGGCGGTGGCCGTCAGGGCAATCACCGGCAGCTGTGGATAGCGTAATTTCAGTTGACCGAGCGCGCGATATTCAGGACGGAAGTCGTGGCCCCACTGAGAAATACAGTGCGCCTCATCGACCGCCAGCATCGCCGGGTTCCACTGTTGCAGTTGCTCAAGGAAATCGCCCATGGTCAGACGCTCAGGGGCGATGTAGAGCATTTTTATGCGACCGCTGCGGCAGCCCGCCATCACCTCAAGCTGCTGCTCGCGGGTCTGGGTTGAATTCAGGCATCCGGCTTCGACACCGGCGGCCATCAGCTGATCGACCTGATCTTTCATCAGGGAGATAAGCGGAGACACCACCAGCGTCAGGCCGTCCATCACTAGCGCAGGAATCTGATAACACAGCGACTTACCGCCGCCGGTTGGCATCACCACCAGGCAATCTTTGCCGGAGATGGCTGCGTTTATGATCGTTTGCTGACCTGGTCGAAATTGCTGATAGCCGAAGGTATCGCGCAATACCTGTTCTGCCAGCAACTCCTTATTTATCACTGCCGCCGTTGACACTCGTTTCCCCAAAATTTGATGACACTCGGCACTTCTTCTTAAGTAACAGGAAGATAGTGCCGAGCTATGCTGGTGCCGATCGGTCGGTCACATAATATCGTTCATCATGATACCAATACCGACGCGAGTCTGCTTGTAGTTGTAGTCAATCAATGACTCGCCGTAGCCGCTAAACAGCTGAGTATAGAAGCGAACATGGCGGGTAATCGGATAACTCCAGCCCAGTTCTGCACCGCCGTAGCCAGTGTTCCAGTTGTAACGGCTGGTCACGCTGATCACGCTCTCACCCACGGCGTAACCGATTTTAAGCTGGTAATAACCCATATACTTGGTTATGTCCGGATTATCATCATTATCTTTGTTTTCTGGAATACGGTACCAGGGTTTGACCTCAACCTGCCAGTCTCCACGCTGCGCCATGAAGCGCGCATACACGCGGTTCCAACTGCGGGAAGTCGGGTCAGCGCGGCCGTTGGACTGGTGGTTTAGGCCGTATTCGGCTTCACGCAGCGTCCAGCCAAGGACCTCGTAGTCCGTCGCCCAGGCGAGGAACAGCTGAGGTTCATAGTTGGTCTCGCGAAAAGGCGAAGACTCGGCGCTGTTAGATACCTGCCAGAATGACTTCTGCGTATAAGACGCGCCCAGCACCGAGTTATCACCGGCAATACCGCGCCACAGCGGGAATGCGAGGCTCAGCTGAAATTTGAGCTCGTCGTTTTTGGCATTGTCAGCCCAGTTGTAGGACTGGATAGCCTCTTTGTTGATATGATTGGTATACGTATAAATAACGTAGTTTGTATCATAAGGATAAAGCGTAAACGGATTATCGTGTTCTTGAAGCATATTGGCGATAATACTGCCACGTACGCTCGGCGCATCGTGCACATCTTGAATCTTAGCTTCATCAGCGTAGCTGAGTAACGGTGCTGTCAACATAGCAGCCCCAACAGCCCAAAAATTACGCATCCTTCCTCCACCCCAAAAAAGTTCTGCCGCTCGTCGGCACAGTTGTTATTTATTGATACATTTAGAATAAAAAGCAGGCCATTCTACACACAAATTAAAAGCTGTTTAGGATTAGCATGAGTAGGCTAGAAATCAATCATGCCGATGCCTAAAATCAAAAATTAATGTGAATTCGAACACTCTCCCCATTCATGGATTATCAGGAAATTTTCATGTCCGTTACGCCGTTGAGTCACGATGCCGCTCGCCAGTTAATTGGTGAGATTTTTATTTACGACATGCCGTTTAATCGCGAGCTTGGTCTGGAACTTCAGCGCCTGGATAACGGCTACGCCGAGCTGACGTTCAAAAATCAAAACAAACTGGTGGGTAACGCCGTACAGAAAATTCTTCATGGCGGGGTGATTGCCTCGGTGCTCGACGTGGCAGCCGGCCTGGTTTGCGTCAACAGCTCGCTGATTCGCCACGACAAACCGGACCATCCGCTGCTTGAGCCTGAACTGCGCCAGCGACTCTCTAAAATGGGCACCATTGACCTGCGCGTTGACTATCTGCGTCCCGGTCGCGGCGAGCACTTTGTTGTCAAAAGCACGCTGATCCGCGCCGGTAATAAGGTGTCGGTAGCGCGTGTAGATTTAGTTAACGAAAATGACGTACACATCGCGACAGCCACGGCAACGTATCTGGTCGGATAAAAACATCACTTAATCAGGGAATTGTCATGGATGCTAAACGGACCCGTCAGGGCGTTATTTTTGCTTTTATCGCCTACTTCATCTGGGGCATTGCGCCCGCTTACTTCAAGCTTATCAAACAGGTTCCTGCCGAAGAGATTCTGACCCATCGGGTTATCTGGTCATTCTTCTTTATGCTGTTGCTGCTGACCATTAGCCGCAGCTGGAATGGGGTGCGCAAGGTGTTCGCCACGCCGAAAAAGGTGGCTCTGCTGCTGATAAGCGCCCTGCTGGTCGGTGCAAACTGGCTGCTGTATATCTGGGCTATTAACCACGACCACATCCTCGAGGCCAGCCTCGGGTACTTCATCAACCCGCTGGTTAACGTGCTGCTGGGAATGCTGTTCCTCGGGGAGCGCTTCCGCCGTCTGCAGTGGGTCGCGGTCGTGCTGGCGCTGGCGGGAGTGCTGGTTCAGCTATGGGTCTTTGGATCCTTGCCGATTCTCGGCATCAGCATTTCGCTGACCTTCGCGTTCTACGGATTGATGCGCAAGAAGATTGCCGTCGATGCGCAGGCAGGCATGCTGATTGAAACGCTGTGGCTGCTGCCTGCCTCGGGGGTGTATCTGTTCTTTATCGCCCACAGCCCGACCAGCAATCTGGCCAATAATCCGCTTTCACTTAACTTGCTGCTGGCCTCGGCAGGCATCATTACCACTATCCCGCTGCTGTTCTTCACCGCCGCCACCTCACGCCTGAAATTCTCGACCCTGGGCTTCTTCCAGTACATCGGCCCGACGCTGATGTTCCTGCTGGCGGTGGTATTTTACGGCGAGTCGGTCAAACCGTCCCAGTTGTTGACTTTCGCTTTCATCTGGGCCGGTCTGGCGTTCTTCGTGTATGACGCACTGCGTTTTCAGCGCCAGCAGCGGAGCGACAACGCCTTAGCGGTAAAGCCCGTGAAAGCCGAGGGTTAAGAGGTTACCGGGGTGGCGCTGCGTGAGATAAAGCGCGCCATCGCCGGACCCGTGACGATAATGGTGAGCAGGCGCAGCGTCTGCATCGCCATAATAAACGAGATATCGACGTGGCTTCCGGCCGCGATAATCGCCACCGTATCCAGCCCGCCTGGGCTGGTCGCCAGATATGCCGTCAACATATCCACATGCAGAATCTGGGTCAGCACCCAGGCCATCGCTCCGCACAACAGCATAAGCCCGATAATTGATGCCATCATCTGCGGCAGCGTACGCAGTGCCAGCTTGAAGATCGGACGGGTAAAGCGCAGCCCCACGCTCCAGCCGATAAAGGTATAGGCAATCGCCAGCAGCCATTCAGGCACCTGTAACAGCACAGTCCCAGTCGAATGCAGAAAGGCACCGGCCACCGCCGGAATGAGCAGCGCCCCGGAGGGAATGCGCAGCTTGGGGGCAAGCCAGACACCGACCAGCGCCAGCGCAGGTGTAACCAGGAAGTCCCCGTCAAGAGACGGGAACCACTCGACGGCGGCCGCGCCCGTCATCTGATCCCCAAGGCTCATGCGCGCCACGAAAGCCGCAGCAGTAGCCACAAATAGCACCCGCAGATACTGCATAAACGCCACCAGACGCACGTCCGCACCAAAGTCACCGGCCATTGCCACCATCGCACTCGCGCCGCCGGGAGAAGACCCCCACGCGCCGGTCGGCCCCGGCAAATTGCTGAACTTAACCAATAGCCAGCCTGAAAGGCCGCTCGCCAGCAGAGTACAAATCAGCACCACCAGCACTAAAAACCAGTCGTGTAATAGAGGAGGAAGAATCGAGGGAGACAGCGCCTGCGCAATCATGCAGCCAATCACGCCCTGGGCGATTTTGAAGCACAGCGGGGGAATACGCACCGTGGCGCCAAACAGCCCCATCACGACGCCGACAATCATCGGCCCAAGCAGGAGCGCAGCAGGCACATTAAAGTACTGAAATATAAAACCTAAAATCAGCGACGCTACGATAAGAAAACACCACTGGGCGGCAGGAGCCATCCTTTCCATCAACATTTATCGAGTCTTCGTTAAATCAACAGGAGGGATATTCTTAACATATTTTGCGCGACAAGGGGTATGCCATGGGCGGGATTTCCCCGGCGAACCGGGGATTCAAAACCTTTACAGCCAGTTTTTTCTCTTAAAGTACAGATAAGGCGCGAGGCCCGCGAGCAGCATCAGCACCAGCGCCGCCGGGTAGCCGAAGGTCAGCTTCAACTCTGGCATAAACTCGAAGTTCATCCCATAGCTCGACGCCACAAGCGTAGGTGGCAGGAACACCACCGACACCACCGAGAAGATTTTGATGATGCGGTTCTGCTCGATATTGATAAAGCCCATCGCCGCCTGCATCAGGAAGTTCACCTTCTGGAACAGCGATTCGTTGTGCGGCAACAGGGACTCGATGTCACGCAGCACTTCACGCGCCTGCTCCAGCTGTTCACCCGGTAAACGCGCCTTGCGCACCAGGAAGTTCAATGCACGCTGGGTATCCATCAGACACAGACGTACCTTCCAGCCAATGTCTTCCAGCTCGGCCAGCGTCGAAAGCGCGGCGTCGTACTCGTCGCCCTGATGCCCTTCCATGATTACGCGGCTCAGCTTTTCAAGATCGCTGTAGATGTTTTCGATTTCGTCGGCCAGCTGTTCGATTTTAGTTTCGAACAGGTCCAGCAGCAACTCGTAGGCATTACCGTCGGTAAGCTGCTGATTTCTGGCGCGCATGCGGTAAAGACGAAACGCAGGCAGTTCACGTTCACGCAGGGTGTACAGGCGCCCGTCGCGAATGGTGAATGCTACGGTGCTGTTTCCCGCATGGTCTTCGGCATCTTCGTAATAGAAAAATGAGTGAATGTGCAGCCCGTCTTCGTCTTCAAAAAAACGTGCCGACGCTTCGATATCGTCCAGTTCTGGCCGGGTTGCCAGACTTTGCCCTAACTCATTCTGGACGCGTTCACGCTCCAGCTCGTCAGGCTCAACCAAATCGACCCACAGAGAATCGCAAAGCGAACTCTCTGCTTCATCCAGTTCCAAACGGGATAAGCGGCTGTTATCTAATTTAAAAGCACTCAGCATGTGCCCGTTCTCCCTAATGGTGACAGGTATGGACAACGCATTGAAGCACAGCGGGGAAACACAGGGTGAAGGTCACCGTTATATTTCAGACCCGATTCCGGTCTGACTCACAGCGACATTTTTGAGGTCGCTGACAACCACCTAGAGTGGGTTCGAAATCCATACCTTCGAGGTACATTTCGAACCAGCTCTGCGGCCATCAGCAATGAGGATGGCCTTAGAAGTGGAACCTGCTTAACAGATTGTTGAGCCAGTATCTACTGGGTGCGTCCAAGGCGAAAATCCTCATAAATAATAGTGCGCGCATGTTACGCCGATAAGAAAAAGACTGTCAACCGGCAAGGCGCCTAATTCCGCAACATTTCGGCATAATTTTCAACCGCCCATCGCCGCGCGAGATGCTTACCACAGCGGGATTTTTTGACTACACTCAGTCTCAAACCAAATACCACGTAATCCCTTTCCGGCACACCTTTCAGGATAAAAAAATGACCAAGCAGATCACCCGTGAAAACCTGACCCAGCTTGCCGCCAAGGCAAGTGAATCACCTCGTTTACGCACCAACCTGAACCTGCATCCGGACGTCAACGACCCGGTTCAACGTCTGGCCGTGACGATGGATAAAGAGAGCTATGTGCGCATTCACCGTCACCCTCATACCTGGGAATTATTGAGTACGCTGACCGGTCGTCTTGTTGTATTGATTTACAATTCTGCTGGGCAGATTACCGACCGTTTGGTGCTGGGCGAAGAAACCCGCACGTTGGAAATTCCTGCTGGCGTCTGGCATAGCGCCATCGCACTGGACAACGGTTCGACATTCCTGGAGATCAAGCAGGGCCCTTACGTTCCCGTACCTGAGGAAGATACCTTCCCGGGTAGCCCGGCCGAAGGCGATGACAAATCCCAGGCGACCATGGCGTGGTATCTCACCGCCAAGGTCGGGGACACAGTGAAGTTCTAAAGTTCGGCGCGTAACTGAGCTCAAAATGGCGAGTCTGATAGCCCATCCAGGCCTATACCGCCTCAAGACGGGCGTAGGCCGCTACCAGCCATTTAATGCCTTCTCCCGGGAAGGCAATCTGTAAGCGGCTGTGCTCGCCGCTGCCTTCGAGATTAACGATAGTGCCTTCACCAAATTTCGGATGACGCACGCGTTGGCCAAGGGTGAAGCCACTGTCGTTATTGCTCAGCACGGGCGTGCCCATGCTCCTGTGGCTCACCTGACGGGTCACGCTGGCGCGTAAACGCACCTCTTCGACGCAGTTTTCCGGCAGTTCACCGACAAAGCGTGAAGGCCGATGATAAACCTCTTTGCCATACAGGCGGCGGGTCTCGGCGTAGGTCAGCGTCAGCTTTTTCATGGCACGTGTCACGCCAACGTAGGCCAGACGACGTTCCTCCTCAAGACGACCGCCCTCATCGAGCGACATCTGACTCGGAAACATCCCCTCTTCCATCCCGACGATAAACACCTGCGGGAACTCCAGCCCTTTGGCCGAGTGCAGCGTCATCAGCTGAACGGCGTCCTGATAGGCGTCGGCCTGCCCTTCTCCGGCTTCAAGCGCCGCATGAGACAGGAACGCCTGTAGCGGCATCAGATCCTGGTCTTCGTCCTGATAGCTAAACTGGCGGGTTGCCGTCACCAGTTCCTCAAGGTTTTCGATTCGCGCCTGACCTTTTTCGCCCTTCTCCTGCTCATACATGATGAACAGGCCAGAATCCTTGATAACGCGGTCAGTCTGCACGTGCAGCGGCATGTCGGCGGTCTCGTGCGCCAGCGCATCCACCAGTTCGGTGAAACGTTGCAGCGCTGAAGCCGCACGTCCGGCCAGCACTTTCTCTTGCAACAGCACCCGCGTGGCCTGCCACATGGTCATCTGGCGGTCGCGGGCGGTCTGGCGCACCACATCAAGCGTTCTGTCGCCGATGCCACGCGTCGGGGTGTTTACCACGCGCTCGAAGGCCGCGTCGTCGTTACGGTTGGCCATCAGACGCAGATAGGCCAGTGCGTCTTTTATCTCCTGGCGTTCGAAGAATCTCTGTCCGCCGTAGATGCGATAAGGCATCGCCATTTGCAGCAGGGCTTCTTCCAGCACGCGTGACTGGGCGTTGCTGCGATACAAAATGGCGCAGTCGTTCAATGCCCCGCCGTTGTCCTGCCACGCCTTGATGCGGTTAACCACAAAGCGGGATTCATCCAACTCGTTGAAGGCGCAGTAAAGCGAAATCGGCTCGCCTTCGACGTCTTCGGTCCAAAGATTTTTACCCATGCGCCCGTTGTTATTGGCGATCAGGGCATTGGCAGCGGTCAGAATGGTACTGGTGGAACGATAGTTCTGTTCGAGGCGGATAGTCTCCGCGCCGGGGAAATCGTGCAGGAATCGCTGGATGTTCTCGACCTGCGCGCCGCGCCAGCCGTAGATAGACTGGTCATCGTCGCCGACAATCATCACGTTATTGTTTTCACCGGCCAGCAGGCGGATCCAGGCATACTGGATGCTGTTGGTATCCTGAAATTCGTCAACCATCAGATTGGTAAAGCGGTCGCGGTAGTGCTGCAAGATGTGCGGCTTGTTGAGCCACAGCTCGTGGGCGCGCAGCAGCAGTTCGGCGAAATCGACCAGCCCAGCGCGATCGCAGGCTTCCTGGTAGGCCTGATAGATGCGCAGCCAGGTCGCTTCGACCGGATTACCATAGCTCTCGACGTGCTGCGGACGCAGACCTTCGTCTTTTTTGCCGTTGATGTACCACATTGCCTGACGCGGCGGCCACTGTTTCTCGTCGATATTCAGCGCCTTGATGATGCGTTTGAGCAGACGTAGCTGGTCATCGCTGTCGAGTATCTGGAAGTCCTGCGGCAGGTTGGCGTCGAGATGGTGAGCACGCAGCAGGCGGTGCGCGAGGCCGTGGAAGGTGCCGACCCACATGCCGCCTTGGCTGGTACCAATTAACTGTTCGATACGATGGCGCATTTCTGCCGCGGCCTTGTTGGTAAAGGTCACAGCCATAATGGAATACGGCGAGCAGTTCTCGACGGAAAGCAGCCAGGCGATGCGATGCACCAGAACCCGCGTTTTTCCGCTGCCTGCGCCCGCCAGCACTAATAAGTTGCTGCGCTTGGCGCCTACGGCTTCGCGTTGTTTTTCATTAAGGCTGTCGAGCAGGTCAGAAACGTCCATAAGCACCGTTTGTCTGGATAAAGAAATGCATCCACGGGCAAATCGATTAAAACTCGAACGCCGCATGGAGGTTTACTGCTGTTATATACAGTATTTTGCGCGAGATGGCTACCTGCGTAGATTACAGCAGCGTGGTAAGGGACGCCAATGTGTTAATCTCGATATGTGGCAGCAGGCGCGCATCCGGAATGTGCATCAGGTTGCCTTCACGCAGGTTTATCCAGCAGGCCTGCATGCCGCAGCGCACAGAACCTGCGACGTCAGTAGTCAGGTCGTCACCAACGTGAAGAATGTGCGCCAGCGGCACATTCAGGCGTTCGGCTGCCAGGTGATACATGTCGCTCCACGGCTTGGCGCGCCCGTCGCGACCGGCTACCAGCGTAAATTCGAAATACTTCGACAGGCCGAAAAGGTCGGGATTGGCATTGCCGTTGGTGATGGCCACCAGCGGAAATTTTTTGCCCAACGCGGTCAGCGTGTCGTGGGTTTCCTGCGGTACGTCGATGCGGCTGCGCCAGTGCGCGAAGTTCTGCATCGTCGCCTCTGCGCCCGCTTCGGCTTCTGCCTCACTCAGCCCGCGACGCAGCATGGTGTGATACAGCGCCTTGTGTCGCCACGCGGTAACATCATGATAAATTTCGGCATCTTGCTCCAGCAGTTCCGCACGTACCGCCCGCCACTCTGCCGATTCGATATCCGCCGTCGCCGGATGATACTGGCGTAAAAACTGCATCGTTTCCGATTCAGTGCGAACGATGACCGGATAGTTGTCGTAGAGGGTGTCGTCGAGATCGAAGGTGATCGCCTCGATCTGCTGCAGGGGGCGGTAAAACTTCATCAGGTTTTTCCTCGTTTAGCGCGGGGATGCGCGGCATCGTAAACCGACGCCAAATGTTGAAAGTCGAGGTGGGTATAGATTTGCGTGGTGGAAAGGTTGGCGTGGCCCAACAGTTCCTGTACCGCGCGCAAATCCCCACTCGACTCCAGAACGTGTGTCGCAAAAGAGTGGCGAAGCTTATGGGGGTGAATATGGCTGTTAACGCCCTGCTTGACGCCCCACTCGGCAAAGCGTTTCTGCACGTTGCGGGTGGAGATGCGACGGCCCTGATTAGACAGAAACATCGCGTCGTCTTCAGGCCCAAACAGGTCGCGCAGGGCAAGCCAGTTTTCAAGCCAGGTCACCGCCGTGCGGCCAATCGGCAGTTTGCGCTCCTTGCTGCCTTTACCCATTACCCAAATTTCACCGGAGGGCAGGTCGACGTGACCGAGATTGATGCCTACCAGCTCAGACAAACGCAGGCCCGCGCCATACATGACTTCAAGCATCGCACGGTCGCGCACGGCGAGCGGATCGTTGAGGTCGATATTCAGCAGTTGGCCTACCTCGTCAACGTCAATGTTCTTGGGCAAATGACGCGGCGCACGCGGAGTAGAAATGCCTTTGGCGGGATTAGCCTGAAGGACGCCCTGATGCACCTGCCAGTCGAGAAAACTGCGCAACGCCGAGAGACGCAGGGCGAGGCTGGAGGCACCGAGACCCGCACGCTTGCTGCGTGCGGTCAACATTCTGACCTTGGCAGCGTCGAGCTGCGCCCAGTCGGTCAGCTTGATGTCGTCGGCCATCGCTATCAACGCCTGAAGCTGGTGGTGATAACTGCTTTGCGTCAGCGGACTGAGCTGTCGCTCAACCCGCAGAAATCGTAAAAATGCCTCGACCGCGGGGAGCAGTGGCGAGTCAGTTTGGCTCATGCGCGTTCGATCCAGCGCGACAGCAGGCCCGGCAACATTTTGGCAAGCTGGTCGAGCATCACAGTGCCCATGCCCGCCTGATAGTGCTGCGGGTCACGGCTGCTGAAAATCAGCATGCCCAATTCGCCCTCTTCGCCCATCAGCGATAGTGCGACAGAGCCGACCGCCTTGGCCTGCGGCAGCACCAGTAACAGTTCCGGCCCGTTCAGGCTTCCGAGGAAGTGCTGAGTATCGCCCAGACGCTGGATGCGCAGTGACTCAAACGAGCTGCGAGTCAACGCCAGGTGAGTGAAGTCAGACGGTGCACCAATGCGCCAGCTTTCGCTGAACAACCGCACGTTGGCACCGGCAAGACCAAGACCGCGACCCCAGCGTTGCAGACGATTAAGCATATCCTGCAGGCTGGTGGCGTCAGCCAGATTGGCCTGAAGCTCAATCAGTCGGCCGAACAAGGTTTCGTTAATGGTTGCCTGTTCCATCAACAGGGTAATTTCTTCTTCCAGTTGGGCAATCTGATTGCGCTGGCGTCCGAGCTGCCACTCAACCAGTGAAATACTGCCTTTAACCGGATGCGGCACGTGCATCTGCTCAACGCTGCGCGCATTTCTGATGAAGAAATCCGGGTTTTGCAGCAGATACTGCATCACCAGTTCGTCGTCGAGCTCGGTTACGCTTTCAATCTGATCGTCAAGATTGTTCATAGATGAATAAATCCGTCGTAAACATGGGTGGCAGGGCCGGTCATATAAAGGGGATGACCCGGACCTTTCCAGCGAATGTCGAGGCTGCCTCCCGGCAGTTCCACCTGAACTTCCTCAGCGAGTAAACCCTGCTGTATTCCAACCGCCACTGCCGCACAGGCACCGCTTCCACAGGCCTGCGTCTCGCCAGCGCCACGCTCATAAACGCGCAGCTTGACGCTGCTGCGGTCGATCACCTGCATAAAGCCGACGTTGACGCGCTCAGGAAAACGTTCATGACTTTCGAGCAGCGGGCCAAGTTGTTCTACTCTGGCAGTGACTACGTCGTCAACCTGTAACACGCAGTGCGGGTTACCCATTGAGACCGCACCGCAGAGCACGGTGTGTTCTTCTGCGCGTAAAATATAGGTTTTTTCAGGCTTGGGCGCGCGGAAAGGAATTTGCTGAGGTTCGAATATTGGCTCGCCCATATTCACCTGCACCAGCTCATCTTCCGTGACCGTCAGGGTCATGCGCCCGTTCTGGGTGCTAACCTGAATATCGCGCTTGTTGGTCAGCCCTTTAATGCGCACAAATCGGGCGAAACAGCGGGCACCGTTACCGCACTGCATGACTTCACTCCCGTCGGCATTGAAGATGCGGTAGTGAAAGTCCAGTTCAGGATCGTAAGGCGGCTCGACGACCAACAGCTGATCGAAGCCCACGCCGCGGTTACGATCGGAAAGTCGACGGATCAGTTCGGGAGAGAAATAAACATTTTGAGTGACGGCGTCAACGACCATAAAGTCGTTGCCCAGGCCGTGCATTTTGGCGAACTGCATATCTTACTCCGCTTGACCCCTGGCTATCGCCAGACGTAATTACTCTGTGGCCTGCCGATTAATAAAGTTGCCCACTGTTTTTGGCCGCATTTTGGTCTGGAGAAACACCCTGAGACTGTGTCTGACCGGACTTGTCATTGGTTACCACGACTTTTTTAGCATCGGCTTTATCTGCCGGAGGAAAGTAGAGGGGACCTTTTAATCCACAGCCAGAGAGCGCAAACAGGACCATCGAGGCCAGAGACCAGCGTAATGCGGTTTTCATGTTCAGATTTTTCATTGTGATTGTTTTCATTTTATCCAGGATCTGCGATTCACCGTCCAAGCTCTCTATAATCGCAGGTGGATCATGAAAAGCAATAGGAATCGATTATCAAAAATCGGCATCGCGCGCAGCGCCGTTCAGGATAAAAACGGCGGATCAGTGGATTTGAAACTGCTGCGCCGGGCTGGCAGGTTCGGCACCGGCCTCAGGAACGACCGCGCACAGTTGAGACAGCACGTTGCTGCGGAAGGGAATGACCTGCGTGCGGCCATCGATTGAAACAATCTGGTAGAACTGCGGCAGATTGAAGTTCACGAAGCTGGAACCATAGGTGAAACGGTCGTGCGATGACGAATAGAAACGGCTGACGTCGCGCACCAGGTCCTCTTTGCTGCCTTCGCAGTGGTGATAAACCTCGACCCGATTCGACTCATCCAGGATATAGATGTTGAAACCGTCGTCGTCCGCGGTGGTCTCGAAGAAGAACTGAATAATCCCTTCGCTGGCATAGCCGTCTACCACTGACGGCAGATGCACCTGCGAGGTATCAACCTTCACCGACAGGCCGTGCAGCTTGTTGTTCGAGATAGCGCCGTAAAACTCAATGGCGTTTTCCAGCTTTTGAACCGACACGCTCAGGCGCTCGAAGAACAGACCCCAGGTCTGCCCGGAGACTCTCACCGCCTTGAATCGGCCCGGCTCGAGGCGTTTGCTCGAAAGACGCAGCTCAATGCATTCGGAAACCAGCTGCTGGATACGCGTGCGGATGAGGCCACGCAGGTGCTGGCTATAGCAGAAGACTTCAACGGCCTCCGGCGGCGCGGCATCCTGGTGCATCTTACCGAGAATGGTTTTTAGCGCCTCGAGCACCGCCTGCTCACTGTTGAAGTGCAGCGTACGCACTTCGTTCCACGAGTTGCGATACAACAGGTCGATGCTGCCGACCAGGCACTGCTGTTTCTCACCGAAGCTGAAGACGTCAAGTTTGCGGAAGTCAAAATGCACCACCTGATTGCGGAACGCTGCCGTCGGGTCATGCTCGAGATTGACGATAATTGACAGGTGGCGAATTTCGCACGGGCTATACAGGGCCTTCGGCGTCGGCGCAGGCAAACGAATCGGGAAATGGTGCGACACGTCGGCCACCAGTTCGCGCAGTTTGGAAATA
The DNA here is from genome assembly GCF_002093665.1 of Rouxiella badensis. Taxonomy (GTDB): domain Bacteria; phylum Pseudomonadota; class Gammaproteobacteria; order Enterobacterales; family Enterobacteriaceae; genus Rouxiella; species Rouxiella badensis. The sequence continues at coordinate 50,421 of NZ_MRWE01000014.1, read as the reverse complement.
TCGCACAGGTTGCCGCTCTTGATGTGCAGCCGCGTCGTCGGGGTCAGCAACCCGTTAAAGTAAGCCCACGCGACCAGCTTGCTGAGATAGCGGTTATATTCCAGCGGCTGATGGCTGATAATTGAGTCCATCGACGGCGACTGGTTATACAGATACCAGCCGGTGCGATTAGCGCGACCAATAGGCACGTGAATAAAGGTTAAGTCAGCCTCGGAGAGATCCGGGGAAATCTGCGGATTAACCAACGTCACTTTCCCCGGCAACGCTTCAAACGCCGCGTACAGCTTGCGGGTCAGCACGCCGATGTCCTGCGGGCTGGCGCTCACGCTCAGGTTATTGCGGCGCGCGAAACGAATCAGGTTACGGTAGCTCTGCATCATCGCATCGAGCAGCTCGTTGTGTGCCTCCCGCACGCGCTCAATCTTCCAGTTAGCGCGATTATCGAGAATCGCCAGACGCTCTTCGCTCCAGCCCCACTCGCTCACCAGCTGGGTGAGAATTTCACGACGCCAGCCAACCGAGGCACGCGGGCGGGACAGCTTCTCGTTGACCTTGAGATAGAAGCAGCGACGCACCAGGTCAAGGCGCGTAAAGTCTTCAACCTGAGTCAGATAGCGGGTCACGCGTTCGAGCATCATGCAGTAAGCATCGAGGCCGAAGCAGACAATTTCTCCCTGATGCAGGCGCTGTTTGATGTCCATTGCCAGCAGCTGGGTATTGGGATATTCCCAAGAATAGGCCTCGAGCAGCAGCGTTTTCAGCACCGCCTTATAAGGCGAGTCGATGCTTTTATACAGCTGCCACAGGCTGGCACCAAAATACTCTTCGGCAGACAGCGTGCTCAGGCCACCGAGGTCGAGCCATTCGTTCGGCGTCAACGCGCCCTGAGAATAGAGGGAAAGGACATACTCGTCGTAATGCGCTTCTTCTTCGCCAGGCACCATATTCCACAGAATACGCTTGCCTGCAAGACGAACCGCAGTACGGTAAAATTCATCAAGCAGCAGGATGTGTTGGGTTGAACCGCAGTCCTCACCGCTCAAACTGCCGCTTTCATTATGGCGAAAACGGTTTTCATCAATCAGGAAGAAGCTGACTTCAACGCCCAGCGAGGCGGCCCATTTCTCAAGCAGGCTGCACTTTTGCTGCAGGCGGTTGCGCTCTTCGTTATCGAGCCAGGATTGATGACAGACCCAGATATCGAGGTCCGAGGTTTGGCTCTGGCCTATCGATGAGGTACTGCCCATAGAATAGACGCCGGTTATCGGCAGTTCGCCTTTAACGACCGGTTCAAACGGGCTGCCCCATTTCTCTTCGAGAGAGTTAATATAGGTAGTTTGGGTTTCGTCAGGCGTGAAAATACAGACACCATGGGGCACTTTACCTTCAAGGTAGCCCGGCATCAGCGGATGATGATGATGTAAGAGGACGGGCAACAGACTATAGACCTGCTGAAAAGCGGGGCCCTGAGCCACTACGGCGCGGTCAACGCGTAGCTGATTTATTGCATCCAATCTCTGCTTTAATGTCTCGATGTAGAGGTACAAGACTTTTCGCCTGATTTTCCAGTGTCTAGAAACAACCCCGTATCCAAATCCGCCATTAGTTTTATAAACTTTAATTTAAAATAAGTATTTGACGGATTATTGCTGGAAACGTGATCAATTTAACACCTTGCTGTTTGACCGTAAAGGAAGTAAAGCACCACAATGACTGTTGCGCCTCTATACATTTTACTTCCTGAACTGCCATGTCACAAATTTCCCTGTTTACCCGTTCTAACTCCCTTGCCCATGGCATCCATCGCTGACACCTTCCCGCAGTCGGTGGTAGGATGGTCCGCAATATAGAAAAACGGTAAAAATCATGGTAGACAAAATCATCCGAATTGCCACACGTCAGAGTCCTTTAGCGCTGTGGCAGGCACATTATGTTCAAAGTCAGCTCAAGGCATTTCACCCTGATTTGCAGGTTGAATTAGTGCCTATGGTGACCAAAGGCGACATTATTCTCGATACTCCGTTGGCGAAAGTGGGCGGTAAAGGCCTGTTCGTTAAAGAATTAGAGTTGGCCATGCTCGAGGGCCGCGCCGACATCGCCGTGCATTCAATGAAAGACGTGCCGGTAGAGTTTCCGGAAGGTCTCGGCCTGGTGACCATTTGCGAACGCGAAGACCCACGCGACGCCTTTGTTTCTAACCAGTTTGCCAGCCTCGCTGACCTGCCAGCGGGCAGCATCGTGGGCACTTCAAGCCTGCGACGCCAATGTCAGTTGCGCCAACAGCGTCCTGACCTGCAAATCCGCGACCTGCGCGGCAATGTGGGTACCCGTCTTTCCAAACTCGATAACGGTGATTACCACGCCATTATTCTGGCCGTCGCCGGGTTGAAACGTTTAGGCCTGGAGTCTCGCATCACGGCGGCACTGTCGGCGGAAGAGTGCCTGCCTGCCGTAGGACAAGGCGCGGTGGGGATTGAATGTCGTCTTGACGACGTGCGCACCCGCGAACTGCTTGCTCCGCTGGCACACAGCGAAACCACGCTGCGCGTTATCGCCGAACGCGCGATGAACACCCGACTTGAGGGCGGCTGTCAGGTGCCTATCGGCAGCTACGCCGAACTGGAAGGCGATACGCTTTGGCTGCGTGCGCTGGTTGGCGCGCCGGACGGAAGCCAGATGGTTCGCGGCGAACGTCGCGGTCCCGCCTTTGAAGCAGAAAGCATGGGCATTAGCCTGGCCGAAGAACTGCTGAACGGCGGCGCGCGTGAAATCCTGCAGGAAGTCTACCAGGGCAACGCACCGAAATGACTATCCTGGTGACCCGCCCCTCTCCTTCAGGAGAACAGCTTGTCGCCCGGCTGCGCCAGCTGGGCAGGGTTGCCTATCACTCGCCGTTGATAGAGTTTGCACCGGGAAGCGAGCTTACCGCGCTGCCCGGCATGCTCGCCTCACTGGTGCCGCAGGACCTTATTTTTGTCCTTTCTCAGCACGCGGTGAACTACGCCGACCGCGCAGTGCGTCAACATGCGCAACACTGGCCTGATTTTGTAAGCTATTATGCTATTGGAAGAACAACCGGTTTGCTGATGCATCGCGCCACCAGCCTGCCTATTGTCTATCCGCAAGACGGTGAAACCAGCGAAACGCTGCTCCAGCTACCCGCCCTTCAGTCCCTCAAAGGCCGCAATGCCCTGATACTGCGCGGCAACGGCGGTCGCGAACTGCTGGCCGACACGCTGAAAGAGCGCGGCGTAAACATTACCTACTGTGAATGTTATCGACGCAGCCCGCTTCACTATGACGGCAGTGAGCAAAGCTCCAGCTGGCAGCGTGCAGGGGTGAATACTCTGGTCGTCACCAGCGGAGAAATGTTACAACAGTTATATACGTTAGTTCCTGATTACTATCGAACTACCTGGCTTTTAAGCTGTACATTGATAGTGGTAAGTGAACGTTTGGCGACCCTTGCCCGCCAACTTGGCTGGCAATCTATTAGGGTTGCAGAGAACGCAGATAATGATGCGCTGATCCGTGCATTAAAATAACCTGACTAAGGGATGTGCCCAGATGACGGAACAAAAAAATCCTTCCGCAAAGGTTGATGAAACTTATACTGCGGTTGAGAGCCCCCAACAGCCAGATACCGCTTCTCGTGAAACCGTACAAAAGGAAAGACGTACGGGTCCTGTACTGGGTGCGATCGCCATTGTGTTGGTGATTGCGCTGGGTGCAGGCATTTATTATCACGGACACCAACAGGCCCAGGCGGAAGCTTCCGCCAATGAAGCGTTGCAGGCCCAGCTTGCCGAGCTTAAAAATAGCCAGCAGCAGGACAAACAACAGATCGACTCGCTGCTCGACCAGCAGGGTAAATCCTTGCAGGAAGCCTCAAACCAGCAGGCCTCCTTCGGCCGTCAGCTGAACATACTGCAGGATAAAGTCGCCAGTATTTCAGGCAGCGACGCCAAAACCTGGATGCTTTCTCAGGCCGACTTCCTGGTCAAACTGGCGGGAAGAAAACTGTGGAGCGATCAGGATGTCACCACCGCTGCTGCGCTGCTGAAAAGCGCCGATGCCAGCCTGGCCGACATGAATGACCCAAGCCTGATTGACGTGCGCAAGGCCATTAATGAAGACATCGGCAGCCTGTCTGTGGTTACGCAGGTTGACTTCGATGGCATCATCCTGAAGGTTAATCAGCTTTCAAATCAGGTCGATAACCTGCGTCTGGCGGATAACGACACCGACGATTCACCGATGGACAGCGACAGCGGTGAGCTTTCAGGCTCCCTGACCGAATGGCGTCAGAACCTGAGCAAGAGCTGGCACAACTTCATGTCCGACTTCATCACCATTCGTCGTCGCGACACCAGCGCCGAGCCGCTGCTGGCACCGAATCAGGACATCTATCTGCGTGAGAATATCCGCTCTCGTCTGCTGATTGCCGCACAGGCGGTACCGCGCCACCAGAATGAAATCTACAAACAGTCGCTGGAAACGGTGGAGACCTGGGTTCGCGCCTATTTCGATACCACTGATCCAACCACCAAGGCGTTCCTTGCCGATCTGGACAATCTGAGCCAACAGTCTGTTTCCATGGACGTTCCAGACCAGCTGAAAAGCCAGCCGATGCTGGAAAAACTGATGCAGACGCGCGTGCGTAATCTGCTTCAACAGCCGGCCGCCACGACCAAACAGGGGGAATAACGCATGCTACGTGTTCTCATACTGTTTCTGATCGTTATCGCCGGGATTGTCGTTGGCCCAATGTTGGCCGGTCATCAGGGTTATGTGTTGATCCAGACCGACAACTACAACGTTGAAACCAGCGTCACCGGCCTGGTGATTATGGCGATTCTGCTCTTTGTGGTGCTGTTCTTCATTGAATGGGTACTGCGCCGCGTGTTCCACACTGGCGCGCGTACACGCGGCTGGTTTGTCGGCCGTAAACGTTCAAAGGCGCGCAGACAGACGCAGCGCGCGATGATCAAACTGGCGGAGGGCGACCATCGTCAGATGGAAAAACTGCTCGCCAGTCATGCCGATCACGCCGAACAGCCCATGGTTAATTACCTGCTGGCTGCCGAGGCCGCCTCGCAGCGCGGTGACGAGGTGCGCACCAATCAGTATCTCGAACGTGCGGCGGAAATTGCCGATACCGACCAACTGCCGGTCGATATCACCCGCGTGCGTATTCAGTTGGCACAGGGCGAAATCCACGCGGCGCGCCATGGCGTTGACCGCCTGATAGGTCTGTCGCCTCGCCATCCAGAGATCCTGAGACTGGCGGAACAGGCGTATATGCGCACCGGTGCCTATGCGTCGGTACTGGAAATTCTGCCGTCGATGGCAAAAGCTAATATCTATGACGACGAGCAGCTCCAGCAGGTTCAGGAAAAAGCCTACCTCGGCATGATGAATCAGCTGATGTCGGAAGAAGGCAGCGAAGGTCTGAAGCGCTGGTGGAAAAATCAGAGCCGTAAAACTCGCCATGAGCCCGCGCTGCAAGTGGCGATGGCGGCCCATCTGATTAAGTGCAACGATCACGACTTGGCTCAGGAAGTGATCCTCGACGGCCTGAAGCGTCAGTATGACGATCGTTTGGTCGCGATGATGCCTAAACTGCGCTCCGGGAATCCTGAGCAGCTCGAGAAATTCCTGCGTCAGGCCATCAAGCAAAACGGTTCAACGCCGCTGCTCAACAGCACGCTCGGCCAGATTTTGTTGAAGCACGGTGAGTGGTTGCAGGCCAGCGAGGCCTTCCGGGAAGCGCTGTCTCAGCGCCCTGACGCCTATGACTTTGCCTGGCTGGCCGATGCTCTCGACAAGCTGCACAAACCGGCAGAAGCCGCCGAGATGCGCCATCAGGGCCTGATGCTGACAATTAATAATTCTCAGCAATAATAGTCAGTTAAACAGATTTTACTCTCAACGGCTCGCCTCAGGCGGGCCGTTTTTTTTGGCTATCGTCAGACGGCAGGCAAAAAAAAAACACTTGCCGGAGAGACAAGTGTCAAAACAATCAGGTCTTAGACAACAGGGGTAGTGTCACACTCAACGTTTTGCCTGCTGGTTGATAACCCAGAGGTTATCGGTCAGATAGACAAGAGACACTGTAATTTGGCTCTGCATCATTCCCAGGTATATGAAGCTACGCAATCATAAGAGGGTGGAATGAGCATCTACGGGGTGATTATTGCATATGGCGTGCCAGTTTTTAAGAAACCCACAAAGAATTGAAAAATAAAAATTAACTACATGATTTAATAAATTAATAATTTATCTTTTTTTTCAGCGCCTAAAAATACTCTGCGGATTACCCCGTTAACGGCCGCAGCCTCTGCGGAGACTGTCGCCTGGAAACGACAGTCTCGATCTGCAATCCCTATATCATTTTAAAACAATGAGATGGATGTCTCCCTCCGGCGACAGGGTAAACCCTGCGCCGGAGAGATAACCGATTACCTGCTCTAAAATAGAGTAAAATTCACTTATAAAACAATGCGTTATTGGCATGTGTCGCCAAATGGTTACAACGCGTTGATCTGCTGGAGAATTTCCTGCTTAACCGCTTGCCTTTTCGCCTCATCTTTTGCCAATTCGGGCTTGAGCTTCAGCGACGCGTCGAGTTTCTCACCCAGCGTCGGACTCCCCTGGATCCAAGCATTGGTCTCATCGTCACCTATCACGCCAGCCACAATGGTCGCCGCTTTTTCATAGGTCTGGACGTCAATCCACGGCGTGGCAAACGAGAACGCCGGGGTGGCAGAAATGACCCTCAGCGGAGCCTCAGCGCGAATATCTCGCGACGAACTGCCAACGCGCAGCGTGAAGTGCCCCGGCTCCAGCACCCAGGCATTCATGTCGGCATCAAAGTACGAGAAAGCCCGCTTGTCGAGCCTGAAAGTGACGCGCTTCTCCTCTCCTGCCGCCAGACTCACCTTCTCAAAGGCTTTAAGCTCCTGCAACGGCCTGTCGAGGCGCGAGGCATCATCATGTACGTAAAGCTGCACCACCTCTTTAGCCGCCACCGAGGACGTATTTTTTAGGGTAATGCTGACGTCGACTGCGTCCTGCTTATCAATATTGAAGGGTGAATTCTGCGGGGTAAGTTGCCCGTAATGGACGGTAGAATACGACAGACCATAACCAAACGGGTACATTGGTGCGATGCGGCGCGTATCATAATAGCGATAACCGACGTAGATGCCCTCCCCGTAGTTAACGGTTTTGGCGTTGCCCGGATAATTTCCGTAGCTCGGCGAATCCTCGAGACGTTTAGGGAACGTGAGCGGCAGTTTGCCAGAAGGATTGACCTTGCCGGTGAGGATATCGGCCACTGCGTTACCCGCCTGTTCGCCCGGCTGCCAGGTCAGCAGAATTGCATCAACCTTGTCCTCCCAGGAGGCTATCTCAATCGGTGAACCCACGTTGAGCAGGACCACTACCTTTTTATTCTGCTGGTGAAACGCCGTCGCCACATTGTCTATCATCGCGATTTCGTCGGCGTGCATCGCCATTGAATAGCGGTCGGCCCCCTCGGTGGAGCTGCGACCAATCGAGACGATCGCAACGTCGCTTTGCTGCGCGGCGTGGGCAATGGCGTCATTTTTGGCGTTCTCGTCCAGCGCCTGTTTACCGTCATCAATAAGCGTCAGTCCCGCATTTTTCAGCCCCTGCGGCAGCGTTACCCGGCGATTAGGGGCAATGTTAACCTCGGCGCTACCGCCACCCACGACGTAAAAATTCTCAACGTTGTGACCAAAAGCAGCCACCTTCAAGTTGGACTTAATGGGCAGCGTGTTCGCTTCATTTTTTAACAATACCATCGACTCAGCGGCGGCCTCGCGTGCCAGCGCCGCATGGTCGGCCATCTCCGGCTGGGCTGCGGCGGAAGGATTTTTAAAGCGCTGTGTCTTAATGACCACGTTGAGGATGTTGCGAATATTCTCGTCTATCTGGTTTTGGCTAATCTCACCCGACTTCAGCGCCGCAAGCACCACGTCTTTCGGGTCGGTATTGCGGCGCAGGAAAGGGGTGTCCTTTTTGGACAAGCCGCCCGGCATATTGAGATCGTTACCGGCCAGCAGCGCACGCACCGGATCGGTCACGCCATACCAGTCCGACATGACAAAACCGTTAAACTTCCACTGCTTGCGCAGAACCTCTTTCAATAACCACGGGTTTTGCGACGACGGCGTTCCGTTGATGGAAGGATACGAGCTCATCACCGCCCAAGGCTGAGCGTTTTCCATTGCGTATTCAAAGCCAGGGAAATAAATCTCGCGCAGCGCGCGCTCCGAGATAATTTCATTTACCGTCTGGCGGCGCGTTTCCTGATTGTTGGCGGCAAAGTGTTTGAGCACCGCACCGACCCCCTCTGCCTGCATACCCTTGATATAGCCTGCGGTTATCATCGCGTTGAGCAACGGATCTTCGGAGAAATATTCGAAGTTGCGGCCATTGAGTGGATTACGCTGGATATTAATCGCCGGACCGAGCATGAGATCGACGCCATAGGCGCGTGCTTCATCGCCTATCGCGCCGCCCACGCGCTGAATGAGTGCCGGATCCCAAGTCGCGGCCATCGCCACGGAAACCGGGAAGCCAGTAGCAAAGCGCTTTTCACCGCCGGTTGGGCCTGCGCCCAGTCTGACGCCAATCGGCCCGTCGGCAAAAACAATCTGTGGAATACCCAGCCTGGGTATGGCAAAGGTCGAACCTGCGGCACCCGCGACGTGGGTCGCGTTATTCATACCGGTGCCGGAAACCAGCGCAGCCTTTTCTTCCGGCGTCATGGCTGAGATAACGGCGGTGATAGATTCCGCATCTTTGAGCTGAGGCGCGGCCCAAGCGGGCGCAGAAAGCAGAGTACAGGCCGTAAACAGGCCGATTTTAGTTATTTTCATAGTATTCCCTTTGGCGGCGCATCGCTTTTTTCGGACACGCATGATTCCGTTCAAATGAACTGTGCTTGTTAGCCAAAGAGTTATAACGTTTTTGGGTGGGGGTGTTTTGTGATCTGTACCGCAGGGTAAGGAATCAAAACGGGGAATAACGGAAAACAAAAAGCCCTGCATTTCTGCAGGGCTTTTTGTTTGAATTGGTCGGCGAGAGAGGATTCGAACCTCCGACCCACTGGTCCCAAACCAGTTGCGCTACCAAGCTGCGCTACTCGCCGATGTACTGCTTTCTTTTACAACCTGTCTTCCGTCACGTGCAGAGTTTAAACGCTTTCGTGTGGTGCGAAGAGAGGGACTTGAACCCTCACGTCCGTAAGAACACTAACACCTGAAGCTAGCGCGTCTACCAATTCCGCCACCTTCGCACTGTCACAAAAACTGTTTACTCTTTACTACTCACACTCACTTCATTAAGAAGAAGTGGGGTGGCTAATGGGACTCGAACCCACGACAACTGGAATCACAATCCAGGGCTCTACCAACTGAGCTATAGCCACCATCGTATCTTTACTTCACGTCCGAAACTAACACCGCAACTCTTTGCGCAAAACCAACCGAGGTCAATGGTGCGCCCGACAGGATTCGAACCTGAGACCTCTGCCTCCGGAGGGCAGCGCTCTATCCAGCTGAGCTACGGGCGCTTAGCGCCGTTGCGGGTGGGGATACTACGGCTTAACCGTCATGCTGTCTAGTGCTTTTTTTTGAAAAAGTTTCGTTTGATTACGAATTGTCCATTACGCACTAAAAGTAAGCATTTCAGGGTCCCCACCCGTACTTTTCACCCTTTAAGACCCTTAATGACTACGGCGATTCATCCCCAGCGCGAGATAAATAAGTGACACAGCGGCAATAAAAATCCCGCCAACAAGCAAAGAAACGCGCGTATCCGGGTTAATTGCCATGCCCACCAGCACACAAAACAGGAATGCCAGCGTCAGATAGTTGGTATAAGGGAACATAATCGACTTGAACGGGTGATTCTTCAGCGCGGCGCGATGCGCCTCACGGAAACGCAGCTGGCTTACCAGCACCACAAACCACGGCACCATGCCCGGCAGCACGCTTGCGCTGTAGACATAAACAAAAACCTGCTCAGGGTTAGGGATAAGGTAGTTCAGGCACGAGCCTACAAGCAGGCACAGAATCGTTACCGCAATACCGTACACCGGCACACCGCTGGCCGACACTTTTGACAAGAATGCAGGCAGCTGACGATTTTGCGACAGCGCGTAGAGCATACGTCCACAGCTGTACATGCCGCTGTTACAGCCCGAGAGCGCAGCGGTCAGCACCACAAAGTTGATAATACCGGCGGCGGCAGTGATGCCCACTTTGGCGAAGGTCAACACGAACGGGCTGCCGTGGGTGCCCATCTCATTCCATGGGAAGATAGTAATGATGACGAAAATCGCACCGACGTAGAAAATCAGGATACGCCAAAGAATATTATTGATAGCACGCTTCAGCGTAACCTGCGGATTCTTGGCTTCACCGGCGGTAATCCCGACCAGCTCGACGCCCTGATAAGACGCGACGACGATACAAAGTGCAAACAGGAAGCCCTTCCAGCCCCCGGCAAAGAAGCCGCCGTGCACGGTCAGGTTATCAAAGCCAATAGCCTGCCCATGATTTCCGAAACCGAAGAAGATCACCGCCAGACCCACAACAATCATCACAATGATGGTAGTTATCTTAATCAGCGCAAACCAGAATTCCATCTCGCCATACAGCTTTACTGCGGCCAGGTTGGCTGCGGCGACAATGGCGACGGCCGCCAGCGCCGGTATCCACTGGGGCAATTCCGGGAACCAGTATTGGGCATAGACGCCGATGGCGGTGATTTCCGATATCCCCACCGCTATCCACATGAACCAATAGCTCCATGCGGTCAGATAGCCGAAATAAGGTCCCAGATACTTATGGGCATAAACGGCAAAGGATCCCGCCACCGGTTCGAGATGCAGCATCTCGCCCATTGAACGCATGATGAAAAACACAAAAACGCCGGCCAGAATATACGCCAGCAAAACGGAGGGCCCCGCCCATTTGAGCGTACTTGCCGCCCCCATGAATAGTCCGACCCCGATAGTTCCGCCCAAAGCTATCAACTCAATGTGGCGCGCCTCCAACCCTCGGTGGAGCCCCTTTTTCTCTTCGCTACTCGCCATAAGTCCTCTGATTCTCAATATGTTGTGTTTGTTCTTTTTTCCGGGTTTGCCGGAATATTATTGTTGTTTCCCAAGGTCAGGGCAGATAAAACGGCGGTATGGTTCCGTATTTTGCAGTCAGTTGCAAACGGGAATAGACAAAATAGCGGAGCAGTTCGAAATTTCGGCGGGAGGGCAAAGGCAAATTGTGATGGCCCAAACGAAATCGCGGGCCATCAGGGCGTGACTTACAGGCGGCGGGTGATGAAATAAAACAAATATTTAAGCAGCCTGAGCTGACGCGGCAGGCGGCTCGGCTGCTTGAGCAGGCGATACAACCATTCCAGTCCGAGTTTCTGCCAGGCCTTCGGCGCACGTTTCACCGCGCCGATAAATACGTCGTAGGTCCCCCCGACGCCCATATAGAGCGCATCGGGATACACTATACGGCAGTCGCGCATCAGGATTTCCTGCCGCGGCGACCCCATGGCCACCGTCACCACCTTCGCGCCGCTGGATTTAACACGGGCAAACAGCGCGTCGCGATCGGCGGGGGTGAAAAAACCGTTCTGGCTGCCAACAATATTCACGTTCCAGCGCGTGCGCAGTTTGTCTGCGGTTTTTGCTAAAACGTCTTCGCGGCCACCGATCAGAAAGACCGGCGTACCCAGTCTTCCGGCGCGCTCCATCACCGCCTCCCACAGGTCTGCCCCCGCGACGCGCTCAACCTGCGCCTCGGGATATTTGCGGCGAATGGACTTAACGATGCTGATGCCGTCGGCATATTTATAGTCTGCCTCTTTGATGAGCGCGCGCAGCTGGGCGTCGCGCTCGGCGGTCAGCACTTTTTCGGCGTTGATGGCAACCAGCGTGCCGACCTTAACCCCCTCTTCGGAGAGCAGGTAATCGCCAAACTGGTCCATGTTGCGAAATCCCCACAGATCGATGCCACGAATGCTGTAGCGGGGAATAGAGAGCGGAGCAGAAGTCGAATCCATCATTATCCTTTATCGCGCAGGTACGGCTCAGCCACCGCGACGGGGTCAACGTGGGTGAAACGCCGCGTGCGCACTTTTATCAATCCGGCCACGTCAAACAGCCAGTACAACAGCTTGGCGGCAATCAGGCACAGGCCAAACACCAAGGCAAAAAAGATCACCCGCGAGAAGAACGAGTCCACACCTTCGCGCGCCAGCACGATCATATTGAATACCGCACCAAAACAGAAGCTCTGCAGGATGGCGGCCTTATAAGGATTGGCGGCGTTTTTGCCGAGAGCGTAAAGCCAGTCAAACCATTTGATAATCAGCCCTACCGCCACCGCACCGAGTGGGATAAAGCTCGCGCCGCCCATCACTACCAAGGAGCCTATCAGCGTCGGAGAAATCGCCAGCCCGGAATGGTTTTTCAACACGTCCCAGGTGAAATAGTTGGCGGTATTCATGACCGCTGAGGGCCTGCCCGGCCACAGCCAACTCGGGATGAAAACGTAGAAGTCGCGGATAATCGGCATCAGCCCCTGGAAATGAATCTTGTCGTAGTTTTGCAGCAGCAGCGCAAGATTCTCCCACGGCGAGAAGGTATCGCGGGTCAGATAGAGGAAGGTATAAAACGCTTCCGGACCGCTGACGTCGAGGTTGTAACGCTTCAACGCCAACCAGAACATGCCGACCACCGACATAATACCGGCCAGCAGCAGCATCCACAGCGTTATCCAGCCGCGAATAATGCCGATGAATAAGAACAGAGCCAGCGCGATGATGATATTGGCACGCGTGCCGCCCACTACCAAGTAGGTCAACAAACCAAAGGCAAAGGTAGTCACCAGGAATAACAGCCAGTTACGGCTGTTCTGCTTAAGAAAATAGACCACCAGCATCGCGGGAATAAAGAAGTAGAAGAAGCGCTTGAGCGCGACGCCCGATACGTTGCTCGAGAAGATCTGGCTGTAAGACGTCAGCTTGAACAACAGGAAACCGTTGTGGGCGAAGAAGATGCCTAGCGTGACGATGGCGACCAGCGCCATGATTATCCAGGTGAGATGCGCCTCGACGCGGTTGATGCCAAACACCTCGCGGCCCGGACCCGCACGCGCCTTGCGCAGCCGCGTCTTGTACACCACATAGTAGAGCGCATAGAAGCAGGTCGCAGACAGCATCGCCTGCAGCAGATACGCCACCGGCACCACCTCGGTATCAAACTGGAACACCAGCAGGCAGGTGAGCGGAAAACCAAAGTAGAAGGTCAGCAGATAAAGCACGGAAAAGAACAGATTAAAGCTGAACCGAACCCGGCGGAACTCGAGATAGGTCAGCGTCAGAATAAACAACAGGGATAAAGCATAGACGACGCTCAGGCCGCCCAACTGCGCCAGCGTCATGATGCCACTCCTGTGGCTATTTCCAGTGCCTGCACCCAGCCCTCGATATAGTTGGGGCTAAAAAATTGAATCTTCTGGCGATCGGTGGCCAGCAGTTGACGGCGCGCCTCGGCCAGAGTGGCGGCGTCGAGCGGATCGCCATAAAACAGCACCGGCAGATTTTCACTCGCCATGTCGCGCCAAAACGGATTCTTGCGGCTCAGCACGAAGGGCACACCGAACTGGATGAGCAGGCAAAGCGTGCCGATCCCCTGCTGCCTTTCAAAAATAAAATAGCCCAGCGAGCAATCTTTGAGCATTTGCAGGTAGTCATCAAAGGCCATCGATTCGGTGAGCAACTCGACGTTTTCCGCCGGGAAAAGCGCGAGCGCCTCACGGCGTACCTGCTCAATATACGGCTGATTATTTGCCGGATACCCCATTGGAATCACCACCTTGATACCCGCTCCCCACGCTTTATGCAGCGCGTGAAGCGCCTCGATGTGCAGGTTGCTTGGGTCACCGGAATTGCCGACCAGTACGCGAGGCATGCCTTCAGGAGGCGGCGCATCGGCGGCCAACGTCAACGAGGGGTCCATGCGGGTCGGAAAATAGAGCAGCGATGACGCGACGCGCGGATGACGATGGCGGTAATAGGCTAAATCGCCGCGAGTAGCAAAAACGTGGCCAACGCGGCCCTGTGCCAGGCGGCGCAGCAAATAAAACATTCTAAACTTTAAGCTGCCCGAGGTTTCATAGAGGTCGGCACCCCAAACGTGCCACAACACCTGACGCGCCTTGATTTTTCCGCTCAGCAGGGCGAGCCAAATGCCGGGATTAAACTGGCCGTGGAAAAAGAAGCGGCAGTTTCTGTCGGCCTGCGCTCTGGCTATCACCGCCTGCGCCAATGACTTCTTGTCGCTCAGCGTCTGAATATCAAGGTGTTCAAAAACCGGCAGCAAGGCAGGGTCACGGCTTACCACCATGAAGTTTCGCACACTTTCGCGCGGCACACGGGGAACCAGCACGTCGTTAAAGAAGTGCAGCAGGGTCGAATTATGGTGCGGGATATCAGATCCCAAAACGTGAATCAGCGTTGTCATGCTCGTCTACGATAGATAACAAAAAAGGTACAACACAGCGCAAAATAGAGAATGTAGGTCGCCATATAAGCCTGCGCGGCACCCAGTGCGCCATGTATTGGGATCAGCCAATGGGAAAACAGCGTCAGTAGTAAAAACTGACTAACCTCTGTGAGCAGATAAAAGCGCAGCGATGCCTTGGCAATCACCAGATACCCGAAGATATAGGCGCTGACTTTTAATACGTCCCCCACCAGCTGCCAGGCGAAGAGGTCGCGCATCGCGCTGAACTGATGTGAGAACAGCAGCCAGATAGCAAAATCACGCAGCAGCCAGACGGTAAAGCTGGCCGCGGCCACCACCGGCATCACAAACTTCAGCGCCTTGATGATTTCTTTGGCTATCTCTTCTTTATCAGTCAGTCTCGCCAGCGTCGGCAAAAGATAGACGCTAAATGAGGCAGTGATGAACTGCAGGTAGGCATCTGAAATACTGCTCACGCCCTGCCAAATCCCCACCGCCTGCCATCCATCGCGTTCCGCCAGCAGGTTACGCATCATGACATAGGCGACCGGCAGCGTGACCGAAGTCATCAACGCCATCAGGGTAAACTTGCCGAAATGACGCGCCAGCTCGCGGTCCCAGCTCGGTGTTAAAAAGTTAAGCGCAAACGTGCGGCGGCGCAACAGCATCGCGGCAGCGGGCAACACCACCAGCGCCGGAACCAGCGCGAAACCCATCAGCGCCCCGCGATATCCGCCCACTGTGAAACAAATCCAGTAGGCCAGCAGGCCAATAAGGCTACCGGCGATGACCGTCAGCGCGTTACCCTGCGCGTCACGATAGCCCTTTAAAATAGCCTGAAACAGGTTGGCATAGGCAATGCCCATCTGGATTAACGCCACCGCCCGCACCACCGACTGGTATTCGCCGTGGCCGAACAGCGCCACGCTTATTGGCTCGGCGGCGAACAGAAACACCAGCGCCAGCAGGGTCGAGAAACTGAGAATCAGGGTCGAAGCAGTCCCCAGCACCGCTTTCAGCCTGTCGGGATGCTGATGATTTTCAGCAACATACTTGGTGACGCCGTTGAATATCCCGGCCCCGGAGAGTACGCCTAATACGGTAATCAGCTGACGAAAGTTCCCCGCTTGTCCCACGCCGCTCGGCCCAAAGGCGACGGCAAGCAGTTTGATGACCACCAGACCGGCACCGATTTTAATCAGCGTCGAACCGGCGGTCCAAATAGAGGCTTTAGCGAGAGACATATCAGGCGAAGAAGCTCAGCAGGGTAGAAATCACCGTTTTTTGCATCACATTGCTCATATTGTAAAACAGCGGCAGACGAACCAGTTTGGCGCTTTCCTCGGTGGTGAAGACGTCTTCACCGTGGAAATACCCGAACTTTTCTCCTGCCGTCGAGGAGTGCAGAGGGATGTAGTGGAAAACGGTGAGGATCTCCGCCTCTTTCATATAGGCGATAAAGGCGTCACGTTGTTCCGTATCCTTGAGCTTGATGTAGAACATATGCGCGTTGTGGGCACAGTGCGGCGCTAGCGTCGGCAACACCAGCTGGCCACTGTCCTGCAACGGTTTCAACGCCCGATAATAGTGTTTCCACAGCTCGAGGCGATGCTTGTTAATCTCCTGCGCCACCTCAAGCTGTGCCCACAGATAGGCGGCCTGCAAATCTGCCATCAGATAGCTGGAACCGATGTCGCGCCAGGTATATTTATCGACCTGTCCACGGAAGAACTGGCTACGGTTGGTGCCTTTCTCACGAATTATCTCGGCTCGTTCCACCAGCTCAGGACTGTTAATCAGGGTCGCGCCCCCTTCGCCCCCGGCGGTGTAGTTTTTTGTCTCATGGAAGCTGAAACAACCAATATGGCCGAGGGTGCCAAGCGCGCGGCCTTTATAGGTCGACATCACGCCCTGCGCCGCATCTTCGACGACGAAAAGACCGTGTTTCTCGGCCAGCGCCATGATGGTGTCCATCTCGCAGGCCACGCCGGCATAGTGTACGGGCACAATGGCCCGCGTTTTGTCGGTAATGGCCGCCTCAATCAGCGTCTCATCGATGTTCATGGTGTCAGGGCGGATATCGACGAACACGATGCGTGCACCGCGCAGCACAAAGGCGTTGGCGGTCGAGACAAAAGTATAGCTAGGCATGATAACTTCGTCGCCGGGCTTGATGTCCAACAGGATAGCGGCCATCTCCAGAGAGGCGGTGCAGGATGGCGTCAGTAACACCTTCCTGCTGCGGAAGTTTTTCTCGAACCACTGCTGGCAGCGACGAGTGAAACCGCCGTCGCCGCAGAGTTTGCCACTGCCCATCGCGGCCTGCATGTAGTCCAGCTCGGTACCGACGATAGGCGGCGAGTTAAATGGGATCATAAAATTACCTGTACAACCAATAGGCTGAATGAGAAAGAACACCGCCGCTGGCGCGATAGAGGTTTAATGCGGCAATATTTCCCGTTTGAGTGGCGACCCTGAGCTGCGTTACACCCTGCGCCAGACACCAGTGTTTAGCGGCGTGCATTAAACGCTTACCGATACCTCGACCGGTCACCTGCGGCTGCACGGCCAGCAGGCCTATCCGCGCCACGCCGGGTTCGAGAGTCCTTAGCGTGACGAAACCCAGCAGCTGGCCGTCATCGGCGAGCAGCGTCAGGCAGTGGGTATCAAAGGTACCTAGAATGGCTTTTTCGGCCCACAGGGCATAGAACCGTCCCGAGTCATCGGGCTCATACCAGGGCGCGCGAAAGCGGCTCAGCTGAAACGCACCGGCGGCCAGCTGGCTCACCCGCAGGATATCTGCCTCGCTGGCAACCTGATATTCACAGGGAAACGCTTCACCGTCGAGAAGGTTGAGCGAGAAATCGATCTCCCCTTCAACCATACGAAATCCCAGGCGATAAAGCGTCTCGAGAATATCACTTTCGTCTGCCGGGACCTTGACCTGAACCAGTGGATAAGCGCTTAGCGCCTCGCGCGTCAGCTTCTCCCCCGCCGAATCCAGCGTCAGTTTAGCGCTCGGCCTGAAGAAAAAATCACTTTCCCACTGCAAATAGTCAAGTCGTCCGCGGATATGATTATCGTTCATTTGGAACCTCATGCCATCGGCCAGAGTTCACCATTACACGTTTCGCTTAAGGCTGGCTTAACGCCATACGCCTTTGGTATCGACTATCCAGTCTTGCTTGATCTGCTGGCCGGGGATGAGCTTAAACACCGCATGGTCGACCAGCATCACCAGCACGTCGGCCTGTTGCAGCGCGAACTCTAACGACTGGAGCTTAACCTTGTTCTCAAGCGCTGGCGGCAGATGGGGCACGTTCGGCTCCACCACCCAGGTTTCTCCTGCATGCCAGTCGGCAATCAGCTCGGCGACATGAACCGCAGGGCTTTCACGCAGGTCGTCGATGTTCGGTTTAAACGCCAGCCCGAAGCAGGCAATCTTCACCTCGGCGGCACGCAGACCGGTTGAGGCGAGACAGTCGGCGACCGCTGCTTTCACCTTGTCGACCACCCAGAAAGGCTTAGCATCGTTGACCACGCGGGCGGTATGAATAAGCCGCGCAAGAGAAGGATGCTGAGAAACGATAAACCACGGATCGACAGCGATACAGTGCCCACCCACGCCGGGACCGGGTTGCAGAATGTTGACCCGCGGATGACGGTTCGCCAGACGGATAAGCTCCCAGACGTTGATGCCCTGCACGTCACAAATCAGCGAAAGCTCATTGGCAAACGCGATGTTCACGTCGCGGAAACTGTTTTCGGTCAGCTTGCACATCTCGGCGGTGCGGCTATTAGTGACCACGCATTCGCCCAACAGAAAGATATTATAGAGCTCGCTGGCACGCGCCGAACACTCGCGGGTCATACCGCCAATCACGCGGTCATTTTTAATGAGCTCAACCATGACCTTGCCCGGCAGCACCCGCTCTGGGCAGTAGGCAATATTCACATCGGGCGCGGCCGCGTCTTGCTGCGGAAAACACAGGTCAGGGCGCAGCGCGGCGAGCCAGTCCGCCATTTGCTCGGTTGCTCCGACCGGTGAGGTCGACTCGAGAATAATCAGGTCGCCCTTCTTGAGCACTGGCGCAAGTGCATTGACCGCCTGCTCGACGTAATCCAGATCCGGCTGATGCCCGTCCTTGAACGGCGTCGGCACGGCAATCAGGAAGGCGTCAGCGGGCCGTGGGGCGGTCACTGCCTCGAGAAAGCCCTCGTCTACCGCCTTTTTCACCAGCTCTTCAAGCTCTGGCTCGACAATATGTACGCCGCCGCGGTTGATGATGTCGACCGCACGCTGATTGATATCGACACCAATGACCTTTTTTTGCCGCGAGGCGAAGGCGGCGGCCGTCGGCAGCCCGATATAGCCCAGCCCGATGACAGAGATGGTTTCAAAGGCTCGGTGTTTATTCACACTCGGAAAGGTTGTTAGAGTCATGGTAATTCTCGAGTTTTCTTGAGTGCCGCCAAAATTTGGTCACAGGCGCTGCCGTCACCATAAGGATTATGCGCCCGACTCATGCGTTGATAGGCATCGGCGTCGTTCAGCAGGTTGGACACTTCGCTGACGATACTCGCGGTGTGCGTTCCGACCAGTTTAACGGTGCCTGCTTCGATGGCCTCGGGCCTCTCGGTTGTCTCACGCATCACTAATACCGGCTTGCCCAACGACGGCGCCTCTTCCTGAATGCCCCCCGAATCGGTAAGGATCAGATAGGCGCTGTCCATCAGATAAACGAACGGCAGATAGTCCTGCGGCTCAATCAAGATGACGTTATCGATACCCTGCAGGATGCGATTAACCGGCTCGCGAACCTGCGGGTTAAGGTGCACCGGATAGAGTATTTGCGCATCGGCATGCTGTCTGGCTATCTCGGCCAATGCGCTACAAATACGCTCAAAACCGTCACCGAAGCTCTCGCGTCGATGACCAGTGACCAGAATCAGTTTCTTTTGCGGGCTAATAAAATCGTAGCGCCTTGCGACATCCGCCCTGAGTTCGGGAGACTGATTGAGCAGATTACGCACCCACAGCAGCGCATCAATCACCGTGTTGCCGGTCACAATAATATCCTGTGCGTCGATCCCTTCGCGCATGAGATTGCTACGCGACAGCGCGGTCGGCGCAAAATGCCACTTGGCCAGATGGCCGGTCAACCGACGGTTACCCTCTTCCGGCCACGGAGAAAGCATGTCTCCGGTGCGCAAACCCGCCTCAACGTGACCGATCGGGATCTGCTGATAAAACGCGGCAAGACTGGCAGTCAGCGCGGTTGTGGTATCGCCGTGAACCAGAACGACGTCCGGTTTAAAATCCTCAAGCACCGGCTTGAGCCCCAGCAGAATGCGGCTGGTGATTTCGGTCAGGTCCTGACCCGGTTTCATGATATCGAGATCGTAATCCGGCTTGATGGAGAAAAGACCTAACACCTGATCCAGCATCTGACGATGCTGGGCAGTCACACAAACTTTAGAATCAAAGGCATAATCCTGAGCCAAAGCATGTACCAGGGGTGCCATTTTTATTGCTTCCGGCCTGGTACCGAAAATCGTTAATACTTTCACAGAGGCACTCTCTTTTGATAGGCGCAGCGCTTTCCTGCGGAGCGGGCGCGTCAAAGACGCCCGATTATTCATCGCTATCTTTTTTTATTTTTTATTCTGCTGTTTTTACGCGACGGCGGACCAGCGCCACACCGGCACCGATAAATCCCCCCACAACTCCCCACATGATTGCCAGGAATACGCGGCGCGGGCTGTCGCGTTTTACCGGCTCTTCCGGCGTGCGCAGGTAGCGGTATGTCTGGAATTTGGCGTTCAATACGGGCCCAACATTAAGCGTAGCCAACATCGCTTTATTCTGATCGTAATCGATATCAAAACTCGGGCCTGAGGCCTGCAGCAGCTTTAACTTCGCCTGTAGCATCGGCGTACCCAACAGGAACATCTCGGAGTCCGGCAGGCGGTCCGGCGTGGCGTCGGTCATGCTGTGGTCGATATTCTGCTGCTCGGCAATCTTCAACGCTTGCTGGGTGTTGTTCAGTTCGCGGTTATAAATGGCGGTCGCTACCTCTTCCTGACGTTTAACCTGCGCCTTCATCGACTGCGTGCGTGCGGCCCAGGCACCTTCGATTTCGTCATACAGATGCTGGGCAGCGCGTGCGCTGGCGAAGCTGACGTACTGACGCAACAGCTTGTTGGCGTCGGCGGCGGTCTCAGCGGTCAGTTTTACGCTGTCGTTAGGCATCTTCTTCTCGTCGCGCGCGGTGAACTGAATCGCACCGATCAGTTTGTCGAGCAGCACGGCATCGGCTCCGCTTTCGCCGGTCTTGCGTTGAATGTAGTAAGGGTTTTGCAGCCAGAAATCCCGGCGGGTATCGTAGGCGGCCAGCTGCATCACGAATTCACCGTAGGCGTCATCGGAAATCGAGGCCTGATCGCCCGCCGGGGTAAAGGTGTTTTTGGCATCGAGATTGCGCAGGAACTGCTCCTGCGAGAAGTATGACGCCAGATTGTTAACAGTAGGCTTGTCAGTGACGGCGGTGGTGCTCCACTCCTGCTTCATCAGCAGTGAAACCAGTACCGCGACGAGGGCAAACCCGAGCGCCAGACCGATAATCCACAGTTTTCCCTGCCACAGCGCACGGCACAGCCCGCGAATATCCAGTTCATTATCAACGGCGAGTTCGTTCCCTGTAGACATCGTCTCTGACTTCATCATTCCCACCAAATTTTGATTAATTAATTGTGTTGCCATCAGACGGAGTCAGACGCGGCGTGTGATCCCTGGTGACGGTATAGCAGACGGTAAGGCGACGCTATTGTGCGGAGTGACGACGCAGCCTTCTTTTGACACGTTTGAGCAACCGCGCCACGCGCCACGCACGTTTAATACAATAGCCATAGAGCATGAATGCGACAAAAAATAGCCCAAGCATTAACCATTCGGGGAAGTGAAGTCGCTCACCGGCCACGCCGATAGCGGCCAGCACGGCAGCGGCCAAGGTGATCAGTACAAAAGCCTGACGCGAGGAGAATCCCGCCCGCATAATCAGATGGTGGATGTGCTGACGGTCCGCCGAGAAGGGACTCATTCCCTTGCGCAGACGGCGATACATGATGGCAATCATGTCCATCAGTGGAATGGCGATGAGCCATAGCGCGGTCACGGGGGTCATCGGCGGATGCGCGAAGCTGCGCGTGCTCTGGGTGCATTGCAGCAGGATCCAGATCACGGTAAAGCCGATAAGCGTACTGCCCGCATCGCCCATAAATACCTTGTAACGACGGCCAAAAACACCGAGGTTCAGCAGCACATAAGGAATGATGGCGGCAATCATCGTGAAGCACCACAGCGCCAACGAGTCGTAGCCTTTGGACAGCATCACGATGCCCATTGAGCCGAAGGTCACGCACGACAGCCCGCCCAGCAGACCGTCTATACCGTCAACCATGTTGAAAGCGTTGATGGCAGCCCATACGGCAAACAGGGTAACCAGATAGCCAAACGGGCCGAGGAACATCTGCCAGGGACCGATAATGCGCCCCAGGTCATGCAGCACCATATCACCGTAAATCATCATGATGACGGCAACGAGTGCCTGAATGCAGGCGCGGATTTTTACGCTGATGTCGTATTTGTCATCCAGCGCACCCACCAATACCAATAATCCCGCGCAGGCGAGATAAAGCAACTTATGGGGGATCTGAATGTTAGTAATGAAAAAGGTAAAACAGACCACTGCATAGACAGAGATACCGCCAACCAGGGGGATAAGTCCTTGATGGCGTTTGCGGTAGTCAGGTTTATCAACTAATCCAATCTTTTTGGCCACTTTGCGCGCCAAAAATAAAAAGACAAATGAAAACAAGAAAACAATGACGAGCTCAGTACTCATAGTGAGTAAATTCACAGTTAAAACGTCTCTGCATTAATGGTAAATCTGCGCAAGCTATCTGGCAGCCTGGTCTTGAATTTGGCAGTAGTCATTACCACCTCGCGGTTTTGCGTTCATATCCTATGTGGCTTTCGGATTTTATTACGTTTTGTGCGTCGTCCGAAGGATCCTTCCTGTCCGCTTTTATACAGCGACAAATTAATGAATGATGCCCGTTGAGGCTATCCGGTGTTATCTGATTCTAGGGTGCATAAGGCGCAGTGCGCCGTGCATTACTACACATCGTAGCGACCAAACGTAAAAAACGCCACGTCTTCACGCAGCGTTTTAATATTTTTACGTTATACCCATTTCACTTGCAGCGGCAAGTTGGCGGGCAGAGTAAAATTATGAACGTTTCATCATATCGAAGAATTCATCGTTGGTTTTGGTCATGGCCAACTTGTTGATGAGGAATTCCATTGCGTCGATTTCACCCATTGGATGGATAATTTTACGCAGGATCCACATCTTCTGCAGTTCTTCAGAAGTGGTGAGAAGCTCTTCTTTACGGGTACCGGAGCGGTTGTAATCGATAGCCGGGAATACACGTTTCTCGGCGATTTTACGCGCGAGGTGCAGTTCCATGTTACCTGTACCTTTGAACTCTTCGTAGATGACTTCATCCATTTTCGAACCGGTATCAACCAGCGCGGTCGCGATGATAGTCAGGCTGCCGCCCTCTTCCACGTTACGTGCTGCACCGAAGAAGCGTTTTGGACGATGCAGGGCGTTGGCGTCAACACCACCGGTCAGGACTTTACCTGATGCAGGAACCACGGTGTTGTAAGCACGCGCCAGACGGGTAATTGAGTCCAGCAGGATGATAACGTCTTTCTTGTGCTCAACCAGACGCTTGGCCTTCTCGATAACCATTTCGGCTACCTGAACGTGGCGAGATGCAGGTTCGTCGAAGGTAGAAGCAACTACTTCACCTTTAACCAGACGCTGCATCTCGGTCACTTCTTCCGGACGTTCGTCAATCAGCAGTACCATCAGTACGCAGTCTGGGTGGTTGTAGGCAATGCTTTGCGCAATGTTCTGCAGCAGCATGGTTTTACCGGCTTTAGGCGGTGCCACAATCAGACCACGCTGGCCACGGCCAATTGGCGATGCCAGGTCGAGTACGCGTGCGGTCAAATCTTCGGTAGAACCGTTACCACGCTCCATGCGCAAACGTGAGTTGGCGTGCAGTGGGGTCAAGTTCTCGAACAGGATTTTGTTACGGGCATTTTCTGGTTTGTCGTAGTTAACTTCGTTAACTTTCAACAGGGCAAAATAGCGCTCGCCTTCTTTTGGCGGACGGATTTTACCGGAAATAGTGTCACCGGTACGGAGATTGAAGCGGCGGATTTGGCTGGGAGAAACGTAAATATCATCTGGACCGGCGAGGTAGGAGCTGTCTGCTGAGCGGAGGAAACCAAATCCGTCCTGCAGTATCTCCAGAACACCGTCACCGAAGATATCTTCTCCGCTTTTGGCATGCTGCTTCAGTATTGAAAAGATAATGTCTTGCTTACGCATGCGGGCCTGGTTTTCCAGTCCCATATTTTCGCCGAGTGTAATCAGGTCAGAAACCGGCGTATTCTTTAATTCGGTAAGATTCATAATGGTGGGTTCTTAAACTCGGGGTAGGTCTCGAAAATCTGTCGTGAATGGGGATGGCAAGGACGTCCATGCCAGCTTAAATTACTTTTAGGGTAGAGACTCTCAATTTGCAGCTTCTGATTAAAGGTCACGGGCGTGTTGACTCGCGAACTATTTCTTGAAAGAGGGCAGACTTAAATTGAAGGTGTCTCAAAGCCGATTTTTTTTAAACCGTAAGATTGTCAAAGCACATCGCCATTACACCTGTTTTTCAACAAGTCGTTTTCTACGCAAGCAGTTTTTATCAAAGCAACTTTAATAGGCAGATGTTTTCAACACAGAATAAAACGCTAGAATCAAACTACAGGTAAGCTTAAATATGCAGTAAGCGTAAACTTAGCACGCTTCTTTGCAGGCGTCTAGCGGTCAGTGTGAAAAACACACGTAGCCCGCCAAACGCCTGATTTAGGTCATTCAAATCTATTACAGATTGGCGTTCAGGAAATCTTTCAGCTGACCTTTAGACAGTGCGCCGACTTTAGTCGCAGCCACTTCGCCGCCTTTGAACAGCAGCAGGGTAGGAATGCCACGGATACCGTATTTTGGTGCGGTGCCCGGGTTTTCATCGATGTTCAGCTTGGCAATAGTCAGCTTGCCTTCGAACTCGGTGGCAATTTCGTCCAGGATCGGAGCAATCATCTTGCATGGACCACACCATTCTGCCCAGAAATCGACCAGCACCAGTCCTTCGGCTTTCAGTACGTCTTTGTCGAAACTGTCATCAGAAAGGTGAATAATTTTATCGCTCATGTTCTACTCCAAAGGATTTATCTTTACCTTGTTGATGTAGCATTAACCAACAGTAGGTTGACTCTATTTCACCATGTTTATTTCAACGGATATGCTTTCGTAAAGCAATAGTTAGCTGATATTCTACCACACTATGAGCAAAACACACTTAACCGAACAGAAGTTTTCCGACTTCGCCCTGCACCCGCTAGCAGTCGAAGCCCTTGAAAAGAAAGGGTTTCATTACTGCACGCCTATTCAGGCACTCGCATTGCCTATCACGCTCTCAGGACGTGATGTTGCAGGTCAGGCGCAAACCGGTACCGGCAAGACGCTGGCTTTTTTAGCGTCTACTTTCCATTATCTGCTTTCTAACCCGGCTGCTGAAGGTCGTCAGACCAATCAGCCACGTGCTTTAATTATGGCACCGACGCGGGAATTGGCGGTACAAATTCATTCGGACGCCGAAGCGCTCTCCGAATCCACCGGACTGAAACTCGGTCTGGCCTACGGCGGCGACGGCTACGACAAACAGCTTAAAGTGCTGGAAAGTGGCGTCGATATCCTGATCGGCACGACTGGCCGGTTAATCGATTACGCAAAACAGAACCATATTAATCTGGGTGCAATCCAGGTCGTGGTACTGGATGAAGCCGACCGCATGTTCGACCTCGGTTTTATCAAAGATATTCGCTGGTTGTTCCGCCGCATGCCGCCTGCGACTCAACGCCTGAACATGCTGTTCTCGGCAACGCTGTCCTACCGCGTTAAAGAGCTGGCGTTTGAAAACATGAACAACGCCGAATCGATTGAGATCGAACCGGAACAGAAAACGGGTCACCGCATCCAGGAAGAGCTTTTCTATCCTTCAAACGAAGAAAAGATGCGCCTGCTGCAAACCTTAATAGAAGAAGAGTGGCCAGACCGCTGCATTATCTTCGCCAACACCAAGCACCGCTGTGAAGATGTCTGGGGCCACCTGGCTGCCGACGGACACCGCGTAGGCCTGCTGACCGGCGACGTGGCGCAGAAAAAACGCCTGCGCGTGCTCGAAGACTTCACTAAGGGTGACATCGACATTCTGGTCGCAACCGACGTTGCTGCCCGTGGTCTGCACATTCCAGCCGTGACCCACGTCTTCAACTATGACCTGCCTGACGACTGCGAAGACTACGTTCACCGCATCGGCCGTACCGGTCGTGCTGGCCTGAGCGGACACTCAATCAGCCTGGCATGTGAAGAATATGCGCTGAATCTGCCGGCCATCGAAACCTATACCGGCCACAGCATTCCCGTCAGTAAATACAACAGTGATGCGCTTCTAACCGACCTGCCGGCACCAAAACGTCTGGCACGTACGCGCACCGGCAACGGCCCACGCCGTAATTCATCTTCATCACGACGCGGTGGCAATGCACCACGTAACAACCGTAAACGTTCGGGCTGAAAAAAATTATGCTGAGCTCCACCTCACTTTATGCAGCGATCGATCTGGGTTCCAACAGCTTTCATATGTTGGTCGTCCGTGAGGTGGCAGGCAGTATTCAAACTTTGGCCAGAATTAAACGCAAAGTGCGTCTGGCGGCCGGGCTGGATAAAAATAGTCACCTCTCCGCCGAAGCGATGCAGCGAGGATGGCAATGCCTGAAATTATTTTCCGAGCGTCTACAGGATATCCCGCGCGAACAGATCCGCGTGGTTGCAACGGCGACACTGCGCCTGGCAAAAAATGCCGATGAGTTTTTGAAAACCGCTGAAACCATTCTTGGCTGTAATATTCAGGTCATTAGCGGTGAAGAAGAAGCACGCCTGATTTATCAGGGCGTGGCCCACACCACCGGCGGTCCTGACCAGCGCCTGGTGGTGGATATCGGCGGCGGAAGCACCGAACTGGTTACCGGTTCAGGCGCACAGGCCAACACGTTGTTCAGCCTGTCTATGGGCTGCGTGACCTGGCTCGAACGCTATTTCACCGACCGAAGCCTGGTCAAAGAGAATTTTGACAAGGCCGAGCTAGCCGCAGTTGAAATGATTACCCCCGTCGCACCCGAACTGCTCGCCAACGGCTGGCAGGTCTGCGTTGGCGCGTCCGGTACGGTGCAGGCATTGCAGGAAATCATGGTGGCGCAGGGGATGGACGAACGGATTACCCTCTCCAAGCTACAGCAGCTCAAACAGCGTGCCATTCAGTGTGGCAAGCTCGAAGAGCTCGAAATTGAAGGGCTCACGCTTGAGCGTGCACTGGTGTTCCCAAGCGGGCTGTCCATCCTAATTGCTATCTTCAAAACGTTGAATATTGAATCCATGATGCTGGCGGGTGGCGCGCTGCGCGAGGGTCTGGTGTACGGCATGCTGCATCTGCCCGTTGAACAGGACATTCGTCAACGCACCCTGCACAACCTGCAACGCCGCTATCTGCTCGACGTTGAGCAGGCGAATCGCGTTGCGGCGCTTGCCGAGAACTTTTCCGTTCAGGTGTCAAACACCTGGCAGCTGGATGCCCGCGCCCGTGAGCTGCTGGCTAGCGCCTGTCTGATCCATGAGATTGGGCTGAGCGTTGATTTCAAGCAGGCGCAGAATCACGCAGGTTACCTGATTCGTCATCTCGATTTACCCGGTTTTACTCCGGCGCAGAAAAAACTGCTGGCAACGCTGCTGCAAAACCAGAGCAATAACCTGGATCTGCCGCTGCTTAACCAGCAAAACGCCCTGCCGCCGCGTCAGGCCGAGCGTCTGTGTCGCATCATGCGACTGGCGATTATCTTCGCCAGCCGTCGTCGTGATGACACGCTGCCTGCGGTTCGCCTGCGGGCTAATGATGATGAGTTGAACGTGTTAGTGCCTCACGGATGGCTGGAACAGCATCCGCTGCGGGCCGAAGAGCTGGAGCAGGAAAGTCATTGGCAAAGTTACGTCCATTGGCCGCTGTTCATAGAAGAAGCCAGCAAATAAACGACGTTCATGCAATATAATTAACGTATCAGGGAGCCTTAGGCTCCCTTTTTCTTGGCCTCGGCCAGCTGAGCGCGGATCTTCTCCAGATGGCTCTGTCCCTTCACCATCCTCTCCTGTGGCGACACCACTTTACGCTCGCTTTCCCAGGCCAAATCATCCTGCGGTAATTCATGCAGGAAGCGGCTTATCTCCGGGCGGATCAGCTCGCCGTACTGCCTGCGTTCACGGCAGTGGCTGAAAATCAGCTCTTTCTGCGCACGGGTAATGCCGACGTAGGCCAGTCGCCGCTCTTCATCGACGTTGTCCTCATCCATACTGCTTTGATGCGGCAACAGCCCCTCTTCCATGCCAATCAGAAACACATAGGGAAACTCCAGCCCCTTAGAGGCGTGCAGCGTCATCAGTTGGACCTGATCCAGCTCCTCTTCGCTCTCACCGCGCTCCATCATGTCGCGCAGCGTGAAGCGGGTCACCACCTGAGTCAGCGTCATCGGCTCATCGAGGTCGCTGCCTTCGAGCATTTCCGTCATCCAGCTGAACAGCTGATTGACGTTTTTCATGCGCATTTCCGCCGCTTTCGGGCTTGGCGAGGTTTCGAACAGCCAGCTTTCGTAATCCATGCCGTGAATCAGATCGCGAACGGCGGCGATGGGTTCGCGCTCGGCCAGTTCGGCGATATTGCCCATCCAGTGAGTGAATCGCTGCAATGCCTCGAGTCCCCGGCCGGTCAGATACTGGCTCAGTCCTAAGTCGAAGCTCGCCTTGAAGAGGCCTTTATTGCGCTGGTTAGCCCATTCACCGAGCTTTTGCAGCGTTGCGGCACCAATCTCACGCCGTGGAGTGTTGACGATGCGCAGGAAGGCGCTGTCGTCATCAGGATTGGTCAGCACCCGCAAATAAGCCAGCAGGTCTTTGATTTCAGGCCGCGAGAAGAACGACGTACCGCCAGAAATACGGTAGGGAATACGGTTCTGCATCAGCATCTTTTCAAACAGCCGCGACTGGTGGTTTCCGCGATACAGAATGGCGTAATCGCCGTAATTGGTTTTTTTGACAAACCGGTGCGCAATCAGCTCACCCACCACGCGCTCTGCCTCGTGATCTTCATTATTGGCGGTAATCACCTTCAAGGGTTCGCCATAGGCCAGCTCGGAGAACAGCCTTTTCTCAAACACGTGCGGGTTGTTGGCAATCAGGATGTTGGCAGCCTTGAGGATACGCTGCGACGAGCGGTAGTTCTGCTCAAGTTTGATAACCTGCAACGCGGGGAAATCCTCTTTTAGCAGCACCAGGTTTTGCGGACGCGCACCGCGCCACGAATAGATTGACTGGTCGTCGTCGCCGACCACGGTAAAGCGAGCGCGATTGCCCACCAGCAGTTTAACCATCATGTACTGGCTGGTGTTGGTGTCCTGATATTCATCGACCAGCAAATAACGCAACTTATTCTGCCAGCGCTCCCGTACCTCCTCGTTGCGCTGAAGGAGCAGCGTCGGCAGCAGGATCAGATCGTCGAAATCGAGGATGTTACAGGCGCGCATGTGGTCGTGATACAGGCTATAACAGTGGGCAAAAATCTTGTCGCGTTCGGAACGCGCAGTCTTCGCCGCCCCCGCCGGGTCGATAAGATCGTTTTTCCAGTTGGAGATCGTCGAGATCAACTGTTGCAGCAACGCCTTGTCGTTTTCGAGCCATTTTTCACTGAGTTCTTTCAGTAACGCCAACTGGTCCTGATCGTCAAACAGCGAGAAATTGGATTTCATGCCGAGTGCTGCGAATTCGCGTTTTATGATTTCCAGTCCCAAGGTATGGAAGGTAGAAATCAGTAGCCCGCGCGACTCTTTTCGCCCCAGCGTTTGCGCGACGCGCTCTTTCATCTCGCGTGCGGCCTTGTTGGTAAAGGTCACGGCGGCTATATGACGCGCCTGGTAGCCGCATTCACGGATCAGGTGAGCGATTTTGTTGGTGATAACCCGCGTTTTACCCGAGCCGGCACCGGCCAGCACCAGGCAGGGTCCGGTAACAAATTCGACGGCATGTTGTTGACTGGGATTTAATCGCATTGGGTTAATTCTGCTCACTTGATAGACGCGGGACGGCGATTGTAGCAGAAACTTCCGCCAGAAAAGACAGTCAAAAGTGTAAGGTTCAGCGGTAAGACGGCATTGTGCGGTCCACATCCGACGTGGCAAATGTTACATTACGCCCCTGAGCAGTCTTTGATTAATCTTATCTAAAGGTCCCTTATCATGGCGAATACCGCTTCTGCACTACACATCCTGGTGGATGACGAAAAGAAAGCCAACGAGCTGCTGGCTCAGCTGCAACAAGGCGCTGATTTCCAGGAACTGGCACGCAAGCACTCAAACTGCCCGTCCAAGCGCGACGGCGGTTCACTGGGTGAATTCCGCAAGGGTGACATGGTGCCAGCTTTCGATAAAGTGGTCTTCAGCGGTGAACTGCTGAAACCTCTTGGCCCGGTTAAGACCCAGTTCGGTTACCACCTGATCAAGGTTCTGTACCGCAACTAAGTTTGCTCCACAGAACGCAGTAAAAGAAAAAGCACCGCCAAGGCGGTGCTTTTTTACTTTTTATTATCGGGTACAACCGTAACGCGTAAACCGGTATTAGCTTGCTACTGCGATACGTTTCATGTCGGTCATGTAGCCGCGCAGCTTGTGGCCAACCGCTTCGATAGCGTGGGCACGGATAGCTTCATTCACGTCGCGCAGCTGAGCATTGTCAACCTCGGTCGCGGCAACAGGTTTACCCAGGTCGCCCGCTTGCAGGGTAGTCATGAACTCTTTCAGCAGCGGTACTGCCGCGTTAGCAAACAGGTAGTTACCGTATTCTGCGGTGTCAGAGATAACCACGTTCATTTCGTACAGACGCTTACGTGCGATGGTGTTCGCAATCAGCGGCAGCTCGTGCAGTGATTCGTAGTAAGCGGATTCTTCGATGATGCCAGAGGCCACCATGGTTTCGAACGCCAGCTCAACGCCTGCTTTCACCATGGCAATCATCAGAACGCCGTGGTCGAAGTACTCTTGCTCAGAAATTTTGCCTTCGAACTGTGGTGCGTTTTCGAATGCGGTTGCGCCGGTCTCTTCACGCCAGGTCAGCAGTTTAACGTCGTCTGCCGCCCAGTCAGCCATCATACCGCCAGAGAACTCACCAGAGATGATGTCATCCATGTGTTTCTGGAACAGCGGAGCCATGATTTCTTTCAGCTGCTCTGACAGTGCGAAGGCACGCAGTTTAGCCGGGTTAGACAGACGATCCATCATGAGGGTGATGCCACCCTGCTTCAGGGCTTCGGTGATGGTTTCCCAGCCGAACTGCAACAGTTTTTCTGCGTAAGCCGCGTCAACACCGTCAGCAACCAGTTTGTCGAAGCACAGCAGAGAACCCGCCTGCAGCATACCGCACAGTATAGTCTGCTCGCCCATCAGGTCAGATTTCACTTCCGCAACGAATGAAGATTCCAGTACGCCCGCGCGGTGACCACCGGTCGCCGCAGCCCAAGCTTTAGCAATCGCCATGCCTTCGCCTTTCGGGTCGTTTTCCGGGTGAACAGCAATCAGCGTAGGTACGCCGAAACCGCGTTTGTATTCTTCACGAACTTCTGTACCAGGGCATTTCGGAGCCACCATCACTACGGTGATGTCTTTACGGATTTGCTCGCCAACTTCAACGATGTTGAAGCCGTGTGAGTAACCCAGTGCCGCACCGTCTTTCATCAGAGGCTGAACCGCTTTAACCACCGCGCTGTGCTGTTTGTCTGGCGTCAGGTTAACAACCAGATCCGCCTGAGGGATCAGCTCTTCGTAGGTACCGACTTTGAAGCCGTTTTCGGTCGCTTTACGCCATGAAGCACGCTTCTCGGCGATCGCTTCTGCACGCAGGGTGTAGGAAACGTCCAGACCGGAGTCACGCATGTTCAGACCTTGGTTCAGGCCCTGTGCGCCACAACCAACGATCACCACTTTTTTACCCTTTAGGAAGCTGGCTTCATCGGCGAATTCATCGCGAGCCATAAAGCGGCACTTGCCTAATTGCGCCAACTGCTGACGCAGGTTCAATGTGTTGAAATAGTTAGCCATGGTAAAACTCCGTTGCGATTGGGGTTGTTAGTACAAAATTGTTGAGCCCTGAATGATTCGAGTCGCAGGAAGGCGGCAAGTTCGTGAGTCCCCGTGGACTTACTCAGGTAAGTGACTGGGGTGAACGAGCATAGCCAATGCATCTGCAGCTTGAAGCATGACGGGTTGCTGTGAAATCACTATATGTCATGCGTTGCATTGCTTAAATTGATATATTACGAAGATGATATTGCATTTTATGCAACGTAAAATAATCCACAGCAAACGCATGACATAGTCGGGAAAAACTTATGGACTTACGCGATCTGAAACTGTTTTTAAATCTGGCAGAAAGCCGGCATTTCGGGCGTTCCGCCAAGGCGACGCACGTCAGCCCGTCGACCCTCTCTCGACAAATTCAGCGGCTGGAGGAAGAGCTTGGGCAGGCGCTGTTTCAGCGTGATAACCGCACGGTGCAGCTCACGCAGGCAGGCGAACAGTTAAAAATCTTCGCCCAGCAAACGCTGTTGCAGTACCAGCAGCTGCGTCATGCGATGGGGCAACATGGCCCGACGCTCTCCGGCGAACTGCGGTTATTCTGCTCGGTGACCGCCGCCTATAGCCATCTGCCGCCGATACTCGACCGCTTCCGCGCCCAGCATCCGCTGGTTGAAATCAAACTGACCACCGGCGATGCCGCCGATGCGGTCGAAAAAGTACAGTCTACCGAAGCCGACCTCGGCATAGCCGGGCATCCTGAAACACTGCCTTCAAGTATAGACTTTACACCGATTGGTGAGGTCACGATGGCGCTGATTGTTCCTTCGCTGCCCTGTGCGGTGAGAACGCAGGTCACGCAGACTTCACCGGAATGGTCACAAATTCCGTTTATCATCCCCGAGCATGGACCGGCGCGTAAACGCATCGACAGCTGGTTTCGTCAGCATAAATTGAATAACCCACTGATTTACGCCACGGTTTCCGGTCATGAAGCGATTGTGTCCATGGTGGCATTGGGCTGCGGCGTAGCGCTAATCCCCGTGGTCGTGCTGGAAAACAGCCCAGACCTGATCCGCAATCGTATTGCGGTGCATGACAACGTGACCATCGGTGCACCGCTGCCGTTAGGCGTGTGCGTGCAGCGTAAACGCCTCAATGAACCGTTGATCGAGGCATTCTGGCAGTCGCTATTGCAGGTGGAACTGAAGCTGTAGTGCGGATCGTTTTTGCGCTTAAAGATCGGCGGGATCGACCTGTTTCAGGGTTTCTACGCGCATTAACCAGTGATAAAGCGGTTCAAGCCGTTGAAAAAATTTGACAAGCTCGTCCACCAGCGTCGGGCTAAAAAGCTTTTCGACGTGAAGGTCCGTCGCCATTACTGCGAATGATTTACGGTTGTACCAGGTGGCAATCTCGGGGTTTTGTTCTTTCACCAGCGGGCGTTTATAACTTTCCCCCACCAGTTCGAACGGCGCACGGCAACATTCGGCTACCTCAAGGAAAAGCTCAGGCTGGCGATGTAAGGTATGGCGGAACAGGTCCATGGTCTGCTTGTTGGCGCTGTAGTAACCCAGTCCATAGCGCAGCAAGTCCGGTCCCAACTCGAAGAAATAAACCGGTGCGTCCTTCCAGTCTTTGCTTGGACGCTTGAACGTCAGCCACATACGGCTGCGATAACGGCTTTTGTCGTGTGAGAAACGCGTGTCGCGATGAATACGCGACAGCGTTTTACCGATGGCGGGACGAGTCTCGAACTGCGGATCAATGGCCAGCATGGTCGCACTCAGTGCCTCGACCAACGCCCGAAACGGCGTGAGCAGTTCTTGGTCGTACACCTGTCGATTTGCCTCAAACCACTCTTTGTCGTTTTCAATCCGCACCTGCTGAAGGAAATTCAACCCTTGCTGACTGAAGCCATTAAACGCAGTACTCATACGCCGTCCCTGTTTTAATTTTTATTGCTCGCTATCCCTGCAGGAAGAACCTGAAGGCAGGATTATCCGATTCGTTATGACAGTCATAACCGAGCGCTGAGAGGTTCTTCTCGAACTCCGGCTCCTGATCCGTCAACTCGAACGCTGCCAGCACGCGACCAAAATCGGTGCCGTGGCTGCGATAGTGGAACAGCGAGATATTCCAGTGCGTCCCCAGCGTGTGCAGGAATTTCAGCAACGCGCCCGGCGACTCCGGAAACTCGAAGCTGTAAAGACGCTCGCGCAGCGGCTTGCTCGGGCGACCGCCGACCATATAACGCACGTGCAGCTTGGCCATCTCGTCGTCGGACAAGTCCACCACCTGATACCCGCCGTCGTTCAGCAGATCGATGATTTCCTTACGCTCCGCATGACCGCGCGTCAAACGCACGCCGACGAAGATGCAGGCATTGTCGGCATCCGCGTAGCGATAATTGAACTCGGTCACCGAACGACCGCCGAGCAGCTGGCAGAAGTTCAGGAAACTGCCCTTACGCTCAGGAATGGTCACCGCCAGCAAGGCCTCACGCTGTTCTCCCAGCTCACAGCGTTCAGACACATAGCGCAAGCCGTGGAAGTTAACGTTAGCCCCCGACAACACGTGAGCCAGACGTTCGCCCTGAATATTATGCTCCTGCACGTACTTCTTCAGACCGGCCAACGCCAGTGCGCCCGAAGGCTCGGCGATGGCACGGACGTCTTCAAACAGATCTTTCACTGCGGCGCAGATGGCATCGCTGTCAACGGTTATCACGTCGTCGAGGTATTCACGGCACAGGCGGAAGGTTTCGTTGCCGATACGCTTCACGGCCACGCCCTCGGCAAACAGCCCGACGCGCGCCAAATCAACCGGCTCACCGGCGTCCAGCGCGGCACGCAGGCAGGCAGAGTCTTCGGCTTCGACGCCGATGACCTTGATTTGCGGCATCAGCTGCTTAATCAATACCGCTACGCCCGCCGCCAAACCGCCGCCGCCAACCGGGACAAAGACCCGGTCAAGGTGTGCATCCTGTTGCAGCAGTTCCATCGCCAACGTGCCCTGTCCGGCGATAACCGCCGGATGGTCGAACGGTGGCACAAAGGTCATGCCCTGAGCCTGTGACAGCTCAAGCGCCTTAGCTTTGGCTTCGTCAAAGTTGGCGCCGTGCAGCAGCACCTCGCCGCCAAAATTACGCACCGCATCCACTTTGATATCGGCGGTCGCAACCGGCATCACAATCAGCGCCTTGATCCCCTTGCGGGTAGCCGACAAGGCAACGCCCTGCGCGTGGTTACCGGCCGAAGCCGTAATCACACCGCGCGCCGCCTGCTCTTCCGTCAACCCGGCAATCATTGAATAAGCGCCGCGCAGTTTAAAACTGTGCACCGCCTGACGGTCTTCTCTTTTGACCAGAATGGTGTTTTCCAGACGGGTCGAGATTTTTTCCATGACCTGTAACGGGGTGACCTGCGCCACCTCATAAACGGGTGCTCGCAACACTGCGCGCAGATATTCTGCTCCGCAGGGTTGATCGGGCAGAGGTTGTGATACCGCCATGCAGTTAGCCTCCCAGCTTACTCTTGTCGCGAATTGCACCTTTGTCGGCGCTGGTCGCCAGCAGCGCATAGGCACGCAGGGCGAAGGAAACTTCACGCACGCGGTCTTTCGGCGTCCAGGCTTTGTCGCCGCGGGCCAGCTCGATTTCACGACGCGCAGCCAACTCGCTGTCTGCCACATCCAGCACCATACTGCGGTTAGGGATGTCGATATCAATCATGTCGCCGTCCTGGACCAGGGCAATCAGACCGCCACTGCCCGCTTCAGGAGAAACGTGGCCGATGGAAAGACCCGAGGTACCGCCTGAGAAACGGCCGTCGGTGATAAGCGCACAGGCTTTGCCCAGCCCCATCGATTTGAGATAGGTGGTCGGATACAGCATTTCCTGCATGCCTGGGCCGCCTTTAGGTCCTTCATAACGGATAACAACCACATCGCCGGCAACGACTTTACCGCCGAGGATAGCCTCAACCGCGGCGTCCTGGCTTTCGTAGACTTTGGCCGGGCCACGGAAGGTCAGGTTTTCTTCGTCAACGCCTGCGGTTTTCACGATACTACCGTCGATAGCCATGTTGCCGTAAAGCACGGCCAGACCGCCTTCTTTGCTAAACGCATGGTCGATAGAACGGATACAGCCGTCGGCGCGGTCGTTATCCAGCGTGTCCCAGCGGCAATCCTGTGAGAACGCTTTGGTGGTACGAATACCGGCCGGGCCAGCGCGGAACATTTTCTTCACGGCTTCGTCTTGGGTCAGCATGATGTCGTACTGCTGTAGCGTTTCCGGGAATTTCATTTCCAGCACGTTATAGACGTCGCGGTTCATCAGGCCAGCTCTATCCAGCTCGCCCAAGATGCCCCACACGCCACCGGCGCGGTGAACGTCTTCCATGTGATATTTCTGCGTGCTTGGCGCGACTTTACACAGGTGTGGAACCTTGCGGGACAGCGCGTCAATGTCGGTCATGTTGAAATCGACTTCGCCTTCCTGCGCGGCGGCCAGCAGGTGCAAAATAGTGTTGGTCGAGCCGCCCATGGCGATATCAAGCGTCATGGCGTTTTCGAATGCAGCCTTAGTGGCAATGCTGCGCGGCAGCACACTTGCGTCGTCTTTTTCGTAGTAACGTTTAGCCAGGCTAACGATGCGCTTACCGGCAGACAGGAACAGCTCTTTACGGTCGGCGTGAGTCGCCAGCAGTGAGCCGTTGGCCGGCTGGGACAGGCCCAGAACTTCGGTCAGGCAGTTCATCGAGTTGGCGGTAAACATCCCGGAGCAGGAACCGCAGGTCGGACAGGCAGAACGTTCAATCTGCGCGCTGTCGGCGTCACTGACGTTAGGGTTCGCGCCCTGAATCATCGCATCGACCAGATCGAGCTTGATGATTTTGTCTGACAGCTTGGTTTTACCGGCTTCCATCGGGCCACCTGAAACGAAGATCACCGGAATGTTAAGGCGCAGAGCGGCCATCAGCATTCCCGGAGTGATTTTGTCGCAGTTGGAGATACAGACCATGGCATCGGCGCAGTGCGCGTTCACCATGTACTCCACCGAGTCGGCAATCAGTTCGCGAGAAGGCAATGAATACAGCATGCCGCCATGGCCCATGGCGATCCCGTCATCTACGGCGATGGTGTTGAACTCTTTCGCCACACCGCCGGAGGCTTCGATTTGTTCTGCGACCAGTTTCCCCATGTCACGCAGGTGAACGTGGCCCGGGACAAACTGGGTAAAGGAGTTTACGACGGCAATAATCGGTTTATTGAAATCGTCATCGGTCATCCCGGTGGCGCGCCATAATGCGCGGGCGCCGGCCATGTTGCGGCCTTGAGTCGTGGTAGCGGAACGGTACTTTGGCATGCTCTATTCACTCCAATTAATACTTTTATGTGGGCGGCGAAACCGCCGCCCACGGAATATATTTTTAGTCTTATGCAGGGTTTACTGGATCCAACCAACCGTATTTGTCTTCGGTTTCACCGGTGAACAGACCAAAGAACGCGCTCTGGATTTTCTCGGTAATCGGACCACGTTTGCCCGCACCCACCTGGATGCCGTCTACGCTGCGAACCGGGGTGATTTCAGCCGCGGTGCCAGACATGAACACTTCGTCGGCCAGGTACAGAGATTCACGAGACAGAACCTGCTCGCGCACTTCGATGCCCAGATCCTTCGCCAGCTTGATGATAGCGTCACGGGTGATGCCCGGCAGTGCAGACGAGGTGAATGGCGGAGTGAAAAGAATACCGTCTTTCACTTCGAACAGGTTCTCGCCCGCGCCTTCAGAAACGTAGCCGTTCACGTCCAGTGCGATACCTTCCTGATAACCGTGGCGGCGCGCTTCGCTGCCCACCAGCAGGGAGGACAGGTAGTTACCGCCCGCTTTTGCTGCGGTTGGAATGGTGTTGGCCGCTACGCGGTTCCATGAAGAAACCATTGCATCGATACCGTTTTCAAGCGCTTCTGCACCGAGGTACGCGCCCCATGGGAACGCCGCAATGATAACGTCAGTTTCATAACCGTCCGGCGGGTTAACGCCCAGACCCACGTCACCGACGAAGACCAGAGGACGGATGTAGGCGCTTTTCAGGTTGTTTTTACGCAGTACCGCGCGACAGGCTTCCATCAGTTCTTCAACGGACTGTTTTACCGGGAAACGATAGATTTTTGCAGAGTCGTGCAGACGTTGCATATGTTCACGATGACGGAAAACCACTGGTCCTTTGTGCGAGTCGTAGCAACGGACGCCTTCAAATACGGAGGTGCCGTAGTGCAGTGCGTGGGACATGACGCTAACCTTGGCGTCTTCCCATGGAACCATCTCGCCATTGAACCAAATAAAATCAGCTTTCTTCGTAGACATTTCTCAATTCCTTACTTACGCGTTGGCGCGCATTTGTTGGTTAGTTTGTTGTGATGTGTGTTGTTGGACTTCGACGCTGGCGACGTCCATAAGCTTGCTTAACTGTACTGACAGTAAATCTACGGACCGCAGGCTGGCAACGGTCAATTCGATATTAATATTCTCTTCGTTGACCATCGTGCTCATGTTCATGGCGCAGACCTGGAATCCACGGTGACGAACGACGCGCAGTACGCGCTCCAGGACTTCTGGACGGAAACGAGCCTGAATCGAGACGTTGTGCTGCATCATGACATTTTCTCCAACATGGTTTCGTTGCCTGCACCCGGCGGTACCAGTGGCCAGACATTCTGATTTTCGTCGATGGATACCTGAAGCAGGTACGGGCCTTTGCTATTAAAGAAAGCGTCCAAGGCTGCGTCGACTTGGTCTTTACGGCTGATACGTTGGCCCGGGATATCGAATGCGCTGGCCAGCGTAATAAAATCGGGGTTATCTGAGAGGTTGGTTTCACTGAAGCGTCCATCAAAAAACAGTTCCTGCCACTGTCGAACCATCCCTAATCGCTGGTTATCCAGCAGCAGGATTTTCAGCGGCAACTGTTTTCGCTTGATGGTACCCAGCTCCTGTACGTTCATCATGAAGGAACCGTCACCAGAAACGCAGATAACCATATCGTCGGGGCGAGCCACCTGTGCACCGACTGCGGCAGGAACGCCGAAGCCCATTGTTCCAAGACCGCTCGAGGTGATGAAGTTCTCGGGACGTGAGAAGGTCATATGCTGCGCGGTCCACATTTGATGCTGGCCCACGTCAGTCGTCACCACGGTATTGGCATCCATGCGATCGGAAATTTGTTTGAGTAACAGCGGGGCATAAATGGCTTCACCCGGATGGTCATAACGCCACTCGCCGGCCGCTTTCGACGTCATGACTTCATCACGCCATGCGTTGATTGATAATGGCTGTTCCAGCGCAGGCAGCAGGGTCTGCAGGGAACCCTGTAGTGCAACGTGCGCCTGGCGCAGTTTGTTTAATTCGGCCGGGTCGATATCCATGTGGATAACGCTGGCGTTTGGCGCGAAGGTGTTCAGCTTGCCGGTCACGCGGTCGTCGAAACGTGCACCGACGGCGATCAGCAGGTCGCAGGACTGAACCGCCATATTGGCAGCTTTGGTGCCATGCATGCCCAACATACCCAGATAACACGGGTCGTTGGCATCAGGTGCGCCCAATCCCTTAAGTGTAGCAACACACGGAATTCCCGTGGCACGAATAAATGAGCGCAGAGCAGTAACCGCGCCGGCCATCCCTACACCACCGCCGACGTAAAGCATCGGTTTCTGCGCCTTGGCAATCATGTCGTAAGCCTGCTGCAGTTCGGTGGTTGGATGCGGCATCTCTTGCTCGACGGGCATCAGGTGGGGGGGCAAATCACCGACCGCGAGCTGAATGTCTTTCGGGATGTCGATCAGAACCGGGCCCGGACGACCGCTGTTGGCGATAGCGAAGGCTTCGGCCATGATTTCCGGCAGCGCCTCGAGGGATTCAACCAGAAAGCTGTGCTTGGTGCAGGCCAGAGACAGGCCCAATACGTCGATTTCCTGGAATGCATCGGTACCTATCATCGCAGAGCCTACCTGACCGGTGATGGCGACAACAGGAACAGAGTCCATGAGCGCGTCGGCCAGGCCGGTTATCAGGTTAGTTGCACCCGGACCGGAGGTGGCAATACATACGCCAACCTTGCCGGTAGAACGGGCATACCCGATAGCGGCCATTGCCGCGCCTTGCTCATGACGACACAGTAGGTGTTCCACGCCGCCATCGTAGAGTGCATCGTATACTGGCATAATTGCTCCGCCAGGATAGCCAAAGACCATATCCACCCCTTGCGAACGCAACGCTTGTACTACCCACTGTGCTCCATTCATCTTATTCCCCTGCCTTTTTGTCATTAGCGCAGAATATTATGCTGTTGTTCATATTTTCTCCCGCCTCATTCCGCTACATTTTTACCTGGCTAAAAAAAAACCCCCGGACCTTTCGGTGCGGGGGTTCTTTTCAGCTTCAGGCTTGTTTAGTAAGCCTTTCTTCGTCCAAGTGCAGCCCCGCACGGTGGGATAATAATCACCACCACACGAATTACGACTAGGCTTAGCACGAGGACGAGAGCTTTCATTTTTTGGGTTCTTAAATTCTTCTTACGAACGATTGCCTACAGAGTTATCACAGTTATAAGTTCAATGACAACACTTTTCTTTCGTTACCATCTCAGGTTTCTGTACAAAAAATCACAAAAAACTCAGGGTTATCAGGCTCTGGAGCCGACATCTGAGGCTTTAGCATTTGATGCTGCATTTATAACCTTGCCCTGAGTATCGCGCCCGAAGAACACTAGTACCGAAATAACTATTGCCACGGTTCCGGCGACCATCGCCATCGCTAATCCGTAATTGTGACCATGACTTTCTGCGATGTAAGCCTGAAGCGTAGCGTTGACCGAGGCAATCAGATTACCCAATTGGTAAACAAAACCTGGCAGCACGGCGCGCGTATTGGCCGGCACCAGCTCGGTCAAGTAGGTCGGGATAACGCCCCAGGCACCCTGCACCATAAACTGCATCAGGAATGCGCCGATGCCCAGAGTCCAGGAGCCGCCCGCGAAGGCCCACAGCGGCAACACCGGAAGCGACAGCAGCGCCGCGATGATAATGGCTTTTTTACGGCCAATACGCTCGGACAGCGTACCGAAAGTCACCCCACCGATAATCGACGCGATGTTGTAGCAGATAGCAATAATACTCACCGTGTGCGCATCAAAGCCATGCTGGACCTTGAGGAAGGTCGGATAGAGATCCTGAGTGCCGTGGCTGAAGAAGTTAAACGCCGCCATCAGCACCACCAGGTAAACGCAGAGTTTCCAGTGGGACTTTAACACCGGCAATAACGCCGTGCTTTCATGACGCTCGCGCGCCGCCAACCAGACCGGCGACTCCTGAACTTTGAAGTAAATAAACGGCAGCAGCAGCACCGGCACCGCGCCGATGACGAACATACCGCGCCAGCCGACTACGCTGTAAAGCAAGCCATAGACCACGCCTGCCAGCAGGTAACCGAACGGATAACCGGCCTGAAAAATACCTGACATTAGACCGCGCGAACGGTCAGGAATGGTTTCCATCGCCAGTGACGATGCAACACCCCAGACTCCGCCCATCGCCACGCCGTAAATCACCCTGAGGATCAGGAAAACGGTCAGTGAAGGGGCCGCCGCAGTGCACAGCTCGAAGAATGAGAAAAACAGGATGTTAACCATCAGGACCGGTTTGCGGCCAAACTTCTCCGCTGCGCGACCAAACAGCAATGCGCCGATCGGCCTCACCGCCAGCGTTAACAAAATAGCTAAAGTAACGTCTTTTATATCAACGTGATATGAGGTTGCGATATCGCTTAATAAGAAGACCAGTAGGAAGAAGTCAAAGGCGTCGAGTGTCCAGCTAAGAAAGCTGGCGATGGCGACATTGCGTTGTCGGGAAGTCCAACCAAACATGTGATTTACCTTATTCGAATAGGTAGGGGGAAGCTGCTACAGAGAAGATGTATTTGTTTATTTATTGTTAAATACACATGTTTAATTAATACACGGCGGCCAAATTACCAGCAAGATCATTAGCCAGCTAATGTGTATCCAAAAAAGACCGAGTGTTAATGAGTGTTTCTACACGTTTGGAGACGCTTCCCAGGCAAGATGTCGTGTGACGTTGGTTGCAGAAAAAGATTGCGGCAGATGATAGTAAACAAGGGGTTGCCGATACCATAAAACATCAGGCTTACGATAATGGCTTTTTGAAGTTCACAGGGAGGCCGCATGTCGCTCTCGGTAGTCAATACTCGCGCCTCGCTGGGCGTGGTTGCCCCTCGCGTCTCGATCGAGGTTCATATTAGCAACGGATTGCCCGCGCTAACGCTGGTCGGACTGCCCGAAACCACGGTCAAAGAGGCCCGAGATCGGGTGCGCAGTGCGCTCATCAACTGCGGGTTTACCTTTCCGCCCAAACGTATCACGGTGAATCTTGCACCGGCAGATTTACCCAAAGAGGGCGGCCGCTATGACCTTCCTATCGCATTAGCGATTCTCGCGGCCTCTGAGCAACTCACTACCGACAGGCTGGGAGAATATGAGTTTATTGGCGAGTTAGGGCTTTCTGGTGCGTTACGTGGCGTTAATGGCGCTATTCCGTCGGCTATCGCGGCCCAACGTGAGGGAAGACGGCTGATTTTACCCGTGGATAACCAACGTGAGATGACGCTGCTGGCGCAAAATACCGTGTGGGTCGCCGACCACCTACTGCAGGTTTGTGCCTTTCTACAGGGCGAAGGGGAGCTTCAGGAGGTCGAAAGAGCCGCGGAGCTGCTGCCAGAACCTCCAAGCGGTGACTTGAGCGATATCATCGGTCAGGAGCAGTCAAAACGCGCCCTGGAAATTGCCGCCGCAGGCGGGCACAACCTGCTGCTGCTCGGGCCACCCGGTACCGGCAAAACCATGTTGGCGAGCCGTCTGCCGGGTATTCTGCCGCCGCTGACTCAGCAAGAGGCGCTTGAAACTGCGGCAATAGCCAGTCTGGTCTATTCGCCCGACAAACAAAACGAGGGGCAACCGGGGCCACAGTTGGCCTATCTGCGACAGCGCCCTTTTCGCGCACCGCACCACAGCATTTCGCTCAATGCGCTGGTCGGCGGCGGCTCTATTCCGCGACCGGGGGAGATCTCGCTGGCGCACAACGGCGTGCTATTTCTTGACGAACTGCCGGAATTCGAGCGCAAGGTGCTTGATGCCCTGCGACAGCCGATGGAGTCGGGAGAAATCACCATTTCCCGCACTCGGGCCAAGGTCGACTTTCCGGCGAGGATGCAGCTTATCGCCGCGATGAATCCTAGCCCGACGGGACACTATCAGGGTCAGCATAATCGCACACCGCCGCAGCAGATATTGCGTTATCTCAGTCGGTTATCCGGCCCCTTTCTTGACCGTTTCGATCTCTCGCTGGAGGTGCCAATGCTGCCACCCGGGCTGCTGAGTCGCCAGCATCAACAGGTAACGCACATCGCAGAGGAGAGCAGCGAACAGGTCAGAGGGAGAGTGATTGCCGCGCGTGAAATTCAGTTAAGTCGAGCAGGCAAACTCAATGCCCACTTAAGCAGCCGTGAAGTTCAGCAATTTTGTAAATTGAGCCGTGAAGATGCGGAGTTTTTGGAAAGTGTGTTACAAAAGCTGGGACTGTCGGTCAGGGCGTGGCATCGCATTCTGAAAGTGGCAAGGACTCTGGCAGATCTTAATCACCAGTCGACTATCGAAAAAGCACATATTTCTGAAGCATTAAGCTATCGTTGTATGGATCGACTATTGTTAACATTGCATAAAAATCTGGCATAAAAAAACGGGGACAAGCCCCGTTTTGTTAATCGTCGCTGTCGGTGTAATCTTCCACCGCGTCAGCCTGCGGTTTTCCGCCTGACAACGTATGGAATTTCTTCGGGCGACGGGTGCGAATAATATATTTATTCCACACTTTCTCAGCGTCAGTTGCTGGCTCGCGGGTACCGCGGCAAACATCCAGAAACAGCTTTTCTTCTTCGGTTACCGGTTCGCGTTTTCCCAGGTCCAGCTCGTTGAAAGCATAGCCGTAACGTTCTAGCAATTGCGCTTCTTTAATGGTGAAATCGCCATGCCGGGAGAACCCGCGAGGGTAATGTTTATTGTCAAAAAAACGATTTGTCGTGGTGAAGCTTTCCGCCATCTGACACGCTCCTAATTCATTCATGGTCGTGCTGTTATGGCGCGGAGTATTAGATAGGCTTGACAATCTGTAAAACAAAACATTTAAATCTTAACGACAAAAAATTTTGGAGATGGTAGTGGACACGGAATTACTGAAAACCTTTTTGGAGGTCAGTAGAACTCGTCACTTTGGTCGGGCGGCTGAATCTCTGTATTTGACCCAGTCGGCGGTGAGCTTTCGCATACGCCAGTTAGAGACTCAGCTCGGGGCAAATTTATTCACTCGCCACAGAAACAACATACGTTTAACGCCCGCAGGAGAGCGTCTGCTGCCCTACGCAGAAAACCTGATGTCGACGTGGCAATTGGCAAAAAAAGAGGTTGTGCGCTCTTTACAGCACACTGAACTGTCAATTGGGGCGACAGCGTCACTTTGGGAGTCCTATTTAACACCGTGGCTGCAGGCGTTATATCAGCAGCGTGAATCATTGCGCCTCGAGGCAAGGGTCGCACTGCGCCAGTCGCTGGTAAAACAGCTGCATGAAAGACAGCTCGATTTACTCATTACCACCGAACCCCCAAAGATGGACGAACTGTCTAGCCAGCTGCTGGGTAATTTTTCGTTACGTCTTTTTTGCGCCAATAAACACGATAAAACTGCGCAGGGGGCGTACATCAGGCTGGAATGGGGCGCAGACTTTCCACAGCAAGAAAGCAGAATGCAGGCAAACGAGCAGGAACCGGTGTTAACGACCACCTCGGCGCATCTAACGCGTCAGCTGCTGGAGACCACCGGCGGATGCGCCTTCCTCCCAGGCCACTGGGAGAAAGACTATCCACAGTTGACGGTTTATCCCGACGTACCGCCGGTAATAAGGCCGCTGTA
Organism: Rouxiella badensis; assembly: GCF_002093665.1. Taxonomy (GTDB): domain Bacteria; phylum Pseudomonadota; class Gammaproteobacteria; order Enterobacterales; family Enterobacteriaceae; genus Rouxiella; species Rouxiella badensis. The sequence continues at coordinate 5,454 of NZ_MRWE01000014.1, read as the reverse complement.
TGCCGTATGGCTGCAAAACAGCGACCAGCAGGTGCTCATCAGACAACTGCTTAAAATACCGATGGATACTCAATATTAAGGCATTTTCGGCGACGATCACGTCGTTTTAAGCTGCGGATGGCGGGCTCGCCGTGTGGTCCAATAAGAGCCCATTCCTTTTTGCAGCGCGATGAAGATAAACAGCAAAATCCCCATAACGATTTTGGTCCACCACGAGCTTAGCGTCCCGTCGAAGGTGATATAGGTCTGAATCAGACCCTGAATCATCACCCCGAACAGGCTACCCAGCACGGTGCCTACGCCCCCACTCAAAAGCGTTCCGCCAATCACCACGGCGGCAATGGCGTCCAGTTCCACGCCGCTCGCGGCCAGCGCATAGCCCGCCGAGGTATAGAGCGAGAAAATAATCCCCGACAGGACGGCCAGCGTGCTCGAGAGCGTGTAGATAGCAATGATGGTCTTTCTGACAGGGACGCCCATCAGGCCGGCCGAGTGGATGTTGCCGCCTATCGCATAGACGTTATTACCAAAGCGTGTTCTGTGCGCGAGGATAATCCCGACGGCCACCACGCAGAGCATCACCAGTGCCAGCAGGGTAAACCGCCCGCCTCCTGGGACTTTCCAGGCATAGTTAGCAAGGGTGGCGTAAAGCGGGTGATTAATCGGCAACGACTCCTCTGACAGGATAAAGCTCATACCGCGTACGAAGAACATGCCCGCCAGCGTAATAATAAACGCCGGGAGTTTTAGGGTGTCGATTATCCAGCCCATCAGTGCACCAAAGAACGCCCCCATGACCAACACGATAGCAAAGGCCAGATAAGGCGGCACCCCGTAGTCACCAATCAGCTTTGCCAGCGCGACGCCGGTAAAGGCGATAACTGAGCCTACCGAGAGATCGATACCGCCGGACAGAATCACGAAGGTCATACCCACCGCAACAATACCGAGAAACGCATTATCCGTCAGCAGATCGCAAATCACGCGGGTAGACGCGAAGCCGGGGAACTGGGTAAAACAGTATGCGTACCCTGCAATAAAAACCAGAACGGTTATCAACAGCGGGAGATTACGCTTGAGCATTATTCCTTCCTCCTAAACACACTGCTGAGAGATACGCGAGGGGACTGCACGACCAGCACGGCTAACACCACGATCGCCTTAAGTACCAGATTGAACTCAGGTTTAAACCCGGAGAGGAGGATGCCAGTATTCATTCCCTGAATGATCAGCGCGCCAACCAGAGAGAGCAGCAGATTAAAACGCCCGCCGAGCAGCGAACCGCCACCGATAACCACGGCCAGAATGGCGTCCAGCTCCAGCCACAGGCCAGCGTTATTAGCATCGGCCCCGCGAATATCTGCCGTCACAATCACTCCCGCGACCGCAGCGCATATCCCACAAATGACATAGACCGCAATCAGCACCAGACGCGCATTGACGCCCGCATTATAAGAAGAGCGGAGGTTGATACCCACCGACTCGATAAACAGCCCGAGTGCGGTTTTACGCGTTAATAACCACAGCAAAATCAACATCACAGCAGCAATGATCACCGGCATTGGCAGCGTAAACAGCGATCCACTCCCGAACTGCGACAGGCCGTTATTCTCAAAGGTGACTATCTGCCCCTCAGTGATAAGCTGGGCAATTCCGCGACCGGCAACCATAAGCATTAGCGTTGCCACGATCGGCTGTATCTGTAAAACCGCCACCAGGAAGCCGTTCCACAGTCCACAGGCGGCGCCCACCGCGACGGCAGCCAGCAAAACAACCAGCAACGGATATCCTTGTACCGTCATGGTAGCGGCCGTCGCCCCGGCAATCGCCATCACCGCCCCAACAGACAGGTCAATGCCACCGGTCGCGATGACCAGCGTCATACCGAGTGCAAAAATGGCGACCGGTGCGCCACGGTTAAAAATATCGACCAGGCTGCCAAACAGTCGACCATCCTGTAGGTGAATGTTGAAAAAACCGGGTGCGACGAGGCTATCAATCACCAGGATAGCCAGAAATGCCCCGACCTGTATTGACCCCTTGGGAAATACCCAGCGGACCTTGCGCGGCCTTCCCGTCATCGGCAGACTCCTGTTCGTCATGGAAATCCCCTTATTGGACCGCGATCGCGGTCATAATGGCTGGAACCGAAATCTGATCCTGCTCGATTTGCGTAATATGGCGTCTGTCACGCAGCACCACTATCCTGTCGGCATAACCCGCCAGCTCTTCAAGTTCCGAAGAGATGACCAGCAGCGCCAGCCCTTCGTCACACAGCTGCTCAATCAGACGAATAATTTCGGCGTGTGCACCGACATCAATACCGCGTGTCGGCTCATCCAGGATCAGGAAACGCGGCTGCGTCGCTAACCAGCGTGAAAGCAGGACCTTTTGCTGATTTCCACCGGACAGGTATTGGATTTCCTGTTCGGCGCTCGGCGTACGGATGCCCAGCAGCTTGATAAACTTCTCGGCAATCTGGTTCTGTTCCTTCATTGACAACGGACGAAGCCAGCCGCGCTGTGCCTGCAAAGCCAGAATGATATTTTCGCGTACCGTGGCCGCGCCGATAATGCCGTCCGTTTTGCGATCTTCAGGGCAATAGCCAAATCCCAGTTTCGCCGCCTTGCGCGGAGTACGAATCGTCACGGGCTTTCCGCTCACCGTCGCAGTGCCGGTGTCGTGACTCTTGATGCCGAAGATAAGCTGCGCCGTCTCGGTACGCCCTGAACCCAGAAGCCCGGCAAGACCGACTATCTCACCGCGTTTGACGTTGAGGTCAAAATTCTCGACCAATCCACGTCGGCCATAATTTTTAAAATCAACCAGAGGATCGCCGGTCACGGCACGATGTTCGCCGCGCTTGAGCAGCGCTTCGTCAAAGCTGTGCCCCAGCATCATGGGCACCAGCTCGATGCGCGGCAGATTACGCGTTTCCGAGGTTCCAACCAGCTTGCCGTTACGTAATACGGTAATGCGATCGCTGATGCGATAAACCTGGTCGAGGAAGTGAGTGACAAACACCATACCCATACCTTTGTCGCGCAGCTGCATCAGAATATCGAGCAGCATGTTGACCTCTTTGGCATCAAGGCTGGCGGTGGGCTCATCAAGGATTAGGACCTGGGCAGAAAGATCGACCGCCCGTGCAATGGCGACAATCTGCTGAATGGCAATGGAATAGTTTGCAAGTGGCTGGCTAACGTCGAGATTAAGGCCATAGCCGGTAAGCAGTACCTGGGCCTGTTTATCCATCTGGCGCTGATTTACCAGCCCAAAACGGGTAGGTTCTCGGCCAATGAACAGATTGGCGGCCACCGAGATATTCGGCAGCAGGTTCACTTCCTGATAGACGGTGCCAATGCCCAGCGCTTGAGCATGCGCGGTATTGGTGGCTTCAATCGGCTCACCGTTTAGCAGCACGGTACCCGCTGAGCGTTTATAAACACCGGTCAACGCCTTGATAAGCGTTGATTTTCCTGCGCCGTTTTCTCCTAATAATGCAACAATTTCGCCGCGATTGAGCGTGAAATCGACTTTTTCCAGCGCCTTCACGCCGGGGAACTCAACGGATAAACCGCGAACGTCGAGTAAGGTTGTTGACTGAAGATTATCCATGAGACTCTCTACCCCGACTGCATGCGCACGATAACGGCTGGATGGGCAAAATGGGATGATAAAACCGGCTCCGTGCTAAGTCAGAGCCGGTACACAGGCTTAGTAGCCCATGTCTTTTTTCATGTCATACTCTTTCTGGGCCATGTCTGGCAGCACGAGCGTGGACTGGGTCTGAATAAACTTCGGAGGCTGAGTACCGTCTTTTTTCATCTTAATCAGCGCATCGAACGCCGGGCCTGCCATGTTTGGCGTCAGTTCGACCGAAGCGTTAGATTCCCCGTTAAGCATGGCCTTATAGATATCCGGTACGCCGTCGATTGAGACGACCTTGATCTGCGATCCCGGCTTCAGGCCAGCCTCTTTGATTGCCTGGATGGCTCCAATTGCCATGTCATCGTTATGTGCATACACGGCGCAGATGTTTTTGCCGTTTTGCTCAGCCTTGATAAAACTCTCCATCACCTGCTTACCCTGACTACGCGTAAAGTCTCCGGACTGCGAGCGGATAATTTTCACATTTGGCGCTGACGCTATGGCATCGGCAAAACCTTTTTTACGATTGAGCGCCACGCTGGCCCCCACCGTGCCCTGTAGCTCAACGACATTACACGGTTTGCCAGCAACCTCCTTAACCAGCCAATCTCCCGCGACTTTGCCCTCGTGAACGCTGTCAGAGGCTACCGCTGCGGTGTAGAGAGAGGGATCGCTTACCTCGATAGTGCGGTCAAGCAGGAACACCGGGATCTTCGCCTCTTTTGCCTCTGTCAGCACTGGCGTCCAGCCGGTAGCGACCACGGGGGCGATAAAGATGGCGTCAACACCCTGCGCGATAAACGAACGTATCGCCTTGATTTGGTTCTCTTGTTTCTGTTGGGCATCCGCAATTTTCAGAGTGATCCCGCGTTTTTGCGCTTCGAGTTTAGAGACTTTTGTTTCCGCAGAACGCCAGCCCGATTCAGAGCCTATCTGAGAAAAACCCACGACCAAAGGTGCCGCCTGAACGGCTCCACAGAATGCCGTTGCGACCGCGGCTGCCAGCAATAAACGTTTATACATTGTTATTTCCTCGCGTGTAGTCTGAGCTACTTTTTGTTGCGTCTTGTAGGGTGCAGCATAGATAGAGATACGCCAAAACCGAGTTTTATCGGTGAGCAGAGCTCTACCCGATGACACTTAGTTTTAGACCATTGCAGGAATGGGGGGTTGAGCGCGGTCACATAGATGATTAACAATCAATTCGTGCATGTATTCAGCTAAAAGATCACAACAATTGGGGAGTAAAAAAGGAGAAATGGCGGGGAAATATGAGGCCAGAGTGAGCGTTATATGGAAAATAAAGAAAAATCAGGGAATTTTTTAGGCAATAAACGAGAGGTATTTGAGCAGAAAGAGGACTTTTTATAGGTTTTCGAGCTGTGTTTAGAGGGTTCAAAACGAAAAAAACCCCTCGCTTTCGCGAAGGGTTCTTATATGGCAGGGGCGGAGAGACTCGAACTCGCGACACCCGGTTTTGGAGACCGGTGCTCTACCAACTGAGCTACGCCCCTAAATCTGCTTACTATTATGCCTGCTAAATTTTAGCAGGCATAATTTAAATTAGTGGCGGAACGGACGGGGCTCGAACCCGCGACCCCCTGCGTGACAGGCAGGTATTCTAACCAACTGAACTACCGCTCCACCGGTTCTTTCACTCACAACAGACAATCGGTCTGTTATCAGTTTGTTCCTTGTATTTTTCCTTGTCAGGGGAAAAAGGAACGAATTTGATGCCTGGCAGTTCCCTACTCTCGCATGGGGAGACCCCACACTACCATCGGCGCTACGGCGTTTCACTTC
>NZ_MRWE01000013.1 GCF_002093665.1 Rouxiella badensis | reverse complement strand
TCCATGCAGAGAGTGACGGCTTATAAAAATAATTTTATATATTAAACAATATCTTGTGCTGTATGAATATTGTGTCCGTTCAACCACGTTAGGGGCTGAAAAGCACAATGTCTGCCATAAAATCGTTATGGAGGTATGATTTTTATTTATATTGATGTTTTCGCGTGTCTAAAAGTTAATGCGTATTTTCAGCTTAAAACTGGGGGTTGAAAGATTAAAATAAATGTTTAAAAAGACCATCATTCGCTCAGAATATTAATCAGAAAGTTTAAAGCCGCTGCCATCATCTTAAAGTGTCTTACGGTCACATTTTTATTGTTTAAATAAGGCCGCGTTTGCGGCCATTATTTGAACTGAATTACTTTTTAGGACAGCTGCCTGTTAAGGTCAGCGCGATAACTCAGCCGACGGGTGGTCTGGAAAATGAAGAAACCGGCAATCGCGAGCACAAAAACTATCATCCCAAAGGTTTGCGGATTATGGCCTGAGAGCGGCCCGATAATGCCGGCAATGATGGCGGCAGCCCCAATCTGCATCGCACCCATCAGGCCAGAGGCTGAACCGGCATTATGGGGTACGGCGGTGACTGCGCCGCTAGTACCTAAAGGAAGCAAAAATCCGTTTCCTAATGTCATGATTGATATCGCGGTAATGGAACCGATATAGAAATTAGGGGCAAAATGGGTGGTCAGAAACATCACAATGCCGCCTGCCACAAAAACCAGGTAACCCGTCGCCAACGCCTTATCCAGCGTTAGCCCTTTTGACATTGTCCAGCGCGCGATGAGGTTGCCGGTGACATAGGTCAGCGAGAGACTCAGGTAGGTAAAGCCTATGACTTTATTTGATACGCCTTGCTTTAGGAGTAAAAAAGGAGACTCGGCGATATAGGCATAAAAAACGGCATAGGCAATGCAGGGGATCAACGCATAGTGCCAGAAGCGGCGCGACAGCAGCAGGGCGATATATCCCTGCATCACATCAACGGCGGACAGTGGATTGCGTTTTTCCCTGGGGAGCGTTTCGGGAACCGCGGTCAGCGTCAGAAACAGCAGCACTACGCCAAAAAGCCCGGCGAAAATGAAGCACGCATGCCAGCCAAAAAGATTGCTGATTTGCCCGCCAATCATCGGTGCCAAAGCCGGAGACATACCCACGATGGGGAAAAGAGTCAGGAAGATTTTACCGGCTTCCTCTTTGCTAAACAGGTCACCAATAATTGCGCGCCCGAGCACGATACTCGCGCTTGCGCCAACGGCCTGCGCCAAACGAAGGGCCAGCAGATCCTTAAAATTGGGGGCGTAGATGATGGCAAAGGTCGCAAGGATAAACAGGCTCGTCCCGAAAATCAGCAGCTTCTTACGCCCCAGACTGTCAGACAGTGGACCATAAACCAGCTGCATCAATGCGACACCGAGAAGAAAGTGTCCCAGCATCTGTTGGCCCTGACTCGGGGTCACACCAAATTGGCGGACAATGTCAGGCAGGGCGGGCAGGAAAATGTCGCTCGAAAAGAGACTGAGCACCAGCATCATCACCACGGCGCACATTAGCAGGAAACGATTCCTTATGACTTCTTTCATATTTATTCTCTATAAGTGTTGCCGCCGTTATTGGGCATTAACACGGCGGCTATTTTAGCTAGGGGCTCAGCATTTTCAGGGGATTGTCCAACCAGATGGCATTTCTACGTGTCTCTGACAGGTTCATTTCTTCGAACCACTTCAGGCTTTGGTCATACCATTCAGGAAGATCGATTTGGCTGGTCTGGCCAAGATCCGAACTGTATACAACGTTCGGCACTTCGCTGAGAACGCGGCTATAGTCTTCCCAGGTCTGCCAGCCGAGCAGATAGGTGAGGGCGGTCTGTTCGATAAACAGCCAGTCCGCGCCTGAGAGATTGACGAGATCCTGCGCCGACAGGCCTGTCATCGGATTGGCCGGTTGGTTGAGCATCAGGCGAGGAACGCCGATTCTTTCCGCCATCTCGATAAGCGTCAGCGTTTCCGCGCGGGAGGTATGCCCGCTCGAAATAACCACTGGATTGTCGCGCGCCAGGTGTAGGATTTCGATGACGTCCTTATGTAATGCGCCGTTTTCATCACTTATTGAAACACCCTGCGAGCGTGCTTTGGCGCAATAGTCGTTGGCCAGCGTCCGATCAACCTTATTTTTGTTTTGCACGGCGGTTACCGTCGGCAGATGAATAATCATTCTTCCGCTGTGTTCGGCCTGCCTTTTGCACAAGGACTCTTCAACGCTCCTCCAGGTTGGCCCACCGGCCACCTGATTGAGCACCACCGAACCCATGACCGGCAGCCCACAAAGCCTTGCCGTTTCGGCCATGGAAACGCTATCGCCGAGATGATTTTTGAGAACCACGGCACCGCCGAGATTTTTGTAGATTTCGCCCGCCGTAATTACGTTATGCCGGCGAATAAAGGTGTCAGGAGAAACGTGATAATGAACGTCGAGAAACGAAATTCTGTCTCGCCAATAGGTTATAAAGTCATGACTCATTTTCAGGCCTCTGCCAAATCTTCAACCAGGCCAGCAAGGACATTGCCCTGCTCATTGCCTTCAGCGTTTTGGATATATTCAAGGATTTTATCGGCCATTTGCTGTGTTGTAGCGTTGCCACCAAGGTCATAGGTGAGCGTATCGCCAGACTGGATAACCCAGGTGACCGCACGTTTGACTTTTTCTGCTTCGTTGCCAAAACCCAAGTGCTCAAGCATCAGGCCAATGGTGAGGAACATCGCGGCGGGATTCGCTTTACCCCTATTCGCCATGCGCGGCGCGCTGCCGTGAACGGGTTCAAAATAAGGCGTCTCGGCGCCAATGTTGGCGCTAGGGGCTATTCCCAGACCGCCCATCACGCCTGCTGCGAGATCGGAAAGAATATCACCGTACATATTTTCGGCGACAATAACCCCGAACCGTTCAGGTCGCTGTACCAGCCAAAGCGCAACGGCATCCGCGTTGTGAATTTCGGCGTGAATGTCCGGGTACTCTGCTGCAATCTCCCAAAAAATATCGCTGGCAAACTGGCCGCTTTCACGAAGCACGTTGGGTTTGTCCGCATAAGTGACGCTTGGATAGTTATTGGTTTTGGCGTATTCAAAGGCATAACGGATGATTCGTGCCATGCCAAAGCGCGTCACGATTCGCACGCTCATGGCGACATCTTGATGCCCTGAACGGTCAATGTTGGTGTGCGTAACCCAGCTGCGATACTCCTCGGGAATACCACGACGGTCCAGACCACAGTAAAGCCCCTCGGTATTTTCACGTAAAACGACGCAGCGGAAGGGGCGTTGCCCAGGTTTGATGCTGTAAACCGGCCTGACATTGGCAAAAAGTTCGAGTTTTTGACGCATCTCGATTAACGGTGATACGTATTTATGGCCTTGTCCCTGAAGTGCCGGGGTCAACTCTGCTTCGGCATCCTGTTTGCCTTTGCTGGTTATTGCACCCAACAGTACGGCGTCAGACTGGGTAATTTTTTCCCACGTCTGGGCCGGAATGGGCTGGGCACTTTGTTGCCAGCACTGCCAGCCGATTTGAGCAAACTCGAGGGTAATCGGTAAATTCAGCAGCGTGAATACGGGCAGCGCTGCATGACAAACTTCGGCACCCACGCCATCGCCGGGAAGCACGAGAACTTTTTTCATTACATGGCCTCCTGCAAAAACGTTTCCACGGCCTTAATGGCCTCAAGCGGAACGTCACGGAAAGGATGCATGCCACAATGAGGCAGTTTTACGCTTTGATGGTCGCTGCGACCCTGAGCAGGAACGATGTTGACTGTATTAACGAGTCTGGAATGACTGCCATAAATCCAGAGGGCGCTGCCCTGATAATCGGCGATAATATGACGTGCATCTGCGCTTTGAAGCTGCTTTAAGCCTGTCGCCAGTCTTTCAACAGTACCTGCCGGGGCTTGACCTTCGACTTGCGGGAGGGTGTCATCGGTATCTGGGCGAATGCACCAAAGGAGTTTTTTCAGGCCCGCTTCCGCAGAGATTTCGTTCAGATCGATAAGCACCCCATTTAGTTTTTCACGCAGCAGACTGTCGCAATAAGTCGGCGCCGAGATGCCAATAAATTTGGAAACATAAGCAAGCTCGTTGGCGAGGAGATGCTGAGCGATTGCGCCGCCGTAAGCCTGCCCTATCAGCAAGTCGATATTGGGTTCATGTTCGAGCAGAAACTCACCCCAGACTGCGGTGGCTTCATGCAGATCTTTTGTGCCCTTACACAGGCCGACGGTATCGTAGACTGCAACGCTGTAGCCAGCATTGGCCAGCCAATCTAGAAGAGGTTGGCAGAAAGCGCCGCCGTCCCACTGTGCCATCATCGGAGAAAGCATGATGGCTCTCGGGCCTTCCTGGTTCCCACACTCAACACGAATGTCATTTATACTTAACATTGCTAACATCACCCTTACGTTATGAGCGACTAAAATGGGAACGGTCCCAATTTCAGGCGCAATTTTTTTTGATTGGACGTACTGAAAAATTCTCGCTGACCAACTTGATTAAATTCAATGTGTTGGCTGTAGTACATCATGGTGTTAAGCGCGAGTATCAGCTATAATATTTTTTGGCACACTTGGGACCTAAATTGTTGTGGATATAAGAATACTCCGATCTTTTGCCGTCGTTGGTGAGCTTGAACATATCGGGCAGGCCGCAGAAAAACTGCACATCTCCTCCTCGCCTTTGAGCAGGCAAATACAACTGCTTGAGGATGAGCTCGGTGTTGAACTCTTCCACCGGGAGAAAAAGCGCTTGCGGCTGACGTCGGAAGGAAAGGATTTTCTTGGCGAGGTTCGGGCGTTCTTAAAGCATCACGACAGGTTGAAGGACAGAGGGAAAAATCTGGGCAAAGGTCTCGCCGGCAGGCTTGATATCGGCTACGTCGAAGCGGCGATTCATTCCAGGCTTCTGCCTGAGACGCTGGCACGGCTTGATTGTTCACCGGATGTTGATATCCACCTGCATGCCTTCCGCTCTAAGCAGCAAATTGAAAGCCTACGCGACAGAACGATAGATCTCGCACTGCTGCACACGCCTCCCGAAGAAAGCGATGAATTCGAGCAGAGAAAGGTTTTTTCGGAACCCATTGTGTTAGCGATGCCCGTTAACAAACGCTTATTGCTGCCGACGCCTGAAACCCTCGACAGGCAGCCCTGGATTGCCGACCGGGAGGGCCTAAACCCGGCAGCGCGTATTCGGCTACTGCACGCCTGTGCGGTGAGCGGTTTTACCCCGAATATCCGACTTGAAGTCACTGGCCCTTTGGCCGCGCTGTCCTGCGTAGAGGCCGGGCTGGGGTTCACCTTTATACAAAAAAGTCTGGCGCGTATCCGCTCTGCCAACGTGGAAATTGCCGAACTGCCCTGGTTCCCGCTCGAGGTGTCTATCCACGCTGTCTGGAGAAAGAATGAAACCAAACCGCTCATACTCCGCGTGCTGTCGACGCTAAACGATTTCTAAAACGCCATTTTTTCATCCAGCACGAGTTAACGCTGGTGTATTCTTTATAGAAACCAAAAACGCTTCATTTATTTCTTCACGAACACAACAGAGCTGACTATGCATTCCTCTCTCTTTCATCGTTATCACGGTTTGGGCAACGACTATCTGGTTTGTCATCAAAGCGTGGCTGCACAATTTTCTCTCGAACAGATCGGCCGAATTTGCGACCGCAATTACGGTATCGGCTCCGACGGTTTACTGATTGATATCGATGATGAGGACGTGCCGCGCGTACGTATCATCAATCCCGATGGTTCCGAAGCAGAGAAGAGCGGCAACGGTCTGCGTATTTATGCGCGCTATCTATTTGATATAAAAAGAGTCGGTCATGAGCCTTTCCTGGTGAATACGCTGGGTGGGCAGGTGACCTGTGAGGTGACAGAAGGCGCGCATCAGGTGATCGTCGATATGGGGCAGGCGAAATTTACCCCCTCTGCGCTACCTGCACACGTTGAAGGAGAGCACATGCTCGACCAGCCGCTGGTGGTTGCGGGGCATGACTTGAACGCGACGCTGGTCTCGATGGGCAATCCGCACTGCGTTATTCGCGTCGAAAAACTCGATTTAGCCCTGGTTCATCAGCTGGGCGCGGAAATCGAAACGCTGGCAATTTTCCCAAAACGCACCAACGTGCAGTTTGTCGAGGTTATCGACCGTCAAAATATCAGCATCGGTATCTGGGAGCGCGGAGCGGGTTACACGCTGGCATCCGGCAGCAGCAGCTGTGCCGCAGCCAGTGCGATGCGCAAACTGGGGTTGGTGGATGACCGCGTCACTGTCACCATGCCGGGCGGTCAGCTGGCTATCTCCTTCTCGGGAGACTTTATGGTTAATATGCGCGGCCCGGTGCAGAAAATCGCCGACGTCACGCTGGACGCCGACTGCTTTTACGACTTGAACTGATCCTGTCGAAAGCCACTCTGTCTTGAGTCGAAGAGTGGCTCTTCACCGTTGAGCTTTAGGCCTCAAGATGCCCTCGGCGATAATCAGCAGTCGCCGACGGGTCACAAATCTTTGCAGCTGGCCAAGCAGCCAGTTGTTGCAGCCGGTTATCAGGTAGTTACGCTGTTTATCCAGCGCCTTTAGCGCCTGACCGACCACCGCATCGGCCTTCATCCTTTTCCCTACCGAGGCCTCTTCAGCGTTCACTACATCGAAAAATGCCGTATCCGTTGCGCCGGGACACAGCGCCAGCACACGCACGCCGCGTTGACGGTTCTCGGCCCACAGCGCCTCGGAGAATGACAATAAAAAGGCTTTGGTTGCGCCATAGATTGCCATGTAGGGATCGGGCTGGATGGCGGCAGTGGATGCCACGTTGATAACAGCGCCGTCGCCGCGTTTTAGCATGGCGGGCAGCAGGGCGTGGGTCAGTTCAACCGGCGACAGGCAGTTGAGTTGAATCTCTTCGCGTTGGCGGTCCAGAGAAAGCGCATCGAATACGCCGTAGGTGGCAAAACCAGCGTTATTGATCAGAATGTCGGGGAAAATTTTGGCTTCATGCAGTTGACCCATGATGGTGGCAGTGGCGTCCACGGCGCTGAGATCTTGTGCAATCACCCGCGTTGTCACGCCATGCTGCTGCGTCAGCCTGTTGGCCAGCGCTTGCAGCTTGTTCTGGGTCCGCGCAACCAGAACGAGACTCACGCCACGAGCGGCAAGCTGTTCGGCAAATTCCAGCCCAATCCCTGAGGATGCTCCAGTAATGAGCGCCGTTTTTTCTGAATAATTGAAAGATTTCATGCCCGTTTTCCTGTTTGAGGTTATGCTGCAAACAGGGTAAACCGTGGACTTAGGTCTACGGTCAAGTCCATTTTAACCTTTCATCGGAGAGCTGAACGATGCGCATTGGAGAGTTGTGTGCCAAAGCTGGCGTCCCGCGCGATACGGTACGTTACTACGAGCGGCAGGGGCTGCTCGAACAGGCCTCACAGCCTAACGGCAGCAACAACTATAAAGTCTATTCGGCGGTTGACCTGCAGCGGCTGAAGATGATCAAGCATGCAAAAATGTTGGGCTTCACGCTCAGTGAAATCGCCGAGGTACTTGCGGTCTGGGTTGACAGCCAATTTTCTGTCGAACAGAAGAAGGCCAGCCTGCAACGCAAGCTGGTACAGATTGAAGAGAAAGAGCGGGCGCTGGCCGAGCTGCGCGTGGGGATAATCAACGCGTTGAATAAGGTCGGCCAGCCGTGTGACGATGCGTTTTGACTCAGCGCTGGCGGCCTAAAACCGAGGCACCGACCAGCCCGCCCTGATTCACGAATTTTCCGGGGACCACCAGCGGCTGCGGATACTTGTGCAGCGTAGACTCACGCACTCGCTGGTCGAGCGCGGCAATCAGCGGGATGACGCTGGCAAGTCCGCCGCCGACCACCACGCGGGTTGCCCCGAGAATGTTGACCATCAGGGTAAGAGGTTCGCTTACCAGCGCCAGCCATGCGTTGAGGGTCTGCACCGCCTGAAAGCTTCCCGCCTGCCAGCCCTCGATAATCTGATGACTGGTCAGCGTTTGCTGGTGCAGCTCGAAATGCAGGCGCTCGATGCCACGGGCGCCGCCGAGCATGTCAAGGCATCCGCTCTGACCGCAACCGCAAAGCAGACGAGGCACTCTGACCAATTTGTTGTCCAGCAGCAGCTCGGTGCGGGTAATCGCCCCATGACCCCATTCACCGGTGACGCCGCCGTGGCCGCGCACCAGTTGTCCGTTAAATACCAGCCCGCCGCCGACGCCGGTGCCGAGAATAATGCCGACTACAATCGGCAGTCCCAGACCTTCGCCGACGTGCGCCTCGGCCAGCGCAAAGCAGTCGGCGTCATTCGCCACGCTGACTTTGCGTTTGAGTATTTGCGTGAGTTCGGCGGCAAGATTGTGCCCGGCAAAGCTCGGAATATTGGTCGCCATTACCTCACCGGACTGTGGCGAAACCAGTCCGGCAGTCGAGATGGCCAACGGGGCATCCGCAGCAACCTCTGCGCCGTGCTCGTTCAGCAGCATCTGCATCGCCAGCACAAACTCGTCCCAGGACTGGGTTGGGGTGGCGACCTTCGCTAATACGGTAACCTCGCCCTGCTGGCGGGAGAGGCCAAATTTGATAAATGAACCGCCGATATCGGCACAAAAAACCGCAGTGCCTGTGTTTACCATCATGAACGCTTGTCCAGTAAGTCGCGCAGCCCATCGCCCAGTACGTTAAAACCGAGCACGGTCAGCATGATTGCCAGACCCGGGAACAGCGAGAGATAGATATTAATGCCGAGAAAGTTTCGACCATCACTCATCATTGTACCCCATTCAGGCATGGGCGGCTGCACGCCGAGGCCGAGAAATGACAGGCTGGCGGCGGCGAGAATGACGGTTCCGGCGGTCAGCGTCGACTGCACGATGATAGGCCCAACGGCATTGCGCAAAATGTAGTGCACCACGATGCGATACCACGACAGGCCCAGCGCCTGCGCTGCCTCTACGTATTCCATGCGCTTGAGGCCGAGCGTCAGGTTACGGCTTAGCCGTGCATAAACCGGAATGGCAAACAAAGAAATAGCGATCAGCAGATTAATCAGACCGCCGCCCAGAATGCTGACCACCAGAATCGCCAGAACGATACCGGGAAACGCAAACAGCATGTCCATCACCCACATAATTACCAGGTCAATGTAGCGACCGGCCATCCCCGAAATGACGCCGAGCGGGATGCCAATCAGCATCGCCAGCCCCACGCTCAGCACCACCTCGACAATCGAGATACGCGCGCCGTAAATCACCCGGGCGAAGATGTCGCGTCCATAGTCGTCGGTGCCGAACAGATGGTCAGCCGAGGGGGAAAGCAGGGTATTGAGCAGATCCTGAGTGTAGGGGTCGTGGCCGGTTATCCAGGGTGCAAGCAGTCCGGCGATGACGATAGCGGCAATGATTGCGCCGCCAAAGGTGATGCCAGCATGACGCCATAACCAGCGAAACACCTGGGCAGTTCGGCTCTTTTTGCGCGCAGAGAGTGCGGTTAGGGTGCTCATCATTCAAACCTTATTTTCGGGTTGAGCAGGGCTATCAGCAGTTCACCGAGCAGGTTCATGATAACCACGCCGCAGACCGCGACCAGCGCGACGCCCTGAATGACCGGATAATCGCGATAGCGCACGGAGTCGACCAACAGTCGGCCAATGCCCGGCCAGTTGAATACCGACTCGGTGACCACCGCGCCACCGACCAGGCTGCCGAAGTTCAGCGCCACAATGGTGACAATCGGGATAAGCGCATTGCGAAACGCATGGCTACAGTAGATGCTCATCGCCGACAGCCCTTTGGCCCGCGCGGTGCGGATATAGTCCTCGGAAAGCACGTCGAGCATGCTCGAACGGGTCATCCTTGCCATCACCGCCATCGGCAAAACCGCCAGCGTGACCGACGGCAGAATGTAGCTTTTCCATGACGATGCACCGAGCAGCGGCAGCCAGCCGAGCTCCACCGAGAAGGTGTTCATCGCCATCAGCCCCAGCCAGAAGTTCGCCACCGACGCACCCGCAATAGCCAACAGCATCACGCCATAATCGGGCCAGCGGTTGCGGTAAATCGCCCCCATCATGCCCGCCGGAACCCCAATCACAATCGCCAGAAAATAGGCCAGCACCGCCAGCGCCAGCGTGTAGGGCAGCCGCTCGCCAATCTCCTGGGTGACCGGCTGCTGCGACTGGAGCGAAAGCCCGAGATTGCCGTGCAGCACGTCGCGGGCGAAATGCGCATACTGGGTGACCAGCGGCAGGTCCAGTCCAAGGCGCGTACGCATATGATCGACGGCCTCCTGCGTCGCCTCGGGGCCAGCCATCATGCGCGCCGGATCCCCCGGCAGTGCGCGGATCGACACAAAAATCAGCAGCGATACGCCAATCAGGATGACCGGAAAGGCCAGCAGTTTTTTGGCTAGATAGGCTTTCATGCCGCTTCCTACTGTTTATGGGCGTCTTTGACTATCACGTTTCCACCGGGGATCATCCAGACGTTGGAGATGTTGGCCCCGGTGGCATAAAGATCGTTCTGGTAATACAGCAGCACCTGAGGCGCCTGTAGGTTAATCTCCTGCTGGGCCTGCACGTAGAGCTGATTGCGGGCGTTTTCGTCCAGCGTAGAGGCCGCGGTATCAAGCAGCTTGTCGAGTTTGGCATCGCTGAAGAACCCGAGGTTGGCCCCGGTTGGCGCAAAGCTGCCCGAGTAATAAAGCGGTCGTAGCTGCAAGTCGGCCCCGCTGACGCCGGAAGACCAGGAGGCCAGAATAGCGCCGGTGCCGTCGGCTTTTTTACCGGCCGGATCGGCGAAAGCGGCTTTGGTCCAGACGCCGCTTTCCATTTGACGCACGTCAAGCTTCACGCCAATTTTGGCCCACATGCTTTGCAGTACCTGACCAATACGCGCGTCTGCGCCCTGTACGGCGATAGACATTGAGAAACCGTTGGCATACCCGGCCTCTTTTAGCAGTGCCTTGGCTTTCTCGATATTCAGTGGGTAAGGGTTAAGCGATTTGTCATAACCGGGAGTGATGGGTGCCAGCGGGGAGTTGGCCGGTGTGGCGAAACCAGACATGATGGCGCGCACCAGCCCATCGCGGTCGGTCGCGAAGTTAAGCGCCTGGCGGACGCGCACGTCGTCCAGCGGTTTTAACTGGGTATTCAGCGCGACCCAGAACACTGACGCCCCTGGGCTTTCATGCAATACGAATTTAGGGTTGTTTTTCAGCATGCGGGCGAACTGCGGCGGAACGGGATTGATAACGTCGGCTTCACCCGCCTGCAGCGCCATATTCATGACCGAAGACTCCGAACTCCAGGTCCATTTGATGTCTTCGGGGCCGTCTGACTTGCCCCAGTAGCCCGGATTTTTCTCTTCCAGCACGTATTCACCGGTCTTGTACTGCACCATCTTGTAGGGGCCGGTGCCTACCGCTTTGCTGTCCAGTGTGCCGGCCTTGTCGGCGGTCGGGCTGACCATCAGGCAAGCTCCCGTGGTCAGCAGATTCAGAAACGCCGGGTAGGGTTTCTTCAGTTTGAACACCACCGTGCGGTCATCGACCTTGGTGACGCTGTCGATAAAGGTGCGCAGACGACCGCTAGCCGCCAGACCGCGTTTCACGTCCAGATGGCGGGCAAAGTTGGAGACGACTGCGTCGGCGTTAAACGGCGTGCCGTCGTGAAACGTTACGCCGCTGCGCAGCGTAAAGGTCCATACCAGCCCACTGGCGTCGCTGCTCCACGAGGTCGCGAGCGCCGGTTCGAGCTTCAGCGCGGGCGACATTTTCAGCAGCCCTTCGTACATCGGATCCAACACCGTGGCCGTGAAGGTTGCGGTCTGGTTGCCCGGATCCATGCTGCGCGGCGCCTCGTTTTGCATCACCGTCAACGTGGCTGAGTACGCGGGGGAAGCCAGTGCGCCGAGCAGCGCACAGCCAAGCAACGTTAAACGTCCCGGACAGCCGATGGTTCTGAAACCTTTCATAGATTTTCCTCTGCCAATGTTGCGGTGATGGCGAAAATTGCCTTTGTGGCATTTTCTACAATCTCTGGGTATTTATTTCATATGAAATGCTTATGTTTCATTATTTAGTAAATTTTGTGAACTAATTGGCATTGATATATTCATTTTATAAGTTTAATGTCAAGGCAGATTAGCCAAAAATGAGAGCGCGAAAACGGAATGCTGAGTTCACTACAACGGCAAATATTAGGGGCGATCAACTCTGCCGCAGGGCTGAGCCGTACCGAACTGGCGCAGGTGTGCGGCATGAGCAAGGCAGCCATAGGTGGCGTGGTCAGGGAGATGATCGACGCGGGCTATTTGCATGAGTCAGAAACCGTTAACGGGCCGGGGCAGGGGCGGCCATCCGTCAGGCTGATGCTGCGGCCCGAAGGGGCTTATTTCATCGGCGTTTCGCTGCTGCAAACGCCGGCGCAGATGGCGCTAATTAATTTACAAGGTGAAATTATTGCCCGCGCCGGTTTCACGCTTTCTCGAGAGCCTGAGGCGCTGGCGCAGAACATCGCCCACGCGTTACCCGACTTGTTGGAAGGGCACACTGACGCTGCCGCAAGACTCATTGGCATGGGGGTCACGCTCTCCGGTTTTATTGATGAAAACCAGTCAACCTGTGTGCAATCGGCGCTGTTGGGCTGGCGCGATGTGCCGCTGGCAAGTCTGGTCGCGGCGGCTACCGGCCTTGAGGTGTTTATCGAAAATGACGCCAAGGCGTTGGCGGTCAGTGAAAAACGCTTTGGGCAAGCGCGAGACCTCGACACCTTTACGCTGGTCAGCCACGGCGCTGGCATTGGCAGCGCGCATTTTATTGCCGGCAGGCTGCACCGAGGTCTGCACGGCGGCGCGGGGGAGATTGCCCACTGCACGCTGGAGCTAAACGGGACACCGTGCCGCTGCGGCAAGCGCGGCTGTCTCGACACCATCGCCTCGCTGAATGCCATCATGGAGATGGCGCGCGAAGAAAATCTTGGCCTGAGCAGTCTGGCGGAGCTGGAGCAGCTGGCGTCCGGCGGTTCGGCGGCGGCTATCCGCATCCTGCACCGTGCAGGCACGGCGCTGGGACTGGCTATCGCCCAGCTGATCCAGATTCTCGACCCCAGCCTGATACTCATTGCCCATCAGGCGGGTGCCTTCGGCGGGCTGCTCGGCACGGTGGTACAGCAGTCGATCGAAACTAACGTATTGCCCGGTTTTGCCGGATTGACGCCGGTGAGAACTTTCCCCATCGATGAAGATACCTGGGTGCGTGCAGCGGCAAGCATTGCGGCCCATCGTTTTCTTGATGGCCCTGACAACCCGTAGAGGTAGAAGATGCGTATAGCCGTTGGCGGTATTCATATCGAATGCAGCACTTATAATCCTGTTCTTAATGAAGAAAAAGATTTCCGCGTGGTGCGCAACGATGCGTTGCTGGCGGCACCGTATTTTGCCTTTCTGCAGGACTATCCTGCGACCTTTTTACCCACGGTTCATGCCCGGGCCATCGCCGGAGGGCCGGTATCCCGCGCCACCTACGACGCGTTCAAGGCGGAGATGCTGGCAGGGCTCGAGGCGCACAAACCCTACGACGGCGTTTATCTGGCGATGCACGGTGCGATGTACGTCGAGGGCATGGAAGACGCCGAGGGTGACTGGATTAGCGCCGCGCGCGAGGTCGTCGGGCCTGATATTCCGATTAGCGTCAGCTATGACCTGCACGGCAACGTTTCACAGAAAATCATCGACGCCATCGACCTGTTTTCGACCTACCGTACCGCGCCGCACATCGACGTCGAAGAGACCATGCGCCGTTCGATTTCCATGCTGGTCAAGAGCCTGCAAACCGGCGTCAGGCCGACCCTGCTTTGGGTGCCGATCCCGGTCGTGCTGCCGGGCGAACGGACCAGTACCGAGGATGAACCGGCGAAAAGTCTCTATGCCTGTCTGCCCGCGCTCGACCAGATTGAGGGCGTGTGGGATAGCTCGCTGATGGTCGGCTACGTTTGGGCCGACGAGCCGCGTGCCACGGCGGCGGCTATTTTTACCGGTACCGATCGCCCGCTGCTTGAACGCGAGGCCATCAAACTGGCGCAGGCGTATTGGGACGCGCGTGAAGACTTTGTCTTTGGCTGCAAAACGGACATGCCAGAAGCCTGCGTGCGCGACGCTATTGCCAGCCAGACGCACCCGGTGGTGCTGGCCGATTCTGGCGATAATCCCACCGGCGGTGGCGTAGGCGACCGCGCCGACCTTCTGGCCGAGTTACTCAAACAGGGCGCGACGGGCGTCATTGTTGCCGGTATTACCGACCAGCCTGCGACCGAGGCCGCCTTCGAGGCGGGCGTCGACGCGCGGATAACGTTATCCGTGGGTGCCTCTCTCGATCCGTCCAGTCCGCAGGTGCACGCCGAATTTACCGTGCTGCGTTTGCTAGATGCACCGAACCAGGCTGAACGACAGGCGGTGCTGCACGTCAACGGCATCGACGTGGTGGTCTCCGCTCGCCGCAGGCCTTATCACTATATTGCCGACTTTACGCAGCTCGGCCTCGACCCGCAGCAGGCCAACGTCGTCGTGGTGAAATCCGGCTATCTGTCTCCTGAGCTGGCGCCGATTGCGCGACCTAATCTGATGGCGCTCTCCGACGGCGTGGTCGATCAGTTCGTGGAGCGACTGCCGCGAAAGCGTAAAACGGTGCCGACTTTTCCGTTCGATAAAGATTTCACCTTTACCCCTGAAGTCAAAGTCTCTGCCCGTTCAACTTCTCTTTAATTAAAGGATAAAAAAGATGGCCACTGCGCAGCCGGTTTTAAAGGTAGAGAACCTGACCACCTCCTTTCAGGGGGACGACGACTGGCTGCCCGTGGTGCGCAACTTATCTTTTGAAGTCTATCCCGGTGAAACGCTGGCCATCGTGGGGGAGTCCGGCTCGGGGAAAAGCGTCACCTCGCTGTCGGTGATGCGCCTGCTCAAGGCGCGAACCAGCAAGATTGAAGGCAGTGTTACTCTCAACCAGCGCGGACTGCTCGGGCTTTCTGAAAAGCAGATGCGCGAGGTGCGTGGCAACGAGGTGGCAATGATTTTTCAGGAGCCGATGACCTCGCTTAACCCGACCTTTACCCTCGGCCGCCAGATTGCAGAAACGCTGAAAACGCATCGCGGCATGGGCAGCAAGGCCGCCCGCGAAGAGACGCTGCGACTGCTGGAAAAGGTCAGAATTCCCAACGCTAGCGCACGCTTTGACGAGTACCCCCATCAGTTTTCCGGCGGTATGCGTCAACGGGTTATGATTGCCATGGCGCTGGCGCTTAAGCCCAAGCTGCTGATAGCCGACGAACCTACTACCGCGCTCGACGTGACTATTCAGGGCCAAATCCTTGACCTCATCAAGACGCTGCAAGAGGAAGAGGGCATGGCGGTACTGTTCATTACTCACGACATGGGCGTGGTCGCGGAAATTGCCGATCGTACGCTGGTGATGTATCGCGGCGAAGTGGTTGAAAGCGGGGATACGGCAGATTTGTTCCGTGACCCACAGCATCCCTACACCCGCGCGCTGCTGGCGGCGGTCCCGCGTTTGGGGTCGATGCGCGGCCGCAGCCGTCCGCTGCGTTTCCCGACGATAGACAGGCAAACTGGGCTGGCGAACGAACCGCGCGAAAGTGCCATTCAGGTTGACGCCCGGCAAACGCCGCTGCTATCGGTCAAGAATCTTAGCGCACGTTTTCCGGTGCGCGGCGGCATTTTGGGACGACCGGTTGGCGCGGTGCACGCGGTGGAAAATATCAGCTTCGACCTGTTCGCGGGTGAGACGCTATCGCTGGTGGGTGAATCAGGCTGCGGGAAATCGACCACCGGCCGCGCCGTCACCCGACTGCTGAAGCCTTACGGCGGGCAGATCGACTTTGATGGCTTCGACGTCATGAATCTGAGCAAAACGGATCTGCGCGCCATGCGCCAGCGGATACAGATGATCTTTCAGGATCCCTTCGCCAGTCTGAATCCACGTATGAAAATTGGTGACGCGCTGATTGAGCCGATATTACAACACCGTCTGGCGAATAAGGCTGAGGCGCTTGAGAAGGCCGCCGCGTTGATGGACAAGGTAGGGCTGTCGCCGGACATGATGCGCCGCTATCCGCACGAGTTTTCCGGCGGTCAGCGGCAGCGAATCTGTATTGCGCGTGCGTTGACGTTGGATCCCAAGGTGATTGTTGCTGACGAATCCGTTTCGGCGCTAGACGTGTCGGTGAAGGCGCAGGTGGTCAATCTGCTGCTCGACCTGCAGGAGAGCATGAATCTGTCCTATCTGTTTATTTCACATGACATGGCGGTGGTTGAGCGGGTTAGCCATCGGGTGGCGGTGATGTATCTGGGGGAAATCGTCGAAATTGGGCCGCGCGCCGCGATTTTTGATAATCCGCAGCACGATTATACCCGCAAGCTGATTGCCTCGGTGCCGGTACCCGATCCCGCGCGGCGCGGCATTAAGCGCCACATTAAGGCAGACGAGCTGAAGAGCCCGGTGCGGCCGCTTGGCTATCAGCCCTCAACCCGCAACTATCGTCAGGTCAGCGAGGGACATTGGGTGCTGACGTAATATTTGTTGATAAACTTGCTACGTAAAGATAAATAATTCGTTTTGAGTTCAGATAAAATACTCCGCAGTTATTTTTGGTAGGTACTTCTTGTACCAACACCGTTTGCGAGCTTTTATAGCCGCAGAGAGTCTAGAAATCGCTTTTTTGCTGGAGTAGTCATGTCACAGTTCCCTAATTTACGCCCTCGTCGTTTAAGACAGTCTGATTCTTTGCGCGCGCTGTTTCAGGAAACCGAGTTCAGCGTTAACGATCTTGTATTGCCAATCTTTGTAGAAGAAGAGACTTCCGAATACGCGGTAATCGAGACCATGCCCGGTGTACTGCGTATTCCTGAGTCAAAACTGGCTTATGAAATTGAGCGTTATGCCAAAGCCGGTATTCGTTCGGTGATGACTTTCGGTATTTCGCATCACATGGATGCGACCGGCAGCGACACCTGGAATGAAAATGGCCTGGTGGCGCGTATGGCGCGTATTTGTAAAGACACCGTGCCGGAAATGATCGTCATGTCCGACACCTGTTTCTGCGAATATACTTCCCACGGTCACTGCGGCGTGCTGCACGACCACGGCGTGGATAACGATGCAACGCTGAAAAATCTGGGCCGTCAGGCCGTGGTTGCCGCCGCAGCCGGTGCCGATTTCATTGCACCTTCTGCTGCTATGGACGGTCAGGTGCAGGCAATTCGCAGTGCGCTCGATGAAGTCGGTTTTATCGATACCTCCATCATGGCGTACTCGACCAAGTTTGCCTCCTCACTGTACGGGCCATTCCGTGAAGCGGGCGGCAGTGTGCTGCAGGGTAATCGTAAAAACTATCAAATGAACCCGATGAACCGCCGTGAAGCAATTCGTGAATCCTTGATGGATGAGCAGGAAGGTGCCGATGCGCTGATGGTGAAACCTGCCGGGGCTTATCTGGATGTGATCAGCGACATTCGCGCCGCATCCCGTCTGCCGCTGGCGGCCTATCAGGTGAGCGGCGAGTACGCGATGATCAAGTTTGCCGCACAGGCCGGTGCCATCGACGAACGTAAAGTGGTGCGCGAGACCCTGGGTGCAATCAAACGTGCCGGTGCTGACATCATCCTGTCTTACTTCGCGATGGATATCGCCGAGAACGGCGTCGATTACTAAGCATTCCTGACGCCGTCTTCTTGCGCTTAGCGAGACGTACCGATAAAAAACCTGACTTTTATGTCAGGTTTTTTTTGCTGCGGCGTTTTGCAACCCGAGAGAGTCGATAAACGCCCGGGCCTGTTTGTGTGAACGCAGGCGAACAAACTGCACTTGGCTATTGGGCGGACTGATCATCATCTTTTGATACTGACGGCGGTTTTTATAGAACGTTTTCAGCGTCCACAGGATGATTGACTCGCGGCTAAAAAAGCTCTGGCGAAAAGTTTCACGATTACCGGTTCCGGCCCATAATTCTTGACCGTGGCTAGCCCGTTGCAGTGCGCGTTTGACCGCCTGATACAGCGTGCGGCCAAAGCTGTAATCCACCCAGATAATGATATCGACATCGCGCCATTTAATCGGCTGCGAGCGCTTATAGTTGCCATCCAGCACCCAGGACGGTTGGGAAATCGCCTGTTCGAGTTTTTCAAATAATTCTGCATCACTGCTTCCGGTCCAATGAGGTTTCCAGAACAGCGTATCCATCTCGATATAAGGAATAGCTAATTGCTGCGCCAGCGCTTTGGCAAAGGTGGATTTACCGCTTCCACTGGTGCCAATGACGTTAATTTTCACTGAAGCTCCCAACGTTTATTGATCGCGAAGAGTAGAATTTGATTGAAATCTTATAGATTAAAAAACGGCGCGAGTTATGTTACTGGCATCCTGATTATAATTAAATAAATTGAGGGAACGCTATGGATAATCGTCTGAACAATGCTGACGCTTCGCCGAGAATAACGAAATGGATCCCAGTTAACTTGCCGTGCGAGCAGACTAAAAATCCCGTTGCTATTACCAGTATCATGAATACCCCTCGGCTGCCGCAGAGCCTGTCGTTGGCCCGACCGGTTCGTCGCTGTCGCCTGCAAAAGCCTGAAATCACGCAACCTGTAGCAGATAGCGAGAGGCAATTAACTGCACGATCCACGACACAATCCACGACAGAATCCACCGCACAATATAGTGCCTTAACAGGCAGTACGCCCTATCTTGTCGTCGACGTCGTTAGCAGCTTTAATAAAGGCTATGCCGAAATTTTTCTTAATTTATCGCGGGAGAATCGCCAGCGGATATATAGGCAATTACAGATAGAGATCCAGGATTTTAAGGCGCGGCAGGGAGCAGGAAATATTGCTGTTAGCGATGAGGTGCGCCTTATTGGCGTGGCCTATGGAATGGGGATGCCGTTTTATGACCCGCGCGTGCTGCGAGATATGGGCGAGCATAACAAGGTTAATTTTGAAAAGTTAAGGAGCGCAGCGTGCCATTTTCTTCATGCCCTTCACCGGCGGCCGGAGTTTGTCATCCCCGACGGGTGGCAGCCGCGTTAAATCAGCGTAAGGCTTCACCGAGGGTCAAGGTCAAGAACCTTGTCTTGACCTTGACCCGTCAGAGGACTTAATACGGCTCTGACTCAATCTTGTGCTGTGTGGCAACCGGCACTTTACTGTGCCCCGGTTGGTCGACTTTCACTAGCAGCGTTAACACTGCCGCCACTAAATACAGTGCCGTATAGACCCAGACTACGCCGACGATGTCAAAAAATGGCAGCACCATTGAGGCGATAGCCGGTGCTACGAAGTTGCTCAAACCGGCCGAGAGGTTGTAAATCGAAATCGCTGCGCCTTTATGTTTGGGTTCGAGTACCGGGAACACGGCGGTCATTGGCACGAAGGCGGCAACGGTGATGCCTAGCATCACGGCGGGCACCAGCGCCATCCCGACGTTGTGCCCGAAATGCATCGGTAAATAATAAAATGCCAGGCTAGAAATGGCGCAGCCGATGCAACCAAACCAACGCACCTGACGCAGCCAGCCAATTTTCTCGCCAAGAATTCCCCACATGATGTTGGTAAAAATGGTCACAAAGAAGAATACCGCCCAGATTTGCAGCCATTCCGACATGCTAAACCCGAGACGCCCAACGAACAGCATTGGCATGATCACGGCGAAGCCAAACAGCGAAATCGTGTTGATAATGCGGATCAGGCACGACATAAAGATGTGCGGGTTGGTGAACAGGATAGTCACCGCGCGAGAAAGTTCGGTCAGTTTCTCTTTCGGCGTGAGGTTGGCCTTTTCACTAGGTGTGCCCACGTTACGCAGCAAGGTCAGGGCCATCATGCCGCCGACGCCGACCCAGGCAATCGCAAACCACAGCGTACCGGTTTCACCAAACAGTGGAATGGTAAAACTCGGCAGGTAGCTGCCGATACAGCCGATACCGATGGAGTACATTGCCCAGAACCAGCCCATCGCCGAGGAGAGCTGCTGTTTCGGCACCGTCTGCACTACCAGCATAACAAAGGAGTAGATGAACAACGGATAGGCAAGGCCGCGAATACCGTAAAACAGCAGCATCAGCGGATAGTTTTTCATGCCTAAGCCAAACAGCATAAACAGGGTATGCATCACCAGCCACAGAATAAAGCCGATGCGCATGGCCTTCTGTGGAGTGATGATTTCAGCCACTACGCCGGAGCTCCACGCCGCTACCGCCGCCGCTAGCCCATAGACCGTGAATACCAGCGCGGACTCGGCAGGGCTGAACCCCATATCGGTAATATGTTTCGACAGAAACGCCATTTCAAAGCCGTCACCGCTCATGAACACGGCGATGGCGATATATCCCCACAGCAGATTGAGCGGTAAACCAAACCAGTGGGCCTGTTTTTTTTGCATAGCATGCTCCTCTGGGGGAGCGTGGCTCCCTCAGTTTTTGGTTATCAATGAGGTGAATGGGGCGTGGCCGCCCTCGGGTTTTATTGTGATGTCAGGGGGTTATCGTCTTAGCTCTACCTGCTGTTGATACAGTTTGCGCCAGGTCGCCAGTCGGGACTGCAACACCTGATGGCGTGCGGTGTCCGGCGAGAAAGTCTTTTTTGTCAGAGGCTTGCGGCAGACCTTGCTTTGTTCACCGCCTGCGGCCAGCCAACCAAGACGGGCTGCGCCCAGTGCCCCCCCGGCCTCGCCGTCCTGATGGGTGGTGATGGTCAGATTAAGCGCGTCGGCAATCAGCTGCGCCCATTCGTCGCTGCGTGCACCGCCACCGACCAGCGAACACTGGCTCAGCTGAGTGCCCGACTGTTTGAGCACGCTCAGCCCGTCGGCCATGCCGAAGGCCACGCCTTCCAGTACGGCATACCCCAGCGCCGCGCGCTGCGTGCTGTGCGTCATGCCGTGAAAAGCCCCGACCGCCAAAGGGTCGTTGTGGGGCGTGCGCTCTCCCGACAAGTAGGGGAGAAACAGCGGTGCCTGCCTTTTTTCGGCCTGAGTGAGTTGGGCCACCTCTGCCAGCAGCGTCGTTTCATGGCTGCCAATCAGCTGGCAATACCAACGCAGCGCGCTCGCCGCCGTCAGCATGACGCTCATCTGATGCCAGCGGTCGGGCAGGGCGTGACAAAAGGCGTGCACCGCGCTGTTTGGATTAGGGCTAAAGCTTGGGTTTACCGCAAACAGTACGCCCGAGGTACCCAGCGAGATAAACGCATCGCCCGGCTCTACTGCACCAATACCTATGGCGCTGGCGGCATTGTCGCCCCCGCCACCGGCAATAATCACCTCACTGTTTAACCCCCACGCGCGGGCAATATCGCGATTGAGCACGCCCGAAACTGCGCTGCCTTCGACTAGCCGCGGCATCTGGTCGCGCGAAAGTCCACAGGCGTCGAGCAGGGTATCTGACCAGTCACGTTTGGCGACGTCGAGCCACAGTGTCCCCGCCGCATCCGACATATCGGAAACCTTGTCGCCGCTCATCTTCCAGCGTAGATAGTCTTTTGGCAGCAGTACCGTGGCTATCTGGCTAAAAATTTCGGGTTCATGACGCGCAACCCACAGCAGCTTTGGCGCAGTGAATCCCGGCATTGCCAGATTACCCGCTAACTGATGTAGCTGCGGGGCTGCTTGCGTTAGCAGCTCGCACTCTCTGGCGCTGCGCGTGTCGTTCCACAGAATAGCGGGGCGCAGCACCTCTCCCTCGCGGCCCAGCAGCACCGCGCCGTGCATTTGCCCGGAAAGGCCGATAGCAACAATGTTTGCCCACGCCTGAGGCACCTGGTCGCGCAGTCTGGCGACCACCTTTTGCGTCGCCTTCCACCAGTCGTCGGGACGTTGCTCCGACCAGTGCGGGCGCGGGCGCTGCACCTCCAGCGCTTCGCCCGCGCTGGCTATCACCTTGCCCTCGGCATCCAGCACCAACGCCTTGATTTCCGAGGTCCCTAAATCCAGTCCTAAATACATGCGCGACTCCTGTTAGCCCTGCTTCGCAGACTCAAGCCATTGATAAACGCCCGCAATCGATTCACGCAGCAGCGTCTCAAATTCGGGTTTAGACGCCAACTCACCGAAAAGTTTACTGTCATGCGCATACTCGGCGATGGGATCTTTGGCGGAAAACATCTGTTTTACGGCCTGAGAATCTAAAATGCCATCCTGATATTCGTAGGGCAGTTGATTCTGTGCCCAGCGTTGCATAAACACGAAGAACAACGCCGGCAGCTGGCTGGTGGCGCGGGGGACATCACCGCGCTGATAACACTCGACCAGGGTTGGGGTGATGAATCCTGGGATTTTCGAGAATCCGTCTGCCGCAACGCGTTGATTGGTGTCCTGAATATGTGGGTTGCTGAACCGCTCAAGGACCACGTCACGGTAGTCTTTCAGGTCAAGCGGGCTAGGGGAGAGGCTCGGAATCACGTCTTCGGTGACGTAGCGGTATGCCATCTGACAAATTGACTCGGTTTGAGTGCTCTGATGAATATACCGCTGTCCGAGAAGCGTACCGGCCCAGGCAATGCAGCTGTGGCTGGCATTGAGGATGCGGATTTTTGCTTCCTCATAAGGCACTACCGATTTCACCATCTCAACGCCTACCTTCTCCAGCGCAGGGCGACCGGCGATAAAGTCATCCTCAACGACCCATTGGATAAACGCTTCGGCCATCACCGGTGCCTTATCATCCTTACCGGTCTGCTCTTTGACGCGCACGGCGACCTCGGGTGATGGGCGTGGAGTGATGCGGTCGACCATGGTATTGGGACAGCGAGCGTTGTCGGCAATCCACTGCAACAACGCCGGTTGTTGTCTCAGGGTTAAAAACTGCTGTAGGCCATGATGGAAGCGGTCGCCGTTGTGGCGCAGGTTATCGCAGTTGAGCAGCGTGACGGGCCCGCCGTTGCTGCGCTGGCGCTGCTGCAAAATATGGCTGATAGCACCATAAACAGTGCGGCAGCCACCCTGTAGGTCGGCGCAAATGTCGGCGTTGTTCTGGTCAAGATTAAACTGGTTATCGAGATAATAGCCGCTTTCGGTGACGGTAAAGGAGATAACCCGCGTCGCGGATTTCTCGCCCTGCGCAATCAGCTGCGAGAGCTCTGCGTCCCAGGGGATGATTTTCTTGACTGAGGTAATGGTTTCATAGGCGCGCTCTCCCGCTGGGGTCACCGTTTCCAACACGTATTCACCGCCCTGAGCAGACAGATTATTCAGCAACGGCGTGGCGTCGTCGCGAATATTCCCCAGCGCAATCGACCAGTTATTATCACCGGCCTCGATCAGCCGATGCAGATACCACGCCTGATGAGCACGGTGAAACGAACCTGCGCCAATGTGCAACCAAACCGCTGAGTGCCAAGAAGTAACCATAGTTTGCTCCGAAAAGGTAGTGAAGGCATTTTGGGCATAAGCTCTTTGTGTGGGCTTTTGCCTGATTGAAGATCAGCTTAAATAAACTTTTGCCCATTAAATGGGCTTTAGCTCACAATATTGTTATCTTTTGCTAAATCGACATCACTCAGAATGATGAATCCCGATAAAATGCGCGGCATATACCGCCCGGATGGAGGTCAGAGATGAACAAGAATGATAAAAAATTGGATCAGGCCGCGCGCGCTGCGTGGATGTATTACGTGGCAGGACAAACGCAGCATGAGATAGCCGAAGCGTTGGGCATCTCACGTCAGGTTGCGCAGCGGCTGGTGGCCAGTGCGATTGAAAGCGGGTTGGTGAGCGTGCATATTTCGCACTCGGTCGGCAACTGCATGGCGCTCGAAGCCCGCCTGCGCGAGGCTTATGGCCTGAGTCTTTGTCAGGTGGTTCCTGCTCAGGGAATGAGTAAGACGGGATTGCTGCACGCCATTGCCGTCGCGGGTGCGCAGGTGATGACCCAGTTTATTCGCCGTGAAGCCTCTACGATTATCGGCGTGGGCTCGGGGCGCACCTTGAAGGCGGCTATCGATGAACTTGATGACATTGAACGCCCGCAGCACAGCTGCGTGTCGCTGATAGGCGCGATTGCCTATGACGGTTCCTGTACCCGTTACGACGTGCCGCTGTTGATGGCCGAGAAAACGCAGGGCCGCTATTTTATCCTGCCTGCGCCCTTGTTTGCCGACAGTGAGCAGGATCGCGAGGGCTGGTGTCATCACCGTATTTATCGCACCGTCAGCGAGAAAGCCAGCCAGGCCGATGTCACCTTTACCGGCATTGGCACTATCGGTCCCGACTGCCCGCTGCATCTCGACGGGTTCCTGTCGCTGGAACAGGTCGAAAAACTCAATGCGGTGGGCGCCGTCGGAGAGATGGTCGGGCATTTCATCGGCGCAGACGGGCAACGTATCGACAGCGAACTCAATGCAAGATTAACCAGCGTGAGCCTGCAACCGAAGGCGGATAAACCCGTCATCGCCATGGCCGGCGGCGCGGAGAAACATCTGGCGATGCGCGCGGCATTGCAGGGCGGCTGGGTGAGTGGACTCGTCACCGACGAACTGAGCGCAATAGCGATGCTCGAATAAATCCGTTCAGCCCTCAGGCCATTTGAATCAATACTGAGCCCCGCCACCCGTGCCGCTGCCTTTCAAGACTGTGCTGGCGTGGAGGCGGTGCTGCAACCGTGTTAAACACGTTGACGTCTGAAAGCCGTGACGTGAGGCAATAGATCGTTGATTTCATCCTTCGTTTTTCATGGTTTTTACATTATTTTTATCCCGCTAATTTGAACCTTTATAAAGCTTTTATCTGCCTGCTCCTATACCTATAGAGTCGTCACGATAACCCACACTATTTATCACTGCGGTATAAGGAGTGTTTTATGTGGTTAATATTATTAATGCCGATTGTGATGTTGCTGGCCTATGCCTCATTTGGCGTATTGATCTCCTTTGCAGGAAATGTCATCAAGGTTTCATCGGATGAAAAAATAAAGTAAATACGGCCCTCAAGTTATTATTTTTATGGAGAGTTAAATATGGCGATTTCCATATTGGTAACGATCACTTTCGCTGTGATTATTTATTTGTTTTATGCCGTAACCCATCCCGATAAGTTTTAAAGTGTCGGGATATCTCTGCTTACTTTATTCTGAAGGAGTCATAAGATGCTACATCTATGGCTGCAAGCTGGACTGGCTCTGTTGGCGACGTTTCTGCTGAGTATTGCAGCAGGTCGATATCTTTCGCGTGTTGTGACCGATCAGAAAACGTTGTTGGATCCTCTGTTTAATCCCATTGATAATGTTATCTATAGAATTGTGGGGAAAAACACCTGTAGCCAGCCGATGAACTGGAAAAAATACACTATCAATATGTTAGCCACGAATTTGGTTATGGCACTGTTGATTTATCTCATCTTAATATTACAGAACCATTTTCCTCTTAATCCGCTGAAATTAAGCGGTATGGAACCTTTGCAGGCATTTAACACGGCGATTAGTTTTATTACTAACACCAACTGGCAGAGTTATGCGGGTGAAAATACGCTATCAAACTTTAGTCAAATGGCTGCGATTACTTTTCCTATGTTTACCTCTGCGGCAACGGGGTTTGTGGTCGCCATTGCCTTTATTCGTGCTTTTTTGGTTCAGGGGGGAAACGATAATTTAGGGAATTTTTATCGCGACATGACACGTTTTATTACGCGTGTACTCCTGCCGGTGGCCATTATTGCTGCGCTGTTTCTCGTTTGGCAGGGGGTTCCAGAAACACTGAACGCCAGCACCGTTGTGAATACTGTTCAAGGGGGACATCAGACATTGATTCTCGGTCCGGTTGCCGCACAGGAATCGATTGAAAACTTTGGCACCAATGGCGGTGGCTTTTATAACGTCAACGCCGCGCACCCTTTCCAAAACCCTAACCCCCTCACGAATATGGTGCTGTTGTTGCTGATGGCAAGCTTACCCGCTGCACTAGTGGTGATGTTTGGTTGCATGATTAATAACCGACGTCAAAGCTGGGTTATCTATGGGGTCATGGCGGTGATGTTAATCGGTTTTTTGATTTTCACCGTACTCCCGGAGCAAGCGGGTACTCCTTTGCTTCAGCAGGCGGGGATCAATCTGCACAGCGGTGTCGGGCAGCCGGGCGGCAATATGGAGGGTAAAGAGGTGCGCTTTGGTATCGCGCTCAGTGGGTTATATGCCGCGTATACCACGGCGTTTACCACCGGTAGCGTGAATGCGATGCACGACAGTCTTACCCCTCTGGGCAGTCTACCGACAATGATACAGATGATGCTGCAATGCGTGTTTGGGGGGAAAGGCGTCGGTTTCCTCAGTTTCCTGATTTATGGCTTTATCGGCATTTTTGTTGCTGGGTTGATGGTGGGACATACACCCGAATTTATGGGTAAAAAGATAGAAAAACGTGAAATCATTTTGGTGTCGTTGGCGCTGTTGATCCACCCAATGGTGATTCTTATTCCGTCATCATTATCAATGATTTTACCTTTCGGCGTCTCGGCGTTGAACAATGCCGGCATGCATGGTTACTCGGAAGTGCTGTATGCCTTCACCTCCGCTGCGGCAAATAATGGTTCAGCCTTTGCCGGACTTAATGCCAATACGCCCTGGTATAACTTATCCATTGCGCTGGTCATTCTGCTTGGCCGTTATCCTCCGATCATTTTTCTGATGGCCGTTGCGGGGTCGCTGGCAGCAAAACCTACGCTGCCGCCGAGTGTGGGAACCCTACGCACCGATACTCTGTTATTCGGCGCATGGTGGCTGGCAATGATTTTAATCGTTGGGGCGTTGACCTTCCTGCCCGCGCTCCTGTTAGGGCCAATAGCTGAACACTTCGCCATGATCAATCACCAATTGTTCTAGGTCGCAGATTGACGTTCATAGGAGTTGCAGAAATGAAAACAACGTTTGCACTGACTCTGCCTTCCGACGCGGCTAAACACGGCGGATACAGCACTGCGCTTTTCCAGCGTGCATTGATCGATTCACTGAAAAAATTTGACCCACGGGTGCAGATCCGTAACCCGGTGATGTTTGTGGTCTGGATTGGAGCCTGCATAACGGCTGCACTGACCGTGGATCCGTTACTTTTCGGGCCGTCCCACGCCAGTTCGGGTTACAACGGCATCGTGACGTTAATTCTTCTTATTACCGTCTGGTTTGCCAATTTAGCCGAAGCGTTGGCGGAAGGGCGTGGCAAGGCCAAGGCGTCATCTTTACGCCATACCACCACCACGCTGAGTGCCCGTAAAATATTGGCGGATAACACCTGGGTCACTATTTCTGCGATTGACCTGAAATTAGGCGATCGGCTTAGGGTTGAAAAAGAAGAGCTGATCCCGATTGACGGGGAAGTCGTGGAAGGCGTTGCCTACGTAGATGAATCCATGATTACCGGTGAATCGGCTCCAGTAATCAAACAATCCGGATCGGATCTGGCTTCCTCTGTCACAGGGGGGACTCGGGTGTTGTCCGATTTCTTGATAGTCAAAGTGACGGCATTGCCAGGTAATACCTTTCTTGACCGAATGATCCGTTTGGTTGAAGGCGCTAAGCGCCAAAAAACGCCGAATGAGATCGCCTTGACCGTGCTGCTGTCCGTATTGACGCTAATTTTTGTGATTGTCGTCGCGGCGATTGCGCCTGTAGCCAGTTATCTGCATGCGCAGATTAACGTCGCCGATCTGGTTGCGCTGATTGTTGCTCTAATCCCGACGACGATTGGGGCATTGCTGTCAACGATTGGTATCGCCGGTATTGATAGAACGATGCGTTTTAACATGTTAGCGACTTCAGGCAAGGCTATTGAGGCGGCAGGGGATGTGAATACGCTGATTCTGGACAAGACGGGGACGATAACCATAGGCAACCGCCAGGCCACGGCCTGTTTAGCCGTGGCGGGGCAAAGTCAGCAGAGCTTGCTTCAGGCGGCCTATCTCGGCTCGCTGTTTGATTCAACGCCAGAAGGGCAATCAACGATAGCGTACGTGACCCAGCAAGGGGCCAGCGCGGAACCTCAGCAGGAACAGGCCGTAGGTACCGATTTCTCGGCTGAAACGCGCATGAGTGGGACTGACATGCCGGACGGACGGATTATCCGCAAAGGGGCGGTTGATGCGGTGATCAAATATGTGCAGCGCACCTACAACACAGACATTCCGCCCGACCTTCATGCTCTGGCTGAAAGCGTGGCCCTGCGCGGTGCGACCCCGTTGGCGGTCGCTGTAAATGGAAAGATATTGGGCATCATCGCCTTATCTGACGTACTTAAGTCGGGTATTCGTGAACGTGCAATACAATTACGCGAGATGGGGATCCGGACTGTGATGGTCACTGGTGATAACCCGACCACGGCCAGCGTCATCGCCGCCGAAGCAGGACTGGATAATTATATTGCGGAAGCCAAGCCCGAAGACAAACTCAAATTGATCCGTAAAGAGCAGGCGCTGGGACGACTGGTCGCGATGAGTGGTGATGGGACGAATGACGCACCTGCTTTGGCACAGGCGGACGTCGGCGTGGCCATGTATACCGGGACCATGCCAGCTAAAGAAGCGTCAAATATTATTGATTTGGATTCAGACCCGACCAAATTATTGGAGTTGGTCAGCATTGGGAAACAAATGCTGATTACGCGGGGTGCCTTGACAACGTTTTCTATCGCCAACGATGTTGCCAAGTATTTTGCCATATTGCCAGAGCTGTTTATTGTGGCGTTACCTGGATTATCTCATCTGAATATCATGGGGTTATCTACACCACAAAGTGCCATTCTCTCCGCGTTGATTTTCAATGCGCTGATTATTCCGGCATTAATCCCGCTGGCATTACGCGGTGTTCGATTTATTCCGACCAGCGCAGAGGCGATGTTTTATCGGAACCTGATGATCTATGGCATCGGTGGGCTGGCAGCGCCATTTCTGGGCATCAAGCTTATCGATCTGTGCTTGTCTCTCGTGATGTAAGAGGTGGCAAAATGTTGAGTATATTAAGCAGTTCTTTGCGAATTACCGCCGTCACCTGGCTTTTATGTGGCCTGGTTTATCCACTTCTGGTGAACGGATTTTCGCAAATAATTTTTCCAGTGCAGGCTAATGGCAGCATCATTACTGACAATAAGGGGAATATGATTGGCTCATCTCTGATTGGGCAGAATTGGAGCGGTAACCAGTGGTTTCACGGTCGCGCATCCGCTACCACGGATACTGACCCAAATGATGCGACTAAAACGATTGCAGCACCTTACAACGCAGGTAATTCGAGCGGTTCTAACTTCGGTCCGACGAGCCAGGCGTTAAGCGATCGCCTGACCGCCGATCGTAAAGCGTTAGAGACTGTGCAACCCGAATTGCAGGGAAAAGGATTACCTGCTGATATGTTGACGGCCTCAGCCTCTGGATTGGATCCTGATATCAGCCCGGATAACGCTCTCTTGCAGGCATCAAGGGTGGCGAAAGCGCGCGCTGTTTCACTGTCGCAAGTGCAGGCACTGATTCTTACCCATATTCAGAAGCCGACTTTCGGTATCTTTGGCGAACCCAGAGTTAATGTGTTGGCGCTGAATCTCGCATTACAAAACAGTTTCTCAAATGCAGAAGGGAAAAATTGAGGTTTTGGAGGGTGTCCGTCGTCCGGTATGCGCGATGAAACGCATACCGGGCTTTTAGGATTAACGCAAAGCGGTGCAGAAATATCAGTGCAGCACGCTGCCTTCGGTCATGGCGGAGTCGGCGAGCTGGCGTCCGTAGCGACGCAGGGTATACACCGTCAGACCCAACCCAATCAACGCAAACGCCCCACCGACGTAGCCGACGTAAGACATGTTCAGATCAAGGCTGACTTGACTGCCTATCAACGCGCCGCCACCGATGGCAATGTTGATAATCCCTGACAGCAGTGACATGGCAACGTCAGTGGCGTCAGGCGCCATCGACAGCACTTTCACCTGTAGGCTCAGGCCAATCATCGTCATCGCCATACCCCAGAACAGCGACATAATAATCAGGCTGTTGGTATTAAACGACAGCGGTAACAGCAGCACCAGACTCAGGAACAACACCGCGACAGAGGCGATTAATACGCCGGAGGGGAAGCGGTGGTTGATGCGCGTAAACAGATAGCTGCCCACAATACCCGCCAGTCCAAACAGCAGCAGCAGCAGGGTGGTAAAGTTCTCACTGACGCCCGAGACCTTCTGCAGGAACGGCTCGATGTAGCTATAGGCGGTGTAATGCGCCGCAAACAGGATGACGGTTATCGCATAAATCAGCACCAGCGCCGGACGTTTGAACAACTGAGGCACGCTTTTGAGAGAGCCAGAGTTGTTGCTCGGCAGCAGAGGGAGCAGCTTGACCAGCAGAATAAGCGTCACTAGCGCGCCTGCGCCGATAATCAGGAAGGTTGCACGCCAGCCAAGCAGCTGACCAATAACCCGGCCTAACGGCAGACCCAGAACCATCGCCAGTGCCGTACCGGTGGTCAGCAGGCTGAGCGCCTGCGCCTTTTTACCTGGAGGTGCCACGCGCAGCGCCAGCGACGCGGTAATCGACCAGAAGATGGCGTGTGAGAGCGCAATACCGACACGGGAAACCATCAGAATCATAAAGTTCCAGGCAAAACCGGACAGTATATGGCTGGCGATAAACACCACGAACACGCCGATCAGCAGTTTGCGACGCTCCATCTTACCGGTCAACAGCATCAGCGGCAGAGAGAAAAGGGCGACAATCCAGGCGTAAACGGTGAGCATTATCCCGGCCTGAGCCGCGGTCATCGAGAAGCTTTGCGCAATGTCCGTCAGCAGACCGACAGGCACAAACTCAGTGGTATTAAAGATGAATGCTGCCAGAGTCAAACTCAGTACTCTGAACCAGCCCTCTGAGCGTGAAGACATTGTTGTTTGCATAAATTAAAACCAGGAAAAAATGAGTGACCAGTAATCTGAACTCAGACCAGAAGACCAAGCTCTTCGATAACTTCTTGGGAAATTACGTTGTTTCTGTTCAGGATAAATAAAGAAAGAGCGTAGCAGATAAAATTGTGATCTAACGCACAAGTTGGGCATTCTACTCTCCCACCCAAGGTTTTGTCGTTCATTTTTTGCCTAAAACCGTCAATTTTGTTGATGAAATGGCCTCACCGTAGAAAATTGTAAGTATTTGGTTTTGTTCGTTGTTTATTTGTGAATTCAGTGTGAATGGTCTGTGCGGCGAGGAGGCAGAGGCGAGGGGCGGCAAGCGGCGTCTGGACGTTGACCTTCCAGACGCAGGCAGCAGGGATCACATTTTAATGCCAGGGATATTTCTGGAACGCCGGTTGGTTCTCCATTTTGTCGGTCAGACTCTGGATATGCGGGAAGTCATAACCTTCAAACACTTGCGGGATCATCGATTGGATAAAGCTCCAGACCACCGCGCTGGTGACCCCGACCTGATCTATTTTTTCTGAACCATGCTTGCGGTTCTTGAGCGCGGTCTCCCACCCCTGACAGGCTGCTATCAGCTGTTGGGTCACGCGGTCTATCCACGGTTGGTGCTGCTTTTCTTCAGGCCGCAGATTGTGTTCATAGACATGCTGCACCGCTTTTTCACTGGCGGCCAGCGACAGTCCTAAAATATTAAGACTTTCGGCCAGCGCTTCAGCGCCCTGCGGCAGTAATTTGTGCTCAGCTGTCGCCAGCGTTTCAAAGAAACTGATCATTAGCGTCGAGTCCATCAGACGTTGACCGTTATCAAGCTCCAGGGTCGGGGCTTTCACCACCGGATTAATCTCGCGGAAGGCCTCGACATGCCTGAATACCGAGAGCGGGAAGTGTTCAAACTTGACGCCATAGAGTTCCAGTGAAATCGCCACGCGCCTGACGTAAGGTGAATCCAGCATACCGATCAGCTTCATCTTTTTTTCCTGCCCTAAAAGTTATCTTGATTGATAATATTGCTAACGCATGGCGAGCCGCCATAGCCGTTTCTTCTTGAGAATAGTGAGAGATTACAGCAAGCTGTTGGCCTGAGATATTTCCCGTTTCTAACCGAAACTGTCAGTAAAGCTAACCTGTCTCCTTTCCTGCACGCTAAAGGTCGCCCTATGTCAGATTATCCTCCTATCGCCAGCCTGCGCAGTTTTGAAGCCGTCGCGCGTCTGGGCAGTGTCACACAGGCTGCCAAAGAGCTTCACGTTACACACTCGGCCATTAGCCAGCAGATAAAAGTGCTGGAAGATTTCATTGGGGTGAAGCTGTTTCTGCGCCAGGGGCGCGGCGTACACATCAATGAGGAGGGCCGTTTATACGCGCTCCACGTGCGTAATGCCCTCGGTCAGATAGCGGATGCAACCCGCTTATTGCAGGTCAAACCGCGGCTTGCCGAGCTGACGCTCGCGGTAGTGCCTTCCTTTGGCACACATTGGCTGCTGCCTCGTCTGGAACATTTTCACCGGCAATACCCGCATATCCAGCTTCGAATATTGGCGAGTCTCACCGTCACTAATATGCAGCAGGAGTCGGTTGATATTGCTATTCGCATGGGAAAGGGCGATTGGGAGGGGCTGGAGAGCCATTTTCTGTTTGAGGACCAGCAGTGGGTGGTCAGTGCACCCAATTTTAACGGCGGGTGTTTACCGCAAACGGCACAGGACATTGCTAACAGCAGGATCATTTTTTCGATGGAGTCCTGGAAGGCGTGGTGTGTCGAAGCAGGGCTTACACGGCACATTACCCCCTCAGGGCTGTGCTTCAATGATTCGAACATGGTGCTGGAAGCGGTGCGTTTAGGGCAGGGGATTGCGCTTGAACGCCGCTCGCTGGTGGCGGGGGCCATCGCGCGAGGAGAACTGGTGCAGCTCACGGAGCATGTGGTCCCTTACCCGTGGCCCTATTGGCTGGTCACGCCCAAGGGCGGTGAGAAAAAGCCTGAAGTCGAGACGTTTATTCAGTGGATTAAGGGCGAGGCGGCCGCGTGGGGAGGAAAGCCATAAATCACCGCCTAAACGACCCCAATGATCGCACCTTCAGCCCGCCGTTATCAGGCCCTGGATAAACGATGAAACATTTAATTTCAATCGATTGACTGAGTGGAATTAGCATGTCGCCACTGGAGTTTTGGCGAGAGATAAGACTGCATTTGTTCTACGGGTTGTTCATTGATAAGACTCGTCATCATGTTGAAGCAGTGTGTCGCCAGCTCTTTGCAGTCCTGCGCGATAGTATCAATGCTTACCGTGAGTGAGTCGTAGAGATAATGATCGTCAAAGCTACATAAATGGATATCACTCTCCAGCAGTTTATGTTGGCTCATGTAGCGCAACACGCCCTCCATCAAGCCACAGGAGGCAACATAAATCGCTTTCGGCGGTCGCCCCAGACGAGCACAAAGGTTAGCAAACATTTCGTAGCCTGAACTGGGATGATAATTGCCGTACAGGACCCATTCAGGGTTTGGGGTGACGCCTGCTCGCTCAAGCCCGCGTTGATAACCCGCGAGGCGATCGCGAGTGGGGGAGATTCGCGGCTGGCCGCCAAGAAAATAGAACTCATCCTGATGCTTTCTTGCCACTCTGGCGACCAGCTCTGCGGAAGACTCTATCGCCTCACACACCACCAGTGGCAATGACGTGTCCTGAATGTGGCGGTCAAACAATACCACCGGCAATTGCTGACTGATTTTCAGATATTCCGTATCGTTAAGCATGCTGGATGCAACAATCAGCCCATCCACCTGACGCTGGATCAGGTTATTCACCACCATGGTTTCCTGACTGGTATTTTCATCGGTGCAGGCAATAAGCAACTGCATGCC
Organism: Rouxiella badensis; assembly: GCF_002093665.1. Classification (GTDB taxonomy): domain Bacteria; phylum Pseudomonadota; class Gammaproteobacteria; order Enterobacterales; family Enterobacteriaceae; genus Rouxiella; species Rouxiella badensis. The sequence goes on along the minus strand of NZ_MRWE01000013.1, from coordinate 87,907 downwards.
GTTCTCGCGACAAAGTGTTTCCAGCTCGTTTGAGCAGGCGGCAAAACCATAGTTGGTCATTTCCGGCACAACCAGCCCCAGCGTATAGCTGCGCTTTACGTTAAGCGATCGGGCATGAATACTCGGCTGATAGTGATGTTCAGCGGCGACGGCCAGTACACGGTCACGAGTCGCATCAGAGATACGAAACTTCTTGCTGTGTCCGTTGAGTATCTGGCTGGCGGTCGATTTAGATACGCCAGCCAGTTCAGCTATTCCGCTGATAGTGATACGTTTTGTCTTTTTCACTGCGCCATATTCTGTTGTCCGGAAAGATTTTTATTCTAACACGCAATCCGCCAACGGCCAGTAGCGCAACGTAATCTGACGATCGCCACGGAAGATTAATTGTGCTGGTAAAACAGGGAAATAGCGTGACGACATGACCGCACTCCCGTCGTTGATGAAAATTTCAATGCTGGAACTGTCACACATAATGGTCAGTTTGCGTAAGGCTCCTCGCCAGACGCGTTGCTCCGATAGCCCAGTGCGGCGATTTTTACGCGTCAGGCGCAGCCATTCACCCTCCCATTGCAGGAGCAGGCAGCCACCAAAATCAGCCTCGAAAGGATGTCCGGTTTCAAGTTCAATTTCAGCGTGCTTGATATCCCACACCGGCGCATCTCTGGCGATCCCCTGCCACGCCTCTTGCGGCCCTCTGAGCTGTTGCAGTTCCCGTGCCGGCCTTTGAATAATTTTACCGCTGTTAAGCTCCAGCTCTCGTGGACAGGTCAGGGTATGAATCCAGCCATTTTGCACGGTAGGTTGAAAAAGCTCATCGCCGTCCGGGACTCCCATCCAGGCAATGAGCAGCCTGCGTCCATCATCGGTGTGTGTCGTTTGCGGCGCATAAAATTCAAAGCCGAGATCTAACTCTGAGAAATCGCCATGCTGAAAATCCGCCTTGTCATAGTCAAGTTGGCCAACAAAATATCCAGACTGGAAAGTGTTCAGATAGCGATCGGACTGTGCCGCTAAGCCCTGAGGGCAACAAATCAGCACCTCGTGGTCATCCAGGGTAAATAAGTCCGGGCACTCCCACATGTAGCCGAATTCACCGAGTCCGTTAAGCCCCGTTCCGGCAATTTCTCCGAGCAGCTCCCAGTGCTGTAAATCGGGCGAACGCAACAACAGAACTTTCCCTTTAAGGTTCAGATCCTGAGCGCCCAGAACCATGTACCAGTGCTCTCCCTTACGCCACACCTTAGGATCGCGGACATGGCCGGTATAGCCGTCCGGCAAACCCATTACCGGCCCCTCTTTATCAAATTGCCCTGCGGCATTTTCACGTGCCAGGCACTGAAAGGCCGTGCGACGACCCTGCGAATATTTGACGTTACCGGTATAAATCAGCGTGAGTTGCCCATTATCTGCTACCGCTGAGCCGGAATAGCAGCCGTGTGACTCAAACGCCTCGGAGGGCACAAGCGCCACAGGCTCGTGCCGCCATCTGACCAAGTCGCTTGAACTCCAATGCCCCCAGAACTTGGCGCCGTGCGCGCAAGCCAGAGGATTCCACTGATAGAACAAATGGTAACGGCCATTGTGCTGGATAAATCCGTTCGGATCGTTTAGCAGTCCTACCGTTGGGGCGAGGTGCCAGCCGGGTCGGTAAGGATCCTTGGCTGCACGGAGCTGACCCGAGATAACGCTGTGCAGTGCCTGCTTCAGCAAACTAGATTCTGTCATGATTCACTCACCGTATTGTATTTCAGCAGCAGCGACAGCAGGAATGCGCTGCCAAAGGCGAGAGTTAACCCTATCAGATAGCTGAGGATTGAACTGGCCTGAACGATCGCTAGCCCTGGGATGCCGGTCAGACCCACCGCGGTCATATTGACATGCATGGCGACCACCCAGGCTCCACCGAGTGCACCGCCGACCAGTGCGGCTATAAACGGCTTCATGAATCGCAGATTGATGCCGAAAATCGCGGCTTCGGTAATGCCAAGCATGGCTGAAAAAGCAGAGGGCACGGCAATGGCTTTAATTTTCGCGTCGCGGGTTTTGAAATAAACCGCCAGGCAGGCACCGCCCTGGGCAACGTTGGCCATTGACCAGATTGGCAACAGGAAATTGACCCCAATATTCGGGTTGCCCAGTAATCCCGCTTCAATCGCGTGGAAGCTGTGGTGAATGCCGGTAATCACGATGACCGAATATAAACCGCCAAAGACCAGACCGGCCATCCAGCCTGTGTGCGAAATCAGTGTGCTGAGAATAAACGAGATGCCGTCCCCCAGAGCGCGACCCGCCGGGCCAATGACCAGGAAGGCGATAAAGCCAGAAATAATCACTGTCAGGAAAGGGGTAAGAATTAAATCCAGCGCGTCGGGAATCAGCTTACGAAGACGTTTCTCAATAAAGCTCATAAACCAGACCGCCAGAAGAACCGGGAATACGGTTCCCTGATAGCCAATCATGGCAATCTCGATGCCGAAAAAATTCATGGTATGGAAACCGCTGGCCACCCCCCAGGCGTTAGTGAGGGCTGGGTGCGTGAGAATGCCGCCTAAGGTGGCGCCAAGGAAAGGATTGCCGCCAAACTCGCGCGCTGCGGTGAAACCAATCAGTATCGGCAGAATGATAAAGGCTGCCGAACTGAACATATCGAGCATGATAAAAATGGCGCTCTCGGGATTGGCCCAACCGTAGGTTTTCACCATGCCGAGCAGCCCCATTAGGAGGCCCGAAGCAACAATGGCCGGAATAATCGGCACAAAGATGTTCGACAGAACGCGGGCGATACGCTGGAAAGGATTGAGTTTTTGTGCCGCGATATCAGCCGCTTCGGATTTACTCGATTCGCTGATACCCGACACTTTAATAAATTCGGCATGCACTTTATTGACCAGACCGGTACCAAAAATGATCTGGATCTGGCCTGCGTTACTAAAGCAGCCCTTAACGCCGTCAACTTTTTCAATGGCGCTTTTATTGACCAGGCTGTCATCGACCAGCACCAGACGAAGACGCGTTGCACAATGTGCCGCGCTGGCGATATTGTCCTCTCCTCCCAACAACTTAAGCAGCTCATTTGCGATTGCATTAATATTCATAGTGTCCCTTAATTTACATTTGCCGACGGCACCCGCGTACCCTGAGGGCGCCTCTGGTTGAATCAAATCCCGGCTATCAGAACCAGGTTTCCATCTGAATGCCAAAATTCCATTGCCCGCCAGCGGTAAAGCCGTCGGTACCGAATGAATCACTGCTGGAATAGCTGTCGAGCTGCTTGCTCCAGTCCATGTAGGTGGCAAAGAAGCGAATTTCAGGGCGGCTCAGCATGTTGCTGATATCACCCACCTTGAAGGTCGGCGCGAAGGTGAGTTTGTAGAAACCGCCTTTTACTTTGTTGTTATCGCTGTATCCCTGGGGATCCAAGTCCATGTACTGGTAGCTACCTTCATACGCCAGTTCGAAATTTTCGGTAATTTGTTGAATCAGGCGGGCGTTGAAGGTCACCCATGTGTAGTCATCGCCTGAGACATAGCGATTTTTACTCTGCTGGGCCAGAACCGCAGGGGCGATACTCCAGTTTTTACTTAACGGCGTAATGCCGTAAGTGGCGATACGCAGGGTGTTAGCTTCGTCGGTAAGGCGGCCATCGGAACCCAGCGCTTTGACTTCCGCACCCAGTCCGTGACCGTAGAGTAAAGCAGTCTTGGACGTGCCTTCGCGCAGGCCATAGAAGGTATCACCGTGATAAGCCAGCATGCTGTGGAAACCGACATCAGCAGCATTGCTGATCCCCTGACTTCCGGCGTTTTCGCGATCCTGATTGTTTTTAGCCCGCAGGCCGCTAAGCATCAATTGGAAAGGGCCGGCAAAGTTATTGGCGGTGACTATGTAATTCTCAATGCGGGTATCGTCGCGATTACGGTTTTCGAGACTGTCAAAGTTCCTGCCATAAAGAGAAAAGTTACTTTTCAGGTTATCGCCCCAACGAACGTCGTAAATCCCGCCGCCTGTCCCTGCGAGGAAGATAACGTCGGAATCAAGCCAGTGAATATCGAAGTTATCACGGTCAAAACGTTTACCGGCCCACAGCGTGGAGTCTTTCCAGGGGCCGCTGAAGGTGGGCAAAGAGCCCAACTCGACAAACGCCTGGCGGATATTTAACTCGCTGCTTCCGCCGGTCCAGTCATTGTAGCTGCGCTGCCCGTCGGCCAGCATGACTTTGTATCGAGAGGTTGCGCCGCTGGCCAGAGTCTGGTTGTGCTCCAGATTAAGCTCAACGTAAGTATTATTTTCGTTACCAAGACGCCCGACGGCCCCCCCCGGTCTGCCCGGCAGGAGTGACATAAGGACCACTTTCTGTCGAGGTGCCGGAACTGTTCATAATGACGCCAGAACGCGCATAGCCTGAGAATTTAAAACCGCTGCTGTCGTCACGGCTTTTGCTGGCTAATGTTTCGGTTCGTTTAGCCAGCTCAGCGGTATTTTGCTGAGTTAGTTCAGCATTTCTGGCGACCTCTCGGGTCTGTCGTTCATTGCTGGTGGTGCGTGTCTCAAGCGTTTTAACCTGTTGTTCTGCTGCATTAGCCCGCGCCTCGGCTTTGGCCGCGCGAGTTTCGGCAATCTGTATTCTTTTTTCCAGGGCATTAAGTCGAGCCTCTAAGGCCGTGGCAGAGGTATCGGCTCCCTGGGCGGTGCTCGAAAGAATAAGTCCTATAGCAACAGCAAGATAGCGAGGCTTCATTATCATTTTTATTACTCAGAGGGGTTTAATTATTATGTGAAACTTGTTTAGCTAAATTGCTAAACTGGTTTTTCTCAGCACAATAATCACCCACTCAGGGTTTAAGCAACGTTGTTTTGCTGTGTTATGGTGGAATTGTGATCTTGTTTGCAAATTATTGCTCGATGTGAAAAATCATTTGCTTTGAGTTAGCTAAACCGGTTCTTCTATATTTAGGTCATGTTGAACAACACAGAATTGAAGACAGGGAATGAAGATGAAGAACCGAGTTTGGGTGTTGGGAGATGCGGTTGTGGATTTAATTCCGGAAGACGATGGCCGCTTATTGAAATGTCCAGGTGGGGCACCTGCCAATGTTGCGGTGGGTATTCGCCGTCTTGGGGGAGACAGCGCATTTATAGGCCGGGTAGGGGACGATCCTTTCGGAAAGTTTCTGCTGGAGACACTGAATGACGAAGGCGTAAATACGGAGTTTATGCGGCTGGATCCCGATCATCGTACTTCAACCGTCGTTGTGGAGAATGATGCCGAGGGTGAACGTTCATTTACGTTTATGGTGCGTCCCGGCGCGGATTTATTCTTACGCGGCACAGATATCCCAGCTTTCCAGGCCGGGCAGTTCCTGCATTTATGCTCGATTGCACTGTCCGCCGAGCCTTCTCGCACCTCAGCGCTGCAGGCAATGGCTCAGGTGAAAGCGGCAGGTGGATACGTATGTTTCGATCCCAATATCCGCCAGGACCTGTGGTCAGACGAAAATAAGCTGCGCGAGTGCCTTGAACTGGCCTTGTCTATGGCTGATATCATAAAAGTTTCTCAAGAAGAGCTGGAATATCTGACCCGAGAGGCAGTGCTGTCCGAAGGAATATTGCGTCTTTGTCAGCGGCATAATCCCGAGCTTTTGCTGGTCACGCAGGGCAAGGAGGGTGTCTCGGTATATCGCAAAAAAGAGGCGTCCCTGGAGCAATATCCGGCCCCACAAGTCAACGTCTTCGATACTACGGGGGCAGGTGATGCCTTTGTCGCGGGATTGTTGGCTGGTCTGGCAGAGGATTGGCCGGTAAGTTCCGATTTCACCTGGCGCAAAATCGTCCGTCAGGCACTGACCTGCGGCGCGCTGGCGACCACGGCAAAGGGAGCAATGACCGCGTTACCCGACAGCGAAAGATTGGCAGAGTTTTACTCTCATCAACGCTGAATCAGCATGGGTGTGTAAGTATCCCTTCAAAACGGCCCATTCACTTTTAGAGATCTTCCGACATACTGATTATGTCACCTGAGGAGATCGCTATGCGTAAGATCCGATTCACCGAGCACCAGATCATTGCCGTTCTGAAATCTGTAGAAGCTGGTCGAACCGTCAAAGATGTGTGTCGTGAGGCTGCTATTTCTGAAGCCAGCTATTACAACTGGAAGGCGAAATATGGCGGGATGGAAGCCGCTGATATTAAAAATATCAAAGATCTTGAGGATGAGAATCGTCGTCTGAAGCAGATGTTTGCCGATCTGAGTCTGGAATGCCGGGCGCTGAAAGACGTCATCGAAAAAAAGCTTTAAAACCAGCGATAAAGCGTGAGCTTGTTAGCTACCTAACCACGCAGTTTACGATGAGCATACGCCAGGCATGCAGGACGTTATCGCTGAGCAGGACGGTGTTTCGTTATCAACCGGATACACGACGTGATGAAGCGCTGATCCTGAGGCTGACCGAGGCGGCTGAACGCTATCCCTGCTACGGATTTAAGAAGCTTTTTCAGGTAGTTCGCAGGCAGGGGTACGCCTGGAATCACAAGCGGGTACACCGGATTTACTGTCTGTTAAAACTGAATTTTCGTCGTAAGGGTATGCCAGTGCGCAATCCTGCCCCGCTGGCAACGCCTGAAGCACTCAACCAAAGCGGGTCGATTGATTTTATGTACGACGCGCTGACATGTGGCCGACGTTTTCGGACTATCAACATCGTGGACGACTTCAACCGCGAGGCTTTGGCTATCGAAATTGACCTAAATACCCCGGCGCAGCGCGTCGTGCGGGTGCTGGACAGAATAGTGACAAACCGTGGTTATCCGCTGAAGATGCGGATGGATAACGGGCCGGAACTGATATCACTGGCGCTGGCGCAATGGGCTGAAGACCATGGTGTGATGCTGGAATTTATCAAGCCGGGTAAGCCAACACAGAACGCGTTTATAGGACGGTTTAACCGAATATACCGGACCGAAATACTGGATTTTTACCTGTTCAGAACGCTGAATGAAGTACGGGAAATAACGGAACGCTGGCTGAATGAGTACAACAGTGAGCGACCTCATGAGTCCCTGAATAACCTGACACCGGAAGAATACCGGCTGATGGCTGAGAAACAGGAAATCTCAAAAAGTGTGTGGAACTAAAGCTGGGATACTTACACTTTTATACCCATGAGATAAGAGAACTAGAGCGTTACGGGACTCTGGGGCTGTCGGATGGTGCTGTGCCAAATAATCCTTCAATTGCTTCGGCAATCTGGAATAGTACCCATACTGCAACTTTGGAAGATTATAAATTGAAAGACGACATAACGCAGCTATATACCCCTGATGCACTAAAAGCGGCTGATGAGCAAGAATGGAGGGAGTATAAATGATTGATTTTAAATCATTAGTGCAAAAAGAGTCCGTTGAGGATGCTGTCGCATTTTTCGTTCGCTCACCCAATGGAATTGGTTATCCTAACTTGGACCGCTTTTATACACGTTACCGATTTGATGTAATTTCAGAGGGAGAGCTTTTATCTACGGTAATAAAGATGACTGATAAAGGAATAATCAAGGGTGGTGAGAGTCCCTTACACTACATTAAGGGGCCTAATTGGAAAGAACCAAAATTCGTAACTGAGAAAAAATACGGTATCGCATAATCGCCAGCGCTTTCTGATAAGTGCGTTTAAATCAACGTCCAGCAAACTAGGGTTTGTTGGACGTTTTCTTTGGCAGTGAAAAAGGGAAACCGAACCTAATTCTTACTAGGGTTTCGATCTATTCAACAAAGCATATAAGCGTATCAATACTCGACTATTTGGGGTTAACTACGTATCTATTTGAAGGATTTTAGATATTAAATGGAGTTAACATGCTTATATCTAGCCACTTTCGGTCGTTGTCGCTTTTAACTCTTTTATTCCTTTTTTCCTGTACGACTGTAGTGGTCAACATAAACTGGCCACCACTTTAGAGTTTTTCCAGTATCTATTTTCTGATTCGTTTGGTGGCAACCCACCGTTATAGTCGTGTGGTCTGAGTATGCTGTAATATCCCACGATATAGTCTGTTATTGCGTGGGCTACATCGCTGAAGCTTACGTAACCCGTCGCTGGCACCCAGTCGTTCTTCAGACTCCGGAAGAAGCGTTCCATTGGACTATTATCCCAGCAGTTTCCACGCCGACTCATACTCTGCCTGATCCGGTATCGCCACAGTAATTGCCGGAACTGCGTGCTTGTATAATGACTGCCCTGATCGCTGTGGAACATTACTCCTACGGGCTTGCCGCGCGTTTCCCATGCCATTTCCAGCGCTTTCATGGTGAGTCTGCTGTCCGGTGAGAATGACATTGCCCAGCCTACTGGTTTCCTTGCGAACAGGTCGAGAACAACGGCGAGGTACGCCCAGCGCTTACCTGTCCAGATATAGATCACATCACCGCACCTGGTTTGGTTCTGTTACGGCGAACTGTCGCTCAAGATGATTCGTGATAGCAATGTGCTCATGACCGCCACGCTTATACCGGTGAGCCGGCTGCTGGCAACTGACCAGCCCAAGCTCTTTCATGAGCCTGCCAGCGAGTCAGCGCCCAATCTGGTAGCCTCTCTGGGTTGCCATTGTGGCGATGCTTCTTGCTCCGGCCGAACCTTGGCTGATGCCATGTAGCTCAAGTACTTGACTGCGTAGTACAGCCCGTCTGCCGCCTGGCTTTTCAGGACGGTTTTTCCGGTATTTGTAGCTACTGCGATGGACCCAGAACACATAGCAGAGAGTGGCCACAGGATAACGTGCCCTGAGTTTCCCGATTATCGAGAACTGTTCAGGGAGTCCGACATCAAGAGCGCGGTAGCCATTTTTAATATTTCGTTCTCCATTTCAATGCGTTGTAGCTTTTTCTTAAGCTCACATATTTCGATTTGTTACGGAGTTATCGGGGGAGGCTTTTGGCGTTTTGCCCTGACGCTCATCACGCCGTTGTTTGACCCACTTCGTCATCGTGGAAAGGCCAACATCCATAGCCTTAGCAGCGTCAGATACGGTGTAATTTTGGTCGACAACCAGCTGAGCTGATTCGCGTTTGAATTCAGGACTAAAATTTCTTCTTTTCACTGGAGCACCTGTGTTGTTCTGAGGTGAGCATATCACCTCTGTTCAGGTGGCCAAATTCAGTTTCCCTTTTTAACTGCCAAAGAAAACGTCCAACAAACCCTAGTTTGCTGGACGTTGCTTAAAATGGACTTATCAGAAAGCGCTAGTGATTATGCGATACCGTATTTTTTCTCAGTCACGAATTTAGGTTCTTTCCAATTTGGGCCCTTCTTACAACCAGCACCATACGTTCTCTCTGAAAAGACTTGCCCACTATCCTTAAGTTTTTTTGTCTCAAGAAGTAATTTGATGTTATATGATTCATACTTTTCAGCAGCTTTATGCCTGCCAAAAAATCGGTCCATGAATGGGTACGCTATACCATTTTCTTCACGACCAACCAGAAATAAAATAACATCCGCCATACTTTCATTTTTAACCATTGCATCAAAATCAATCATTTATATATCCCGATATTTATTTCTGTGGATTCAATGCTTCAGGTGTATACAGAAGCGTCTCATCAGAACCTAGCTTGTAATCTTCCAAAGTCGCCGTGTGAGTATTGTTCCAGACTTCATCACCATTTTCTGGAACCGTATCATCTTTAACCCCCAGATTCCTATAACGTTCCAGTTCCCTGATTTCATGAGTATAAAAACGTTTGTCGGTATCGGTAACCTGCAACTCACCCTTAAGGATTTTCTCCAGACGGTCGATCATGACCTTGTTGTCAGGTGATTCGCCAAACCGTCCGGTATGTAGTTTCACCTTGTCCACTCCTGCGCGATCAATAGTGGCACTTTTCCAGTCCAGATTCTGGATGGGTCCGCCGGCCTTGTCTGTATTGTAATCACGCCCGCTGTACTTTCCCTTGGCGTTGGTTTCACCATAGATATCGCTGAACATGACATACACGGGCTCGACGCCGGTCCCCGTAGCATCCGGCTGCCAGTAGATAAAGTCCTGTAATCCTGCACCTTCATATATCGGCAGGGTTGTCGTGACGATTCAGACATTGGTAAACGAGAGGTAGAGAATTTTCTATCCCATTATCTGGCGAAGCCTTAGGCCGTATGGACATAACAAAACTGTATCAGCCAAAGGTCCGCTTTTCGCTCAAAGCAGAATGTCAGATTTGCGAGACTTCTATCTCAGAACACTGCTAGCTCAGGTCTAAACTGATAGAACTCTCAACCCATATCACTGCTGCGAACCGGGGCCTTCCCACAAGGCAATGCACGGGCAGATTTTTCTCCCCTGTATTCCTCGTTTCCCTTATCAGTTTCCGGTTAATCATTTGCCAGCACAACTCGTCCGGTAAGGGTAAGTAGCACGCATTCTGCGCCCTTGCGTGTTGGGCAAATGCCGGAAACGCGAGCTGTCAGGCTTCTCAAAAACACAACATTCAAACCGATATTTATCAGCTCATACTGACAACATCGTTATTTGATGGAGTAAATGTGATTCTGTTGAGAATAGAAAAAAGTAAAAGCAAAAAGCCCGCTTAAGTTTCCTTAAGCGGGCTTCTCTAAATTTGGCTCCTCTGACTGGACTCGAACCAGTGACATACGGATTAACAGTCCGCCGTTCTACCGACTGAACTACAGAGGAATCGTGTGAACGGGGCGAATAATAGCGACTGGCGCGGTGCATGTCAAAGGACAACTGCAAATTTGTGCACGACTGCTGTTACTTTGCTCAAGTTGTTGAAGGTTGAGCCAAAAAGTAGCGCGAGTGAGGCAAAAAAAGGCGTTACTCGCGCACACTAGGGCAAAACCCTTCCTCTTTCAGACAAGTCAGGGTATGTCTTTGCGTTCAGGTGACTTAACGTAATGCCGCGCAGGCGCGAACTATCCTTTCACACGCCTCGTCCAGACGCAGGTCGTCTATCGCATAGGCGATGCGCAGATAGGGCGATGCACCAAAGGCGGAACCCTGTAGCGTGGCAACGTGGGCGGCGTCGAGCAGGTATTCTACAAAATCGACGTCGCTGGCAAGCGTAGTGCCTTTCGGTGTTGTTTTGCCCAGCATGCCCGAACAGTTGGCGAAGACGTAGAAAGCACCTGGGGGCAATTCGGCGCTCAGGCCATCAATCTGATTGATGCAGGCCATGATTCTCCGTCGACGTTTATCCAGCGCTTCTCGCCAGTCGGCCAGGAATCCGTTGTCCTGTTCGAGAGCCACCACGGTCGCTGCCTGGGATATTGAACTCGGGTTTGAGGTGCTTTGCGATTGCAGGATTTGCATCGCAGAGATAAGCCACGCCGGGCCGCCAGCATAGCCGATGCGCCAGCCGGTCATCGAGTAGCCTTTAGACACGCCGTTGACGGTCAGGATACGCGAGGCGAGTCGGGGTTCAACCTGCGCCAGCGTAGCGAATTCGGCGGGCTGATGGCATAGGTGTTCATAGATATCATCGGCCATGACCAGCACGTGTGGGGCATCCAGCAACACTTCAGCCAGTGCCCGCAGTTCCCCGGTGCTGTAGACTGCCCCGGTCGGATTATTCGGCGAGTTCAGAATTAACCAACGTGTCTCAGGCGTTATTGCCGCTTTAAGTTCATCTGCCTGTAACTTCCAGCCATTATCCTCCGTGCAGGCTATTATACGAGGCTCGCCGTCTGCCAGCGCGACCATGTCAGGATAGGACACCCAATAAGGGGCAGGGATGAGTACCTCTTGGCCCGCAGAGACGGTCGCCAACAGCGCGTTGAAGATAAGCTGTTTTGCGCCGCTTCCGGCAATCACTTCGTTAGGCTGGTAGGTCAGTTGGTTTTCTCGGGAGAATTTATTGATAATAGCTTTTTTTAGTGCCGCAGTGCCCGCTACGGCGGTGTATTTTGTATCACCTTGTACAATCGCATCGATGCCTGCCTGCTTGATGTGATCCGGTGTGTCGAAGTCTAACTCTCCTTCACCAAGATTGATGACATCGACGCCGGACTCAGACAGTGCGCGAACTCGGTCCGAAATAACCGCCGTCGGTGATGGACGAACACGTCGTAGCCTTGGCGCAGTAAATTCAGCTGACATCTGTTACCCTTTTGTAAGATTAATGCAGTATTGTATTATATGAATCATATAAACCAATTTTAAATTATCATGGGCCTTCAGATATTGCTCATGATTTATTCACCCTTTTCTGAGACTTTACTCAGACTCATGGCATGAAATTTGCAGCTAATGACCCAGATTGTTGGGTGATTTTGTAAACCGGTTGCATTCATTTTCTTGTCCATTTTATTTTTCCATCAGGTTAAGTAGGAATTATGTCTCTAACATTTGTTGCACATAACACTTTGGAACCCGCGATATACGGCGCGATGGCCGGCGTACTCGCGTCCCAGCGCGGGGTTGAGCTAGCTCACCTGAACGTAGAATGGGACACGCAACGCTACGCCGATGCCTGCCAGCACGTAACCGCCGCAGGAGATTTAGTGACCAGCGGCCTCCTGTGGTACGAGCGCCTCAGCGGTAAATCGGCAGGCAGAGTCTGGAAGCTTGATGACCTCCTCAGCCTGCACGGCGCGAAAGACTGGATTATCCCGCTCGGCCCCTCGCAGCTTGCTTCGTTTACGCGGCTGGCGCGGGAAGTCAGAAACTACTCGGTGGACTATCAACTGGTTGAGGTCGAACACAGCAGACAGGGTTATCAGTTCCATCGACTAGACAGTCTCGACGGCGCGCCAAACACCTGGTGGCGCGACAGCTTCGGCCGCTTCACCCAGCGTCACCACACCCAGCAGTCTTCTTCTTCACGCCGACTGCGCATTGCATTAATTGGCACCTATCAGGATCAGCTTGAAAGCTATCCCGCCACGCTGGCCTCGCTGGGCGACGCCGCCGAAGCGCAAGGCACCTTGACTGAAATCGTCTTTATCCCTCCTCGTTCGTCCGAACACGTGTTGCAAAGTACGCTCAAAGATATTGACGGCGTTATCCTGCCTGGCGGCTCAGATATGCAAAATGTTGCCGGCCAAATCCGCGTTGCCCACTACTGCCTCAAGCACGGGATCCCCACCTTGGGCCTGTGTCTGGGGATGCAGACGATGGCGACCGCGGTTATTCAGCAGATGTCCGGTGATACGCAGGCTAATCTGGCCGAGGCCGATCCTCAGGCGGCAGTCAAGACCTTCATCCCTCTCGGTGAAACGGCAGGGCGTTCGTTGCACCGTTTAGGTGATAACGTGATGAAGATGCGCAGCGGCTCGCAGATGGCCTCGATCCTCGGTGAACGGTCTACGATTCGTTATAACCATCGTTTCCAGCTCAATCCGCAATTTAAAGACAGTCTGGAAAACTACGGGTTGGCTATCTCCGCAACCTGTCTCGACGGTGCCATTGCTGACGGTATCGAGTACGCTTCGCACCCGTTTTACGTAGCGGTGCAGGGGCATCCCGAGCTAACCTCAACGCCTGAAAAACCGCATCCTTTAATGCGTGCTTTCCTGCAGGCCGCGGCTGACGCTTAAGCCATAAAAACGGCCTCTCATCGCTGAGGGGCCGTATCAGGTCAGTTAATCCAAACCTGATTACTTCAGGGTCACGCCAGAGCGTGGGTCTTGCGCCAGGCGCAGCAGCTCAGCCTTCACTTCTTCTATTACGCCTCCTTCAAGGTCAATCAGCGGTGAGCGGACGTGATGACCGTCAAAACCGCGCAGGTTCATGGCGGCCTTAACCAGCTGCGGCTGCCCGTGGCGACGCGCCAGTACACGATACGGATACCACAGCTGATGCAGTTCACGCGCGGTAGCGGCGTCGCCTTTTTCCAGCGCCCGATAGGTGGCTAAAATCACCTCAGGCAGCGCGCCGCTGTTGGTGGTGCTGATGCCGTCAAAACCGCACATCATCGGTCCCAGGAACGCCAGGTCGGAGGCACAGAACAGACGCAGGCGACCGCCGAGACGGTTGGCAATCTGGTCAATCGCCGTTGGGTTCAGGTCGCCCTGTTTGATACCGACCACGCCCTCAATATCCGCCAGTTCTTCCAGCACTGCCGGTGGCAGCGTAATGCCGATGCCGGGTGCGTTATAGACCAAAATACCGGTTCGCGAGAGCGGGGTCATCTGCTTGAAGAAGCTGACGATTTGCGAATGGGTCACCTCGGAAACAAACGGGGGAGTGACCATCGGCAGACCGCCCAGTTCGCCCGCCAGCCGGGTGAGTTCGCTCACCGCGCGTGCGTCAGAACCGGCGCTGCACAGCATCACCGGCACGCGATCGCCGACCACGTCCATCACCTTGCGAAACAGTACCGCGCGTTCCTCTGTGGTCATGGTCGGGAATTCGCCGTAGGTGCCGCCTATCAAAATACCGTCGTAGCCCAGTGCAATAACGCGTTCAACGTTGCGCGCCAGACCGGCAAAGTCGAACTCGCCGCGGGCGGTGAACGGCGTTACTGTGATGTTGAAAATACCGCGTAACCGCGCCTGACTTTCATAGATATCTTTCATCAATCTTTTCCTTGCTGAATCTTTGCGTAATTAGAGTAAAAAGAGCGGGCGTTCGACTGAGCCTAAAACGCGATAACCGGTTTCCGTCACCACGATGGTTTCGCTGACGCCGACGGTGAACTCACCATAAATGCGCAGGGCAGGCGGGATGTGGAAAGTCATGCCCGGTTGGAGTTCGGTGGTAATGCCGCTGTAAAGGCTGAGGATCGCGCCTTCGCCCCAGTCGGGTGCGAAGGAAACACCAATCGAATAACCGGTGCGCTTCTTGAAATTGTCGGTATAGCCCGCACGGTCAATCACCCTCTGGCAGGCGAGGTGTGGTGCTTCACAGGTTGCCCCTGGGCGGATAGCATCAAGCGCAGCCTGCAACGCTTCCTGACAGGTTTTTTCCATTTCGGTTGCGATGGCAGGGGGTTTTCCCAGCCAGGCAGAGCGCATCAGCGCCGCGTGATAGCGGTCGTGTGTCGCGGCCATCTCAAGGAAGACTGGGTCTCCATCGAGGATGCGACGGCGACGCCAGGTGCCGTGTGGCACACCGGTGCGTGGACCGGTAGAGACCAACGGTTCCATGCCCATATATTCAGACCCGGCGGCAATCGCCGCGCCCATCATGGCGGAAACCAGATCGTTCTCGGTGGCCCCGGCCGCAATGGCGTTGCGGCCTGCCAGCATGCCTGCGTCGACGTAACGTGCCGCATGGGCCATTTTTTCCAGCTCGCTTGCCGACTTCACGGCGCGGAGCTGCTCTATTACCCCTGCGCCATCGTGAAGAGTGCCGAGCTCGGCCTGTAGCGCCTCGTAAACGGCAATCGGCAGGAACCAGCCGCGCTTGTCGATACCGATGCGTTTGCTGCTCCAGCCGCGGGTTTTCAACACCTCGAGCAGGAAGCTCACGGGATTATCGCCATCGGTGTAGATAGCGGCGTCGCGAATAAAGGTATTGGAGATGAAGTTAAAGTATTCGAGCTGGCGGATAACGAATACCGGATCACCTTCGACCGGCAATACCAGCGTCTGGAAGGTGTAATACCCCGGTGTTTGCTGGCCGGTCAGGTAGAAAATATTCTCCGGTCCGGTGATAACCATCAGATCCAGACCCGCCTGCGTCAGCAACTGGCGTGCACGCTCAATACGCTGTTTATATTCTGCTTCACTAAAGGCTGACTCTGCCCCAGGCACTACGCGGCCAAGATCTGGCAAGGAAGATTTATTCATCATGTGCTCTCACTCTCAGATTTAAATCATTTTTTTAAGACGAAAAGGTTTGAATTAATTCAGCATGAGCCGGATTAAACTCCACGCCCAGGCCGGAGCTGCCTCGGCTGCTGACTAATCCCTGGTGATAGGTCAAGCCAGAGACCGGGTCGTTGCCAAGTCCGTCTGCACCGTAAAGTTCGGCATGCGCCGGTTGGCAGGCGTGGGCCACGTGCAGCGCTGCCGCAGTGGCCGCCGCGCCTTCATTCATTTGGCCAATCATAAAGGGGATGCCCGCTGCGTTAAGGCGACGCGCTGCCCGCACCGCAGGCGCGATACCGCCCATTTTTACCAGTTTGATGTGTGCCCAGACTTTGCCCTCAAGCGCCAAAATACGCGCCAGATCGGCCTCTGAACTCATGCTTTCGTCGAGCATCAGCGGAACAGGACTGGCCTCGGCAAGCTGAGGGTAGTAATGCGCGTTTTCATCGGATATCGGCTGCTCGAGATAGCTGAGCTCAAACTTTTGCAGCGCCAGCAGATTGCTGCGCGCCTGCTCAGGCTGCCACTGCCCGTTGGCGTCGGCTGAAAGATGGACCTCATTGCCAAAACGCCGGCGCAGAGCGCTCAGCCTGTCGAGGTCCTCAACCCATGAGCCAATGCCAACGCGCAGTTTGAGATGGCTAAAGCCGCGTTCCATATAGGCCGTCGCCTGGCTCAGCATGCGCTCCTGCGACGACCAGAACAGCGTCTGATTCGTGGCGTAGCAGACCGGTTGTGGGAAGTCGGAGCCTATCAGCTGTGCGACGGTCACCCCCTGCTGGCGAGCTATCAGGTCATGCAGCGCCATGTCGAACAGCATGCGGCTCGGTGCCAGACAGTCTGCCAACTGCGTCTCGAGGGTGAGCAGGAGGTCGCTCGCCGACTGCTGTAGGTCGAGAGAGCGTAGGGTGCGGATAACGTCACTCAGCACCACTTCGGCGCTGTAGCCGTTGAGGTAGGCAATGTTAATACGCACCTCGCCCAGCCCGCTGACGGACTTCTCTTCGAGCAGCAGATACAGTTCATCCAGACCGGCAACGCTGCCGGAGGCGGCGGTAAACAGCTGCAAATGTGGATAGCGCAGGTCAGCGCGATAAAGCGTGGCTTTCACCGGATTATCCTCGCGGCATCATTTTCAGCGCCACGTCGCGATAGATATCGCTGGCGGCAATAAATTCGTCGACCGGCACGAACTCGTCCGGCTTGTGCGCCACTGACAGCGAACCAGGACCGATAACGATGCCCTTAGTGCCGAGGCTGCGGAAATGCACCAGGTCGCAGCCGCCCTGAAAGCCGAAGGGCCCCGGCTCGTCGAGACCCTGTGCGCGACAGGCGTCAAGACCGGCCTGAACGATAGCTTCATCGACGGCGGTCTCGGTCGCGCCACCGGTAGTGGGTTTGAAGGTGACAATCTCGCTGCGCACGCCAAATTTATCCTGAGCCAGCGCCAACAGGTCGCGCAGCTCCTGTTTGACCTGTTCTTCGTCTTCGCCGGGCACCATGCGGCGGTCGAGCAGCAGTTCGCAGCTGTCGGGCAGCACGTTATCAGCGTGGCCGCCGGAGATTCGGGTCACCGTCAGGCTGGCGGAACCGACCAGCGGATGACAGCGGCAGCGCACGCTGTGCTCGTGCTGCTGTTCAACCAGACCCAACAGCTGAGCGGCGCGGAAAATAGCGTTTTCGCCTAGCTCCGGCGTCCCTGAATGCGCCGTGACGCCGTGTACGCGAACCAGCGGTCGCAGGCTGCCTTTATGCGCCGAATACGTGGTATTCGAGGTCGGTTCGCCTATCACCGCGAAATCGATTTTTGCCGGTGCCTCGCGAACGTAAAATTTTGCGCCTTCGCTGGCGACCTCTTCGTCGGCCACGAAAATGCCCATCAGCGTGCCCGACCAGCTCTGCGGACGGCTGGCCAACATGCGCATCGCCTCAACCATTGCGACCAGTGGCCCTTTGGCGTCGCACGCGCCTCGGCCAAACAGTTTGCCGTCGCGCTCGGTGAGGGTGAAAGGATCCTGACTCCAGCCGGTTCCGGCCGGAACGACGTCGATATGCGTATTAAAGGCGAAGCACGGCCCTGCGCCGTTCTCCAGTCTGGCGATAACGTTGGTGCGGCCCGGCGCATACTCGCTGAGGCTAAGGTCAAATCCCGCCTCCTGTAGCCAGACGTTGATAAGCTCGGCGGCTTCCCGTTCTCGGCCCGGTGGGTTTTCGGTATTGATTGCCACGAGCGCGGCGAGGTCTCGTTTCATTCTGCTGATATCTGGCGATGATGGATTCATCGGTTTCTCCAATTAGAAGGCCCTGGTGAGGCGCAGAAAAAGTAACTCAGTGCAAAATCTGGTCGAGGAAACGTTGCGCTCTCTGGCTCACTGATCCCCCGAAGAATTCATCGCGGGTCGCGTGTTCGATAATTTCGCCGTTTTCCATAAACACGATGTGATTGGCCGCACGGCGCGCAAAGCCCATTTCGTGGGTGACGACGATGCTGGTCATTCCCTCGGCGCTAAGGTCTGCCATAACGTCAACCACCTCGCGGATCATCTCGGGGTCAAGCGCCGAGGTGGGTTCGTCAAACAGCATCAGTTTGGGCTTCATCGCCAGCGCACGGGCAATCGCTACGCGCTGCTGCTGGCCGCCGGAAAGCTCATCGGGGAAGCTGTCGGCCTTGTCAGGGATCCGCACCTTGCTGAGCAGTTCCAGCGCCTGAGCCTCGGCTTCGGCGCGGTTGATGCCCAGCACAGTCATCGGTGCGAGCATGATGTTTTCAGCCGCCGTGAGATGCGAGAACAGCTCATAGTTCTGAAACACCATGCCGATATCCTGACGCAGACGGTGAGGCTCGACGTTGGACTGGGTGATATCCGACTGGCGAAAAAAGATGCTGCCGCCCTCAATCGACTCGAGCAGGTTGACGCAGCGCAGCAGGGTAGACTTGCCGGACCCCGAGGGGCCAATCAGCACCACGGTTTCCCCCTGTTTCACGCTTAGCGTGCAGTTTTTCAGCACGTGCTGGTTGCCGAAGTGTTTATCGACACCAATGATTTCCAGCAGAGGTTTATCAGTTTTCATCCGCTTTCCCTTATTGAGGTGAGCTGCTGCGCAGCAGGCGTTCGGTCAGTGACAACGCGGGTTTTTTGCGTTTTTTCGGATCCAGCGCGCGTTCCAGCCAGGCCTGCCCAATCATGAAAACAGTGGTCAGCGCCAGATAGTAGATGCCGGCGGCGCAGAGTGCTTCGAAGTAGCGGAAGCTGGCGCTGGCGGTCTGATTGGCAATCAACAGCAATTCCTGAACCGCGATAACCGACACCAGTGCGCTGGATTTCAGCATGCTGATCATCTGGTTACCCATCGGCGGCAGCACAATGCGCGCCGCCTGTGGCAGAACGATTTTGCGCATGATCTGACCCTGAGTCATGCCCAGCGCCATACCGGCGGTGCGCTGTCCGCTGCGAACGGCCTGAAGCCCGGAGCGCAGGATCTCGGCCATGTAAGCCCCTTCGTTAAGCGAAAGCGCCATTACTGCACAGGTAAAGGCCGAGAAACGCAGGCCAAAACTCGGCAGCACGTTGTAGACGAAGATGATTTGGAACAGCACCGGCGTGCCGCGAAACAGCCATAAATAGAAGAAGGCCAGAACAGGGCCTGCCCGAAAGCGGGACTCTTGTAACAGGGCCAGAACCAATCCCATGACGACGCCAAAAAACAGCGAACATACGGTAATCAGCAAGGTCATGACTGCGCCCTGGAAGAACGCCGGTGACAACAGGTATTGCCAGACCAGATCAAGCGACATGATTTCTCCTCAATGTCAGGGAGCAAGACGTGCAAAAACGGTGACCTGATGTTTGCCGTGCTGCAAAAAATACAAAGCCTTTCATTAGAAAATCGAGACCGAGGCCGGGAACTGCCATTTGTTGATCAGTTTCTGATAACTGCCGTCTGCGACCAGATCGTTGAGCCCGGTTTCCAGCAGCGTTTTCATCTCGGTGTCGCCTTTGCGTACCGCAAAACCAATGTGGGTCTCGGCTTCAAACTCTGGGCCGGTGGTTTCAAAGGTGTCGCCTTTTTCACTCAGGAGCGCGACGGCACCGGGCGTAGACAGGTATTCCGCATCGGCACGTTTTTGCGCGACGGCGACGGCGGAGTCGGTGGCGGCTGGGAAGGTCAGCACATTGATGGCAGATTTTTTAGCGTCGAGGCATTTCTGATTGTCTGCGCGGGCCTGGCTCTCTTCGATACCGCCCAGCGTGACGGCAATATTTTTGCCGCACAGCGACAGGTCACGGCCGGTAATTTTCTCTGGATTACCCTTGGCAACAATCACCCGGCTGCCGATTTTCAGATAAGGCACGAAGTCGACCTGTTGGGCGCGCGTCGGGTTGATGTACATCGCCGAGTTGATGATATCCAGACGCTTGCCCTGTAGCGCGGGAATAAGCCCTTTGAACTCCATCGACATCGGTGCAGGTTTGAGTGCCAGTTTTTTCGACAGGGCGGTAATCAGGTCAATATCAAAGCCGGTCAGTTGGCCGTTTTGGGTGAACTCAAAGGGCATGAAGGTGGCGGCAGTCCCGTAGGTGAGCTGACCTGGGGTAACCAGCGACGGCGTGGCCGCCTGACTCAGCAAGGGAAGACTCAGGCAAAGGGCAGCCAGAGATACGGTGGTATATCGGCGCAAAAAAGTTTTTTTCGGCATGACAGACTCCATTTTCTCATGAGCAGGATTGCTCTTTGTGTATCATTAAATACAATTAAAGTTGTGAGTCAAGGCTCTTTTATGGTGCATAAATGCACGATTTGGGGGATTTACATGCAGGCTTCACCAATAATGAACGCTGTGATATTGTATATTCATTGCAATAAATACTTTAGGTGCCTGCTTTCATGACACAAACAGCGACCGCCAGTGGAAGGCGTCTTGCCAACCAGATCCTCGACCTGATACGTGAAGCAAAATTTGAGCCAGGCCATCACCTGCGCGAGCAACAGTTGGCCGATATGGCCGGGGTTTCCCGCACGCCGGTGCGTGCTGCGCTCAAGCTTCTGAGCGAGTTAGGCATCATCGAGGCCCGCCGCAATCAGGGTTTTTTTCTGCTCAAAGCCTATGACGAGCTACAGCGCATCAGCATCGATGTCCCGACCAGCAGCGATCAGGAGCTGTACGAGCAGCTGGTAAAAGACCGCATCGCCGGAAAACTGCCTGATTCATTGACCCAAATTGAAATTGCCCAGCGCTATGACGCCGATCGTGGCGTGATGTCGCGCACTTTGTTGCGCCTTGCTGAAGACGGTTTGATCGCGCGTAACAAGGGCCACGGCTGGTCGTTTCTGCCGACCTTGAACAGCGACGTCGCGCTGAGTAACGGTTACGGATTTCGCCTGATGATTGAGCCGGGTGGTTTGGTTTCTCCCGGTTTTCGCGCCGATAAAAGCGCACTTAAGCGCCTGCGCCTTCAGCATATTTATCTGATAAATCATCCGGATATTCTCAACGTGGACAGTCGGCAGATATTTGAAACCGACGCCACTTTTCACGAAATGCTGGCCGAGTTCAGCGGCAATATCTTTGTCCTGCAGGCTATCCAGCAACAAAATCGCCTGCGCCGTTTGCTGGAATTTGGCAGCTATACCAACAAGCAGCGCGTTCGCGAGTGGTGTCAGGAGCACGTCGCTATTATCGACGCCGTGCTCGAGGAGCGGTTAAGTGAAGCCGCCGAGATGATGCGTCAGCACCTGCAATCTGCGTATCAAATGGTCTTGAACAAAGTCAGTAAATCTAACGAAAGAGGATTGTGATGGATTTTGGAATTACAGGCCGCGTGGCGCTGGTGAGCGGTGCCGGGGGAGGATTGGGGCGTGCGATGGCGCTTTCGCTGGGGGCCGAAGGGGCCGCCGTGGCGGTATGCGGGCGTACGGAAGCGGCACTGATTGAAACCGCCGAGATGATTAAAGCCGCAGGGGGACGCGCAAAGGCGTTCGTCATGGATTTAACTCAGCCGGAAAAGTTTGACCAGGTGTTGGCAGGCATTCACCAATATCTTGGCCCAATCGGCATTCTGGTCAACAACTCCGGTGGCCCGCCGCCGACCAAGGCGAGCGGCGTCGCACCGGAATTGTGGGCCACGCAGTTCTCCACCATGGTCAGCTCGCTGATTCAACTGACCGACAAAGTGTTGCCGGATATGCGCAGCCTCGGCTGGGGTCGCATCATTACCAGCACCTCGTCGGGCATTGTCACGCCGATCCCGAACCTGGGTATGTCGAACACGCTGCGTATGGCGCTGGTTGGCTGGTCCAAGACGCTGGCCAGCGAAGTGGCCAGTGAAGGCATCACCGTTAATGTGATTTTGCCGGGACGCATTGCGACTAAACGACTGGGTCAGCTCGACGAAGCACGAGCGGGACGCGAGGGTATTTCGGTCGAAGAGGTGGCGAGCAAGAGTGCCTCAACCATCCCCATCGGGCGTTACGGCGAGCCGGAAGAGTATGGCGCAGTCGCCGCATTTCTTGCTAGCCGTCAGGCTTCGTATATGACCGGCTCCGTTATCCGCGTTGACGGCGGCATGATCCCTTCCGTGTAATGTTGTCCATTAAGCCTGTCACAGCGTGACGGGCTTTTTCGTAAACATAAGCTTGCATTATGATGGTGCAACACCGTGGGTGAGTTAATCTGCGATTCTTTTCTCTTTATTTATCCCTCTGTCAAAATCCTGCGCATTTTTTCTTATTTTATAGGCCATTAGACGGATTATTTCCCTGGGTATTTTCTATAACTGCCTGATTGGCCTTGATCTTGCTTTATCACTTAGCAGGTTCCGGCGGATAAAGTATTCACGGAAATTATGATAAATACATTTTGCTTCAGCCAGGGGCGACCCTTTTTACCCTTAATGCAACCACCAGGCTCGATGGAGACAGAGATGAATCTCAGACGCTTAAAGTACTTCGTGAAAATCGTCGATATCGGCAGTCTCACGCAGGCTGCAGATGTGCTGCATATCGCTCAACCGGCCCTGAGCCAACAGCTGGCTACGCTTGAAGGTGAACTGAAGCAGCAGCTTCTGGTTCGTACCAAGCGTGGGGTAACGCCGACTGAGGCGGGCAACATTCTTTATGCTCACGCGCAAACTATCCTGCGCCAGTGTGAGCAGGCGCACAGCGCAGTCAACTGTGCTGGCATGGCGTTGAATGGTCAGGTCTCGGTGGGCATGGCCCCCGGCACTGCCGCATCGTTGCTGGCGTTGCCGCTGTTGCAGGCGGTGCGGGAACAACATCCCGGCATTCTACTGTATTTAAACGAGAATTTTGGCAGTGAGCTTATCGACCAGACGGTCAATGGCCGTATGGACATGGCGGTGCTGTACGGCAACAAGCCGATCCCCGGTCTGTCCTATATGCCGCTGATAAAAGAAGATTTATATCTGGTGGCCACCCATTCGGTGCCGAATCCGGGTAAATTTGTCGAATTGACCGACGTCGCCAAGCTCAACCTGTTCCTGCCGCGCACCCATGACGTGCTGCGCAAGCTGGTGGACGACGCGATGGTGCTGAGAAGGCTAGCGGCGAAAGTGATCGGAGAAATAGAGTCGGCCAGCACGCTGACCGCTGCGATTGCCAGCGGTCTGGGAGCCACTATTTTGCCGGAGTCTGCGGCGCGCGCTATCGTTGGACCGGCCAATGCCTGGATGGCCTGCATCAGCAGTCCGTCGATTCAGGCTCCGCTTTCACTCTGTGTTTCTGACCATTTGCCGCTGTCACAGCCTGCCCAGGCGGTACAAAAAATTCTGCTCTCGCTGATGGCCGAAAGCCGCGAACGCGAAGAGGTGCGCCCGCTGCTGGCGGTGAGCTGATTTACAGGCCCGGGGCTTTCCACATCGAGGTGGTCAGCCCGCTGTCGACCAGCGTCAACTGATCGGCATAGACTGCCTGCCAGTGAGTTTTTTGCGCCATATAGCCCTCATGATGCGCAGCGTTGGGCTGATATTCCCGCTCCCAGCGCACGAGCGCCTCGCCGGTTTCCGCCAGCGACCGATAAAGCCCCGCCGCTACGCCTGCGGCAATCGCACAGCCCAGCGCCGTCGCCTCTTTCACCTGTGGCACTTTGACCGGTTTACCGGTGACGTCGCTCAGAATCTGACTCCACAGCTTGCCCTTCGAGCCGCCACCGGCAAACACCAGCGACGAGGCGTTTACCCCGGAAAACTCGGCGATAAGATCAAGATTACAGGCCGAGACAATCGCGGCATTCTCCTCCAGCGCGCGGAATAAGGTCTGCTTGTTGCACTTCTGCGGATCGATCGACAGGTTGATAAACGACGGCGCGGCGTGGTACCAGTTCTTGAAATGCATCGCGTCGGAGAAGATAGGCATTACG
This sequence comes from Rouxiella badensis, assembly GCF_002093665.1. Taxonomy (GTDB): domain Bacteria; phylum Pseudomonadota; class Gammaproteobacteria; order Enterobacterales; family Enterobacteriaceae; genus Rouxiella; species Rouxiella badensis. The sequence goes on along the minus strand of NZ_MRWE01000013.1, from coordinate 63,767 downwards.
CCCCAGGAACCCGCCGGTACCCGCGCCGCCATTTCTTCGAGCAGGCTATAGGTATCTACCCCCAGGCGCTCTGCCAGCAGCTTTTCTTCGCTGCAGAAGGCATCGCGGAACCAGCGCATGGTTAATCCGGTAAAGAAACTGATGCACTCCGCCTGTGCCATACCGGGGATGACGTGCGGATTAATGCGGATATTCATCTGCGGGTCGGTCACGGGGCGCGGCAGGTTAACCACCTGCTGCCAGAAGCTGCCGCCCAGTACCGCCGTTTGTCCGGCGTGGACCAGTCCAAGCCCGAGCGAGCCAAGCTGCACGTCGCCGCCGCCCATGCCGACCGGCGTGCCGGCCTTGAGTCCACACTGTTCCGCGCTGAGGGCGGTCACGCTGCCCAGTCGGGTGCCGGTTTCCAGCACCGGCGATAATATATCGGCGCGCAGACCCGCAAGCTCGAGCAGTTCGGGGTGCCAGTTGCGGGTTTCCAGACTCAGCATACCGGTGGTGCCGGCATTAGACGGATCAACCGCAAGTTCCCCGGTCAGCATATAGGCAAGCCAGTCGCTTATCATGGTCAAGGTGGCGGCCCGGCGATAGATATCCGGACGGTGATGCGCCAGCCACAGCAAACGTGGCATCGCGCCGAGCGCCAGCGTCTGTCCAGAGTGCAGATAGGCCTCTCGCTCGAACTCTCCGTGATGAATCTCTTTCAGCTCGCTGACTTCACGGCTCGCGCGGGAGTCCACGTTGGCGCATGCCCACAGGGGTTCCCCAGATTTATCATAGAGAACAATGCCTTCGCGCATCGAACAGGCGGCAACTGCGGCGATGGCCGAGGCGGGCAGGTGAGCGGCGGCCAGCGCCTGTCGAATGCATTGGCAGGTGAGTTGCCAGTTTTTGTGCAAGTCGAACTCCATCGACCCCGGCACGTCTGCCAGCGGATTATGCTGCCATTCGGCCTGACCTACGGCTATCTGCTGACCCTCAAGAGAAAAAATGACCGCGCGAATGCTGCCGGTGCCGGCATCCAGAGCCATAAGATAAGACGCATTGCCTGACGAGGTGCTGGGTGAGTTCATACTCATCCTCTCTTGAGTGGAAACCTAGACTAATAGTGGGCGCTGTTTTGCTGTGATAACAATTATTTGAGCGGCAAAGTTTGCTAATTGTGATGTGTCTTGCATTTCCTTTAATGTGTCCACGGCCCGCGCGATACAGCGGCTAAACTCTTTCAGGTATCAATAAACCCAGGCCTGCCAAAAGGAGAGGATGATGGAAGTCACCCTGGTTGAAATTAACGTTAAGGCCGATAAGGTCGATGAGTTTTTACGCGTCTTCGAGTTGAACCATCTTGGTGCATTACAGGAAGCGGGAAATTTGCGATTTGACGTATTACAGGACGAAAAAGTGCCAACGCGCTTTTATGTTTACGAAGCCTATCGCGATATTGAGGCGGTAAACGCCCACAAGAAAACGCCGCATTACCTCGCCTGCGTCGATGCGCTGGCGTCGCTAATGACCGAACCGCGCAAGAAAACCAGCTTTAAGGGCATTTTCCCGCAGTAGCATTTATTGACACTAAAGGATGCGATAAAAACGCAGTCAACGCATTAACAGCTGCTAATCTCATCCCTGTACAGGAAATTCTTTCACTCTTTAGGGATGAGAATCATGGCGCTATTTCCGTCTTGCGAAGGCCGTATAAAATCGGCTAAACCCCCCGTCGACAGCCAGCTGACGCCGTATTATCAGCGTGCGAATCTGGTCGATGCCTTTACCCTCAAGCTGCTGCCTGAAGATACCCGCGATATCAATGCCTTGGCACAGGCGGTGCTCGGTCATCCTGCGCCGTGGTTCAAGGCATTGCTTGCCCTTCGCGATAAGGGAGCCGCCTCTTTTGGTCTTAAGACAACGCGCACGCTGCGAGCGGAAATAGACGGGCAGCAGGCCGAAAAAATCGACTTCTTCCGGGTATTAAGCCGTTCCGAACGCGAGATTATTTTCGGCGAAGATGACGATCATCTTGATTTTCGCCTGTCGATATTTCGCCGCGAGGGTCCCAACGGCGATGAGCTGGTTGCGACAACCGTGGTTCACTGCCACAACCTGCTCGGCCACGCCTATCTTGCCGCGATAAAACCCTTTCATATTCTGGTGGTCAGAGCCAGCCTGCACCGGTCAAGGAAGTGGCTGCAATAGAGCCTGCTCTGCGGGGCAATCATTAAATCGGCTGCGGATTTTTCTTCTGCTGCATGATGGCGTAAAGCCCAACCAGCGCGGCAAGAAAGCCTGCTGCTGCGCCGACTCCCAGCGACCAGCGCGGCCCGAAGTTGTCGGCGACCCAACCGACGATCGGCGCACCAATCGGCGTTCCTCCCAACGCAACGCCCACGCGTAGCGCCATCACCCGGCCACGCATCGCGGGTTCGGTCGAGAGCTGCATCAGGCTGCCGCTGGTGTTCATGAAAGTCAGAGCCGCGACGCCGATGACAATGAGCGAAGCGGCGAACAGCCAATAGGTCGGAGCCAAGGCGGCAAGCAGTCCGCCGAGGCCGAAAAAGGAAGCACCGACTATCATCAGGTTAAACCTGGGTTTGTCCCGTCCCGCCGCCAGCAGCGCACCCGAGATAGTCCCAATCGCCATAAAGGTCGAGAGCATGCCGTATCCTCGTGCGTCGGTATGGAACACGCTGACCGCCATGGTCGAAAGAAATATCGGGTAATTAAGGCCGAAGGTGCCAATCAGGAACAGCATAATCATCGATGCCTTCAGGTCGGGCCGCGCCCAGACGTAGCTAAACCCTTCGAGGAAGCTGCCTTTTTTACGCGCCGCGCGGGCGTTGGGGTGCAGCTCATCGAGGCGGAACAGCGACAGCGAGGTCAGCACCGCAATAAAGCTGATACCGTTAACGATAAATGCCCAACCGGTCCCGACCGAGGCGATAGTCAGTCCGGCAATCGCCGGTCCCACCATCCGCGCCGCGTTGAATGAGGTCGAGTTGAGCGCCACCGCGTTCGACAGGTCGGCGTCTCCCACCAGTTCGGCCACGAAGGTTTGCCTGACCGGCGCATCGAAGGCCGACACGCAGCCGAACAGAAAGGCGAACACATAAACGTGCCACAGCTGCACCACCCCAGCGACGGTCATGATACCCAGTACGATGGCCAATGCGCCCATCGTCGCCTGCGTAAACATCAGCATCTTGCGTTGGTTGAAATAGTCGGCGGCAAAGCCGGTCCACGGCAGCAGCAGCATCTGCGGGCCAAACTGCAACGCCATGACAATACCCACCGCCGAGGCGTTGTGGTGGGTGAGCTGGGTCAGTACCAGCCAGTCCTGCGCCGTGCGCTGCATCCAGGTACCGATATTGGAGATAAGCGCGCCAGCGGCCCAGACGCGGTAGTTGAAGATCCGTAGGGATCGGAAAACGCCTTTTGTAGTGGTGGTCATATTTTAGCGCTCTAAGAAGGTAATGACTCAGTAGTCAGCAAGTCGTTGTATCAGTTGTAACGTAGCGGCCAGCTGTTGCTGTTCGCTGGCCGTAAGCTGGTGTTGCAGTGCCTGTACCAGCCAGTCCTCCTTTGCGGCGCGGCTGGCGTTAAGCTTCTTACGAAAAGCGGGGGTCAGCGAAACCAGGGTCTGGCGTCCATCGGTGGGGTCGGGGCTGCCGCTCAGTGCGCCCAACGTCTGCAATGCCGCCACCGTCATGCGCATTGACTGCGGGCGCACGCTTTCTGCACGGGCCAGCGCCGACACCGTCGCTGGGCCGTCTCTGTCGATACGCAACAGCACCGACTTTTGCGAGGTGGTGAAATCACCGGGGCGCGACTGTTCACGCATTCTGCGGACCAGTTTTCCGGCAGAAATACGCAGTTCGGCGGCCAGCGCGTTGAGGGGCAGGGACTCATTCATCGTAGGATCTCTAAGCAGAGTAACTAACATGATGAAAGTGTAGAACTGTGCAGTTTAGCTGTACAGTTTACCTGTGTAACCGAGTGTGTACTTTTCAATCGAGAAGGGCGGCATGATTTATTATGATGCGGTGGTGCCGTTGGGCGCGTTGGATGTTCATCTGCAGAGGCGGATAGCGGGGCGGCGTCAGCGGCACTGTCTTATTAGCAGGGCGTCCAGGGCAGGCTTCAACGATTATCGAGCCTTGCCTGGATCGCCCTTTATTTCGGCGGTTTATAGCACTTTTTCGAGGAAGCGGCGGGTACGCTGATGACGCGGGTTGTCCAACACCTGAGACGCGCTGCCGGTTTCAACCACCGCACCGTCCACCATGAATACCACTCGGTCGGCAACCTGACGCGCGAAGCCAATCTCATGAGTGACCACCACCAGGGTAACGCCAGATTCGGCCAACTTTTTAATCACGTCCAAGACTTCACCGACCAGCTCCGGATCCAGCGCCGAGGTCGGTTCATCAAACAGCATCACCTTCGGGTTGAGCGCCAGTGCACGCGCGATGGCGATACGCTGCTGCTGCCCACCGGAAAGGTGGCGCGGCCAGGCGTTAGCTTTTTCGCGCAGACCCACGGTATCCAGCAGCTCATAGGCGCGCTCTATGGCCTGTTTACGGTTTAGCAGCCCGTGGACAATCGGTGCTTCAATGATGTTGTCCAGCACGGTCATGTGCGGGAACAGGTTAAAGTTCTGGAACACATAGCCGCAGTGGATACGCTGCTTGAGGATAGCTTTTTCCTTCAGCTCGTACAGCTTGTCACCTTTACGACGATAGCCGACGTAATCGCCGTCTATCTGAATAAAGCCTTCATCAACCCGTTCAAGATGGTTGATGGTGCGCAGCAGGGTCGATTTTCCCGAGCCGGAAGGGCCGAGGATCACCGTCACCGTGCCGGGCTCAATCGTCAGGCTGACGTCGTTCAGCGCCTTGTGCAGCCCAAAAGATTTGCTGAGATTGCTGATTTCAATTCGGCCTGCGGTCTGGGTGCGTGTACGCGGGGTGGCCACCGCTTCCGGCGCCGCCTGCCCGGGGCGCGTCACGTAGAGATCAAAAGCTTCTGACATAGTTCATCGCTCCAGTTAAGGCTTTGCGGTACGCCACAGGCGCAGACGCTGTAGCGGGGTTGGCGCAACCTGACGCGTTGCACCGCGAGAGAAATAACGCTCGACGTAATACTGCAGCACAGACAGAACGGTAGTGATGACCAGATACCAGACGGTGGCGACCATCAGCATCGGGATAACCTGCTGCGAGCGGTTATACAGAACTTGTACGGTATAGAACAGGTCAGGCATCGCCAGTACATACACGATGGACGTGCCTTTCGCGAGACCGATCACTTCATTGAAACCGGTGGGGATAATCGCCCGCAGCGCCTGCGGCAGAATGATGCGGAAGGTGCGACGATACCCCGGCAGGCCCAGCGCGGCGGCGGCTTCATGTTGGCCTTGCTCGACGCCGACGATGCCCCCGCGAATAATCTCGGCGGTATAGGCTGACTGCACGGCGGAGAGGCCAATCACCGCGACGGTGAACTGGTCCAGCAGGTCAACGGTCGGGTGTTTAAAGAACTCAATCGAGGTAAACGGAATACCCAACGACAGGTTGTCGTACAGGTAAGAGAAGTTATAGAGAACAATCAGCACCAGCAGCAGCGGCAGGGAGCGGAACAGCCAGATGTATGCCCAGGCCAGTGAGTTCAATAAATAGGATTTTGATAAACGCGCAAGGGCTAAAAGGGTGCCAAAAATGATACCAAATACGGTGCCGAGCAGCGTCAGCAGCAGCGTTCTGCCGAGACCTTCAAGGATAACCGGGTTGAAGAACCACTGACGGAATACCGCCCATTCCCAGCGAGGGTTGGTGGCAACCGACTGTACGATGGCTAACAGGATAAACAGGGCGAAAACTGCGCCGAGAAGGCGCAGGGGGTAACGAGCCGGAACAACCTTAAGCGGAGCAGAAGGAGTAGGGCGCGGGCTTGAATCAGTCATAGGCCTTTTCCTTCAAATCTTTGACCAGCGTGGTCTCTTTTACGGCAGCGGTCGGCGTTAGCGACTTCAGGAAACGCAGACGGCCGTCGTAGGGCGGTTTAGAAAATATTTCACGGTCCAACGTAATATCAAACTGTGGATCATAACCTTGAGACAGATAGAGTTTTACCGCTTCCGGCTGACGGAAACCGGTGGTCAGAAACACCCGCGTATAGCCCTGATTCAGCGCCAGACGCTCCAGCTCTTGCACCACCTTCTGCGCCAGCCCCTGACGGCGCAGCGCCGAGTCGGTCCAGATGCGCTTCAGCTCGGCGGTGTTCTCGTCATAACGTTTGTAGGCACCCATCGCAATCGGTCGCTCATCGCGCAGTAGCACAATAAAAACGCCGTCCGGCGCGGCATACAGGCTCGGTGGATCCACTTCCTGATTGTTGCTAAAAAAGTCACCGTAGCGTGCGCGGTATTCACCAAACAGACCCTCGATAATCGGCACGATCAGCGGGTTGTCGGCTTGAGTATGAATAAACTTGTCCTGGCTCATAGGTCATGTCCTCAATCAGTCGCCGAGGCCCGGCGGATTAATCTCTGAGTGATCGATTTTCTCAGAGGCTTCGGCCCAACGGTCCAGCACCTTGATGTAGGCGCCGCTGGCAATCGCGCTGTTCAGAGAAGCCTGCACCGCGTTGACCAGTCCGTTACCTTTTTTGATGGTGACCGCGATATTGGCCGTTTTCGGCCAACCGCCCGGCACGATGCCAACCAGCTTGGTGTTGCCCGTCAGCCTTGACTGGTAGGCGGCGGAGACGTTAGGTCCAAAGGTGGCGTCGGCACGGCCTGACTGAAGCGCCAGCGAAGACGCGGCGTTGTCGGTCACGTAAATCGGCGTAAACGGCTTGAGCCCTTTAGCCTGATTCTCTTTGTCCCAGGCCAGCAGCACCGCTTCCTGATTGGTGCCCGAGCCGACAATAATGCGTTTACCGGCGATATCAGGCGCAGATTTTATCGAGGTGATGCTGCTGGTGGATTTCACGTAGAAGCCCAGCGTGTCCTGACGATAAGTGGCGAAGTCGAACTTTTCCTTACGCTCTTTGGTGACGGTTATGTTGAAGATTGCGGCGTCGTATTTACCGGAGGTCACGCCCAACGGCCAGTCTTCCCATGCAGAAGGCACCAGCTTAAGCTTCAGGCCCAGGCCGTCGGCAACCAGGCGGGCGATATCCGCTTCGCTGCCGATAATCGTTTTGTTGTCTCTGGCGTAAGTACCAAACGGCGGGGAGCTGCCTAATACGGCGATCGCGACCGTTAACGTACCGGGCGTCACGAATTTAAAATTTGCCGGTATTTTGGCTGCCGCTTCGGCGCTTTTAGGCGTGTCTATTGGCTTCTCGTTGGCAACGAGATCAATACCGGTATTGGCAGCGTGGGCCAGCGATGAAATACCTAATAAGGCGGCGACGACGGTTAATTTGGCTCTGTGCATCATTGTTATTATTTATCCTGTGTTTTTAACTCGTTGAGCTGTTGATTTTCACTATTCCCGAGGCTTAACCCGAAGTAAAACAACAAAAATGACTATCCAAATTGATAAAGTGGAAATGCGGAGGGATTAAAGACAACCAGGGAAAATGGCCGATATTATCTATAGCTAAATAGTGGCAATTAATGGGACGTTTTTGTATTTAGCGGGATCCGGGTTTTATGGAAATATCAAATAAAACCTCTCTGTAATAAAGGATGCTTCCCATGAGCCAATCAAAGAAAAGTATTAAATTAGGCCTGATGTTGCACGGTGCCGGTGGGCATATGAATTCATGGCGTCATGAGAAGGCACCCGCCGACGCCAGCGTTAATTTCCCCTACTTTAGAGAGCTGGCGCTGCGCGCCGAGGCAGCGAATTTCGACTTCCTTTTTGTCGCCGACGGTTTGCATATCAATGAAAAATCGCTGCCGCACTTCCTCAACCGTTTCGAACCTATTGCGCTGCTGTCGGCGCTGGCGTCGGTGACCCAGAATATCGGTCTGGCGGGCACCATTTCTACCTCATACAGCGACCCCTTCACCGTGGCGCGCCAGCTGGCCTCTATCGACAACATCAGTCAGGGACGCGCGGGTTGGAACGTGGTCACCTCGCCGCTGGCAGGGTCTGCCAAGAACTTTGGCAAGGACCATCCCGAGCACTCGCTGCGTTACCAGATTGCCGAGGAATATATCAACGTGGTGCAGGGGCTGTGGGACTCGTGGGAAGACGATGCTTTCACTCGCGATCGCGAAAGCGGCGTGTTCTTCGATGCCTCCAAGCTGCACAAACTGAACCACGAAGGACGTTTCTTCTCGGTCGCTGGCCCGCTGAACATTCAGCGCTCTCCGCAGGGACAGCCGGTTATCTTCCAGGCGGGTGCTTCGGACACCGGGATTGCGCTGGCGGGTAAATCTGCCGATGCGGTGTTCACCAACGCGCGCACTTTGGAAGAGGCGCAGGAGTACAGCACTAAACTACAGCAGGAAGTGGCTAAAAATCATCGTCATCCGGTGGGCATTTTCCCAGGCATCAGCCCTATCGTTGGCCGTACCGAGGAAGAGGCCGAAGCCAAATACCAGTATCTGCTGTCACTGCTGTCGGTCGACGACGCGCTGGCCTATCTGGGACGTTTCTTTGACCACCACGACTTCTCGCAGTATCCGCTGGACGGTCCTTTCCCAGACGTCGGCGATTTAGGACAGAACACCTTCCGTTCGACAACCGATCAGATAAAGCGCCTGGCTAAAGAAGAGAACCTGACGCTGCGTGACATAGCGTTCCGCACCACGCTGCCGAAGGGCGAATTCTTCGGTACGCCGGAGCAGGTGGCTGACACCTTTATTCGCTGGGTCGAAGAGGGCGGCGCAACGGGCTTTATCATCAGCGGGCCGGTGCTGACCGAGGCGCTTGATGACGTCACGCGTCTGGTACTGCCGATTCTGGCTGAACGCGGCTACTGGCATCCGTCGACCGAGGCGAAGACGCTGCGTGAACGTTTGGATATCCCCTTCAAGACCAACCGTTATGCCAACAAAAGCAGGGCGTATCAGTCTGAAGACGTCGCGGCTAAATAATTAAAAAAGGATAGGGACGTGCAGGAACGCTTTGCTTTCAATACCGCTGTAACGGGGAACACTACCACCGGCGCGCGACTGCGCCGGCTTGTTTTTCCTCTGATGATCGCCACCGCGCTTTCTGCCTGTGACAAACCGCAGGCCGCGACCGCCGACCATAAAGCTGCCGCCGATACGCCTCACAGCGGCGGTACGCTGGTCGTGGCTATCGACACCGACCCCAACTGCCTCGATCCGCAGCAGGTCGGCAACAACAATTCGCTCAATATTGGCCGTCAGTTAACCGATTCACTGACCGATCAGGACCCCGCCACCGGCAAGATTGTGCCGTGGCTGGCAACCGACTGGAAGGTCAGCGACGACAACCGCCGCTTCAGTTTTACCCTGCGTGACGGGGTGACCTTCAGCGACGGTACCGCCTTTAACGCCCAGTCGGTCAAGGATAATCTTCAAGCGATCGTGGCCATGGGTGCCCGCGCCTCGCTGGCCTCGACCTATCTGAAGGGCCTCACCGAAATCGATACCCCGGACGCCAATCACGTCACTGTCGTGTTTGCGCAGCCGAACGCCCAATTCCTGCAGGCGACCTCGACCATGAGCCTCGGGTTCTTCGCTTCCCAGACGGTGAAAGCCACGGTGGACGCGCGCTGTCAGGGCGGTCTTATCGGCACTGGGCCGTTCGTGCTTTCGACCTTTGTGCACAATCAGAAGGTCGATATCACCCGTCGTAGCGGCTACAAATGGCCGTCGTCGCTGGCGAAGCATCAGGGTGACAGCTATCTCGACGGCATCGAGTATCGCGTTATCCCCGAATCCGGCGTGCGTTTTGGCAGCCTGGTTTCGGGACAGCTCGACCTCAATGCAGGCGTGACGCCGCAGGACGAACCGCTGATTCTGGCCAAGAAATTACCGATTATTGCCCGCACTAACCCGGGGCTGGTCTACAGCCTGTTCCCGAATCAGTCGAAACCCCTGATGGCGGACATTAACGTGCGTCAGGCGCTGAATCTGGCGATTGACCGCGCGGCGCTGCAACCGATTCTTTCGCGCTATCAGGCACCGGCCAGCTCTGTGCTGGCGAAAACGACGCCGCTGTATCAGAACCTCTCGAGCCAGCTCAAGTATGACCCGCAGGCGGCCAAGAGTCTGTTAGACAACGACGGCTGGAAAGTGGGGGCGGACGGTGTGCGCGTGAAGGACGGCAAGCGTCTGAGCTTTACGCTGACCTACTGGCAGTCTGCGCCGTTTATCGAGTTGGTTCAGCAGCAGCTAAAGCAGGTAGGAATCGATATGCAGCTTGACAAGGCGCCGATAGGGCAAGTGATCGCCCGTCAGTCCAGCGGCGCACAGGAGGCTGAGTTCTATAACCTGACCCGTTCTGACCCGGACGTTCTGCGTACGGTGTTCGATGCCGGTCCGGGGGGACGCAACGTGAACAAGCGCGGGGCGAACCAGATTGACACCGCGCTTCAGCAGTCGAGCCAGACCCTGGACACCGAAAAGCGTCAGCAACTGGTGACCGACGCGGCGAAGGGGCTGATTGCCGACGGCGACGCGATTCCACTGGTCGAGCTGGCGACGGTGATTGCTACCGGCAATAACGTGCACGGCTTCCGCTACGATGCGTCGTCGCGCTTCCAGCTTTATGACACCTGGCTTTCGCCAAAGTAATAACCGAGAGAAGAGGGGCGCATGACAGACAAAACCTGGGTTTCGGACAACCCAATTGACAAGATTAATCGCCCCTCTCTTCGCCTCCCTCGGCTGGTGAAGCGGGTGTTGATGAGTGTTGCCGTCCTGTGGGCGGCCTACACGCTCACCTTCCTGATCCTCTATATTCTGCCGTCGGACCCGGTGACCATCATGCTCAATCAGGGTGAACAGAGCACTGTGGACATCGCGCAGGTCAATGCGCTCAAGGCGCAATACCACCTCGACCAGCCGTTTTATGTGCAGTACGCCTGGGCGATTTGGGACCTGCTGCACCTCAATCTTGGGCATTCTATTGTCAGTGGCGATCCGGTGACGCGTCTGGTAATGCAGGCGCTACCGCCGACGTTGCTGCTGGCCGTCTGTGCGTTGGCGGTTGCCATCGTTATCGGCGGGGGGCTGGCCGCCGGGGTGAGCGTATTGCCTGCGGGGCGCATAAAGTCGGCGTTACTGACCTTACCCTCGCTCGGCGCGGCGCTGCCGACGTTCTGGCTTGGCCTGCTGTTGCTACAGGCGTTCTCGTTCACCCGACCGTGGTTTCCTGCGATGGGCAACCATGGCTGGCAGTCGTTGGTGCTGCCGACCTTGACGCTGGCGGTACCTACGGCGGCCACGCTGGCGCAGGTAATGAGCCGGTCGCTTGCCGAAGTGTGGCGTCGGCCGTTTATCGATGCGCTTCGTCTCAAGGGGGCCAGCACCGCACATCTGCTGTGGCGACACGTGCTGCCCAATGCGGCGGTCCCGCTGTTGACGCTGACCGGCATGATCTTTGGACACTTGCTGGCCGGGGCGGTGGTGACCGAAACCATTTTCTCGCGCGAGGGCCTCGGCAGGCTGGCGCAGGGCGCGGTCTCCACGCAGGATATTCCGGTGGTGCAGGGGGTGGTGTTAACCGCCGCGACGGTCTTCGTGCTGGTCAACTTCGTGGTGGACCTGCTGTATCCGTTGCTTGACCCGCGCATTGACAGCGGCTCGGCGGGAGGGGGCAAATGAGCTTAATTCTGCCCGGTGAGCGCCGTCTGGCCTCGCGTCCACGCTTTGCTTTTACGCTGTGGCTCAGCCTGGTGGTGCTGCTGCTGATTGCGCTGTGGGGCGTGGTTCCCGCTATTTTTGCGCATCAGGATCCGTTGGTCGGCAACCCGCTGGTAGCCTTGCAGCCGCCGTCGCTTGCGCACTGGTTCGGCACCGATCACCTCGGGCGTGATATCTACAGCCGCACGGTGTTTGGTACCGCGCTTACCCTCAAGGCGACGCTGTTTTCGGTGGCGATTGCGCTGGTTGTGGGGGCGAGCGTCGGGGTGATTGCCGGTTATATCGGGGGACAAACCGATCACCTGTTTATGCGTATCATCGACGTGCTGATGGCGATCCCCAACCTGCTGCTGGCGATGGCCATTGTGACGGTGTTGGGCTTTGGCACGCTGCATATCGCAATTGCCGTCGGGCTGTCGTCTATCGCCACCTTCGCCCGGCTGTCGCGCGGTGAAGTATTGCGCAGCAAGGTTAATCTGTTCGTTGAAGCGGCCCGCGCCGGGGGCGTGAGTCATCTGACGATTATTCGACGCCACATCCTGCCGCACGCGCTCGCTCCGGTGCTGTCGCTGGCGGCGCTCGAGTTTGGCTTTGCGCTGCTGTCGGTATCGGCGCTGAGCTTTCTCGGCTTTGGCGCTCCGCCGCCGCAGCCGGAGTGGGGGCTGCTGGTGTCTGAGGGGCGTAACTATATCGCCGCCGCCTGGTGGTACACCACGCTCCCGGGGCTGATGATTGTGTTCGCCGTACTGGCCACTAATCGCGTTGCCGGTTTCATTCAAGACAGGGCGGAGGAACAATGAGTCAGACTCCAGAAATTCAGGCTAAGCCGGTTTTACTGTCGGTCGAAAGACTGAGCATTGACTACCGGTTGAAAGATGGCCAGACGCTGCGCGCGGTAGACGAGTTGGATTTACAGCTCGCGCCCGGCGAGGTGCTGGCGATTGTCGGTGGTTCCGGCTCAGGTAAGTCAACCACCGCCTCCGCGCTGGTGGGGCTGCTGGGCAGACAGGCGCAGCGGCTCTCGGGGACCTTATCTCTTGACGGTGAGTCGCTGGAAAATGCGGGTCAGCGGCGCTGGCAGCAGCTGCGAGGGCTGGATATCGGCTTCGTACCGCAGGATCCCGGGCAGTCGCTCAACCCGATTCAGACCATAGGGAAGCAGATGCTCGAGGCATTGACGCTGCACGGCGTGAGCAAGAAGCAGGCGGCGGTAAGGGTCGAAGGTCTGCTGGCCGAAGTCGGGCTGCATGACCCACAGCGGGTGCTGCACAGTTATCCGCATCAGCTTTCAGGCGGCATGCGTCAACGCGTGCTGCTGGCGATGGCGATGAGTCATCATCCCAAACTGATTATTGCCGACGAGCCAACCAGCGCGCTGGACGTCAGCGTGCAGAAACAGGTGCTGGACGCCCTCGAGAGCATCGTGCGCAGCAAGGGCATCGCGCTGCTGCTGATAACCCATGACCTGCAGGTCGCGCTCGAACGCGCCGATCGGGTGCTGGTGATGCAGCAGGGCAAGGTGGTAGAAAGCGGCCCGGCCGCTGCGCTGTTTAATCAGCCCAAACACGCCTATACACGCCAGCTGTTGCATGCTTCACCGGCCTTTTTTGAGGTGCCGCGTCGGCTTGGCGTGCAGCACAGCGACGTGCTGCTGCGCGCCGAGGGATTAGTTAAGCGCTTCGCTTCCGGCGGCGGTGGAACCTTTACCGCCGTCGATCGGGTATCGTTTCCTGTGGTGCGCGGGGGCACGACCAGCCTGGTTGGCGAGTCCGGCTCGGGTAAATCGACCACCGTGCGCATGCTGCTTGGGCTAGAGGCGCAGGACGAAGGACGAATTGAGTTTGACGGCAAAGACTTTAGCGCACCGAACCGTGCCGACCGACAGGCATTTCGCCGCCGGGTGCAGGTGGTGTATCAGAACCCTTACGCCTCGCTAGACCCGAAAATGTCGCTGCTGGAGATCATTACCGAGCCGCTGGAAGCCTTTCGTATCGGTGACCGCAAAACTCGTCGCGAGCGGGCCGAGTGGCTGATGGACAGCGTAGAGTTGCCGCGTCGCCTGCTCGATGTGCGGCCTTCTGCGCTTTCCGGGGGGCAGCGTCAGCGGGTGGCGATTGCCCGTGCGCTGGCCATTTCACCCGAACTGGTGGTCCTCGACGAGCCGGTATCGGCGCTTGATGCCGCCGTACAGTCGCAGATTTTGACTTTGCTCGACAAGCTACAGCGCGAACTCGGGCTGAGCTATCTGTTTATCTCCCACGACCTCGCGGTGGTAAGGCAGATTTCCGACTATGTGGTGGTGATGCAGCATGGCAAGGTGGTTGAGCAGGCGACGGCGGAGCAGGTTTTTGACAGCCCGCGAAGCGACTATACCCGCCAATTGTTGAGCCACATCCCGGGTCGGGGAAGGGCGGTGGCGTAATTTCACGCCGCGAAGTGTAAACCGCTTATTTATTCTTAAGCGGTTTTTTTATGCAGCGGAGGTTATATCTTTTAGTTTTGTTAATTATCTATGGTAAAAATACTTTTTTGTATAGTTGAATAACTATTATTACGTTGAACGATTTTTTTTCAGGGAACCATCATGCCTCCTCCTTCCGTTCACTCGGACTCGCTGTTGCAACACCGTTCTTTTGTCGCTTTCTGGATAGCTCGCGCCTCCTCCAGCTTTGGTTTTCAGATGCTGACCATTGTGGTCAGCTGGCAGATTTATTCGATTACCGGCCGTGCCTTGGACCTTGGTCTGATTGGTCTGGTGCAGTTTCTGCCGTCGGTTTCACTGGCGCTGGTCGCCGGTCATCTTGCCGATCAGTTCGACCGCCGCCGTATCGTGGTGCTGGCGCAGCTGGTTGAGGCGCTGGCAATTGCGGCGTTGGCCGCGATGACGTTCACCCATCACATCAACGAGTTTATCGTGCTCGGTCTGCTGTTTGTCGCCTCGACGGCCAAGGCGATGGAGGGGCCGTCGCAGCTGTCGATGCTGCCTGCGCTGGTGCCACCGGCCGTGCTACCGCGCGCGATGGCGGCCAACAGCGTTGCGGGGCAGGCCTCGGCGATGGTCGGACCTGCGCTCGGGGGCCTGCTGTATATCGCCGGCGCCGACGTGGTCTATGGTGTCTGTACGGCGCTCTATCTGCTCTCCGCGCTGATGGTCAGCCGTTTGCGCTACGAGCAGGCACCGCCTCGCCGCGTCCCGGCCACTTTCAAGACGCTGTTTGCCGGGATCAGTTTTATCCGCAATCGCCCCGACGTGCTGGGCGTTATCTCGCTAGACCTGTTCGCCGTGCTCCTCGGCGGCGCGACCGCCTTGCTGCCTATCTTTGCCCATGACATTTTGCACACCGGTCCCTGGGGGCTTGGCCTGCTGCGCGGTGCGCCTGCGGTCGGGGCATTGCTGGTCGGTTTCTGGCTCAGCCGCCGTGCGCTGAGCCGCAACGTGGGGATGACTATGTTTGCCGCCGTTGCGGGTTTTGGCATCGCGACGATTGTTTTTGCGCTTTCAACGACACTCTGGCTGTCCATGCTGGCGCTGTTTGCCCTCGGCGGTTTTGATATGGTCAGCATGGTAATTCGCGGTTCGCTGGTGCAGCTCGAAACCCCGGACGATATGCGTGGCCGCGTTAGCGCGGTGAACTCTATATTTATCAATACCTCAAACCAGCTCGGTGAGTTTGAGTCCGGCATGTTGGCCGCGTGGCTGGGTGCGGTTCCGGCGGCGGCGCTGGGCGGCGTCGGTACGTTGGTGGTGGTCGCGCTGTGGATGAAATGGTTCCCCAACCTGAGACGTCGTCAGCGTCTTGAGAGCGACGCGCCACCGGTCAAGAATGCGGCCTAAGCCTTTTTAACAGGATGAATATGCAGATGTCTCAGATTCAACAAAGAGTGGGCGCGCTGTGTTTTAGCCTCGGCGGCGTGCAGTATCTGCTGGCGGAGTGGGTCAGTGCGGCAGGCTGGCATTCTCCGGCCTATTCCTACAGTCAGAATTACATCAGTGACCTCGGTATTCCGCTGCGTTCTCCGCTGCATAGCATAATGAACGGCGGCTTTGCCCTTGAGGGGGGGCTGTTTTTTATTGCCTGCTGCCTACTGCTTCCCCTGTTTAATGGCTCAGGACGATGGCTGTTTCTGCTCTGTGGATTGCTTCACGGCGCAGGCGGCGTGATGATTGCCCTGTTCCACAGCGGCTCGGCGGGCAAAGGCGTAACGCCGCATGAGATAGGGGCGGTGCTGGCGATAGCGGGCGGTAATCTGTGCCTGATTACCGTCGGCTGGATGATGCACGCCCGTCCAGGATTCACCGCTTACGCCTGGCTGAGTTTGTCTTTAGGCTGTCTGGGACTGGCCTGTATGGCGGCTATCACCGCCGCACTCTTCCCAATCGGCATTATCGAACGTGCCTCGGTTTACCCCATCACCCTGTGGCAAATCCTGACCGGAGTATTTTTGCTGACGCGTTCTAGCGCAGTGAAACGATAAATCCTAGCGCAAACAGCAGATAGAAAAAGACGCACAGCAGATCGAACCCTCGGCGGGTGCGCAGGAAAAAGGCCTCGGCGGAGCGCGCCGAAAAAGCCACGGCGTAGAGGCAAAAGATAGCCATGCCCATCAGCGCACAGCTGCCGACCAGCAGGAACACGCCGCCTTTAGGGGACGAGGCGCTCAGACCGACGCTGGTGACGGTAAACCAGGTTAGCACCGCCTTGGGGTTGGTGAGGTGAATGCCTAATCCTTGCAGGTAGAATCCCAATGAGTTGGCGGGTGCCTCGCCGACCTTCTTCGCAGACGGTGGCGTGTTAGAAAGGGCGCGCCGCAGCGCCTTATACCCCAGCCACAAGAGATAAACGGCACCGGCGATTTTGAGCCAGAAGATAAAGGCCGGATGAGAGGCCAGCAGGGCCGACACCCCGATACCGGTCATCACTCCCCAGCACAGTGAGCCAGAAATGACCCCTGAGGCCAGCACCAGACCGGCTTTTCTGCCGTAATTCATCGCCGCATTGGCGATAGACAGGTTGGCAGGACCGGGTGAGGCCGTACCGACCAGATAAACCAGTAAACCGGCAAAAAATGTGGAAAATTCAGTCATCTTTATCTCTTTGGTTATCGAATCCTGAATCTATCCTACGTGATGAAAAGGGCCAGAATTAAGACACAGATAGGCTTTAATTGGGCAGCACAGTGAGATTGTTACGCTTTGCCCGCGCGAAGGGAGTCACACGATAATGTGATAAGCATTACCATTTAAAGTATTTGCATGCCCTGTCATATGCTATTAATTTACTTTTTAAATTAATAAGTTGTCGCTATTCTTCATATTTAGACATCTCGCTCAAATTAAAAATAAGAGCGACGGTCTTCTATTTCCAAAAATTCTTTCTATTGCGGGACGCAAAGCATAATCTGGGGGAGTGATGAAGGTCTTCTTAAAAGCAATAACGTTAGCGTTATCCGCTGCGACGGTATTTAACGCGGCGGCGGCAGAAAATAATAATCCTCACAGTATTATTCGTTATGCCATCTGGAGTAATCCTAGCGGAACCTTTCATCCTACCCTGTATTTCAGCGATTATGACCGCGCCGTTATTTCTGCCGTCTTTAGCCGCCTGTTTATCCTGGATGAACATCAGAACCCTAAGCCGTCTCTGGCTGAGAAATATGATTATTCCAATCAGGGAAAAACGCTGACGCTTCACCTTCGTGCCGGCGTGAAATGGCATGACGGACAACCCTTCACCGCCGAGGATGTCTACTTCACCTACGCAACCGAGGCCGACGGCGGGTTCCCGCGCGATACGCCGGACTTCGTCAAACACCTGGTTGGCTACGACGCGTACCACGTCGGTAAAACGGCGACGCTCGAAGGTATCAAGGTTATTGATCCTCAAACCATTAGTTTTACCTTTACCGCGCCTTATGCCGCCGCTTTCTCGCACTTTGCCGACAAGCCGGTGCTTGCCAAACACATCTGGAGCCAGGTGCCGGTTAAAGACTGGAATAAAGCCACCGGTCTGCTGAGGCATCCCGTCGGAACGGGGCCTTACAAGTTTGTCGAGTTTCTGCCAGACCAGTACGTCAAGCTAGAGCGAAACGACGACTATTTCGGCGGCGAGCCAAAAACCCAAACCTTGCTGTTTAAAATCTCCAATGCCCAGACGGTACAGAACGAGCTTATCAACGGCGATGTCGATATTGCTGAACTGTCTTCATGGAATAACCGAGATTTGCAGACCTATAAAAATGCCGGAATAAGAATTATCGAGCAACCCGGCGTGGGAGCACAGTATTTGTCTCTGGATACGCGAAATCCCAATCTTGCCGATACCCGCGTCAGAGAGGCTCTGGTATACGGCATCGATAGGCAGGCGATTGTCGATAAATTGCTGTTCGGGCACGGCGTAGTCTTTAATACCAAAGACAGTCCGCAGAGCCCTTATTATCCAAAAGATCTCAATACTTATGCTTATAACCCCGAGAAAGCCAGGGCACTGCTAAAAGAAGCAGGATGGGTCGATTCCAATGGCGATGGGTTTGTCGAGAAAAACGGTCAGGAATTCACCCTGACTCTTAATTACCCGACCGGCAACCGAACGCGTGAGCTTACCGCGCCTATTATCCAGCAGAACCTGAAGAAAATAGGCATCAACGTGGTGCTGAGCGTCGCCGATTTTAACGCCACGCTGTCAATTCTACAGGATAAAAGCAAAGTCTATGACGGTGTGCTGATGGGGGGAACCTTCCGGCCGGGTCAGTACGATAATGATTTCTGGTGGGAGAGATTCACCTCACCGGAAGTAGATAATTATGCGGCGCAGTTTAACTCGACTATCGACCCTGACCGGCTCAGGGCAAACATTGGCGGTTGGTTGAAGGTGGTCAATCAGCAGGTTCCCCACGTCTGGCTCTATATTCCGAATCAGGGCTATGCGCTGAGTAAACGGGTAGTCAGCTACCACTCTTACCCTTATGAGCCCTTTGCCGATGTGGCTAACTGGACTGTGCAACAGTAACGGCCATTGGCCATTGACGTGAATCAGGATTGATAATGTTCAGCTATATTTTGCGCCGCGTTGTGATATCGATACCGGTACTGATTGGCATCTCGCTGGTGGTGTTTTTTCTAATAAAACTCCAGCCCGGTGATCCGCTGGTCGGTATGATTTCCCCAGAGACCACCCCGGAGCAAAAGCAGGAGATGCTGAGGCAGGCGGGTTATCTTGACCCGCTGTGGTTACAGTATCTGCGCTGGGCTTCACGCGCGGTGTTTGGTGATTTTGGCTATTCGTTGCAGAGCGGTGCTCCGGTGTTGACGTTAATCGATGAACGCATCGTTAATACGCTCTTGCTGGCGGGAAGTTCGCTGCTTATTACGCTGCTGATTGCGCTGCCTGCGGGAATTTTTCTCGGCCTTCGTCGCGGAAGTTTGCCGGATATTATGGCCTCGCTGTTCTCGTTCGTGGCGATATCTATCCCGGTGTTTTTTATTGCGATACTGCTGGTGAAAATATTCGCCATCAACCTGCGCTGGTTCCCGGTTTCCGGGGTTTCAACGCTGGGCACCCATGACCACGGCGCAGCGTATCTCTATGATGTCGCACGACACCTCTTTCTCCCGGCCGTCACGCTGGCTATCGGCAATATCGCGATTTTCAGCCGCTATTTGCGTTCCGATATCAGCCATCTGATTAATCAGAATTTTATTAAGGCGCTGTTTGCCAAGGGCCTGAAAAGGCGTGCGGTGATTTATCCGCACCTGTTAAAGAATGCCTCAAAACCGCTGATTACGGTGATTGGCATGGAGATCCCGGCGCTGCTCTCTGCCACGCTGTTGACCGAAATTATCTTCAACTGGCCAGGAATAGGGCGTTTGAGCTTTGACGCTATTCAGTCACGCGATTATCCGTTACTGATGGGCATCGTGTTGTTTCTTGCGGTGATTACGCTGATTATCAATATTGTGGCCGATATTCTTTATGCCGTGGTCGACCCGCGCGTGAGGCTGACACCATGATGCTGGAACTCAAACCTTTCGGCCGCGCGCGGCGCATTATTTTCAGTCCGCTGCTTGCCGACCGCTATTTTCTGGTCGGGCTTATCCTTCTGCTGGCGCTCACGGCGTTGGCGCTGTTGGCCCCTTGGCTGACGGCGCACAGTCCCGATGATATGGACCTTTACGCCATCGAGGCTCCGCCGGATGCCGACCATCTGTTAGGTACCGATGAAATTGGCCGCGACGTATTTTCCCGCCTGCTTTACGGCGGTCGAGTCTCAATTTTGGTCGCACTGGCGGCGGTGTTCTTTCAGGCGGTGATTGGCGTCTCACTCGGCTGTATTGCCGGGTACAAACGGGGCCTCGCCGACACACTCGTCATGCGCGTCACCGATATCATCATGTGTTTTCCGTTCTACGCGTTGGCAATCACCTTGGCCGCCATTCTTGGGGCGAGTTCCTGGAACGTTATCCTGATTATCGGCGTGCTGCACTGGACCGGCATCGCCCGTCTAGTGCGTGCCGAGCTGCTTTCACTGCGCGAAAGTGGTTATGTGCAGGCCGCCAGGGCGATGGGAGTCGGCGGAATCACTATCGTTTTCAGGCATCTGCTGAGAAACGCCTATGCGCCACTGATTGTGAATTTAACGCTCGCGGTCGCCAACGCGATTCTTTCCGAGGCGGCGCTGAGTTTTATCGGCCTCGGCGTGAAACAGCCGCAGCCGTCCTGGGGAAATATGCTCGCTGCCGCGCAGAGCATCCGAGTGATCGACTATGAGTGGTGGCTGTGGATCCCGCCCGGTCTCACGATTGTTCTGATGGTGCTGGCCATTAACTTTATCGGTGAGGGGCTATCGAGAGTATTAAATCCCCGACCGGCAATACCCGTGAAAGATATTTATACCCACTAGCTAACGCTATTTCTAAAGGAGTATCGCATGACGCAGCCTATTGAAGAAAATAGCTTTACCGGCAAGGTTTCCGCAGAAGAAGCGCAGTTTTTAGAAAAAATTGACCGCTGGTTTGACGAGCATCGAAACGAATTTATCCAGGACCTGCTTGAATGGGTTTCTTTCCCAAGCATTGCCGATGAAAAATTGGCGCAGGACGGCAAGCCTTTTGGCAATGAGGTTGACCGCGTTTTTGAACACGTCAAGGCGCGGGCAAAAGCCCTGGGTTTTAAGACTGAAAGCCATGAAGGTCATGCTATTTCGGTGCTGTCTGACGACCGCGAAAACGCACAGGAACTGGGGCTTGTCTCGCATCTGGACGTGGTGCCTGCGGGTGACCACTGGTCCTTCCCGCCGTTTGAGCCTTTCGAACGGGACGGATTCGTGATTGGCCGTGGCTCTTCTGACAACAAAGGTCCCGCTTTGCTCGACCTTTACCTGCTGCGCGCGTTCCGCGACCTGGACGTTTCACTGCATCACAAGCTGCGCATCATCTATGGCGGTGCCGAAGAAATCGGTATGAATGACCTTAAATATTTCGCTAAAAACGGGCCAGTACCGCGCTATTCCATCATCACAGACGGCGGTTTTCCGGTTAACTATGCGCAGAAAGGCGGCCTGAATCTGATTCTACACGTTCCTACCGGACCGCTGTTGAGCCAGCTGACGGCGGGGGTAGCGGAAAACGCCGTGCCATCAAGCGCGACGCTGCGCCTGAAGGGCCGAAAACTGGCCGAGGTCACTCAGGCCCTCGGTCAGATAAGCGCTTCACTGAGCGACAATATTACGGTTACTGAAGATGCCGGAGAGGTGCTGCTGGTGTCCCACGGCAAGTCGGGCCACGCCGCTTTCCCGGAGAACACGCAGAACGCCATCCCGATTTTGCTTGATGCGCTGGTGGCCAGCGAACTGTTGTCTGATGCGGATTTTCGCGCCGCACAGGCGATTAGCCAACTGCTGGCCGACCCGTGGGGCAAGAGCGCAGGCATCGCCTTCGAGGACGCGGAAACCGGTAAACTGACCTTGAACGGCGGACTGGCTATTCCAAGCGGACAGGGCGTTGACCTCTATCTGGACATTCGTTACCCGCTCTCGACCGACAAAACGGAGCTGTTTACGGCATTGCATCGCGCCATTGACCCGTTGAACGGTAAATTGACCGTCCTGCGTGATGATGCACCGACGCATATTGATAAAAACAGCCCGCTGGTCAAACGGCTACAGACCACCTTTGATGAAATTGCAGAAACGAAAACCCAGCCGTTTACCATGGGCGGAGCGACCCACGCCCGCGTGCTGCCGAACTCGATTACCTTTGGACCTGGTTTTGGGCGTAATCCTGCGCTGACCTTTAGGGGAGAAAGCGTGACGACGCGCCCTGACTTTATCCCTGACGGGCACGGTTCACCGCACGGTCCGGACGAGTTTGTTTCGTTGGAAAATCTCAAACGGGCCTTCAAGGTTTATGCGCTGACGGTGCCGCGTTTTGACCAGTGGCTCAAGCAGGGGCTCGTCGATAATGACCGATAGTCTTCCGCTGCTGAGCATCGAGAATTTGTCCGTAAAGTATCGCGGCCACGACGGTGACGTGGCGGCGGTCAAAGAGGTGACCTTTTGCCTATATCAGGGAGAAATTGCCGCGATTATCGGCGAATCAGGTGCGGGGAAATCGGCGATTGCGCAGGCCATTCCTGGCCTGCTGCCGGCCAACGCTGAGCTGTCGGGCAGGATAGTGTTTCAGAGTAAAGATCTGCTGAAGTTGCCTCGTTGGCAACTTTCGGCCCTCCGTGGGCGGGAAGTGGCGATGATCTTTCAGGACCCGACGTCCGCGCTGGATCCGGTATTTTCTATCGGCAGGCAGCTCGACGAGTCCATTGTGCTGGGTGAACCTTGCCTCAACGCGCGGCAGCGAAAAGCGCGCGCGATCGAGCTGCTTTCGCAGGTTGGGATCCCCGAGGCGGAGAAAGGGTTAAGCCGTTTTCCGCATCAGTTTTCCGGCGGACAGATACAGCGCATCATGATTGCGATGGCGCTGGCCGGTCGTCCAACGCTGTTGATCGCCGACGAACCGACCACCGCGCTGGATGTCACGACCCAGCAGGAGATACTGGATTTATTATTCAGGCTCAATCAGCAATATAGAATGGCGATTTTACTGATAACGCACGATATGGGCGTCGTCGCCGATATCGCGCAGCGAGTCATTGTGATGCGGCAGGGGAAAATTGTTGAACAGAGTCCGGCTCAGACGCTATTTTCCGCTCCTCGGAATAGCTATACCCGTCATCTGTTGGCGGCGATCCCCGCGCCGGTTGATCATGAAGTTATCGCCACCCGTTTTAACGAGAATACTTTTGCCCAAGGCCTGCAGGTTGAGGATTTAAGCATTAGCTATGCGGCCGGCTTCGGTAAAAAAAATCGCGTGGTCGAGGGCGTTTCCTTTGAGATAGCTAAAGGCGAGTTTCTCGGGTTACTCGGCGAGTCGGGTTGCGGAAAAACAACCCTTGGCAAAGCCCTTTTAGGGATTGTGCCAGCGGACGCGGGGCGAATTACGCTGGCAGGAAAGCCCATCGATGGCAAAGGGCGCACAGAGCGGCAGCGTATCAAAGCCAAAATTGGCGCTATCTTCCAAAACCCTTTTAGCTCTTTAAATCCGCGTATGACCCTGGGTCAGTCGATTGCCGAGCCTTTATTGACTCATTCGGCGCTCACTCGACGGGATATTGATGCGCGGGTAAATTCTCTCATCGATCAGGTCGGGCTGCCTGCGACGTGGTCTGCAAGATACCCTTATGAGCTCTCGGGCGGCCAGTGTCAGCGTATTGCCATCGCACGGGCGATTGCGCTTAATCCCGAGCTGCTGATTGCCGACGAGCCAACCTCCGCGCTGGATGTCTCGATTCAGAAAAGTATTCTTAACCTGCTGCGCGACCTTCAGCAGGAGTATCAGTTTGCGTGTCTGTTCATCAGTCACGACTTGGCCGTGGTGCGCAGCCTGTGTCACTCGGCGGTGGTCTTGAAGAAAGGTCGTATCGTGGAGCAGGGGCGAGTCGGGGATCTGTTTTTACGGCCCCAGAGCGAGTATACCCAGGCGCTTGTTGACAGCGTGCCGCTCGCGAATCCGCAGCATCAGGAGAACAAGCGACGTGCCCGTGCCCCCTGGCTTTTTCCAACCCCTGAGGCTGCCGCCAACGGGGCGTGACGCGATCAGTTTGCAGCGCTTAACTGCGCCTGCATCCAACCTTTTAATGCGCAGATGTCTTCTCGAGCGGCTTTCTCGCGTGTAGTGACGAAATAGTATTTTCCTCCCGCTAGCGCGTGGTCGAACGGCACGGTGAGAATATTTTTCTCAATGAAATCTTTCGCCAGCAGACTGCTGACGATTGCGACGCCCTGTCCGGCGATGGCGGCCTGAATGGCGTGGGTTTCATCGGTAAAGCTAAGTCCCGCATCAATATTCAGAGACGCTGGGCCATAGCGGTCGCGCCACTGCGGCCAGTCTGGCGACGGCAGCGGAATATGCCGGTTCTCGACGTGAAACAGCGTCACCTGGTTGAGCTGTTCCAGCCGCGTGATGCCCAGAGACGGGCTGGCGACCAACACAAAGGTGTCTTCATGCAGCAGCGTCGACTCCAGCTGGTCGTCGGCCTCCATGCTGTAGCGGATCGCCACATCGACGGTATTTTTGCTTAAATCGACCAGTTCGACGCTGGTGTGCAGCCGCAGGTCGAGCGCAGGAACGCTGGCGCGTAAATGGGCCAGGCGCGGCACCAGCCAATGCGTGAGAAAGTTTGAGGTGGTCGTCAGTGTCAGTGCCGGGGGCAGCTGGCTACGGTAGATGTCGTTGACTGCATCCTGCAGGCTGGCAAAAGCCCGCTGTGTGGCCTGCTGAAGTCGCGTGCCCGCAGACGTGAGCGTGACTTCGCGCGCGCTGCGTAACAGCACCGCCGTCTCCAGCGACTCTTCGAGCACCCGAATCTGATGGCTGATGGCGGTGGGCGTTACGCCTATCTCATCAGCGGCGCGCTTGAAGCTGCCGAGACGCGCTACGGCATCGAAGGCCTTGAGCGAGCCCAACGGCGGCAGGCGTTTATCTTTCATGATGAGTTATTTTCATCCATGGCTGAAATCTATGACTTTGATTGCCCAAAGCTAAGCGATGTAATCTGGTTTTACAATGACGCGAGGATGAATTTTGTTTATCCCGCTATCGGTAAATCAAATCAGGGGCAGGGCAGGATGATGCTACGTCTACAGAGAGAAATGACACCGCACCGCGAGCGGAAGGCGACGGAAACGTTAAGAGAAACGCTGTTGGGGGCGTTATCGCTGGTATTGGCGACGTTGGGGATTGCCGGCTTGCTGTTTGCCTGGGCAAGCTGGGCGCACAACGGGCTGGCGTCTCCGCTGACTTATGCCAGCAACGGTGTGGCGACCGTGCTGTTGATTGCGCTTTGGATTAACGAGAAAACCAGTTCACGTCCGTGGCTCAACAAAACATTACGGGCCCAGACCCGCCTCGCGGCCGCCTGCTGGCTTGAGGCGCTGGGGTCGGTGGGAGCGGGCGTGGCGCTCATTCTGCTGGCGCTGACCTATTACTGTTTCTGATGCGCAGAATTACGGCTGGCAGGGGGCATGAGAGGCAGGTACTATTTAGCGCATCCACGCCATGTTTAAACCTTTTCTCAGGATATTTATGCGCCACGCTAGCCCTCTCTTTCAGCGCGAATCTTTTATTACTCTGGCCTGCCAACAGTTGAGTGAACAGGTTGCGCTGGTGACGCTTAACCGTCCCGAGGCGCACAACGCCTATAATGCACAGATGGTCGATGAACTGGGGCAGATTGTCGCGCGGGTCGAAAAATCGCAAGAGATCCAAGTGGTGATCCTGACCGGGGCGGGCGAGAAAATTTTTTGTGCCGGGGCAGATCTGAAAGAGGCGTTTATCGATGACGGCAAGGGGCTGCTGAACGCCCACGGTGGCTACAGTCCATTGCAGTTTATGCCAAGACGAAAGGTGTGGATTGCCGCGCTCAACGGCCACGCCTTCGGGGGCGGTCTGGAGTTGGCGCTGCACTGCGATTTACTGGTTGCCGAGCAGCACGTCAGTCTGGCGCTGCCCGAGACACGGCACAGCCTGTTGCCGATTGGCGGAGGAATTAGCCAACTCGCCACCCTGCTACCGGCGGCAGTCGTTAAAGAGATGATTCTGGCCGGGAGCGCGCTGGACGCGTCGCGGGCATTGAGTCTTGGGTTGATTAATCGACTGGCAGAAAGAGAAAAGCTGATCGACACGGCGCTGGAGCTGGCTTTGCAGGTCACCCGCAACGCGCCGCTGGCGGTGCAGGCCTGTAATGCGCTGATAGAACACCGCCTTCACGGCGATCCCGCCACGCTCGAGGAACATATTCAGCGGGAGCTGGCGCAGATTCGGCAAAGCCAAGACTTTGCCGAAAGCACGCAGGCGTTTAAAGAAAAGCGCGAACCGCGCTGGAAGGGCGTTTAAAGCACTGTGGTCTTAAACAGTGCCGTCAGTCCGAGCCCACCGGCGATGCCCAGCATGGCCATCGCAAACTGTGGATGCGCGAGTGTTTCATCGTGGCTTTTCTGGCGGATGAGCTGGCTGAAGAGTCGCGTTACCATTACCCCGCCCGATGCGCCGTAGGGATGCCCGAGCGCAATCGCACCGCCCTGAAGATTGATGCGCTGTTCATCAATGCCGAGTGCATCGATTGACCCCAGTACCTGCGCCGCAAAGGCTTCGTTGAATTCAATGATGCTGACGTCGTCCAGCGTCAGTGCAGGCTGGCGCGCCAGCAGTTTCTGCGTTGAGGGCACCGGACCCAGCCCGAGATAGTTTGGCGAGACGCCTGCGCTACACGCATCGACAAACATCAGCCCGCGCGTAAAACCCCATTCTCTGGCCTTTTTACGGCTCATGACCAGCAGCAGCGACGCCCCGTCGTTCAGCGGACAGCAGTTGCCCGCCGTCACGCTGCCATTAGCCACAAACACCGGCGACAGCTTCTCCAACCCGGCCATCGAGGCGTTAGGGCGCGGGCATTCGTCTTCTCGCCGCGTTTCTCCGCCAACCTCAACCGCAACAATTTCATCGGCAAACAGACCGTTTTGCGCGGCGGATACCGCACGCTGGTGGCTACGCAGGGCAAAGCTGTCCTGCCGTTGACGACTGATGCCGCATTTCTGTGCCACATTTTCGGCGGCGATCCCCATGTCCGGGTCACCGATTTCGTCGGGCGAGAAGCGTGCCCGGGCATAGAAGCGCGGCATTTGTTTCAGAGTCTGCGGTTTCTCTACCCGCCATGGCGCCGTGCTGACGCTCTCAACGCCGCCCGCCAGATAACATTCCCCGGCCCCGGCCTGCACCAGGCGGCAGGCGTGGATCACCGCTTCTAAGCCCGAGCCACACTGCCTGTCAAGGGTGACGGCGGGAACTGAATCCGGCAGTCCGGCGTGCAGTGCCGCGAGGCGTGCAATGTTGCCGCCGCCGCCGGTCGCATTGCCGAGAATGACTTCGTCGACGTCGGCGGGCTGGATCTTCTGCTGGTCAAGAATCTTATGGAACAGCGGGGCCAGCAGCGTTTCCATGCTCAGCGTGGCGAAGATGCCGTAGGCTTTGCCAATCGGCGTGCGGCAGGCCTCGACGATAACCGGTTCGCAGTCGCTGGCGGGCTGGTAATTGAGTGAAATGTCAGTTGATTTCATGGTTAATGAACCTTTCCTCGAGTACGCTGCGTCGAATTTTACCGCTGGGCGTTAATGGCCAGTGGCTCACCTTGCAGAACTGGGCAGGAATTTTATATTTCGCCAACTGCGTGAGGCACAGCGTCGGCAGCGTGGCGATATCGATCTTTTCAGTTTCGATAAAGGCAACCATCTTTTTACCGAGATAGGCGTCGTCAACCGCCAGCACCACCGCCTCGACGATCCCCGGCAGAGACTTCAGCACCGACTCAACCTCTGAAAGGTAGATATTGTTGCCGCCGCTGACAATCATGTCGCCGCTGCGCCCAATGACGTGCAGTCGACCTTGATCGTTAATATAGCCCAGGTCGTGAACGGTCGAGCCAAAGGGCTGCTGCTTGAAAGCTTTGCCGTCATCGCCCCACAGATACCCCATGCACGCCTGTTCGCTGTCGAGGTAAATAATACCCGGTTGATTTTTGCCGAGCTGTTGGCCCTGCTCATCGCGAATTGACCAGCTGACCTCGGGGAAGGGCAGGCCAACGGTGGGCAGCGCCGAGTCAACGTTGTCATCGTTGAGTGACGAGACGGCGATAAACCCTAACTCTGACGCGCCGTAGTACTCCTGAATCCCGGCGTTTGGAAACTTGGCGCGCGCCTGCCGGTAATGATTGAACTCAAGCTTGGCACCTGCGCTCAGCAGATGCATGACGCACGGTAGCGCTGCCGCGTCGATACGCGAGAAGGCGGTCAGCATCGTCGGCACCAGCACCAGGCGTTGAATCTGATGCTCAACCAGCAGGGCGAGTGCCCTATGGGCGTCCCACTTCTCCATGCAATACAAGGTCGCTCCTGCGTCCAGCGCCTCGTTCAGACAGTAAAGCCCGATGCCATGAAACAGCGGGCCGGGAAACAGCGTGCAAGCCGCAGAGGAGAGATTAAAAATATCGTAGCCGTTACGGAAGCTCACTCGCCACGAACGACGAGAACGCATAAAGGCCTTCGGCGTGCTGGTGGTACCAGAGGTGAAATTAATCAGAAAGGGCGTTGCGGCATCGACGTGGCGGATAAACGCCTGCGCCTCGGCCTCGCTGGCTTCGGCGTCAGCGACTTGCTCTACCGGCAACACATTGATGTTCATGCGCTGAGCGGCCTCGATTAAGGCAGCGTGCGCGCCTTTAACCAGCAGCAGGTCTGGCGCGAGGCGGGCGAGGACGTCATCCAACTGGCTGAGAGGCAGCTGCGGGTCAATCACCGCGCAAATGTGCGTATTAGCGGTGGCGGCAAGCCACGCGGGGGCAAATTCGAGGTCATTACCCAGCGCAACGGCGATGACTTTTCCCGGCGCAAAGGCACTTCCGCGCGCTGGCGACTTCACCATGGCGGCGTAGAAGCTTAGCGCACGCAGCCAAAGCTGTTTCCAGCTGAGCGTCTTGCCTTCAATATTGACCGCCGTCTGCGCGCCCATACGCTCGGCGTGCTGTTTTACCTTGTCGTGAACCGGCATGACTTACTCCGGCTCGATAAAGGTGAATTGAGTCGCCAACAGCTTGCGGGTGTCGTCGGGAATCGGGCGCGGTTTATTATCGTCAATATTGACACATACCCAGATCAGTTTGCCCTCAGCACAAATAACATTCTTATCTTTAATTTCTAATTTGATATTAAAGATTAAACTGCTATTGCCTAACTTCTCGATATAGACCGCAGGGAGAATAACGTCGTCAACCGTAAGAGGATAAAGGAAAACCGCTTCGCACTTCTTGACATGATAAGAGACGCCCGAGGTGGCCGGTCGAAAATAATTAATCATCTCATTGGCGCGCAATTGATTAACCACGGCGTCTTCAAAATAGTCTAAATAGACTGAATTATGCACATGACCATTGAGATCTATATCTCGCATTGACACGCGAAACGCCTCTACCTCATTATGACTCTTCATTTACACGACCTATCGCAACAATTCATTACAACTACAACCCGTTAAACGGTTTTCTCTGAAGAAAATGTTACATGAAAGATAAAGTCCTCACCAGAGCAATAGTCAGAGAGTTCGGCCCAATCCGCGACGTGGTTCAGCTTGAAAACACGGCGCTGCCGACGCTTGCCGCAGGCGATGCTCGGGTCAGAATGGTCTACGCCACCATTAATCCTTCCGACATTATTACTATTTCTGGTGCCTACCGTTCACGCATTTCGGTCCCCTTTGTGCCGGGTTTTGAAGGGGTTGGCGTGATTGAGCAGGCACCGCAAGGAAGCCACCTGCCCGTGGGCCAGCGGGTGTTGCCAATAGGCAGCATGGGCAACTGGCAGACCTTCAAGGATACCAAGCCCGAGTGGTGCTTTACGCTGCCCGATTTCGTCAGCGATCGTCAGGCGGTGAACAGCTACGTTAATCCGATGACGGCACTGCTGATGCTGACCGAGGCGCTGGACTTCAAGCCGGGCCAGCGGGTGCTTATCAACGCCGCCAATTCGGCTATCGGTAAGATGCTTATCCGCTTGGCGAATCAGAGGGGTCTGACGCCGGTTGCGGTGGTGCGTAAGAAGGAAAATCTCGATATTTTTGCGGGATACCGCACGGAGTATGTGCTTAACTCCAGCGATCCTGCCTTCCCGCAGGCGCTGGAACGGCTCAAGCGCAGCGGCGGCGTCGAGGCGATTTTTGACTGCATCGGCGGTGATGAATCCCTGATGTTTGCCGATACGCTGGTCGCGGGCGGGCAGTTTATTCACTACGGCCTGCTCTCGGGTAAGCCGGTTCCGCCAACCTTCTGGCGTACACGCCCCGACATTCGCTTTATGAACTTCCACCTGCGTCAGTGGGTGCACAGCCAAGAGAAATCGGTGGTGCAGAGGAAAATTGATCAGGTGATGGCCCTGATTCGCGACGGCGTAGTCCACACTGAGATAGCCACGGCGTTTAGCCTGAGCAATATTAGCGATGCGATAGACGCCGCACTTTCGGGCACGCTTAAAGGCAAGATTTTGATTGAGATGTAATACGCTCGCCGGCTAGTGAAAATAAAAAAAGCTGCGTCAGCGTCTGCGCAGCTTTTTTATTATTTGCTCAGTTTCACTCGAGCGCAATATTAGCGAGATTCCAGCGTAGGATAAGCCTTCCTTACCGGCCTGACGATAAGCACGGTCAGAATAACCTTGATAATATCGCCGGGGATAAAGCCCATTGCGCCGATTGCCGCCTGACTAAGGGTTATTTTGGCGAAGGCCGAGATCCATGGAATCCCCGCTGAATAAATAATCACAATGCCGCCCAGCGTAATAAACACCGCCTCTTTAACCACCGACAGTGAACGGATATTTTTCTCGTACAGATAACCAATCAGCAGCGCGGCAATCGGCCAGGCCAAAATAAAACCGCCGCTCGGGCCGAGGAAGATTCCCACTCCGCCGCGTCCACCGGCCAGCAGTGGCAGACCGACCATCACCAGCAGGTCGAACAGCACCATGGCCAGCGCACCGCGTTTTGCACCGGCGATTGCGCCCGCCAGCATCGGCCCCATCGACTGGGCGGTAATCGGCACGGCAATAATAGGCAGCGTAAAAGCAGGAAATAATCCCATCGCAGCGGTAATTGCCGCAAACAGGGCAATATAAACAATATCTTTAGTCGACATCAGAGGTCTCTTTTTTGGATGATTTTTTGGCGCGATACGGTGACTGTGGGTCGTAGGCGCGGGCCTCGAGCGCCATGGCGATACTATCCGCCATTTTCAAGGTGCGGACAATCACCGGAATAGCCACCGCAATAACGCTGTTATTCAGGCCGCGCGCCTTTTGTGCCTCGCGGACTTCCTGAGTAATGGCAGCTAACACCGGAATAAAGCGCAGCGCGAGCGACAGCGCAAGGCTTATTTTGGCCGGATTAATACCGATGAAATAAAGCCACGCCAGCCGTTTTTCCAGCGCGTCTATCATGTCTGAGCTGCGGGTGGTTAAGGTGATTAACGAGGCGGTCAGCATCAAGGCACTCAGGCGAACAATGACCAGCACGCCCGATTGCCAGTTAACCATAAATAGCTGCACCAGAAATAACAGCACCAGAATGGCCAGGATCGGCTTAATTTGTGCCAGCATGACCTTCGGGGAAATACCGGCCAGTGGATAAAGCATCACGATAATAGCCAGCGAGGCGGCAGCAAAAATCATATTCGGGAAGACGAACAGCAGCGTGCCGAGCACGGCCAAAATTAAAATTTTCAGTCCGGGCGGCGTGCGGTGAATAAAAGAGTGCCCGTGAATATATTCGCTGACCGTCATGACATCATCCTGACGTAGGCCGGTAACGCCACGCTCGGAATATCGTCAATTACCACCTGACCGCCTTCAAACACCAATACCCGGTCGAAGTCCTGCAGGAATTCCAGGTCGTGAGAAACAACGACAGTTTTCTGGTCCATTTCATTAATCGCCTGCGCGATACGTTTCTTATTACGCAGGTCGAGGAGCGTGGTCGGCTCGTCAAACACGATATAGTCGGGCTGCATGACCAGTACGCCGGAGATGGCCATCAGCTGTTTCTGGCCACCGCTCAGCAAGTGCGACGGGTGCTGACGGAAAGACTCCATATCATAGCGTGCAAGCGTTGCGTCAATGCGTTCGCGGATGACGTCTTTCGGCAGACCGAGGTTCTTCATGCCGAACGCCAGATCTTCCTCAACGATAGGAAACACGATTTGATTGTCCGGGTTCTGGAACACGAACCCCACCTTGCGGCGCACCGCCTTACCGTTGTCGCGAGTGTTCAGTCCGTCGACGATGACATCGCCGTGCTGGGGGATCAGTAATCCGTTGAGCAGGCGTGCAAAGGTACTTTTGCCGCAGCCGTTGCTGCCTACCACGCCAATGCGCTTTTCGTCGAGCTGCAGGGTGATGTTTTCAAGCACCCGACGTTCGCCAAATGCGTGAGAAACTTGTTTTAATTCCAACATTTACCGATTACTCATGATTAGTCGCCCGTCGCCAAAGGGAGAGGGCCGCTGTGGCTTAAACCGATTGCAGGGTGCGGATAATATCGATATCGCCCGCGTTATAGCGGGTGACATGACCTTCGGAGTCTGCAAGGCAGATGTGGCCTTCTGGCGTCACGCCGGTACAGGTGCCTTCGGCCCACTCGGCGCGCTCGCGGTCGAGCGAGATACGCAAGCTTTCTCCGCGCCCATAAAGGTGGGCGTTATAGTCGTCGCACAGGGGAGCAAAGCCGGTTTCCAGCCATTGCGCCAGCGTTGCGCTCCAGTGCGCTGTTACCGCCTCGGCCAGTTCTTCGACCGTAATATTGACCACCTCGGCCAGCGAAAAGGTTTCGTAAGGCACGTTTTCAGGGCGGCTGACCAGATTCACGCCGACGCCGATGTAGAGCACTTTGCCGACCCGCTCAATTAGCGTACCGGAAACTTTATGGCCGTTGACCAGCATATCATTTGGCCATTTTATCTTGACCTGCGCACGGTCACCGAGCAGCGGTTGCAGCACGTTGTGCAGCGCCAGACCGGTCATCAGTGCCAGCGTGGGCAGGTCGGGACGTGAAGGCGGGGCGGGAATGGCAAAGGTGAGCGCCAGATTGCCGGTCGGCGTTTGCCACACGCGGTCGAAACGGCCACGGCCTGCGGTCTGGCGTTTTGCAACTACGGCGAATCCAGGGGCTTTGCCGCCGTCAACCAGGCGTTTCGCCTCGCTGTTGGTGCTGTCAACTTCTTGATAAAACGTGATTTCCATTATCTTCTCATGCGACCTATGGTCAGTTGTTCAACCATCGCGGCAGGTGATAAGGACATCACGAACTCGATAGCGCGGCAAATATCTTGTGTTTCAATCATTTGATGCGGTTCCAACCCCGAGCCTTGCGCCATCTCGGTATCGACGACGTCAGGACAGAGCACGGTCACCTTAATGCCCTGCGCGGCCAGCTCGCGGCTGAGAGACAGGCTGTAGCCGACCAGTGCGTGCTTGCTGGCGGCGTATCCGGCGATCCCGCCGAAGGCCTGAACGCCGCTCACCGAAGAGAGGCTAAATATGCGGCCCACTTCGGAAAGGGCCAGCGCCGGAATGCACAGTTGGCAAAGATGGTGGATGGCCGTGACGTTAACATCCAGCATGGCGGCGAAATCGCCGAGGGTGGCGCCGCTCGAGCCGGGACGGAAAATTCCGGCGGCGTTAACAAGCAGGTCAAGCTGCGCAAAATCGGCCAGTGCGTCCTGAACTTTGCTGGCAACCGACGGCGCATCGCAAAGATCGACGGCTATCGTTTTCACCCGTTGCTCTGGCTGGAGCGGCAGCGTCTGCTTAAGGCGGCCGAGCAGGCTCTGGTCACGGGCCAGCAGTATCAGGCTGTAGCCTTTTTGGGCAAAATGGTGAGCAATTTGTCGACCAATGCCTCGGCTCGCTCCTGTAATCAGCGCTACTTGTTGCGTCACGACAACCCTTTTTATTTAACTTATTGAAAAATAGGAATATACGGTTTTTTGGCCGCCGTACATTATTCCGCTTTTATTAGCTAAATACAATTTACCGTCACGATGTCGGATTGAATATCGCATTCAACGAAGCTTGCTCGATCGCCTGATACAGCGAGAACTCGTTAATGACTGCCGCGCCAAGCGCCTGTTCAAACGCCGCCTGGTTTGGATTTCCGCTGCTTACCGCGCCCTTATCGCTGCCGAGATTCGACTGGAAAATCCCTGCGGCGCTGACCGGCAGAAAGTCTTCATACACAATCGGCGTGACGCTGACCTTGCCCTGTTTAATCAGCTCGTCGAGTGTGTCGCTCGTGCGCTGTGCGGCGGCGAGAGTAGCCCCGTCTTTGAGCGCATATCTAAAATAACCCAACCCTTGTTTGCGTAAAGATTCGATGTCATCCGGGAAGGCGGAGAAAACGGCCTCGAAGTGGCGCTGGTGAGCGTCATTGTCTTTTGAGGTGTCGGAACCCGAGGCCTCGAGCAACAGTTTGTCGTACAGCGCACGACCCTGCGGCGTGAGCGCCAGTCCGCGTTGCTCGATTTCACCAAAACGGGCGGTGTGTTGCCCCTCTGCCGAATCGGTAAAGGTTATTTTCTCACTGAGCGCCTTGAAGCTGGTCTGGCGCAGCAAAATTGGCACCTTGCGGCGCGGTGGCCCTTCGATGACCTCTTTCGGCGAGATGCCGTATTCGGGCATTTTGCGCTGCACCTGGTCGATATCCAGCGTTCTTGGCGTCAGGTGATTGATATGCGGTCCCTTAAATGACACCACGTCGGCGATAAGGCGATGATGTTCGAGCAGCGCGTTGTAGGTATACAGACTGACCAACGCGTCGCTGTGCCAGCGGAAGGTTTTAAGCGCTTCGGCGACGAATTCGTCAGCCTGTGCGTCAGTGAGCCCGCCATGCTGCTGGTTCACCGCAATCAGTTCGCGCACGCGGGGGGAGAAGATGTCGCGTGCGGCAAGAATCTGCCGCGCTTTTTCTCTTAAATCAGGATTATCAATCAGCTCAAGGCGCAGCAGCGAGGTAAATACGCGGAAAGGGTTTATCCGCAGCGCGGCTTCGGAAATAGGGCGAAACGCGGTGGAATGCACCGGCACACCGGCCGCGGAGAGGTCATAGTAGCCGACCGGCGACATGCCCATCACCGCAAATAGCGCCCTCATGGTCGCGAGCTCTTCGGCCGTGCCGAGGCGTATCGCACCGTGCCGCTCTACGTCGAGGCGGTTAAGCTCCGAGTCCTTCACCTGATGAGAAAAGGTTTCCGGGTGCTGGCGCAAATAGTCTGCGTTGGTGTCCTTAACAATTTGCAGCAGCGTGCTGTACTGCGGCACTTCCTGCTGATACATACGTGACATGGCTTTCGAAAAACGGTCACGGATTTGGTCCTGTGAAATCGTATTTTTTTCCATCTCGTTCACCTTATCCCTTTATCAAAGTTGACTGTTAATCACTCCAAGATACACTGAAAACATTGTTAAACCAGAGACTAATAAGGAGGAAACCCCATGCTGTTGTGTGATTTGATTGAATACTCACACTTCTTTGGTAATCGCCCTTGCTCAAGCGTATCCGGCCTCGTGCTGCGATAACCCTGCTTGAGCGGAAACGACTAAAGAGTTAAATACGAGTTAACCTCGTACTTCCCTCGGCTTTCCGGGTTGTCGTCAGCGTTTTAATGACGACGGGCATGTTAATGCCTGTAATTCTGGAAAAAGCAATGAGCACACTATTATCTGCCCAATCACTCTCTTATGAGACTGCCTTCGGTCCTTTGCTGACTGAGGTTTCGTTTACGCTTAAAAAAGGCGATCGCGTTGGCTTAATCGGCCATAACGGCAGCGGTAAAAGTACCTTTCTCAATCTTCTTAATGGCCATCTCAGCCCGAGCTCAGGTTCGGTGACCCGCGCCGGTCAGTGCCTGATGGCGACCATCGAACAGCATCTGCCCGAGTCCCTGAAGGCGCTTAGCCTATTGGCGGTGGTGCTTGACCGGCTTCCCGAGAATCAGCGGCTTGCCGAGAGCTGGCGCGCCGAGCGGTTGCTGGCGACGCTGGACTTTACGCCTTCCTGCTGGGGCCAGACGGTTTCGACGCTCAGTGGAGGACAGCACACACGTTTGATGCTCGCCAGAGCGTTGATTCTCGAGCCGGATTTACTGCTGCTCGACGAACCTGGTAACCACCTCGACCTGCCGACGCTGCTGTGGCTGGGCGATTTTCTAAGCCAATGGAACGGCAGCTTTATTCTGGTCTCGCACGACGTGGCGCTGCTCGACAGCGTAACGACCTGTACCTGGATCCTGCGTGACAAGACGCTGCACTATTTCGGGCTACGTTGCAGTGAGGCACGCGAGGCGTTAGCACACCGCGACAGCACCGACGCGGAACGCCGCCAGGCCGAGCAGCGAGAAATTGACCGCGTTGAGATAAGCGCCAGCCGCCTGGCGCTGTGGGGCAAGGTTTATGACAACGAAAAGTTTGCCCGCAAGGCTAAGCAGATGGAGAAACAGGTCGACAGGTTGAAAGAGGACCAGACTCCGCTGGCGGCGGCCAATGCCTGGCGGCTAGAGTTGCAGGGCGAAAGTCTCGACGCCGATCGCGTGCTGGCGCTGGAAACGCTGGAGGTTGCGCCAGCGCCCGACGCCGCCGCGCTGTTTTCCCTCGATAATCTGCGGGTGAAAAGTGGCGATCGCGTTGCGGTGATGGGGCGTAACGGCTGCGGTAAGTCGTCGCTACTGCGCCTGCTGTGGCGATCGCTCACTCAACCTGAATCCGGTATCAGCTGGCATCCCCGTGCGGCGGTGGGGTATTACGACCAGAATCTGCATCAGCTTCGCGACAGCGACAGCCTATGCGATGCGCTCGGTAATTTTGCTCCTTTAACCGACGATAGGCGCAAGATGGCGCTCATTGGCGCTGGTTTTCCGTATCTTCGTCATCAGCAAAAGGTGGCTTCGCTGAGCGGCGGAGAGCGGTCGCGCCTGCTGTTCGTTGGGCTGACGCTGGCACGTTATTCGCTGCTGCTGCTCGATGAGCCCACTAACCACCTCGACATGGAGGGCAAGGAAGAGCTGGCCCAGACGCTGAGGGATTTTCCGGGCGCGGTATTGATGGTTAGCCACGATCGAACGTTGATCGAAAACGGCTGCAACCGCTTCTGGCTGGTGCACGACCATCGCCTCGAGGAGTGGCATCAGCTTGAGCCGGTGTATCAGCTGCTGGCAGGCAAAACGCTGAATCAACCCGAACCGCCAACGCCGTTGGAGCAGGGCGAAGAGGCCGTGCTCTCCGGTGAGGATCTGCTGCTGGCGCGGCTGTGTGAGCTAGAGCAGAGGCTTGAGGATGAGCTGGCGCGCAAGGCGAAACACCAAAAACCGGCGTTACAGCAGAAACTGCGGGCCGATATTGCGGCGGTTATGCAGAAATTAGCGCTGAGTTAGTTTTAGGGTAGGTATTCGACCTGCCGCAGCAACCTCCCTCCTCTGCTCTTTGAGGGGAGGGAGTGCCTGTTTTGATGCCAATACTGGCTTGATATGATAATGATTATCATTTGTGATGTCGTTTGAGTGCGAGTCACTGGTACCGCTCATCCTGTTGCAGATTTAACAGCGTCTCAAATTTACCCAACCATAGGTATTTGTAAATTGAGGAATAAAAATGTCGATCCAATATTCTATTAAGGGCTTATTAGTATGAGTCATGAGAGTTAGCGCATTTTTTTATAAGGGTTCGACACCTTGGGAAAACGATAACTCTCAAGCTTTCAATATCCGGCCAGAAATAAATTTAGTATTTTAACTATTATGTTCTTCCTGGTAATCAAAGAAAGACTTTATCAATCCTTTTTAGCCATTGGTGTTTAATAGTGAAGGACTCAACTTTATGGACATTTTCAACACCCACAACCTCTTTAAGAAAATTCTGAGCTGAACGTAAATGGTCGTAAGTGGGTTTATAGTGTCCTGAAGTATTGAGTAAATAAGCGACGCCTTTTTTTGTCATACCTATGTATCCAGCAGATTGTATCTCCAAATTACTATTATCAATAGTTATTTCTGTTAGCAAAGAAGGGTGGGAAATCGTTTTTACGTCAGTTTTCTTACCAATGCCGCCGATAATTAGTTGCTGATTGCCTTTGGCATTTTTTACAAATATAAATTTGGCTTGATAGTTTGGGTCTTTTAAGCTTTCAAGGTCCTTGAGGGTGGTTACAGTAGTGGTGAAAATGTCATTGTGATTTGTAGGCTTGGCATCGCGACTTACAAGTGCTTTGTTTAGTCGATCGAATTCAGCATCGATAAGTTGTACTCTGTCATTAACCAAAGGCGGAAGTTTTAAAAAATCAGGGCTTGGCTCTGTACAGGATAAAACTCCCCGTGTTTGTCTGGAGGCCGTTATAAGAGGGGAACAGGTTCTGATCAAATCTCGGTTCCTGTCCAGATTATCGAAATCCAATTTGATGGAATTATTTTCTAGTTTCTCGAGTTTATCAATACTTCGTTTAAATTCATTTAAATCAGCTTTAAACTTTTTCTCCATCGGGTTCATCTGAGAAGCAGACAGTTCTGGGATCAGTCCATCCTTTTTAGGGCTTATTCTTGCACGGTCAAAATCTATCAGAGTGAATTTGTCAGTCTCTGGATTGAACATGATATTTGCAAGATTGATATCATCATGCATAATACCATTTTTTTTCAAATCAGCAAGTGTACGATCTATTATAGACTGTATAGTATTTTCATCACTCAGTGATTTCCTGATATTTTTCATTTGTTGTAAATTGTCATTCTTTAGAATGGATTGTAAAGATTCACCCGGTATTTTAGGCATTTTCATCGAAACAATTTTAGAATCTCCAATATTATCAATGAAGACGACGGATGAACCCTCTCCGTAAAGACGGTTGAATGCGACGGCATTATTATTTGCCTCACGCAATGCCCCCGAATAACTGTTTGTTTTTGATTGTTTTAATAATAAATGATCTTTAGAGAAGTCACCTTCTTTCAAGGGGCGCTTAAATTCTTTAATCAGGTAATCGTCTACACTGTAAATTTTTGCCGCTGTTCCTTCAGCAATAGGTTTCGCTTTTCTATAATCTGCGGGTTTAGGTGCAATATTTATTTTTGAATCTGGCAGACTGAAATTATTGGGTGTATTCTTCAAACCACTTTTTAGCGCTG
This sequence comes from Rouxiella badensis, assembly GCF_002093665.1. GTDB lineage: Bacteria > Pseudomonadota > Gammaproteobacteria > Enterobacterales > Enterobacteriaceae > Rouxiella > Rouxiella badensis. The sequence continues at coordinate 24,671 of NZ_MRWE01000013.1, read as the reverse complement.
ATGACATCTGCTGTCGAAAGAGTTTTATCGCCTGAGTTATCTCTAGAGCCGTATCAAATACACCACTCATTACTGCTTCAAACAACGCATCCATCTTTTCATCTGGTGTATCTGCTACAAAGTACTTCGCAACTTGCATCGCTGAAATACCCATACCCATGGCCGCTGAGCAAAATGCCCCCAGTGCGCTGGCCGGTGTGAGTATCACTCCCACTGACAGAAACCCTAGAGCACCGATACCTGCGGAAAGAATAGTATCAACTTCTTGTTCAAAGTGAGTTTTTATTAAAACATCCGGATCGGATCTCAATCTGTCAATATGACGCTGAGTCAAGTCTGACGTGTAATCACCCGTTTCACTATATTTTACCGGGTATTCATAATGCGTGATACCATATAAAGGATCGAGCATTTTTGGCGTGAAAGACGTTTTAACCATATTTCTTTGAGAGTCATAGAAAGACAAGTGGTGCAATAACCAATTTTGTAAACTCTGGTCATTTTCCAATCCCTGTCTGTTTGGTATGATCTTAGATTCTTGTGTCAACGTAGAGACAGCAAGATAGCGATCACCTATTCCTTTTAGTGCAATGATGTTAGACATTGGATATTCCAGCATTGCCATTAACTTAGGTTTCGTTGTTCCTGCGAGAATATCATTAATGGCAGGGCCGAACTCTCGTGAGTCTTCTACAGACGCCTTTTTCATGTAATCTATTAGCTGAGTCTTAAATGAAATCCCAATAAAATTCTTCACTACACTTTCAGCGTCAGGTCGAGATAAATTATTTCTAATGGTTTTTTCAAGTCTGACTTCAACGCGATCCGCAAGATTTATCAATGATTCTTTTAAGTTTACATCGTGTTTGTGATAGGGTTTATTTTCGTCGGCCTTACTAAAGATGGCTATATATCTAGAAGAAGGATAATTTCTAAAGATGTCACCTAGCGCGACTTCTTTTAAACTCAAATCCTTTTTTTTAGTAAGATCGTTTATCGATACTATATCATCAAGGTTCGCATTTTGTAGTGTGGGTATTTTTCTTATCTCATCCAGGACAATTTCATCTACCAAAGTATTGATATTAAAATTCTTTAAATAGTCTACGGTGTTGGCTTTTACATTATTAAAACTTTCAACAAGCTCAGCATATTTATTTAACGGAATAGGAGTTCCATTCCCAGTGTTATTCGCCGCAGATAAAATATATCTATTCAGTTCTGCATCTGTAATTGAACTCGATAAGTCTTGAACTTGGTTGGCTGCACCCTTCGCCGTATACCAATATTCATAGTCGTTCATACCAAACTTGTTAAAAACGTGTTGATTCGATACGCCCTCATGCATTTTAGAATATTCATTTTGACACACCTGCATTATCGAATATTTTATTTTTTCATTAATAGCTTTCATCGCAGCCAGTTTCACTTCTGCTCCGCCATCTGGGAAGAAATAGCTGTCGATTTTGTCTGTTAACCTGGTTGAGTACTCTGAATTCAAACCAAGTTCTACATCAAATGCCATTACTGGTGTTCTGGAGAGGATGGGCTCCATTAGTTTTTCCAGATTGCAGGCCTGAAGAGAAGGATGTTCAAACTCTCCCTTCGCTAGCATATTAGAAATTTCCACGATAAATTTCTTATCTTTTAACATATCGACCAATGCAACGTCATCAGTTAGGTTAGCACTTACTCTTGCCTGTTGAATCGCCTTAATAATTTTACTATCAACATAATTTTCGGCAATAAAGGCAATCCCCTTAATGATAATTTTTGCATAGTCCTCTTTTGCATATGAATAAAGCTCATGTAACTTGTCCTCATTTAATTCATGAGGATGTTCTGCCAAGGCAGTTCGTATCACATTGTCGGAAAGAGAGTCGAGTGCCTGATAAATTATTGGTTTATTAGCAACAAAGAGATTTTCCGGCTCAGGCTTTTTATTTGCTAATTCCGACAGAGAGGTCGGTTTGCTTTCGGCCGTCTTAAACTGCTGCGCCATGAAAGCTACTGCTCCGGCTGCCTTACCCGCCACCAGAGTGACTGCCAGGGTTGTCAACATGTTGCTGACAGAACTCGGACCTGTTGGGACTATTTTCACACCCTGCAAATTATCCTTCGGCGATACAAAACTGCGGCCTATTTCTTGCAACAGCATTTCCTCGTCAGGCTTCTTTGCCAAAGCCGCATTGGTTCTTTCTGCCGTGTTTTCTATTTTGCTTCCTGTCGGGGAGACCGCTGTTTCTCCGCCCGAAGATTTCTCGGGTCTAAGCTGAAACCTCGAAGGTGCGACAGTGGTAGCTACCGTGCCGGACATCTTATTTGGCACTTTGGCATTTGAAAGTTCAACGGGAGTGTCAGCGTTGGCCAGCCGTAAGCGTTGTTTCAACTTCCCCTCACCGTCCAGTACGCGTATTTTCTCCGCCATTCCCTCTTCCACGACACTCTTCACCATCTTGGTTGGCGGTGCCATAGCGGTAGTATTTGCACTGTTGGGCGAGCTTGAACACACCTCTGGGGCTGTATCTTGTTCCGGAAGCAGGAATTCATAACAGGTTTTTATTTTCATCAGCATCTTTTCAGCGACGTCCGTATTTTCCCAGTTAAGCACGCTGTTTGCTATCCAGCCTTCGGCATCTACATTCTTGGCGACCTTCTCGCCTCCACTGATTGTCGGCGCAGTCAGTAACGTAAGTTCGGGTCCCTTTCCTCCGGTATCAGCCATCGTTGCTCCAGGCTGGTGGGTGTTCATTCTGCCAGCCATACTCTCAGGGGTAATTCCGCTCAACCAGTCTCCAAGATGGGTAAAGAGTTCCAGGTCATCCGCGGCAGAGACAACCCCTCCTGCCATTTTCGCCCCCATCCACGTATCCAGCTGGGCCTTCATCTGGGAGTTGACCGTATTCATGAGGCCTTCCTGACTGAGCTGCTTTAAAATCTGGCAGCTGTACCAGGCGATTGACAGACCGGTGCCCACTGGCCCCAGGCTTCCGAGCGCCATGCCGACGCCGGCACTGCTAATATATGACATGCCGATTTTCTGTATATCCGCTTTGGACGGCGTTCCCTTCGCCACGGCCGCATAAACCTCTTTTGATAACCATTGATACAAGGCGGGTTTTGTTTGTTCCAGATTCATGCGTTCAATTTTCGCCATCGCTTTCTCATCCTTCGGATTCGCTCCTACAATGCGCGCGAACAGATGATCCATCCCGACGTCAAGATGCAGGCCATCGAACCAATGCCCACCGGAAACCTTAATCAGATTCTCCTCTGTTAACATCTTACGCAGTAAGGTTGCTGGGTCAGATAACGAGGTCTGCGCTTCTGTTTTGTGCTCCCTCAGAGCCATTTCGATTTTTAAACTCAGCGAATGTTCTGTTCCACCGGTAAGCGGGCTTTTGGCATCATTTTTGAGCTCTTTAAACAAATCATTCAGCTGTTTCATTGCTTTATCCTCGTCTACCGGTGGATTGGTAAATGAAGCTACTGCCTTCGAAAACACCGATGACAGCTTATCCATCCAAGATTCGGCATGCGCCAGCTGTCTGTTCTGTTCTATTTTGGAAGCTTGAGTGGTGTGGGTATCCTGCGTGGAGACATCCGCACGGCGGAGGTTAACTTCGTTCATGTATTTCTCTTTTTTTTATGAAAATGGGTGAAGGGACTGGCAGATTTACGGCCTGGAGTATTCGCCTACGCACTGTTGCAGACGGCAACTGCGTAAATAAAAGGCGTCGAGAAGTTCTCCGAACCGGGTATCAATGACGAAACACGATTCATCAACCAGCGCCCGCAGCTCCCGGCCACGAAGACCTAGCACTGGCTGGTCGGTCACTACCCACGGCAGCGGATACTGCAGTACCTCCAGAAGGGCACCTGCAGATTTAGCAAAATGCAACTCGTCCCTCCAGATAAGCGGCGTCTGGAGCCAGATGTGTCCTTCATTCAAGGAAAGGGTGATGGGAGGAACGTTGTGAAATTCAAATACTACTTTTGAGCCAGCCTCTACGGAAAGGTTGCCGAGGGTTTTTCCGGTTCCCTTGAGGATGTCTTTAAGAACCTGATTAATCCGGTGTATTAGCAAGGCAGTGTTGCCCGTGGTTGCCTGTTTTACCTGCGTGGGGATAAGCATCCGTGTCATAGTGGATAAGCCCCATCGATAGTAGGGCTGGAAGCCCTAGACGAAAAACCATCAATCGCAAGCTCATGCAATAATGTAGTTTTCAGCGGATTTGTGGATGAGGTTGCACACACTCCTGAAAGAGCCGTTGAGGCACGGGTTTTAGAGATTTCGTTCCTTGAATATTTCATGACATTTCCTAATGTAGTGTTGAAGACTAATTAGGTAGAACTTTATGTAATGCAGGAGGCGGGGTTTATCTGAAACAAACTAAAATTTATAGATTTTTACATCTAGTAATGTAATGGTTTGTCAGTGACTGTTTGGAAGCGCGTCTTAAAAGCCCGATCATTACTCAGACGGGATTGATTATATCGGCGAGTAATCTAAGAATCTCAGCACGTTGCTGACGAATATGAGCATTAACAAGCGAGATGAAATACCCTAAGCCCCGTTAATTAATACATCGCGATATTAGTCATGCCTTAATATGGGCTATGACCATAAACGGCTGTGATCCTGGGTTTTTAAACGAGTGGGTTAGAACCATTGCCAGAATGTTTATCAGTGTCTGTTGATAATAGCCCTCTATCCGATTCGCGCTGACGCGTTTATAAGAACCGTATATCAACCGTCATTTAAAGAATGAATCGTCAGCTGTTTGTTGCTCTGGATGTACCCAAGGGAGCCGGTAAAACCACGCGGTATTTCAGTTTTTGACACGGGAAAAAACCCAGAGTTTGACCTGTTACAGCCTGTGGCAGACCTCTGATGGCTTCGTATACCGCTCGAAATCTATATCGCCTTCTGGCTGAAAGCATTGACGCTATACCGTCAATACCCTCAACACGACATCGTTATGGATAAAATCTAAATCTGCCAGGGATTCAATAATCCCCAAAAAGCAAAAAGCCCGCGCAAGTTTCCTTGTGCGGGCTTTTCTAAATTTGGCTCCTCTGACTGGACTCGAACCAGTGACATACGGATTAACAGTCCGCCGTTCTACCGACTGAACTACAGAGGAATTGTGTGAACGGGGCGCATAGTATCCAGCGAGAGCGGGAGTGTCAACGCGAAAATGCGTTCCTGCGTCCGACTGCTCATCTCCTGAGCAGAATAGTGCGTTGGTGGCGTTTTATAGGGTTTTTCCCGTGAAATGCAGAGATATTAAAATGCAAAGATATTAACAGTCCGCCAGCCTGCCGCGCATCTGCCGCATCAGCGGGTCCTGCTTGTAGAAACGGGTAAAATGTCCGTAAACCAGCGGGAATCTTTCCGAAAGCAGTTCAGGGGCGCTGAAAAAATATTCCGATAGCACGGCAAAGCACTCGGCGGAGTCGGTGGCGGCGTAGGCGTCCATACTGGCAGCTTCTTCGCCTACCATGTCGATTTCTTCCTGCAAATTTTCCATTGCTGCGAACAGGTCATGCTCCCACGCGACCACCTCGCGCAGGGGAATAGGCGGAATGCCGGTCGCCTCGCCGCCGTTGCGGATGTCGAGCTTGTGTGCCGCCTCGTGGACAACCAGATTAAAGCCTGACTTGTCGAAAGAGTCCTGCACGTCGAGCCAGTTAAGCACGATAGGGCCCTGATCCCAGCTTTGGCCCGCATGCACTTGGGTACCGGAATGGACAATGCCGTTTTCGTCCTGCCAAGGGGTGTCGACAATAAAAGGGGTGGGGTAGAGGAGAATCTCATGGAAACCGTCGAGCCACTCTGCGCCGAGCTCCATCACCGGCAGTGCAAACAGCAGTGCGATTCTGGCCTGCATGGTTTCGTCAAGCGCAAGCCCCTGAAGCTGCATGAGCCGCTTGTGCTGCAATAGGTGCGTGGCAACGCGAATGAGCCGCTGCTGTTCATGGTTATTAAAATCAGAAAAAAGCGGGATATCCAGCGCCTGCTGCCAGACTTCGCTTTTATCAATCTTAAGTTCATTACTTTTCCACGGCCACTTGATCATCATCTTGCTCGCAAAGTGTGAACATTCAAAAGGTTATAAAGGGTAGTTGCCCAAAACCCGAAGGATGGTACCAGTAACGGCAGCATATGCTACTTGAGCGTTCATCTTATCAAACGTAGCTCACGTTATTGCTTTCGTCGTAGCAGTTTCTCACAATTTACGCGCTCTTTTCATGACAGGAATGCGGGCGGAAAGCGGCGGGAAAACGAAAAATGTTACGATTTCTGATTCAATCCTTAAGCTAAACTCCTTAATATCCGTGTTTTATGCCTCAGTTTGGCTATTTATCAGGGAATTTTAGATGCTCTTTTCGATGAAAAAACGGTTTTCCGCCTCTCTTTTAGCGCTGGCACTGACCTCAGGCGTCGCGATGGCGGCCGATACACCGTCTTACGGCCCCCAGTTGCAGGGGTTCGACTATCCTTATCCCCTCCAACACTTTTCCTTTAATTCTCAGGGCGTTCCCCTGCAAATGGGCTACATGGACGTCAAGCCGGTCGGCCGGCAGAACGGCCAGACCGTGGTGCTGATGCACGGCAAAAATTTCTGCGGTGCGACCTGGGGCGACACCATCAAGGCGTTGCTGGGCCAGGGGTATCGCGTCGTGGCGCCTGACCAAATTGGTTTCTGCTCATCGACCAAGCCTGAGCATTACCAATACACCTTTCAGCAGCTGGCGGCCAATACCCATGAGCTGCTGAAAAACCTAAAGATTAACAAGGCGGTAATCGTCGGCCACTCGACCGGTGGCATGCTGGCGACGCGCTATGCGCTGATGTATCCGCAGCAGGTCTCAAAGCTGGTGCTGGTTAACCCTATCGGTCTGGAAGACTGGAAGGCCAAGGGCGCGCCGTATCGCACCGTGGATCAGTGGTACGACCGCGAGTTGAAACTTTCTGCCAAGAGCATTCACGACTATGAGCTGAAGACTTATTACGTTGGCAAATGGAAGCCGGAATACGACCGCTGGGTGGACATGCTGGCGGGACTGAACAACGGGCCGGGGCACAAGCTGGTGGCGTGGAACTCGGCGCTTATCTACGACATGATCTTCACTCAGCCGGTATTCTACGAGTTTAAAAACCTGCGCGTGCCGACCACGCTGATGATTGGCACCTCAGACACTACGGCGATCGGCAGCGATATCGCCCCGCCTGCGGTGAAGGCGCGCCTGGGTCATTACAACGTGCTTGGCAAGCAGGCAGCGAAATTAATCCCGCATGCGAAACTGATTGAATTCAAAGGATTAGGGCATGCGCCGCAGATGGAAGAGCCTGAGAAGTTTAATCAGTCGCTGATTAACGTGCTGCGCTAGAAGGCAATAAAGAGAGGGACGGGTTCCCTCTCTTTTTGGCAGGATATTAACGTAGGTTTTTTGGGAAATCGGCCGGAAGCTCACTCGCCGGGCAGTTGATCACCGCTTCGTTATTCACACCGCTGTCGTGGACGTAGGTAATGGTTGCGAACTCGTCAATCACCTCGGTTGGATAGGCCGGACCTGCATCGCGATAGGCTTCCATCTGCGGGATGTGCTCATTCTGGAAACACACGGTTTTTTGCGGATCATTGATGACCCAACGTGGGAAGAAGATGGTCCCATGGAACACTTTATCGCCCAGGTTGACAATCAGGCTCACGTCGGTGCCGGTCGGTTCTGTCCACGAAATTTTATACACCTCTGACGCGACACGCACGATGTAGGCGCGCTGGTGTTTCACCCATCGATTGCCGACGATGCCGCTGTGAATGCGGTAGTCAACGGTGTTGGCATTTTTAACGTAAATCTCGTAGTTCCAGCCATTGTCGTAGGTATAAACCAGATGTTTGCCGACAAAACCGCTCAAATCTTCTTTATCAAAGCTGCTCATGTTTATCTCCTTAAAGGGCATAAATTCAGGTTTTTTTGGCTCTGGAAATAAACTACACCTTGTAAATTAGATTGAATAACGCTGATATACGATGATATTAATCTAATTTTTAGATGGGATTGTGCGATGGAACTCCCCCACACCACGTTGGAGCAATGGGTCGTCTTGCAGACGGTGGTTAACGAAGGCAGCTATGCTGAGGCGGCCAGGGTGTTGTTTCGCAGTCAGTCGTCGGTGAGCTATGCGCTGGCGAGCCTGCAGGAACGACTCGGACTGCGGCTGCTGCATATCGTGGGCCGTAAGGCCGAGCTGACCGAGCAGGGTCGCGCGCTGCTCTCGCAGGCTCAGCCGTTGATTTCTGCCTTCATTCAACTGGAGGCGCGGGCGGTGGGGTTGCAGCAGGGGGCTAGAACGCAGATAAGCCTGGTCGTTGACGCGGTGTTTCCCAAAGATAGCCTGTTCCTGTCACTGAAAGCCTTTCAGAAAGTTTTTCCCGATACCCAGCTTCAGCTTTCCGAAATCCTGCGTAACGAAACCGATCGCCAAATACAGGCGCGCGATGCAGACCTCTATATCACCACGCAGCCTGCTGAAAATACGCTGAACAGCCGCTGGTTGATGGACGTGGAGTTTGTGCCGATTGCGGCGTACGGGCATCCGCTGCTGTCTCTTAAGATACCGATAAACGCCTCGCAGCTGGGGCAATTTCCGTTAATCACCATCGTTGACCGCGATTCGCAGCGTGATGAAAAGCGCAAAACCTATGAGACGGCGAACTGGAGTTTTACCACTATTGAGGCGGCAATCGAGGCTATCGTGCATGGGGTAGGGTATGGCTGGGTGCCGCTGCATAAGGTGTCTGCGCGGCTGGAAAGCGGGGAGTTGGTGCGCCTTGCGCTGGACGGAAACTCGTTGCGGAAAACGGCGCTGTATCTGACCTATAACAGCGCACAGCACTGTTATGACCCGACGCTCAACGCCTTTGTTGCGGAGATTGAGCGTCGGATTGGCTAGGTAAAATTACTGCGCCGTTTTACAGCTTTTCAGAATGTCCAGCGACGGATCGATGACCGAGGTCTTAACGTCCATCGCATCAAGCACGGTGTGGAACAGGTTATCCTGCGAGTAATCATTTTCCGCGGCCTCTGACTGTAGGCAGCTCAGTGAGAGGCTCTGCGCGGCCACATACTGTGGCGACAGCCAGAACATCATCGGCACGTGGGTCTGCTGCGGTGGCGCTACGCTGTAGGGCGTGCCGTGCAGATACAGACCGTCTTCACCCAGCGACTCACCGTGGTCTGACAGATAAATCATCGCGACGTTGTATTTATCCTGGTACTTTTTGGCCTTGGCGATAACCTGCGTCAGCACGTAGTCGGTGTAGCGCACGGTGTTGTCGTAGGTGTTCACCAACTGTTCGTGGGTACAGTTTTGAATATCGCTGCGTTCGCAGTCCGGCATAAAGTAGCGGAAGTTGTCCGGGTAGCGGTGATAGTAAGCCGGGCCGTGGCTGCCAATCAGGTGCAGTGCGATGACTTTATTCTTGCCGTCGTCGACAATCTTGTCGTCTATTCCTTCCAATAGCGCTTCGTCGTAACAGGTTTCACCGTCACAGAATTTGCCGTCTTTGGTGGTCGGAATGGTGACGTTTGGAACGCGATCGCACACGCCCTTACAGCCTTCGTCGTTGTCTTTCCAATAAACGGAAACACCAGCGCGTTGCAGAATGTCCAGAAAGCTGTCGCTGGCGTGAGCGCGGTCGTTATTAAAGTCGACGCGCTTCATGTCGGAGAACATGCATGGCACGGAAACGGCGGTCGCGGTGCCGCAGGAACTGACGTGATTAAAGAACACCATGTCAGACGTTTTCTGCGTAAAGCCATTGGTTGGCTTGTCGTAGCCGTTGATTGACTGGTTCTGCGCGCGGCCGGTTTCACCAATTACCAGGAACATTAAGGTCGGTTTTTGCCCTGGTTTCTGCACCAGCTTGGCATCGGTACCGACTTTCTCGAACTTCAGCGGCTTGGTCAGATACTTGTGATAGAAATATTCGCTGCTGCTGTAAAGGAAGTTGGTCGGCAAGATCTCGACGTTAAGCGTGCGGTTGCTGCGGCCTACCGACGCGTAGTCTTGATAATACTGACTCGCGACAGCGCCAATGATAGCGAGAGACACCAGCATAGACAGAATACGTACGCCAAGGCGTTTAATCACGCTCTGGTTGTACTTGACCGGCACCAGGAACAGCAGCACGGCAGGCAGAATGGCGGTCAGCACAAACCAGACGATCACCGAGGTGTTCAGGTAGGAAGAGGCTTCGCTCTGCTGCGTTTCGACAATGTTTTCAATCATGCTGCGGTCAAACACCACGTGGTAGGTCAGCTCCGAATAAGACGCCAGACCGCTGAGCAGCAACAGGATGATAAAGAAAGGTTTAAACACCGGTTTAAAGGTAAACGGCGTAAACACAAAATTCAGGGCAGCAAACAGAACGAAAGGAATCGAGATGGCAAAGCCAATTTTATACGCCGGCAGCGCATGTAAAATTTGATAGAAATGAAGCAGAACGGGGAAGTTAACGACAAATGTGAAATACAGGCTAATCAGTAACGTCAGCCAAAAATAGCTGATTTTAGGGATGAAATTACGCAAAACGGTCTCCAAAAAACTCAGGTCCGGCAAATATGCCCAAGAAAATCAGCCGGAGTGCGAGTGGCACCAAGCAGAATCGGCACACCCTAAAGCCTCAAGCTTAAGAAAGCCTTAATAAAACGTTAACGTAACCTTAATGAATATTAAATGAAACTTTATGTCCATAAAGTTCAGAAAATAAATAAATTAAAGCATGCTGGGTTGCCTCGTCTTTATCTCTATCCTCCCCTCCTTGATTAGTCTTTTTCCACTAAGGTTCCGTTAAATGATCCACTCTTCCGCCATTGTGGCGAGAAACAGCATTATTGAAAAAGGCGCAAGGATCGGCGCAAACGTTCGCATTGGACCCTTTTGTCATATCCAGGCGAACGTCGAGATTGGCGAGGGAACGGTTGTGCTTTCCCATGCCGTCATTAACGGGCACACCCGCATCGGCTGCGACAACCTGATCGACAGGTACAGCTCTCTCGGTGAGATAAATCAGGACCTTAAGTATGCAGGAGAGCCAACGCGCCTCGAAATCGGCGATCGCAATCGTATTGGCCAAAGGGCCACTTTTCACCGCGGCACGGTTCAGGGAACCGGGGTGACGCAGATTGGTAACGATAACGTGTTTATGAATCAGGTGCATATCGGTCACGACTGCGTGGTGGGCAGCTTTGTGCATCTCGCCCTGGGTGCCGCGTTAGCCGGGCACGTTGAGCTCGATGACTTCGGGCAGGTTGACGAGCATTCTGCCGTGCACCAGTTTTGTATTTTGGGTTATGCGTCACAGGTGCTGGCCCATTCGTGTGTTGTGCAAGACGTCCCGCCCTTCACGCGGGTACAGGGCAACCGCTGTAAAGCGCTCAGCGTCAATGAAGACGCGCTGACGAGCCAGTTTGAGGACGAACATCTGCGGCAGGTGATCCGCGTCCTTTATTATCAGCTTTATCACGGCGGTGACGCGCTGAATGAAGTCAAGGCGGCGTTGCTGCTGATGCAGAAAGAGTATCCGCATCTGAGCTGCTTTGAACGGTTCTTTGCCCGCTCAACGCGCGGGATTGTGCGCTAAGGGAAAACGCCTCTGTACTCAAAGTCAGAGGCGTCTATTTAAAATATCAGGCTTCTAACGCCAGCAGGGCAAAGGTGGCCAGCCAGTGTTCCCCGGCGTAGTCGCTGTCGAGATGTTCTAGCGCACTGTTGAGGTGATCGTCAGCGGAGGCGTTCAGCAGGGCAATGCGCGGGTCTCCTTTGAGCAGCGCCGAGGCCAGCGAGCGTTGGCACCATGCGCGGCTGAGATTCAGCCCATCCAGGTGACCAATTTTGCCGTCAGTGCGGTCGGTCACCGTCGCAGGGGTAAACAGCGTCTCGGGCTGTCCCTGCACCAGATGAGGCAGGAAGCGGCCAAACCAGGTAATGAAAGCCTGGGGGGCCAGCACCCGACGCATCAATTCAGCCTCCATCAGCGAAGGCGAAAGAAACTCATCGCCGCCCGGCTCCCACGCCTGACAGTTCACGTCCTCCAGATGCCAACGCAGTGCCGTTTCTTCTATCAGCGCCGCCAGCTTTTTACGCCCTGCGCTGCGCGCATAGTCCAGCGTCAGCGAGAGTGCGAACGCGGTGTTGAAATGGCTGCCGACGCGCAGCGGATAGGTGGCTTTGGGCAGAAACTCACAGAAGCTTTTAACGAAAAACTCGGTCATCGGCGACAGCGTCTTGGCCCAGCCTCGGGCCTGCGGTAACGACAGCGCGTCAGTCTGCTGCGCCAGCGCCAGGAACCATGCCCAACCATAGGGACGCTCAAAACCGCTGTGATGTTTTTGCTGCAAATAGCGCAACTCACCGGCGACGTTCTCGGCAGTAAAATGCGTCTCAACCACGGCGATAATTTTGCTCGCCTCGGGCAGGTCAGGATAACGTCCCAGCAGGCGCAGCAGCAGCCAGTAGCCGTGAACGCAGGAATGCCAGTCGTAGCTGCCATAGAAGATCGGATGCAGCGCACGTGGCGTTTGGGCATCATCCGAGCCGACCAGCGCGTGAGTCAGCTTGTTAGGATATTCACGGGTTAAATGATTTAACGCCAGTGAAGCAAAGCGTGACGCCATTTCTGGCGTCAGTTGCAGGGGCTGTTGCGAGGTCATGTCATCCACTCCATGATGTTCCGTTTATCAGAAACGGAACACAAACAAATACAGAAACGCGGTGTTAACCAGCAACAGCAAAATACCGGTCAATGCCTGGGCCTTGATGACCCCGTGCTTGTCCTGTAACTCCAGCAGCGCCGCCGGGACGATATTGAAGTTGGCGGCCATCGGCGTCATCAGCGTGCCGCAGAACCCGGAAAGCATACCGATTGCGCCCATAATCGCCGGATTACCGCCCAATTGATGAACGATCAGCGGTAAACCAATCCCCGCCGTCATCACCGGGAAGGCGGCAAAGCCGTTACCCATGATCATAGTAAATAATGCCATGCCAAAGGTGTAGGCAATCACAATCGCAAGCGGCGATCCCATCGGAATCACATCTTTAACCAGATTAGCGACCACGCCGCCTACGCCCGCCAGCGCAAACAGCCCGCCGAGTGCCGCCAGCATCTGTGGCAGAATCGCCGCCCAGCCGACGGTATCCATGATTTGCCCGCCTGCCTTAATCGCTTTAAGCGGTGAGTCACGCAGCATCAACAGCGCCACCACGAAGGCGACAATCGTACCCAGCACCAGCGAAATCAACGTGACGTTCTTACCTTCGACCCACGGAGCATATTTCAACGTCAAGGTGCCAATCAGGGTCACTAACGGAATAATCAGGGCAGGGATGAACAGACGATTGCCGAAACGTTTGGCGCTGGCCTGGCGCTTCGCTGCAACCTCGGGTTGCTCAGCGTCGCTTTTGCCTTTGCCCAGCTGGCCGGTACCGGCGATAACCGCCAGCAGAATGGCCATACAGCCCGTAACGAAGTGCGGTATCTCTGTTCCGAACAGGAAGATGACGCCATAAATGCCCCAGAACAGCGCATTGACAAAACGCTTAGGGTTGCTGCGGTCGCGTAAATTAAAGCAAGCGAAGCCAATAAACAGTAAACCGGCAATAATATAAACGGTATTCAAGGTAATCATTTGCCGAGGCTCCCCTGCTGTACATCAAAACGTTTGGCGAGCGAGCGGTCGAGCAGCCAGAGGCGAATAAAGTGGATAATCAGCGCGGCGATGGCGGTCGGGATGGCCCAGACGGAAAGGTGCAAAGGCTCGACGAAGACGCCGTTCTGATCGAGGAAGCCTTTAATCAAGAGAATTGACTGCACGGCAATAAAGATGTCTTCACCAAAAAAGACCGCAATGTTATCAACCGCCGCTGCGTTGGCGCGAATTTTTTGGCGCACGTCGTTAGGCAGGTCGCCGTATTTGGTGGTCGCGGCCGCTTCGGCCATCGGCGCAATGAGTGGGCGAACCATCTGCGCATGACCGCCGAGTGAGGTCAGTCCCAATGCGGCGGTCATCTGACGAATGAAGAAATAGAGCATCAGCACGCGACCGGTGGTAGCGGCATGAATCTTCGAAATAAGGTGCTTGGCCTGTTCCCGCAGTCCGCTGCGCTCCAGAAGGGCGATCACCGGCAGTGTTAACCAAACGAGTCCCATGTAACGGTTATCGGTAAAGGCTTTCCCAAAAGCGCTAATGATGTCAACCGTATGCATACCGCCCGCGATACCGGTCGAAATACCGGCGACGGTAACCACCAGCAGCGGATTAAACCGCAGCGCAAAGCCAATCACCACGATTGGAATGCCAATAAGAACCCACATTTTCTATCCCCTGTTGTCCAAAAAAGATCTGTTTTTAGATGGTTTCGTGTTTTTATCAATATGATTTATAGATATATATTTTTTATTAGTACACTTAATGGAAAGTGCATAAAAATCTGTACGTCCGGAAAGTAACAAGCAGGGGCGCGTTAAGCAAGTTTCTAAAAAGTGGAAATCATAGGAATTAATGATATTGCGGGGCGGGTCATAAGAAGGAAGAATAATCTGGCGCGGCAGCCAGATTATTTTAGGAGAAAAAGTCGGCGTTTGAGGTCTTATTCCTCCTCGTCACCGTAGTATTTAACGCCGAGTTTAATCAGCGGGCGACCCTGTGATTTACGATGCAAGTTGGTGTCTCGCAGGGAATACACGCAGCCACAGTATTCCTGCTGATAGAAGTTTTCGCGTTTGCTTATCTCGACCATACGTGCGGCGCCGCCTTTTTTGCGCCAGTTGTAGTCCCAGTAAACCATGCCGGGATAAGGTTCGGCGGCGCGATAACCACAGCCGTTAATCTGTTGCATGTCCTTCCAGCGGGAGATGCCCAGCGAGCTGGAAATGGCGGTGTAACCGTGTTCGAAGGCGTAAAGGGCGGTGCGCTCAAAACGCATGTCAAAGCACATGGTGCAACGAATACCGCGCTCTGGCTCTTTTTCCATGCCCCGTGCGCGTTCGAACCAGTTATCGGTATCGTAATCTGCGTCAATAAAAGGAATGTTATGCTGTTCGGCAAAGCGAATATTCTCTTCTTTGCGCAGCAGATATTCTTTTTGTGGATGAATGTTGGGATTATAGAAAAATATCGCGTACTCGATACCTGAAGCCTGAATCGCTTCCATCACTTCGCCTGAACAGGGTGCGCAGCAGGAATGCAGGAGAAGTTTGTTATGCCCGGCGGGAAGCTCGAGTTTGTCACGGATTAAATCGGTCATTATTTGGCCTGTTGGTTCACGTTGCTGTCTTTATGATAGGGGATGAAAAAACCATGTCAAAAAAATGAGCGCGGGCGAGGGTATCTATGCCGTTGAAACTTAGGTGCTATGATGATTGTAAAGGCCGGGAACGCTTCCCGTTATCTATTTATGTAAGGATGCAGCAATGCAAATATTGAGACCGCATCACATCCGTTGGCTCAGCCTGCTCGTTATCATGGGCGGGCTGCTTCTGATTCTGCCGCTTCATCTGCTGGGGTGTTTCATCTCTGGGTTCATCGTCTATGAACTGGTGAATGCGCTGACGCCCTATTTCCAAAAAATCATTCGCGGCGAGCGGGCACGCTGGCTGGTGGTGGCGTTGATAAGCACCATTGTGGTCAGTGCCCTTATTCTTGCGGTGATGGGCATTGTGACCTTCCTGCTGCATGACGTGCGTAACCCTGCGGCCTTCAACAACAAGATAAGCCAGTTGCTTAACGATGCGCAGAGCCGTCTGTCACCGGTGATGCTGCACTATTTACCGGCGAATCTCGAGGAGCTTCAGCGCGAGTTTATCCAGTGGATGCGCGAGCACGTCGTGATGCTGCAAACGGCGGGTAAAAATGCCGCGCATACTTTCCTGACCATGCTGGTGGGGATGATCCTCGGGGCAATAATCTCGTTGCAAAGGCAAGGGTCGGACGATCAGCGTGCGCCGTTAAAAAGCGATTTGATGCAGAGAATGCGCCTGCTGAGTCAGTCATTTCGCAACGTGGTGTTTGCCCAATTTCAGATTTCATTGATCAACACCGTGCTCTCGGCGGTGTTTCTGTTTGGCATCATGCCGCTGTTTGGTATCCACCTGCCGTTGTCGAAAACGCTGGTGGTCTTCACCTTTGTCTGTGGGCTGTTGCCGGTCGTCGGTAACCTTATCTCCAACACCGTCATCTGCATCGTGGGATTGTCGATCTCGCTGTGGGTCGGTGCAATGGTGCTGGCTTATCTTATTATTATTCATAAGATTGAATACTTCCTCAACGCGCGCATCGTGGGCACCAGCATCAACGCCAAATCCTGGGAAGTGCTGCTGGCAATGCTGATTTTTGAGTCTGCATTTGGCCTTCCCGGCGTCGTTGCCGCACCCATATACTATGCTTACCTCAAGAGTGAGCTGAAAGCCGCCAGACTTATCTGACGTCCGTTCAGATACCGGTCACCCCCGCGCCTGATCGAGGCGTCACAAATTTTGGTTAAGCCTGCCGGTTGCGCAGCGCTTAACCAAAAATCTCGAAAAAAACAGCTTTAGGCAAGTAGTAGCGAGGATCGTTATAACGATATTCCTTTATTACCCTTCATACTTTAGCCCGGTTGCGGTCCCATGACCGTTGCCAGAATTCATTTCGTTAACCCTCAGGAGAAAACAGATGACTCTTAACGTCCGAGGTTTTGCCGCACAGTCCGCAGAGACCGAGCTGGCACCCCATAACTTTGTCCGTCGCGATCCACGTGATACCGATGTTGTTATCGACATCAAATACTGTGGCGTTTGTCACTCCGACATCCATCAGGCGCGTAACGAATGGCACCAGAGTATTTATCCGCTGGTTCCAGGGCATGAAATCATTGGCCACGTCACGCACGTAGGCTCAAAAGTCACCAAGTTCAAAGTCGGCGATTCTGTCGGCGTGGGCTGTATGGTTGACTCCTGTCAGCACTGCGAGAACTGCGAAGCCAATCTGGAGCAGTACTGCCTCGAAGGCGCGACCATGACTTACAACAGTCTGGACCGCCACGACCAGATGATGACCTACGGCGGCTACTCTGAGCAGATCGTGGTTTCCGAGAAATTTGTTCTGCGCGTTCCAGAAGCGCTGGATTTCAAAGCGGCGGCACCTCTGCTGTGTGCGGGTATAACCACTTACTCTCCACTGAAACACTGGGGCGTAAAAGCGGGCCATAAAGTGGCTATCGTCGGTCTGGGCGGTTTGGGCCATATGGGCCTGAAATTCGCACACGCGATGGGTGCTGACGTGACGCTGTTCACCCGTTCTGCAGGCAAAGAGCAGGAAGCACGTCGTCTGGGCGCTAACCATGTTGTGCTGTCTACCGATGAAAAACAAATGGCAGAAGTGCAGAACCACTTTGATTTCATTCTCGACACCGTGCCGCATCAGCACGACCTGAACCCGTATCTGGACACCCTCAAGCGCGACGGTGTGCACATTCTGGTGGGTCTGATTGAGCCGGTAGAGCCTGCTGTTCACGCCGGTAAACTGATCATGGGTCGTAAGAGCCTGGTGGGTTCACTGATTGGCGGTATCGCCGAGACTCAGGATATGCTCGACTTCTGCGCCGAAAACAACATCGGCTGCGACGTAGAGATGATCAACATGGACGAGATCAACGAAGCTTATACACGTATGCTGAACAGCGACGTAAAATACCGTTTCGTTATCGATATGGCCTCACTGAAAAACGCCTAAGCCTACGCTGAGGCTCGTTTTTTGAGGTTTAAAGCGCCTGCCCAAGTAAAAGGGCGGGCGCTTCTTCGCTAAATTTCACCTTTCCCCTCTTTGCTGACTTCTCGGCTTGTTGCCGCAGTGGTATTCTTCTGCTTTCGCCGAGCGAAGGAAAATCAGTGGCTAAGAATTTTGATGAATTAATCAGAGATATAGATCTGATTATTGAACATGTAGATAACCTGAAGAACCTGTCAGCGCGTGATAAGCAGCAGAGCAGCAATAGCGCGCCGCCCGCTGAAAAGCCGGCCTACGATTCGTTCTCTGAGATTTATGCGCTCAAAGCAGTGATGCGAGCATTTATTTCTTCTGTTGATACCATTGTTAAAGTACAAATCGCTCACAAGGTTGAGCAGGATATTGGCCATCTCGAGAATCGGGTACGTTCTATTGGTGGCGATAGCGCCAAAGCCGAAGACTTGGCGCAAATCACCGCCTATGTGCGTCATGCCGTTTCGGAAATGATGGAGTAAGCGCTTCAAAACGCAGTGCAAAACCCTGACGCTGAATGTTTTTATCGCCTGCCTGTGCGTTTAAAACCGTTCAGCGTTTTTTTATTTTCAATTTCTGGCCACGATTTTCCCTGCAACTGGAGTTAAAACAGAGGCATAGCTGCCGATATATTCACCGTTATGGGTGTTAAATCGACAAAATAGGGTAATTACTTCCAGTTACTGTTAAAAAGAGTTGCTATTGAACGGCAGTCATGAGTAAATAGCTCTCGGCCTGTGGTACAGACCTATTTATGCACGACATCCTGAGTAAAGTTGTTCCAATTTAATGCGTTATCCTCGATAACACTGATCTGACGAATTTCCTTCTTAGTGCCTCCATAAGTAACGACTGAAATCCGGCTATAACATGCCCATGGTGGCGAAATTTATATTTAAAAGGTAATTCTATGTCTTCTATGATGAAAGGTCAGGTTAAGTGGTTTAACGAGTCTAAAGGCTTTGGCTTCATCACTCCTGCTGACGGTAGCAAAGATGTATTCGTACACTTCTCCGCTATCCAGGATCAAGGTTTCAAGACCCTGGCTGAAGGCCAGAACGTACAGTTCTCTATCGAGAACGGTGCTAAAGGTCCGTCTGCGGCTAACGTTACCGCTATCTAATCTCACTTATTCGCTGTTTTGCAGCGCATAAAGTAGATTACAAAAACCCGCTAAGGCGGGTTTTTTATTGCCTGCAATTTATCTCCTTGTCATTCCTCGCTTTATCCTTGCGCTCAATCATTTCATTGCACTTATAGTCTAGAATAAAATAGAGCGAAAACAGGCTCTGCAAACTCTCTACTATGGGGCAAATAATGAAGGTTAACGATCTGGTTACAGTTAAAACCGACGGCGGCGTGCGTCGTGAAGGGACGGTTTTGGAAGTTGAAACCTTTTACGAGGGCGTGATGTACCTGGTTGCTCTTGAGGATTATCCGGCGGGAATTTGGTTCTTCAATGAGTCGCAGAGCAAAGACGGTACTTTTGTCGAGCCGCGAGACGCCTGACTTTCAAATTATTCCGCCTCGTTAGCTCCCATCAATGCGCCTTAACGCCCTGGATGGGAGCCACTGTCGAAATTAACTCACATAAATCCCTTCGGTCAGCGAGTCGCTCAGACGCACCACGTGGTAAATGATGTGCTTGTTCTGGCTTTTAATCTTGCGCTTGATGCTTCCCTTGTAGGACGACACTGTTTTTACCTTGATTCTCAGTTTGTCCGATATTTGCGTCGTTCCTTCTCCCGACATCCACATTTTAAGCATGTTGGATTCACTTCTGCTCAGCACCACCGGCGAAATATTTAACCGATTGTCTCCGATTCCGGTCAGATTAAACTGCCGTACGTGGTGACTCAGTAGCTGATTGAGCGTGGCCGTTTTAATCGACTTGGAAGTAATAATCACATTCTCGCGGACAAAGACGTATTGCTCGAAGTGATTGTTGGTGCTTGACATAAAAATGATGAACAGGCTTTGAGGATGTTCAACGATCAGATTGCGAATAACAGTGCTGCTTTGCGACTGTATGGGCAGGCAGGACTCATTGATTAAAATGATCCTCGGTATCGGATGTTCGCAGCTGCGCTGAAGATCCTCCAGGGAGTTTGCATAGGAAGTTTCCCGACTACCAATCCCATTAACGGCAAGTGAATGTATCAATCCAAGGCGAGTAAAACGACATGATTCAAAAATAATCGTTTGCATAGTCTGAGTCCTCGGCAGACATCCGTGTATTGCATAATGATTGTTAGGGTAGAGGGCTATAAGTAAGAAAAGCTAAATATTAGGCGTCCTTACTATTCCTTTGTGCAATAAAACGGCGCCGATTACAAAGATATTTTTTCGAGGTAAACCCGTTTACCTCTGCCATATCAATTTAGCTTAAGTTCGACTAACCGTTGTTAGATTGAGAGTTTAAGAGATGCTTACTGTTAAGCTCAGCAAATGCAGGGATATAGCAGAAATGAATAACCTCGAAAGGTTTTACTTAACACGGCAAACGATTAGTTGTTAGGCTATCTGTAAGCAGGGTGATTAAAAATTATTCACCTATCTTAAACGCTTCCTAAATGGCTAATTCATTAATTTACGCCTGCCGTGCCCTAAAAAGTGTCACACGGATTTTAGGCACTGCACCATTGACTGCAAAGCCCGTTTGATGTCCTGTTCTTCCGTCATCCAGTTCACCAACGCGGCACGAATACCGGGTTTCCCCGCCAGCGTCGTCGGGGTGCAACGGACCACGCCTGCCGCATCGAGCAATTTAAGAAAACGATCGCGTTTCGCCGTTTCCTCCGCTGAGGCACTCGCAGAATCGAGTGCGAAGCAGACCACGTTGAGCAAAACGGGGGCAAGCAGGGTAAGGCCCGGTATCGCCTCAAGGCCCTGTGCCAGTATCGCCGCCAGTTGAACGTTGCGTTCGACAATTTCGGCAATTCCGGCGCGACCATAAGCCTTAAGCGCCATCCACACCGGCAGGGCGCGAAAACGCCGTGAGTTCTCAGGAGTCAGGTGTAGATAGTTGTCGGGTCTGACGCTTGGCAGCGCCAGATAGGCTGAATGGTTCTGAAAGACCTGTACCTGAAGCGCCAGATGCTGCTGTGCCGTGAACTGCACCGCGCTGTCATAAGGGACGTTCAGCCATTTGTGGGCGTCAATAGTGACCGAGTCGGCCTGCTGCCAGCCCTCGAGAAGCGCAGCATACCGCGGCGATGCGGCGGCTACTCCTCCAAAAGCGGCGTCAACGTGCAACCAGAACCCAAAGCGTTCACGCAGAGCCAGCAGGGCAGGCAGGTCATCGAAGGCCACCGTGTTCACCGTACCGGCGCTCGCCAATACCAGCGTCGGCAGCCCAGGGTCCTGAATCAAGAGCTGTTCAAGGGCGGCGGGATCGATAGCTTCGCTTTCCGGCAAGGTGGCGACATTAACCAGTGCATCACGTCCGATGCCCAGCATGCTGAGTGCTTTTACGCTGCTGGAGTGCGCGGCGGCCGAAATAACGCGAAGGGGGCCGAGAGCATGCAGCCCCTGTTGCGCCACGTCGACGCCGCGCTGCAGGCCCAGCCACTGGCGGGCGATTGCCATGCTGACGAAGTTGGCCATGGTGGCGCCGCTGACGAAGGACCCGCAGAGGCTTTCCGGTAACCCGAGCAACTGTTTTAACTGGCTGAGGGTAGCAACCTCGAGTGCAGAAGCTACGGAGTCGAAGCTGAGCTGGGTATTCTGGTCTATCGCGCTGACCAGCCAGTCGGCCGCCAGTGCAGCAGGTGTGCCACCGCCGGTGACAAAGGCAAAATAACGTGGTCCGGCGCTGGCAGAGAGTCCTTCGGCATGATCATGCCAGAATTGTGCCAACGCCCGCTGTGCACCCACGCCTTGTTCAGAAAGTTTGTCGTCGCCCGGTGCAATGCGTTGGCTTTCTGCCGGTGCGCTAACGGGGCGTTCTGGAAGTGAGCGCAAATAGGTCAGGGCGGTATCGCAGGCCTGTTCCAATATTTCATCGAGGTGCTCAAGGTCGTGCTGCAAAAGCGGGTGCATAAACAACATCCTGATTAAGAGAGAGAAAGGGAGAAAAACGTCGTCTGAAATCCACGCTAACCTATTTGGGCTGAGGGGAAAAACGACTTATTTTCATATTGAGACCCATAAGGCTTTTCATCGGCCAGGCTTTTTTATTTCTGTCGTTGGTCGAAATAGGTAAGAATATCAGCACGGCCCGTAACAGAATGCTCTTAAAAGTCGTGAAATGAAGGGCGAAAATTGAGCCTGGTCCTCGGACGATTTGATGAAGATGATTTAACGCTCAGCCCGCGTACAACCTTGCTGTAGCACGCCTGAACGCCGTAATCTTGCAAGCGATTTTTTAGCTGAATGCATTCAATTTGTGGTACTCGTTATGTGAATTTTAAGATAGCCTTGTGGTCGTAATTTTTAACCTCGGCGGCGTCGACCTTTGGGATGTTTGAGTCACTCACATCGAAGGCGAACGCGGTCGGAAAACACACTTGCTAAGCCAAAGGAAACCTTTCCGGCATGGAACGAAGAGCATTTATTAAAGCTTCAATGGCGTTTGCTGCTTATTGTGGAGTGCCTGGTATGGCATCCCTGTTCACCGGTTCGGCCGAGGCGGCGCAGGGGAACGTGGCAGACGGTGGCGCAACCGCTTTCGATTTCTCTGTCCTGCAGAAAATGGCCGCTTCTCTCGCGAAGCAGCCCTATGGTGGCGCGCCTGAACCGCTGCCAGAAACGCTGGCAAATCTTACACCACAGGCCTACAACAGCATTCAATACGATGCCGCACACTCGCTGTGGCACGATATTCCAAATCGCCAGCTGGACGTCGAACTGTTTCACGTCGGCATGGGCTTCAAACGTCGGGTGAAGATGTTTGCCCTTGATGGCGATAAGAATCTGGCGCGTGAAATTCACTTCCGCCCGGAACTTTTTAACTATCATGACGCTGGGGTAGATACTAAGCAGCTGGTGGGTAAATCCAACCTTGGCTTTGCCGGTTTCAAAGTTAACAAAGCGCCAGAATTGACTCAGCGTGACGTGGTATCGTTCCTGGGGGCGAGCTATTTCCGTGCGGTTGATGACACCTATCAGTACGGCCTCTCTGCGCGCGGTGTCGCGGTGGATACCTTCACCAACCAGCCGGAGGAGTTCCCTGATTTCGTTTCATTCTGGTTTGAAACGCCGAAGGCCGATTCCACTACCTTCGTGGTCTATGCGCTGCTCGACGGCCCAAGCGTAACCGGCGCCTATCGTTTCACCATCCACTGCGAGCCAACGCGCGTGGTGATGGAAATCGACAAACACCTGCACGCACGTAAAGACGTCAAACAGCTCGGCATCTCGCCGATGACCAGCATGTTCAGCTGCGGTACCAACGAGCGTATGCGCTGCGACACCATCCATCCGCAGATTCACGACTCGGACCGACTGGCAATGTGGCGCGGCAACGGTGAATGGGTTTGCCGTCCGCTGAATAATCCGCAAAAGCTTCAGTTCAACGCGTTTGCTGACGAAAATCCGAAAGGCTTTGGCCTGTTGCAGCTGGATCACGAATTCAATGACTATCAGGACGTGATTGGTTGGTACAACAAGCGCCCAAGTCTATGGGTCGAGCCGAAAGGCAACTGGGGTAAAGGGTCTGTCAATCTGATGGAGATCCCAACCACAGGCGAAACGCTGGATAACGTGGTCTGCTTCTGGCAGCCTGAGAAACCGATCAAGGCCGGTGACTCGCTGGACTTCAGCTACCGTCTGTACTGGAGCAGCGAGCCGCCTGTGCGTAGCCCGATGGCGAAAGTGCTGGCAACGCGTACCGGTATGGGCGGATTCCCGGAAGGTTGGGCGCCGGGCGAGCATTATCCTACCGTATGGGCGCGACGTTTTGCGGTCGATTTCGTTGGCGGCGAGCTGAAGGCCTACGCCGACAAGGGGATCGAGCCGGTGATTAATGTCTCTTCCGGCAAGATCAACAACATCGAGATCCTCTACGTTCAGCCGTTTGACGGTTACCGTATTCTCTTTGACTGGTATCCGACCAGCGAGTCTGTGGATCCAGTAGAGTTGCGGATGTTCCTGCGCTCGCACGACCACGCGCTCAGTGAAACCTGGCTGTATCAGTATTTTCCACCTGCACCGGACAAGCGTAAGTACGTCGACGATCGACAAATGTCATAAAAATTGGGGGGATAAATTCCCCCCTTTTTTGTGCTGGCACACGGCTTGGGGGGCAATGGGGTTGATCGGGCGGCTGCCCTAGCCAGCTTTTAAGGTCAACGTCAATAAGCTCCGAGGCGCTTTTCCGGTTTCAAAGCTTCAAGGGGCCTTTGACTTAAAAGACCTGGAAGATTTTGACCCCAAACCTAATAATTTAATTTTCCATCAAAACTAATTTGAAATTAAAAACTGATTTTCAATCAGAAAATTATTTAAAATCAAAAACTAGTTTGATATTAAAAAGCCCAAACGACTAGACCTTTTTTCACGTCGTGACCGTGCTTCAGCAGGTTCTCAAAAGTTTGCTCGGTTTTCTTAAGCTGTTCCAAAAACTCTTCCGGCGTGAAGTCGTGTGACTTGCTGCTCATATAGGCAAGAGCCAATTCTTTTGAGTGATAGCGTTGAAAGTTATACATAAAATTCCTTATTAATCTCATTAATATTAATAACGGATAGCTGACAACGTGCGGCTTTATGCAACTGACTATCCTGCGGCGATGTCGCTATTTTTGCCGATTGGCCTTATAAGGTAAAACCGTTTTTATAGATAGATTTGATAGCTGAAATTAAACAACGTTAGCGGCTTGGCTTAATTAAATCCTGGCAGGGTCATCCCGGAGGGATAA
>NZ_MRWE01000012.1 GCF_002093665.1 Rouxiella badensis | reverse complement strand
AATAAATATAACCACATGATTTTAATGAATTTAAAATAACATCTAAATAAGAACGAAGTTGTTAGTGATAATTATTCACGATAAAAAATCCATTAAAAAGAATCATTCTTATTAATATTCTACTTTATTTAATTTAAGCGCAGGCAATTAATAGACATTCAATTAAATGAATAAAAATGATTAGTAGTCTCATTTAGATTGAAGTGACACGCGTCAGGGCATTCACCTCGGCCGGACTGTCTTGTACAATGCGCCAAGAATCGCTAATCAGGAACAAAATGATGAACCGTAATCTGGCCGAGATAGCCAAAGAAGAGATGGACAAAATTAACGTAGATTTGGCCGCATCCGCCGTCGCCTTCAAGGAACGCTACAACATGCCGGTGGTTGCCGAGATTGCCGAGCGTGAGCAACCCGCCCATCTTCGCGAATATTT
Source organism: Rouxiella badensis (assembly GCF_002093665.1). GTDB lineage: Bacteria > Pseudomonadota > Gammaproteobacteria > Enterobacterales > Enterobacteriaceae > Rouxiella > Rouxiella badensis. The sequence continues at coordinate 122,105 of NZ_MRWE01000012.1, read as the reverse complement.
CCGCGAGCGGGTCGCCTTTTACCGCGTGGAGTCACACAAATACTCTCGCCTGCCGTATGAACCGAAGCAAAAATAATCCGGCCGCCCGTCAGGAGAGAGTGAGCTAACGTCTTTCAGCTGCGGGCAAATTTCTGGTTAGCGCGAATAAGCCGATCGAGAATGCCGGGTTCGTTAAACGAGTGCCCTGCTCCTTCAATAATATGCAGCTCAGCTTCAGGCCAAGCCTTGGCAAGATCCCAGGCATTTTGCACCTGACAGGCCATGTCATAGCGCCCGTGAACAATCACCGCCGGAATGTGGCGAATCTTGTCGACGTCGCGCAGCAGCTGGTCATCCGTCTCCATAAAGCCCAGGTGTGTGAAGTAGTGATTTTCGATACGGGCGAAGGCCAGCGCGAAATCATCTTCACCGAATGAGGCAGAGTCCTCGGTGGGCAGCAGGGTCACAGTCTCACCTTCCCACAGGCTCCAGATTTTAGCCGCCTGAAGTTGAATGGCGCGGTCACTGTGGGTTAAACGTGCACGGTAAGCCGCGATAACGTCTTTGCGTTCCTCTTCAGACAGAATAGACAGTACGTTCTGCCATTTTTCCGGGAAGAAACGCGAAGCGCCGTCCTGATAATACCACTGTAGCTCCTGCTTTCTGATGGTGAAGATGCCGCGCATAACCAGTTCACTGACGCGGTCTGGATGGGTCTGCGCATAGGCCAGTGCCAGTGTAGAACCCCATGACCCGCCAAAAACCAGCCATTGATCGACGCCTGCCATCTCACGCAGGCGTTCAATATCCTGCACCAGGTGCCAGGTGGTGTTGTTTTCCAGGCTGGCGTGAGGCAATGAGCGCCCGCAGCCACGCTGATCGAACAGCATGACGTCATAATCGTTAGGGTCAAAAAGTTGACGATGTACCGCAGAACACCCGCCTCCCGGGCCTCCGTGCAGGAATACCGCAGGCTTGCCTTTGGGGTTCCCGCTGCGCTCCCAATAAATCTGATGACCGTCGCCGGTATCCAGCAATCCACTGGCGTATGCTTCCCGAGGTAAATACAACCCTTTCAATTTAGGCATGAAATTTCCTGTTATTTTTTCAGTCCAGTGTATTGATTTGCTTGCTCGTGTTAATAACAGCGTATCCAGAGTATAGGGTCAATCTCTTACCACTCTGGGTTTCAAAAAAGGATGTTTTTTTCGAGCGGCAGCACAGTAAAACGCCTTACTGCACAGATAATCAGCAACATGGCTTCCTATAAAAGAAAAAAAATAGCCATAACAGGATATTTTCGAAAAAGTCGGGCTGCTCTATTGCAAGTTATCGCAAATAGGCAGTAAATAGCATAGTGACCGTATCCACCCGCTTGAGAGAGGCCAATATGAGTAAAGGAATGGATAGCAAAAAGAATGCGAAGAAAAAACCGTTAAAAACCCCCGCAGAGAAAAAAGCAGAAAAACGTGCCAAGAAGGCATCTGCTTAATACGGAATTCGCATCATAAAACCCGCTTAGCGCGGGTTTTTTTGTTAATTGGCCTTACAAATAAACATCCGGGAAGACCTCATGAGTGATTTTTCAATCGCTGCCGCGCAGATTACCTGTGTCGCGGGGAATATTGATGTAAATATTCAGCGCCATTCGCGGGCCGTTGCGCTTGCCGCAGAGCACGGCGTGAGCCTGATTATTTTTCCTGAACTTTCTCTCACCGGCTATGAGCCCGAGTTGGCGCGCAAGCTAGGACTGACGCTTCAGGACTCGCGTCTCGAACTGCTGCGAAATCAGGCAAAAAATCATAACATCACTATTGTGTGCGGTGCGCCACTGTGCTGTAACGACGGCGATGCCCTGTATATTGGCGCCATCGTTTTTTCCCCAGACGGCACACTGTATTCCTACACCAAACAACATTTACACGATACTGAAGAGCACTTCTTCACCCCCGGTCAGGGCGGCCCTCAGCTCAGTCTAGGCGAGAGAACATTGGGTCTGGCTATCTGCGCTGACATCGCCTCACCTTCGCATCCGCAGCTTGCAGCCGCTGGCGGGGCAGACATCTACGGCGCGGGTGTCTTAATCTCTAAACCAAGCTACGACAAAGAAAGCGAGATGATGCGCGGTTATGCCGAGAAACACCGTATGACGGTGATGCTGGCAAACCACTGCGCGCCAACCGGTGGGTGGATCCCGGCAGGCAAGAGCGCCATCTGGTCCGAACTCGGCCATGAAATTGTTGTCGCACCTGCCAATCAGGACGCACTGGCGATTGCCCGCAAAACCCACGAGGGATGGCACGGACACGTCGAGCTGATAAGCTATCAGGGAGCCTAAATTATCAGGAGCAAGCAATGAGTTTTAGAGTGATTGATACAGAAACCTGTGGGTTTAACGGCGGGGTGGTCGAAATCGCCTCGGTCGACGTGGTTGAGGGCGTTATCACGCAACCCATGAGCGACCTGGTGTGTCCAGACCGTGAAATTAGCCCTCAGGCGATGGCAGTTCATCAAATCACCGAGGAGATGGTCGAAGGCAAGCCGCGTATCGCGGTAGCCGTGCGCCGCTATCAGGGTCATCCCTACTACGTTGCGCATAACGCAGCCTTTGACCGTGCGATGCTGCCCGAAATGAACGGGCAATGGATCTGCACCGTGAAACTGGCGCGCGAGGTGTTTCCCGGGCAGCCGAGCTACAGCCTGCAAAATCTGCGTCATAGCTTAAATCTCGACACGCATCCGCCAGCGCATTTACACCCACACCGAGCGCTGTACGACTGCTACGTCACCGCTTCGCTTCTGATCCGCATTCAGGAAGAATCCGGTCTGAGTGCTGAAGAGATGCTGGCGATAGCCGAGCGCCCTACGCTACTGCGCACGCTTAAATTCGGCAAATATCGCGGTCAGAAGATTTCTGAGATAGCCTCACAGGACCCTGGTTATCTGCGCTGGATGCTGCGCGAAGTCAGCAGCCTCAGTGCGGATATGAAATACAGTCTGAACTACTTTTTGGATAAGTAGGCTCAGACTCCAGACAGTAAAAAGGCGACCATTGAGTCGCCTTTTTTATTGCTGATTTTTTCCTGAAGAATCCTTAATTACTGCTGGCTAAGCGCGATGACAAACGCATATTCCATCGCGATATCTTCGTAAGCCTTGAAGCGCCCTGACTTGCCGCCGTGACCAGAATCCATGTCGGTGTACATCAGCAGCTGATTGTTATCCGTTTTCAGGTCACGCAGCTTGGCAACCCACTTTGCCGGTTCCCAGTATTGCACCTGTGAATCGTGCAGCCCGGTAGTGACCAGCATGTGCGGATAATCCTGCGCCAGAACCTGATCGTATGGGCTGTATTGCAGGATGTAGTCGTAGTACGCCTTGTCATTCGGGTTGCCCCACTCGTCGTACTCACCGGTAGTCAGTGGGATAGATTCATCGAGCATGGTGGTTACCACGTCAACAAACGGAACCTGCGCCACGATGCCGTGATAAAGCTCAGGGGCCTGATTGATAATCGCGCCCATCAGCAGGCCGCCGGCGCTGCCGCCCATCGCATACACCCGATCTTTATCGCCGTATTTTTGTTCGACCAAGGCTTTAGTCACGTCGATAAAGTCGTGGAAGGTATTCAGCTTGTTGAACAGTTTCCCGTCTTCGTACCACTGTTGACCGAGATCGGCACCGCCGCGAATATGTGCCAGCGCAAACACGAAACCGCGATCCAGCAGGCTCAAACGGCTGCCGCTGAAACCTGGATCCATGCTGCTGCCGTAGGATCCGTAGGCGTAGATCATCAGCGGATTGTGCCCGGCTTTGAACGTGTCATGACGATATACCAGAGAGACCGGCACCTTGACGCCGTCGCGTGCCGTGACCCAAACGCGCTCGCTGCGGTAGTTGGCTGAATCGAAGTCTTTCACTTCCTGCTGTTTGAGCAGCCTGCGCTCGCCGGTGTCGAGGTCCAGCTCGAACAGGGAACTGGCGGTGGTCATCGACGAATAACCGTAGCGCAGCAGTGACGTATCAGGCGTTGGATTGTAGGAAAGCCAAGTCACGTAGGTCGGATCGTCAAACTTCAGCGATTTCTCCTCGCCGCTCTGCCAGTGAATCTGACGCAGGTGGGTCAGCCCCTCCTGACGTTCTTCGATAACTAGCCAGTCGCGAAACAGGCTGAAACCCTCGAGCATCACATCGTCACGTGCAGGGATAAGCGTCTGCCAGTCGGCCTCTGCAAAGCTGTCGCTCTTGTACAGGCCGAAGTTTTTGCCGTCTTTATTGGAGCGAATATAGAAATGGCCCTGATAATGATCCAGCGCGTATTCATGATCTTTCCTGCGCGGGGCAAACAGCTGTGGCTCGGCCAGCGGGTTATCGGCGTCCAGCAGCAGCACTTCTGAGGTCGTTGTGCTGTCGAGGTGAATAATGATGTATCGCTCAGAAGTGGTTTTGTCGAGGCCGACGTAGAAGGTGTCGTCTTTCTCTTCGTAAACCAGCACGTCCTGCTCAGGATCAGTGCCAACCTGATGACGATAAACCTGATAAGGCAGCAGCGTGGTCTTGTGCTTGCGCACGTAGAAAATGGTCTTTGAGTCGTTGGCCCACTCGGCACTTCCTGAGGTGTTACTCAGAACTTCCTCAGACCAGCTGTCATCCAGCAGGCTCTTGACGCGAATATCGTACTGACGGCGCGACAGAAAATCTTCCGCCACCAGCAGTTGCGTATTATCAGGGCTCACGTCAAGGCCACCGAGGGTATAGAACTCACGGTCGGCGGCGCGCTCGTTGCCGTCGATCAGCGTTTGCCAGTTTTCGCTCTCGGCCGCCGGTTGACGCAGGTAGATAGCATACTCGTTGCCCGGCTCGTAGCGCGTCTGATAACGATAGCCGTGCTTCACGTAAGGAACGGAGTGATCCTGCTGAGGAATGCGGTCAACCATCTCCTGATACAAGGCTTCACGCAGTGCCTGATGCGGCTTCATCGCCTGTTCTGTCCAGGCATTTTCCGCCTGAAGATAATTCAGTACGTCTTCATCGCTGCGCTCATCGTCGCGCAGCCAATAGTAATCGTCTACGCGCGTGTCGCCGTGCGTAGTCATAGGATACGGACGCTTTTCAGCCTTTGGCGGAATCATCATTGTCGAGTTTCTCTCCTCAATTTCACTTAGCGCAGTAAGAAGGCCTTGCAGCTCTTGCCTTTAATTTTGCCTTCCTGCAGGCGTTGCAGGGCTTTCTTGGCGCTGTTTTTGCGAATAGCAACATAGGCATGAATCGGGAACATGTCGATTTTGCCCACTTCGGCGGCGGTTAAACCCGCATCACCGGTCAGCGCGCCCAGAATATCACCCGGACGAATCTTGGCTTTACGGCCACCGTCGATGCACAACGTCAGCATCTCGGGTTCCAGCGTCGCGGCAGGGGCAGAGAGACTCTGAGCAGCAGGCTGCCATTTGAAGCTTTTGCGCATATAGTCTTCGAGCGCATGAACGCGGACCATTTCCTGCGGCGTAACCAGACTCACCGCCACACCGCTGGTACCTGCACGACCGGTACGGCCCACTCGGTGAACGTGCACTTCAGGGTCGAACGACAGTTCGTAGTTGATGACCAGTCCCAGCTGTTTGATGTCAAGACCACGGGCGGCAACGTCGGTGGCAACCAATACGCGGCAGCTGCCGTTGGAGAAACGCACCAGAACGCGGTCGCGGTCGCGCTGCTCGAGGTCGCCGTTCAACGCCAGTACGCTAATGCCCTTGCTGGCCAGCGTATCGGCAATCTCCTGGCAATCGCGTTTGGTGTTACAGAAAACCACGCACGAGGTCGGCTGATACTGATAAAGCACCGCAGTCAGCAGCGACAAACGGCTGTGGCGGTCGGCTTCGATAAATACCTGTTCGATGTCGGCAACGTCTTCGCCACCCTCTATTTCCACGTTCAGCGGCTGACGCTGGAATTTATTGCTGATGCGCTCGATGCCTTCCGGATAGGTCGCGGAGAACAGCAGCGTCTGGCGAGACGGCGGCGTATAGCTCACCACGTCTTCGATATCTTCGCTAAAGCCCATATCCAGCATGCGGTCAGCTTCATCGAGCACCAGCACTTTCATCTGGTCAAGCTTCAGGGTGCCTTTGCGCAGATGTTCCTGAATACGGCCCGGCGTACCCACCACGATGTGCGGCTGGTGCACCAGAGAGTCAAGCTGTGGCCCAATCGGCTGGCCGCCGCACAGGGTCAGGATTTTGATGTTTTGGGTGAAACGCGCCAGACGACGCAGCTCTTTACTGACCTGATCCGCCAGTTCACGCGTTGGGCACAGCACCAGCGCCTGGCAGAAGAAATCGCCGACAGTAATTTTATCTAACAGCCCGATACCAAACGCAGCGGTCTTGCCACTGCCGGTCTTGGCTTTCGCGCGCACGTCCTGACCCAGCAGGATGGCAGGCAAAGAGGCTTCCTGAATTGGCGTCATTTGGGCGTAGCCCAGTTCTTCGAGGTTAGAAATTTGTTCGGATGGCAAAGTCAGTGTGGAGAAAGAATGCGTGCTCAAGGCGATAACTCTTATGTAAGGCGAAAAAAACGAAGCGGCGCAAGGCTATCAGCGCCATGTAATGCTTTAGATAATAACAGAGAAGGGGATATTGCGCCTTAGCGCTAATGACTGGAGTCAAAAAAACCCGCAACGCAGGCGGGTTTTAGAAAATCGTTATCTAATGATCAGTTGGCTTAAGTAAGCCAGAAGTGACTGATTACAGAGCGACGACGTTGGCAGCAGACGGGCCACGTGGGCTGTCTTGAATGGTGAACTCTACGTTCTGACCTTCAGCCAGGGTTTTGAAACCATCGCTGTTGATTGCAGAGAAGTGAACGAAAACGTCTTTAGAGCCATCAGCTGGAGTGATGAAACCGAAGCCTTTGCTTTCGTTGAACCATTTTACCTGACCGTTTAACTTACTCATTTTACTATCCTTTACTATTCAAAAAGCATCCGCCTCGATCGCGAATGCCCGACTATTAACGCACATTCGCGCCCCGCACGCAAATACTGGCGCAGGTGCGCAATCGTTTTCGTGGTGAGACTTTTTCCTATATAATGCCGCCAACTATTTTCGCAACGTCCTCTGTCACCGCAATCTGCCACGCAGAATGGGTGCCCAAAACGCGATTTTACGACCGATATTTTCATCACCGACAACGAGTTAGGTATCCAGCTATGTTAACCATTGGAACTGCACTGCGCACCGACGCGACCCGCGTCATGTTATTGGGCTCTGGCGAACTGGGCAAAGAGGTGGCTATTGAATGCCAACGTCTTGGTCTGGAAGTGATCGCCGTCGACAGATACGCCGACGCGCCTGCAATGCAGGTTGCCCACCGCAGCCATGTGATCAACATGCTGGACGGCGAGGCGCTCAAGCAGCTTATCGAGAAAGAGCGTCCTGACTTTATCGTCCCGGAAATTGAAGCTATTGCTACCAGCATGCTGGTTGAGCTGGAAAAGCAGGGTCATAACGTGGTGCCATGCGCCGAAGCAACGCGCCTGACCATGAACCGTGAAGGCATCCGTCGTCTGGCGGCCGAGACGCTGAAACTGCCAACCTCGACCTACCGTTTTGCCGATGATGAAGCCAGCTTCAAACAGGCAGTGCAGGAAATTGGTTATCCGTGCATCATCAAGCCGGTCATGAGCTCTTCCGGTAAAGGCCAGAGTCTGATCCGCAGTGGAGAAACGTTGCAGGCCGCGTGGGACTATGCGCAGCTTGGCGGCCGCGCAGGCGGGGGGCGGGTCATCGTTGAAGGTCTGGTGAAGTTTGATTTCGAGATTACCCTGCTGACTATCAGCGCCATTGACGGTATTCACTTCTGCGCCCCTATTGGCCATCGTCAGGAAGACGGCGATTACCGCGAATCATGGCAGCCACAGCAGATGAGCAGTCTGGCGCTCGAGCGTGCGAAAGATATCGCAAAAAACGTGGTGGAAGCACTGGGTGGACACGGGCTGTTTGGCGTTGAGCTGTTCGTTTGCGGTGATGACGTGGTGTTCAGCGAAGTGTCTCCTCGCCCACACGATACCGGCATGGTAACGCTGATTTCTCAGGACCTGTCTGAGTTTGCGCTGCACGTGCGCGCGTTCCTCGGGCTGCCAATCGGCACTATCCGCCAGTTCGGTCCCTCGGCTTCTGCCGTCATCCTGCCGGAACTGACCAGCAACAACGTTAGCTTCAGCGGTTTGGAGCAGGCTTTAGTGGGTTCTAATCAGGTGCGCTTGTTTGGCAAGCCTGAAATCAGCGGAAAACGTCGTCTGGGTGTTGCGCTGTCAATCGGCGATACCATTGAGCAAGCGGTTGAAACTGCAATCAAGGCAGCAGCAGCCGTGGTCGTTAAGGGTTAACGCCTGGCTTCTGGCCGTTGTGCAGTTGATGTGCAACGGCCAAATATTCAGTAAGGCTTATTCTTCGTCTTCATCGTCAAAGATAACCGTCACACGGTCACCCTTGTGGGTTTCACGAATCTCTGCCGCAACCACGGCAATCGCCTGACCACTGCTCATCCCCTCTTCCATTAACTGGCGGATACGGTCAGCGGCTTGCTGCTGCTCTGAGTGCGAAAGTGAAGGCATACCGGTCAACATGAATGTGTTCCTGTTCTATTTCTATAGTGAAGCGAGCTTAGCCGCACATTATACGCCTTAATTTGCCAATGACCTACCCACATCAAATCTATGCTAGGATCGGTTCGCCAGGAATTGCATTGTCACCGTGTCGGGAATTTTCAAAATACTATGCCATCCGTTCAATCCATTGATTTTTATAAATTAGATTATCAACCTGATGCGCTGCTCACGCGCTTTGCCTCCCTGTCGTCACTGCCTTGGGCCATGCTGCTGCACTCCGGCGCTGCCGACCATGTCCACAACCGCTTCGACATTTTGGTCGCCGACCCGCAGGTCACGCTGACCACGCGCGGGCTGCATACTGAAATCTGCCGAAAAGACGCCTCGGGCGTGACGGCTGAAATTAGCGAGGCGGACCCATTCCAGCTGTTACAGCAGGAGCTTGAGGCCAGCGGAATGCGGGCAGAAGTTAACGCCGACTTCCCTTTTCAGGGTGGCGCGTTAGGGCTGCTGGGCTACGATTTAGGCCGCAGGATTGAAAAGTTGCCGTCGCTGGCGGAACCTGACATTACTCTGCCGGATATGGCGATAGGGATTTACAGCTGGGCGCTGATTGCCGATCACCATTTACAGCGGCTGACGCTGGTGAGTCAGGGAGATATCCACACCCGCCTTACGTGGCTCGAGCAGCATCAACAAACGCTGCCCACCGAGCCTTTCCAGCTGACTTCGCCGTGGCAGTCGAACATGACCCGCGAAGCCTACGGTGATAAATTTCGCCAGATACAGGAATATTTGCACAGCGGCGACTGCTATCAAATCAACCTGACTCAGCGCTTTAAAGCCCAATATCAGGGCGATGAATGGCAGGCATTTCTACGCCTGAACCAGACTAACCGTGCGCCGTTCTCGGCGTTCCTGCGTCTGCCAGAAAACGCCGTGTTGAGCCTTTCGCCCGAGCGTTTTATCTGGCTGGAAGAAGACAGGATCCAGACCCGTCCGATCAAGGGTACAATGCCGCGCCATGAGGATCCGCTTCTCGACCGACTTCAGGCCGAAAAGCTGAGATCTTCAGCCAAAGATCGCGCCGAGAACCTGATGATCGTCGATCTCTTGCGTAATGATATTGGCCGTGTTGCCACCCCCGGCAGCGTAAAAGTGCCTGAGCTGTTTGTGGTCGAACCCTTCCCCGCCGTGCATCACCTGGTGAGCACTATTACTGCTCGCCTGCCCAACGCCTGTCATCCGGCGAGCCTGCTGCGCGCATGTTTCCCCGGCGGGTCTATCACTGGTGCACCGAAAATCAGGGCAATGCAGATTATCGAGCAGTTGGAGCCACAGCGCCGTAACGGCTACTGCGGCAGCATCGTCTACATCAGCTGTTGCGGTACGATGGACAGCAATATCACTATCCGCACTCTGCTGGCCGAAAAAGGCGAACTGTTCTGCTGGGCCGGTGGCGGCATCGTCGCCGACAGTCAGGAGCAAGCGGAATATCAGGAAACCTTCGATAAAGTGGCGCGCATTCTGCCGCTGCTCGGTGAGGATATCGCGCCATGATGGACTTCAGTCCTCAACCTTTACCGCCAGACGTTGAGCGATTTGTTCGCCAGTTTCAGCTGAATTTGCCCACCACGCCGGTGCGCAAGGCCGTTGGACGACGACAGGCTGCGGTGCTGATCCCGATCGTCTGCCGCGAGCAGCCCACCCTGTTGCTGACCCGCCGATCCGACAATTTACGCAAGCATGCGGGTCAGGTGGCGTTTCCGGGCGGCAAGGCGGACGCGTCCGACCCTTCGCTTATTTTCACCGCGCTGCGCGAGGCGCAGGAAGAGGTCGCCATTCCCCCCTCTTGCGTGCGCGTACTGGGCCAGATGCAGCCGGTCGACAGTAGCAGCGGGTTTCAGGTGACGCCGGTGGTGGGATTGATTCCGGTCGATGTGCCGTTACACCCCAATGAAGACGAAGTGGCAGAGCTGTTCGAAATTCCGTTGCAGGAGGCGCTTAACTTTGCGCGCTATCATCCGCTGGATTTTCAGCGCGCAGGCGTTCGTCGTCGAGTGTATTTATCCTGGTATGAGGAGCAATTTGTGTGGGGAATGACCGCCGGGATCATTCTTCAGTTGGCTAAACAGATAGGCAACTGACGACGAGTTGTGATCCCGCTCCTCACCCACTTCACACTTATGCGATGAATTACTTTTTTTCATGCGAAAACCGCTGTGTAATCCTTCACACCCTTTTACACTATAACGCTAACAACCGAACAATAAATAAACAAAGCTTGTGCAAATTTGGCCACCCAAGATTCACCTGCAGCCGATTTGCTTCTATCAGGAGCCTTTAAGTGATCAGTGTTTTCGACATGTTCAAGGTGGGTATTGGCCCGTCCAGTTCCCATACGCTCGGCCCAATGAAAGCCGGCAAACAATTCGCCGATGATCTGTTGGAAAAAAACCTGTTGCCTAACGTGACCCGCATCGCGGTCGACGTCTATGGTTCATTATCTCTGACCGGTAAAGGTCACCATACCGACGTGGCGATTATTCTGGGCCTCGCCGGTAACAGGCCGGATACGGTCGACATCGACGCCATTCCACACTTTATCAAAGACGTTGAGCAACGCCAGCGCCTGCCTATTGGCGATACCCACCACGAGGTAGATTTCCCGCGTGATACCGGTATGGTATTCCGCGGTGAAAACCTGCCGCGCCATGAAAACGGCATGCAGATTCACGCGTTCGTTGGCGAGCAGATGGTTTATAGCAAAACCTATTATTCGGTCGGCGGGGGTTTTATCGTCGACGACGAGCATTTTGGTCAGCCGGTACTGGACGAAGTCAGCGTGCCTTACGCCTTCAATTCGGCCAGCGAAATGCTGCAAAAATGCCGTGAAACGGGCCTCTCATTGTCGGGACTGATGATGAAGAATGAGCTGGCGCAGCACAGCAAAGCCGAAATCGACAAGTATTTCGAGTCAATCTGGCACACCATGCAGGCGTGTATCGACCGCGGCCTCAATACCGAAGGCGTGTTGCCGGGTCCGCTTCGCGTTCCACGTCGTGCCTCGGCGCTGCGCCGCATGCTGGTGTCGAATGACAAACTGTCGAATGACCCCATGCACGTCATTGACTGGGTCAATATGTTCGCGCTGGCAGTCAACGAAGAAAATGCCGCCGGTGGCCGCGTGGTCACGGCGCCGACCAACGGGGCCTGCGGCATCGTTCCTGCGGTGCTGGCCTACTATGACAAGTTCATTGGCTCGGTCAGCCCAGACATTTACCAGCGTTATTTCCTGACTTCGGGCGCCATCGGCATCCTTTACAAGATGAACGCCTCGATTTCGGGTGCGGAAGTTGGCTGTCAGGGAGAGGTCGGTGTGGCATGCTCGATGGCAGCAGCGGGTCTTACCGAACTGCTTGGCGGCAGCCCGGAGCAGGTGTGTGTAGCGGCTGAAATTGGCATGGAACATAACCTGGGTCTGACCTGTGATCCGGTCGCCGGGCAAGTTCAGGTTCCATGCATCGAACGTAACGCGATCGCCTCGGTGAAAGCCATCAACTCGGCGCGCATGGCGCTGCGTCGTACCAGTGAACCGCGCGTCTCGCTGGATAAAGTTATTGAAACGATGTACGAGACCGGCAAGGACATGAACGCCAAGTATCGTGAGACCTCACGCGGCGGTCTGGCTATCAAGGTACAGTGTGACTAAAGGCTGAGTGATATTTTACTCCCAAAAAAAGGGCAGGTTTCGATAAGAAGCCTGCCCTTTTCTATTCTGATTACGGATTACTCTTCTTCATCACGCATCTCGTTGGACGATATCTTGGTAATACGCACACGTTCGATGCGATATTCAGAGACCTCGATCACCTCGAAGCGCAGCGGAGGCATCTCGATAACTTCGCCTTCGAACGGCATCTGACCGGATTCGGACAACAGCAGTCCGGCAAGGGTCGCGTAATCGGCGTTTGGACTCACCAGCTCATAGGTGTTGAGCAGCTGTTCCAGCGAATGAAGGTCGGTACCGCCCTTCGCCATCCAGCCGTCGCCGTCTACCACGACATCCGGCGTTTCGTCTTCGTCAGGGAATTCACCGGCGATAGCTTCAAGCACGTCGAGCGGCGTCACCAGCCCTTGAATGACACCAAACTCGTTGCTCACGACGACCAGACGCCCCTTGGCACGACGCAGCACGGCCAGCAGCTTGATGACGTCCATGGTTTCGGGCACCACGATCGGCGGCGTTTTCTCCGCGAAGGCAACAATGTCTTCACCGTTTTCCAGCGCCACCAGCAAGTCTTTCGCCCGCACCACGCCTATCACGTCGTCCAGCGACTGACGGCAAATTGGGAACAGGCTGTGCGGCGTGTCCAGCAATTGTCGTCGAATCTCGTCGGGAGAGCGTTCGCAGTCTACCCAAGAAATGTCGTTACGCGGTGTCATGATGCTGCGCAGCGTTCGGGAGGCAAGCGTCAGTACACCGCTTATCATGAAGCGCTCTTCTTCGGCGAAGGTTTCTTGTTTCGGCTCAGCGGTGTCGTGTGCGTCTTCTTGCTGCACGTCGCTGTCGCGTTTTCCACCCATCATGCGGAAAATAGCTTCAGCGGTGCGTTCGCGCAGCGGTCGATCTGACTGATGCTTAATAAAGTTTCTGCGCGCAATCTGGTTGAACAACTCGATCAATACCGAGAATCCGATCGCCGCATACAGATAACCTTTCGGAATATGGAAACCGAAACCTTCGGCTATCAGGCTCAAGCCGATCATCAGCAGGAAGCTGAGGCACAGGACAACCACCGTAGGATGCGCGTTAACGAAACGCGTTAGCGTTTTAGAGGCCAGCAGCATCACGCCCATCGCGATGACAACGGCGGTCATCATAACCGCGAGGTTATTCACCATGCCGACAGCGGTAATCACCGCGTCGAGCGAGAATACGGCGTCAAGCACCACTATCTGTGCCACTACGGCCCAAAATCCGGAATAGCCGCGATTATTACTTCCTAACCCATTGTGGCCTTCCAGCCGCTCATGCAGCTCGCTGGTCGCTTTAAACAACAGGAACAGCCCCCCGACCAGCAGGATAAGATCGCGCCCCGAAAAGGTAAATTGCGCGATGCTAAACAGCGGCGTCGTCAGTTTCACCATCCAAGAGATAAGCGAAAGAAGGCCCAAGCGCATCACCAGCGCCAGTGATAAGCCAATGATTCTCGCCTTGTCGCGCTGTTTCGGCGGCAGTTTGTCGGCCAAAATAGCGATAAATACCAGGTTGTCGATCCCCAGCACGATTTCCAGAACGATAAGCGTCAACAGGCCGACCCAAATCGAAGGATCCATTAAGAATTCCATTGCAGTCTCCGAAATTCGGCGCAGCGGCCATGACTGAGGTGTGTTGCTTTATGGGGAGTTGATAATGCTGAGGATTCAAATGCGGTTAAACGTCTTCGGTGACAGTCCATAGGGTGGGCTGATGCCCGGCACTCCTGTGTAATAATTGGAAATACAATGTAACAGGTCTATTTGTTTTAGAAAAGCGTCTTTTAGAGCAGGTCCCTTCATCCCTGCCTATGCTCAATGTTGTTTTATGCGGTAAATCATTTAAATCGTGAAAACCGGGTTAACGCGGGGTAATTCGTCTCTGAATAGCAGACAGGGGTCACAAAATTTATTTTTTCACGCACTAAAATAAATCCAGTCGATACTTTCGACAGATTTTTTCGATGTTTGGTTATTGATTTTTCAGAAACAAAAGGATTAGAGAGTTTTTTTAACTCAAAAATAATGTAGGGAACACAGCATTCGTCAAGGGAATCTGTTGGCGAATTAAAAAAGCTTTATCACTAAGTGCAGGACTCGCAAAGCGGGTCACAAGAGGAGGTAGCAGGTGAGTATAGCTATTATCATCGGCACTCATGGTTTGGCGGCTGAACAGCTGCTAAAGACGACGGAAATGTTAATAGGTGACCAAGAAAACGTCGCCTTTATCGACTTCGTCCCAGGGGAAAATGCCGATACACTGTTTGAAAAATATAATGTAAAACTTGAACATCTCGACACCAGCAGCGGCGTTCTGTTTCTGGTTGATACCTGGGGCGGCAGCCCGTTCAACGCCGCTAACCGTATCTGCGTTGATCGCGAAAACTACGAAGTCGTTACCGGCGTTAACGTCCCTATGTTGGTCGAAACCTTTATGGGACGCGACGACAACCCATCCCTCAGTGAACTGACAAGCATTGCGCTGGAAACCGGCCGTCTTGGCGTCAGAGCGCTGAAGTTTGTCGAACCGGAAGCCCACGCTGAAAAACCCGTTACTGCCCCGGTGGCTGCTAAACCTGCCGCGCCAGCCAAAGCCCTCGGCCCGAATGACCACATGAAAATCGGCCTTGTCCGCATCGATGACCGTTTGATCCACGGCCAGGTCGCGACCCGCTGGACCAAGGAAACCAACGTTAACCGCATTATCGTCGTCAGCGATGAAGTCGCCGCCGACACCGTGCGCAAAACGTTGCTGACCCAGGTTGCCCCTCCCGGTGTCACCGCCCACGTGGTTGATGTTGCTAAGGCCATTCGCGTCTATGACAACCCGAAATATGCCAGCGATCGCGTGATGCTGCTCTTCACCAATCCTACCGACGTCCTGCGTGTGGTAGAAGGCGGAGTCAAAGTCACGTCGATCAACATTGGTGGCATGGCCTTTAAACAGGGGAAAACCCAGGTCACCAATGCCGTCTCCGTTGATCAGAAAGATATCGAAGCATTTAAGAAATTAAATGAAAAAGGTATCGAACTCGAAGTGCGCAAAGTGTCTTCAGACAGCCGTGTGAAGATGATGGATTTGATTAACAAGATGAATTAGGAGAAGGTCAATGGAGATCACCACACTACAAATTGTGCTGATATTTATTGTCGCATGTATTGCAGGGATGGAATCCATCCTCGATGAATTTCAGTTTCACCGTCCGCTCGTCGCCTGTACCTTGATAGGTATTGTTCTCGGAGATATGAAAACCGGGATCATTATCGGGGGTACGCTGGAAATGATCGCCTTAGGCTGGATGAACATCGGTGCTGCCGTTGCACCAGATGCCGCCCTCGCCTCAATCATCTCTACCATTCTGGTTATTGCAGGTGGGCAGTCGATTGGTGCCGGTATCGCGCTGGCTATTCCGCTGGCCGCCGCCGGTCAGGTATTAACCATCATCGTCCGTACCATTACCGTCGCCTTCCAGCACGCCGCCGACAAGGCTGCCGAAAAAGGGAATCTCAGTGCGATTTCCTGGATACACGTCTCCGCGTTGATTCTGCAGGCGATGCGTATCGCTATCCCTGCGGCGATTGTAGCGGTTTCAGTCGGTACCAGCGTGGTTCAAAGCATGCTGAACTCAATCCCTGAAGTGGTAACCAGCGGTCTTAACATCGCAGGTGGCATGATTGTGGTTGTTGGTTACGCCATGGTTATCAACATGATGCGTGCTGGCTACCTGATGCCTTTCTTCTATCTGGGCTTCGTGACCGCCGCATTCACCAACTTCAACCTGGTTGCGCTGGGCGTAATCGGCGTGGTGATGGCAGTGCTTTATATCCAGCTGAGTCCAAAATACAACAAGTCTTCACAGGCTGCCGGACCGGCTCATGGCGTTAACGACCTCGACAACGAATTGGACTAAGGGTGAGAGAAATGGTTGATCAAACTCAAGTAAAAAAACTCACGCCTGGCGATATTCGCGGTGTGTTTCTACGCTCCAACCTGTTCCAGGGTTCATGGAACTTCGAACGTATGCAGGCACTGGGCTTCTGCTTCTGTATGGTGCCAGTCATTCGTCGTCTTTATCCTGAAAACAACGACGATCGCAAACAGGCGATTAAACGCCACCTGGAGTTCTTTAACACCCACCCTTACGTCGCCGCCCCAGTATTGGGGGTAACGCTGGCGATGGAAGAACAGCGTGCCAACGGCGCACCTATCGACGACGCGGCCATTAACGGCCTGAAAGTCGGTTTGATGGGGCCGCTGGCTGGCGTAGGTGACCCTATCTTCTGGGGGACGGTGCGTCCGGTATTTGCAGCGCTTGGCGCGGGAATTGCAATGAGTGGCAGCCTGCTTGGCCCGCTGCTGTTCTTCTTCCTGTTCAACCTGGTTCGCCTGCTTAACCGTTATTACGGCGTGGCATACGGCTACAAGAAAGGGGTCGATATCGTTAGCGATATGGGCGGCGGCTTCCTGCAAAAACTGACCGAGGGGGCGTCCATTCTCGGCCTCTTTGTCATGGGGGCATTGGTCAATAAGTGGACCCACGTAAACATTCCGTTAGTGGTGTCCAAAATTACCGACCATACCGGGCAAACAACGGTGACCACGGTTCAGGGCATTCTCGATCAGCTGATGCCTGGCTTGGTGCCGCTGCTGCTGACCTTCGGCTGTATGTGGCTGCTGCGTAAGAAAGTCAATGCGCTGTGGATTATCATGGGCTTCTTCGTACTGGGTATTTTCGGTTATTGGATTGGCCTGCTGGGTCGCTAAGCGCTGAACATCCACCGGGGGTTTCAAAGCCCCCGGTTTTTTATTGGGAGAAAGGGATGTCGGTCACAGATATTGCGTTGATCATTTTTATTATTTTTCTGCTGGCGTATGCGATTTATGATGAATTCATCATGGACAAACAGAAGGGAGAAACCCTGCTTAGGGTTAAGCTACAGCGTAGAAACAAGCTTGATGCGATTATCTTTATCGGGCTACTGGCCATTTTGCTCTATAACAACCTGAATGCCCACGGCAGTACCGTGACCACCTATTTGCTCATTAGTCTGGCCCTGATTGCGTTTTATAACTCCTTTATTCGCTGGCCCAAGATGTTGTTCAAAGCGGGCGGATTCTTTTACGCCAATATCTTTATCACCTATGACAGAATCAAGGCGATGAATCTGTCTGAAGACGGGATTTTGGTGATTCAGCTCGAACAGAAGAAACTGCTGGTGAGGGTTCGCGAGTTAGACGACCTTGAGAGAATTTACAAGCTGATGGTTAACTTCCAGTAAGGCTGTTACCCCCCCAACATTCATTGAAATCAGGCGGACTCTCCGCCTGACTGACTCTCGAATAACCTTTAAGCGTCTACCTCGTCTTTGCGACGAAACAGGCTAATTACAAAGTCCGTTTCGCAGGCAAAGGCTTCGCGCTGAGAAAGACTCTGCATCAACGCTTCTGTGGCGCGCCATGCAAAGGGAGTCATCTGCAATAAATCAAACGCCTGCTTGCCATCAAGGGCCATCTCATAGCCGAGCGACTCGGTGCTGATGCGTTCAAAACCTTCGAGACTCTCTTCGGCGTCGCTGTGAAGCTGAACGTCGGCATAAATGCACGCCTTCAGCTGATACAGATGCCTTGGCCCCGGTGCAACGGTAAGCACCAGCCCAGAGGATTTCAGCACACGATGCAGCTCAGGGGCCTTGCAGGGGGCGTAGATGCGCACAATGGCGTCCAGAGAGTCGTCGGCGAAAGGCAGACGATGGCTCGAGGCCACGCAAAATTCGACCTGGTGATAGCGTTTTGCCGCATAGCGAATGGCGACCTTCGAGACATCAAGACCGTAGACCTGCATCTTGCGGCTGGCATTGAGCCCCTGCTCTATCGCCGAGGTGTAATACCCTTCCCCACAGCCGATATCCAGCAGCGCGTCGGCATCGCTCCCCAGATGCTCATTGAGCAGCGCCACCAGCCTATCCCGCAGCGGCTGATAGTGGCCTCCTTCAAGAAAGGTTCGCCGTGAGAGCATCATTTCGGCGCTATCGCCAGGCTGCTTCGAACGCTTGTGTTGGACCGGGAGCAGGTTGACGTATCCCTCTTTGGCATTGTCGAACTGATGATTATTCTCACAGCGCCATTGTTTATCAAGGCGTTGCAAAGGGAGATGACAAAGAGGACATTGATAGGTCATGCAGGTTTCCAGAAAGGTGAAGACCGGGAATAGTGACACGCCGGTGTCTTGCAGGGTTGCTGGCGCTAAGTCTAAAGAAGCCGACTGCCAGTTGCAACTTTTGCCCTTATCGGGCGGGGACATAGATGAAAATGCGATGGTCAGCGGCCTGCGAGGCTACTACACTGCTTTGACGCGCTTTCTGAATCTTTCCCATTAACCGATGTTTTTAACCAAAAGTGATGTCATGAGTGATATGTCTACCCTGCTCAGCCAAATTCCCGCCGTCAGGCACGGTTTTGGCAGTAAAGAAGCGTTATTACCCGAATCGCTCCAGCCATATAGCGCTACCCTGCCCGAAAAAAAACAGGTGCATGGCGTCAGAATTGTCGATGTGATGCAGCCGCAGCAGGCCTGTGGGGAGGCAGACGGATTCTATACCGAACAGCCGGGAATTCTGCTTACCGTCTTTACCGCCGATTGTTTGCCGATAGTCTTCAGCCATCGTCAGGGAAAGGCGGTTGCCGTAGTCCATGCAGGCTGGCGCGGACTGCTCAATGGAATCATTGAGCAGATGGCCGCTCGCATTAATCAGCAGAGTAATACGCAGGATTGGGTGGCATCTATTGGCCCTGCCATAGGGGCGTGCTGCTATGAGGTGAGCGAGGAACTGGTGATTGAGTTTAGGCGTGGCCTGGATTTACCGCCGACGTTGATTTCACCCTCTTACCGCCATCTGGATCTGCCCGCCATTGCGTTTGCCAAACTGACCCAGGCCGGATTCTCCGCAGTAGACTTTGCGGGCAGCTGTACCCTTTGTACTCAAAATCCGCGCAATGAGCTGTCAGCACCGAAATTCAAATACACCAGCTTTCGTCGCAACAGCCTACAGCGCGCGAGAGACCCTCAGATTCCAGGCATCAGTGGCCGTAACCAACAATCAGGTATTCTCATCCTGCCTGCGTAAATGTGCAGGGGACAAAAACAAAAAACCCGCACATTGGCGGGTTTTTTTTACAGCTAACGCTGCTTAGATTGCAGTTACGTTAACTGCAGATGGGCCTTTCTGGCCATCTTGGATTTCGAACTCAACGTTCTGGCCTTCAGCCAGGGTTTTGAAACCGTTACCCTGGATTGCAGAGAAGTGTACGAACACGTCTTTGCTGCCGTCAGCTGGAGTGATGAAACCGAAACCTTTAGACTCGTTGAACCACTTAACTTGACCTTTGATCTTTGCCATTTTGAGTATTTCCTTTGGATTGTTTAAACCGCCCTGCGGCGTTACACAGACAAACTTGAGTCGTTACTGCTTGAGGCACCAAGATAAAAATCGGCAGAGAAGCGGTATTCAACGATAACGTCTTTACTCAAAACTTCTTTACTGAAAATGCCACACATATACAGAACTGTACCTCGTTTTACCCAGATGCGTTATCACATACTCTGAATTCAATGGCAAGCCATTTTTAATCAGCGATGGACTTGTCGCACATATTTGAGCCGGTTAATCGCACTTACTGTTAAGTAAGGCGAAAATAGGTTGATAGGTCTGCTATTTTCTGCTTTCAACAAAGCAGGGCTGACAATCAAATCTATAACCACTCAAACTAGAGTATTGATCAATAAACGCTAAACCGTAAGACTAAAAATCAGCTTTAATTGAATCATTATTGTATTTGATATAACACAAATCGATTTTACGCAAGTTTTTCAACACTTCTGGTGGCAAATTAAAACCTGATTTCAACTCGCCCTCTTCAGTCATAGCAGGGTTCTCTTACACATTGTTAGCCCGGCGCGCCCGTCAAAGAGGCGTTACGGCGAAGCCGTGCAATTGCACAAAGGATGTACAGGCTTCTAAAGAAATTGATTGTATAACTACTCGTCAAAACAGGCAGTAGAGTACTACTGTGGTGCAAAATAATTGCTGCACTCTATTCTACTGCACCTTTAGCGTGCGCATTTAGAATGCGGAAATAGGAGATCAAGAATGTAATAAAATTCGTCAAAGAGAACTTTTTTGATCCGGATCAATAAATAAGCACTTTGCAATAACCCTTATACTGCATGAGATTTACAGGCCAGTGAATTTTATATTAAAGCATTTGCACAAAAATCAGACGGCATATTCAAATTAACGCATAGCTATTTCAATATTTAAATTTAGAATAACCGTGAGCCATGCTGCATTTCTATTATTTCCCCTCATTATTTTGCGGTTTTTGTTCTACGCCCGGCACACATTTTCTCATCCTTCATCACCCAAGCACGCGGGGACCCCAGAGCCGGAGCAGCTTACGGGGAAGCTCCCGCTCAGTGGGCAGAGTGACAAAGGTGAAATCCTCTAAACGCCATGGGGAAAATCAAATTATGTTTGGAAAGAATGGCAATAACGAGACTTAACAACCCATTGTTCTGAATAGTGGAACTATGACTATCATCAAATGTGAAGCAATAAAGTAAACAAAATGTTAATCATTTATACAAGAATCGGTAAGCGACGGGAAATCTCGACTAGTTTTTGCATGAAAAAATATCTCGTTTGAAGAAATGAAGGCGCTATTTCCTACAGGTAAGAAAATAAAACGCCCACATTTTTACAGCGAAATATGTTCGCCTATTTTTAGCGGCGCGAAATTTTCACCGCTGAGACCGCCCTCTTCAATCGCGACACGTAATTCCTTTGGCGGTTCATCGAGAGACTCATCGGCCAATTCAAATACCCCCCAATGTATGGGGACGGCACGATGACATTTCGTTTCCTTGAACACCTGTACGGCCTGCTGCGGGTCCATGTGATGAGAATGCATGAACCATCTTGGTGCATAGGCGCCAATCGGAATTGCCGCAATATCAAAGGGCCCCAGACGTTCGCCAATCTCGGCAAACTGGTCGCTGTAGGCGCTGTCACCGGAAAAATAGAAGTTTAGCTCATGGTGTTTTACCACCCATCCACACCACAGCGAGCGATTGCGGTCCCAGGGCGTGCGCATACTCCAGTGTCGTGCGGGTACCGCATGGAAGCTCACCCCGTCAAGCACCAATGCGTCCCACCAGTCCATTTCTTCGATGTAATGAGCCCCCTGGCGTTCCAGCCAGGGTTTCATGCCCAGCGGCACCATAAAGATACTTTGTGGGAAACGTTTGACCAGCTTGCGAATGGTCGATTTATCCAGATGATCGTAGTGATTATGGGAGATGAGGACATAGTCGATCACCGGTAAATCGGCCACCGTCACTGCGGCAGGCGTCTTACGTTTCGGGCCATAAAAACTCAGCGGCGAAGCACGTTCAGACAGCGCGGGATCAGTCAGAATATAGCGACCTGCTACACGCAGCAGCAGGCAGGCGTGCCCCAAAAACCACAGTCTGTCTTCGGTCCCGCTAAAATCGGGTTTCTGGCACCACTCGCGAATGAACTGCTCATATCCCCTGCCAGGCGGACGCGGAAATCCCTGCTTTTTGCGCTCCTGACGCCAGCGTTTGAGATCTCCCTCTTTTCGCGTTTCGGGTTCAGGATTAGTAAATCCGTACGGCGTATGGTGAGGTTTTGCAGGATCATAATAGGGATTTTTTTCGGCCATGATTTCCCTTATCGATAAATTTTTTGTAGGAAAAGTTGATAAAAAACCAACCTCTTTCTCTTTAGTAGCATAAAGGTTTGAAGGTTTTCACTACAAAAAGTGCAAGACGGTGTATGTAAAGCCACTTAAGCTAATGTCAGGAATTTTTAAGCGATACTCAGGCAAAAAAACCCCGCCGACGAGGTTAAGCGTCGGCGGGGTTTGCGGCTATTACAAAAACAGGTTAGTCAGATGTCTACACTGTCAGCCTGGACTCAGGCTGCCATCCCACAAAGCTTGGTAAGGTTTCGGGCTCCAATCATTAATGTCGCAACGTAAGACTGCCTGCGCGTAACGACTTCTACGGCAACACGCGTGTCTTTGTATTTGATCAGGTAAGTTGAGGGCCAGCCCTGGCGTCTTTTACCGAAGGCTTTTTCATGACTGTCTATGGCTGCATGAGCCACGACCAGATGAGAGAGAGTTTTATCACCTTTAATGATGCGCTTCATAATGGACTCCGCCTTAGACACTACTGTCAAAATGAGGAAACATTAATCACTTGATACGCATCGCTTTATGCGATGCTTATTCGAATCACTGCTTTGTATATAGCTTGTAACAGAATGAGTATCTCTGCGCTTTTTGTTACGCGCAAGTCTTACTTAACAAGAAACAAATCATTGCCGCACGGAGTGGCCTGGCGCAACGGGCCTGCCATTGGCCTTCGGCGCTTGAAATCTGCGCAGACCAGTCTTTACTCTCTGGCAATTCAATGAAATTAAGGCTTATTTTATTGGCGCAGATAATCGGCCAAGCGTCGGAGGGGTTGTTGCAGTAGTCTTTTCCTTTCACACCGCCGTAGGGATACCATTTATCTGGATCTTCTCCAGTCAGTAAAGCGATGTTGTGATTCAGTTCGTTGTCGTGTTCTTCAGACCATTTAATCATCTGGTAATCATCCTGCTGAGTTGTTATTGAACAAGTTACAGCAGAAATAAGACACTTTTATGAACGAAAAAACCGCCTGTTGAGAGCGGTTTCTTCTTTCAACCCGTTATTTTTCGAACGATATGATTATCTTTCCGGGATGAAGCCCTTGAGGCTATACGCAGAGTCGTCATCGTTGTTCTCCAGAGAACCCTGACCTTGCGCTTTGACTAACTGCTCCAGCAGTTCGGTTTGACGGCGTTGCTGATCGGCAATTTCAGTCAGCAGCTGCACCTGTTGATTCGCTTTGACACTGGAACGGTTGACAACAAACCATACCAGTAAAAATAACAGTGCGCCCAAGAGGCTCAGCACTATTGGGGCCAGACCAGATTGGCCAATTACTTGATCGAACATTGACAACCCTACAACGTGATTAACCAGACGAGTATCTTATCATCGTCTGCTGTACAGGGAAGGTATTCACAAAAAAACAGAAGCTTCTGACAGGCTTTTGGCACTACCAGGGAATAAATGAGGTCACTGAACAAATCCCGAGATCGAAGTTACCGCCTTGATCGCAATAGCTGTTAAGTGCCAGTAGATAAAGCCCAATACAGAGCAGCAGGAAAACGATGAAAGCAGCGATTCTCCTGACAGAAAAAATGGGTTTTTTCAGTTTTATGGCAGATCTCTTAGGATTTATCACGCGCTTATTGCTGCCCAATATCTGCGTCCGAAAGGAAGTAAAACATAACCTATCCTACTCTGTATAAGTTAAACAATATTAAAACGGAGCAGTCCCAATGAACTCATTAGCCGTTTTAATGCATCTGACGATCCTTTTTTTCATGATTTTTTTCAGAGAATTAGAGAAGCGTTGCAGAGCAGTATACGATTATACTCAGTGTCGGCTTAAGCCATAAAGGGAGTGTAAGAAATGGGCGTCATTAAAACAATAATCGTACTGGCGGTGATTTATGCTGTTTTCCTGTTTTCAGGCTATGGGGTAACCGTAGGCAGCAGTGAAAATGCAGCGGGACTGGGACTTAAATGCCAATATTTGACGGCACGCGGAATTGTTGATTCGCAGTATCTCCACTCTGACAGTGGTATCGTTGGCGTAGCAAAATGCCCGATTCTGAAACAGGTCAGCGAGGTGGTAGATAAGTCATAACATCCTGTAAAATAGAGAATAACCCGCAATTTTCTGCGGGTTATAACCACACTTCTTCTTTCTTAGCTGTCGTGCTTGGTAAACTTGAGCTCAATCAGCGAAATCGCTTTCTCAATCGCACGACGAGTAACAGGATCGGCACCGGCAGGATGGGTGCTAAAATCGATACTTTTCAGTTGGTGAGACATTTTGTCACGCACTTCGGTCGGCGCGATAACGTCAATAACGTCCAGAATTTGTTTAATAACCAGCTGGCACGCAACCAAATCTGACTCAAGTTCCTGCTCTTTAGATAAGCTCTCTGACATCCCCGTAACTCCTCGGTACTCAATTTAAGCGTAAAAAATTCGGCGCAAAGGATAACACGTCGCTGTTGAATTTCATCAGAGCTTCTATGCTTAATGAGGTAAATTGCAGAGGAGGCAATGATGTTCGCACTGGTTCTCACAGTATGTTATCTGGGTGGTGGATGCGACGATATGGTGGTCGATGCCTTTGATACAGTTCAGGAATGCCACATCGCCATGCGCCAACAGGGGCTGCATCAGGCAGGGTGTTATCCCATTGAAGAGTTTATCGATGGCGACTGGATCCCTGCTCATTCCCATGCTGATTTTTAAAACTTAAGCGCCGTTAACGCAAATCCAATCATTAAACGTTGATTATTCTTAGCAATAGCGCTATCAATTACCTGTTATTCATTGATATTTAATATATTAATTGAAATAGGAAAATAGCGATGCAAAGAAGCAACACCTTCGGAAAACGACTTCCTCTTGTACTGTTGGTTTCAGGCTTTTGTTTATCTCCGCTAATGGCTCAGGCAGCCACCGTACCTCAGGGCGTCGTGCTTGCTCAAAAACAGGAAATTGTGCGTAACAACGGTTCTGAACCTGCCACCCTGGACGTTCATAAAGCCGAAAGCAATGTGGAAAGCAACATCCTGAGCGACCTGTTTGTCGGATTGGTCAGCATCGATGATAACGGTAATCCGCGCCCTGAATTAGCGGCAAGCTGGGACACCAAAGATAATAAAACCTGGGTGTTTCATTTACGCCCGGGATTACGCTGGTCGGACGGCTCACCGATTACTGCGCAGGATGTGGTTTACAGCTGGCGACGTCTTATCGATCCCAAAACCGTCTCCCCTTATGAAAGCTACCTTGGCACGGTGCACGTGTTGAACGCCGACAGCATTATCGCAGGTAAAACGTCGCCCGACAGGCTCGGCGTCAAGGCGCTAGATGCGCAGACCGTGCAGGTTGAGCTCGACCGTCCGATGTCCTACTTCCTGCAGATGATCTCACACTATTCTCTGTTCCCGGTCAGTCAGGCCGACGTTGAGAAGTATGGCGATAAATGGACGCAGCCGGGTAATCTGGTCAGCAGCGGGCCTTTCAAGCTCAAAAGCTGGACAGTGAATGAGCGCGTGGTCGCCGAGCGCAACCCGAATTACTGGGATAATGCGCATACCGTTCTTTCACAGGTCACTTACTTGCCCATTGCTTCAGGTGCCGCAGACGTCAACCGTTACAAGGCCGGTGAGATTGATATTACCCTGACCATTCCTGAAGTTCAGTTTGCCTCACTGAAGAAAGAGCTGGGTTCGCAGGTTCACACCAGCCCTTACCTCGGGGTCTATTACTACGCGTTTAATAATCAGAAACCGCCATTTAACGACGTCCGTGTACGTCAGGCGTTGAGTCTGGGAATAGACCGCGGCATCATCGCGGATAAAGTGTTGGGTCAAGGCCAAACGGCGGCGTATACCATTACCCCAGATAATACGGGCGGCTACACTTTCAAATTACCGGCTGTCGCCAATATGACGCAGGATCAGCGTAACGCCGAGGCCCGCAAGCTGTTAGCCGAGGCCGGATTTGGTCCACAGCATCCTCTGAAATTCAATCTGCTTTATAACACTAGCGAATCACACCAGCACATCGCGATTGCAGCCGCCTCAATGTGGAAGAAAAATCTGGGCGTGACGGCAGTGTTGCAGAATCAGGAATGGAAGACCATGCTGGATACCATGCATCAGGGTAACTACGACGTGGTGCGTTATGCATGGATAGCCGACTATAATGAACCCTCGACCTTCCTGAATACTTTCCGCAGTGATAACAGCGAGAATACCCCGAAATTCCACGACGCCGACTATGATAAGGTGCTCGACGATGCGCTGGCGGCCACCAGCAAAGATCAGGTACAAAAGGACTATCAGAAGGCTGAGGATATTCTGAATACTCAGGCCCCGGTGGTTCCGCTTTATCACTATGTCAGCGCCAAGCTGGTTAAGCCTTATATCGGCGGCTTTGATGACCACGATCCGCAGGGAAGGGTTTTTGCAAAAAATTTGTATGTGATTAAACACTGATTTTAGATTCTACTCAGACTAAAAAGCCCCGCCAACTCTCTGAAAGGCGGGGCTCATTTCGAAATTCCCCTCGATGTTGCCGATAATCCGCCCCCAACTGTTCGCCGAATAGGCCTTGCCACCGGTGTCTCAGATGATAAATTGAACATCATTCGTACAGACGGGAGGCCTTATGCAATTCTCGGAAAGCGAGATCCAACCCCTTTGGGACGAAGTTGCTCGCATTATTGGTGAGGGAGTGATTGAGCTACGCCATCGCGGCGAGCCCCTCACGGCAGATTCGTTAATTGATTATCTGGAACATAAACTGAGCACTGCGGGCGTTCAGCAGCGTATCTTGATTGGGGCTGCGGTTAACCTGCTAAAAGCAGACAGGCGCTCATAGCCTGTTGATGCTAAAGGGTAAAGCAGCGCTGTCTTGTCCAGGTTAGCGGGATTGAGACGCACGCCCTTGAGCAAACAGGAAAATGCGCTGGGTAATATCATCGGCCCCGAGGATATTGCCTTTCTGCTCGATATTGGCTCTGGCATAGGCGATATCATGGGCTTGATCGACCATATGGATCACCTTGTCACGCGTGGTTTTATCAAGATTGCCCAGTAGCGTGGTCAGGATTGCCTGATAAGCATTCGATGCATAGGTAAGTTGTTTTTCGCGCTCTTCCAGCGCGTCAATACGCGCCATCAGCACCTCAAACTGCTCTTGATTGGACATAGCGGCACCCCTCTTTGTCTCGCAGTGAAAACTGTTGCGGTGATATTGAGTGAATTTCATACAGTTTATTCCACTTTAGAACAAAATCTGCGGTAAACCAATCCCGCTCCTGCACAAATAATGACAGGACCGTGCATATAATTGTAAAGGTCGGCAGGCTTTTATTCCCTTCTGTGCTCTATATTCAAGCTCAAAGGCTACATGATGCGTAACATAAGCAGTAATTGCTTACAGAAGGCACCATGACAGCAGGCTGGAAGTTATGACATGTTAATAATGAGTCTATTCTTTCCTTTGGGGATATAATTCTATGCGTAAGATTTCCTGTTGCTTTATCGTTTTCGCTACGCTGATGTCAGCAACGACTTTTGCTCACGCTGAAGGCTGCCTGAAAGGCGCGGCCGTTGGCGCTGTCGCGGGCCACGTTGCGCATCACCACGCCGTATTAGGTGCCGTTGGCGGCTGTGTCGTCGGCCACCACATGGCGGCAAAAGCCAAAAAAGAGAAGGCCGCCGAAGCGCAGAAACAGCAGTAATCTGCCGGGCTGCTTACAGCAGACTGTAAGCGAATAAAAAGGGAGCCCTCAGGCTCCCTTTTTTATGTATTCCGGTTTCCCGAAATTACATATTGGCGATCATCGCATCGCCGAACTCTGAACATTTCAGCAGCTTAGCGCCTTCCATCAGACGTTCGAAATCATAGGTCACGGTTTTCTTGGCAATCGCCGCTTCCATGCCTTTAACAATCAGGTCAGCCGCTTCGAACCACTCCAGGTGGCGCAGCATCATTTCCGCAGAAAGGATCACTGAGCCTGGGTTCACTTTGTCCTGACCGGCATATTTCGGTGCAGTACCGTGGGTGGCTTCAAACAGCGCACAGTCGGAACCAATGTTGGCCCCCGGCGCAATACCGATACCGCCAACCTGCGCCGCCAGGGCGTCAGAGATGTAGTCGCCGTTCAGATTCATACAGGCAATCACGTCGTATTCAGCAGGACGCAGCAGGATCTGTTGCAGGAACGCATCGGCAATCACGTCTTTAATGATGATATCTTTGCCGTTGTTAGGGTTCTTAATTTTAACCCAAGGTCCGCCGTCGATCAGCTCACCGCCAAACTCTTCGCGAGCCAGCTGGTAACCCCAATCCTTGAACGCACCCTCGGTGAATTTCATGATGTTGCCTTTGTGTACCAGCGTCAGTGAATCACGATCGTTAGTGATGGTGTATTCAATCGCTGCACGTACCAGGCGTTTAGTGCCCTCTTCGGAACATGGCTTCACGCCGATGCCGCAGTCATGAGGGAAACGAATTTTGTTTACGCCCATCTCGTCTTGCAGGAACTTAATGACTTTATCCGCTTCGGCAGAACCGGCTTTCCATTCGATACCCGCATAAATATCTTCGGAGTTCTCACGGAAGATAACCATATCAATATCTTCAGGGCGTTTAACCGGGCTCGGCGTGCCGGTGTAATAACGCACAGGACGCAGGCAGATATAAAGGTCAAGCTGCTGGCGAAGTGCGACGTTTAAAGAACGAATACCCCCGCCGACCGGAGTGGTCAGTGGACCTTTAATAGCAACGCGATATTCGCGGATCAGATCCAGCGTTTCCTGCGGCAGCCACACGTCCTGGCCGTACAGCTCTACAGATTTCTCACCGGTGTAAATTTCCATCCAGGAAATTTTACGCTCACCGTTGTAAGCCTTCTGAACAGCTGCATCGACAACTTTAAGCATTGCCGGGGTTACATCAACACCAATACCGTCACCCTCAATAAAAGGGATAATAGGATTATTTGGAACAACCAGTTTACCTTTGGCATCAACGGTAATCTTGGTACCTTCAGTAGGGACAACAACTTTGCTTTCCATTAATCTCTCCTTTAGCGCACTATTTGTTAATGATTTGTAAGATGCGAGTCAATACTACTTGATTATTTTCACGACGCCAATCGCAAACAATTTTCAAGTATAATGCGCTAATTCTCGGCTACTTCAACGACTATGAAAAAATTCCCTTTTAAAAATCACCAAGTTAAACGTTTCAGCACCAAGCCACATCGGGAAAGCACTTCGTTGAAAAAAGAGCGTAAAGTCCTGCTTTTCAACAAGCCATTCGACGTGCTGCCGCAGTTCACCGATGAGGCAGGTCGTACCACTTTGAAGGATTTCATCCCCGTGAGCGACGTGTATGCGGCGGGTCGTCTGGACAGAGACAGCGAAGGCCTGTTGGTGCTGACCAACGACGGTCAACTCCAGGCTGCGTTAACCCAGCCGGGAAAACGGACGGCCAAGGTCTATTACGCGCAGGTGGAAGGTGAGCCGGACGCCCTCTCTTTGAAAGCGTTTCGCAGCGGGCTGGAGCTTAAAGATGGTAAAACGCTGGCCGCAGGCATTGAGCTTGTTCCCGAACCCGAGTGGCTATGGGCGCGTGTTCCGCCGATTCGTGAGCGTAAAAGCATTCCCACCAGCTGGCTCAAAATCACGCTATATGAGGGTCGAAACCGTCAGGTTCGTCGCATGACGGCAAACATCGGCTATCCTACATTACGACTTATCCGCTACAGCATGGGCGACCTGACGCTCGATAACCTGGCGCCGGGACAATGGAAGGAAATACCTTATGTTTAGACCCAACGTCACCGTTGCTTGTGTTGTGCAGGCAGAGGGGCGGTTTTTGCTGGTTGAAGAAATCATCAACAACAGGCTGACGCTGAACCAGCCCGCCGGACATCTCGAGGCCAATGAAACGCTGCTCACCGCCGTGCGCCGCGAGCTGTTCGAGGAGACCGGCATTGACGCATCGCCGCAGTTTTTTCTCGGCCTGCATCAGTGGCAGGCGCCCGATGAGACGCCTTTTCTGCGTTTCACCTTCGTGATTGATTTAGCGGAAATCGTGCCGACTTTCCCGCAGGATAGCGATATTTCTGGCTGCCGCTGGCTCACCGCCGACGAGATCTTCAACGCTAAAGAACTACGCTCACCGCTGGTTGCCGAGAGTATTCGCCTGTATCAGCAGCCCGCGCGCTACCCGCTGGCGCTGTTCGGCAATTACAACTTGCCCGACTAACGTCCTATCTCCGTCTTGCGCACCAATCACCGGTGCAGCAAGGCGGCCAACGTGATAAAATTCTGCCTGCTATTTTTTATGCCCCCGAACAAAACGTCGTTGGCACGCGGCCTTCATCCTCGTGTGGACGGCGTTTAACGGGTTATGACTCTATGTTTTGGAACTGCTATGTCAGACAACAGCCAGAAAAAAGTGATCGTCGGAATGTCCGGCGGCGTCGACTCCTCGGTATCTGCCTACCTGCTGCAACAGCAGGGATATCAGGTCGAGGGACTCTTTATGAAGAATTGGGAAGAGGACGACGATGAAGAATATTGCTCCGCAGCCACCGATCTTGCCGATGCACAGGCGGTAAGTGACAAACTGGGTATCAAGCTGCACACCATCAATTTTGCGGCAGAGTATTGGGACAACGTGTTCGAACATTTCCTGCAGGAATATAAGGCAGGACGCACGCCAAACCCGGATATTCTGTGTAACAAAGAGATTAAGTTCAAAGCGTTTCTCGAGTTCGCTGCCGAGGACCTGGGCGCAGACTATATTGCCACCGGTCACTACGTCCGTCGTCACGACGTTGACGGTCAAAGCCAGCTGCTGCGCGGTCTGGACGGCAACAAGGACCAGAGCTACTTTCTTTATACGCTGGGCAGCCATCAGATTGCCAAAAGCCTGTTCCCGGTGGGTGAGCTTGAAAAGCCAGAGGTTCGTCGCATTGCCGAAGAGCAAGAGCTGGTCACGGCCAAGAAGAAAGATTCAACCGGTATCTGTTTTATCGGTGAGCGTAAATTCCGTGACTTCCTCGGCCGCTATCTGCCTGCTCAACCTGGCGTGATTAAAAGCGTCGAGGGTCAAGAGATGGGTAAACATCAGGGCCTGATGTACCACACGCTGGGTCAGCGTAAAGGCCTCGGGATTGGAGGACAAAAGGACGGCGGAGAAGATCCGTGGTACGTGGTCGATAAAGACGTCGCCAACAATATCCTTTATGTGGCACAGGGGCACGAGCACCCGCGTCTGATGTCGGTCGGCCTGATTGCCCAACAGCTTGACTGGGTCGATCGCCAGCCGATTACCGCGCCGTTTAACTGCGTGGTGAAAACCCGTTACCGTCAGGAAGATATTCTGTGCGTGGTGACACCTCTGGATGACAACCGCATCGAGGTTCGCTTCGAATCACCGGTGGCAGCCGTCACCCCGGGTCAGTCCGCCGTGTTCTATCAGGGCGAAGTCTGCCTTGGCGGCGGCGTGATTGAACAGCGTATTCCGCTGACGCAATAAGCCTTATCAAGTCTCGCAATACCCGATAACGGCAACCGAATGCACCCCCAGACGCTTACACCCGTAAGTGACTGGGGGTGAACGAGAACTTTCAACGCCGTTGCAGCATGAAATCCTGAGGGGTTTAGCCCTGCCCGTTACTTAAATCCAGACTCCCTGCAAAAGCATTTAATTCAATCGCCTTGTGGCGGATAAAATCGAGCTTGGCCTGCGCATCCACGATGCCCCAGACGGTTCCCTGCTGCTGGCGATAAAAATTGTCCAACGCGTTAAAATACGATTTCTGATAAGTCAGCCAGTCGCGCTGTGACTGGACGATAGCCTTTTTAACCGCCGCCGGTTGCCCCTTGAGCAGCGCCTGATACTGTACGTTAAGCTCTTTGTCCCAGTCGGTGTAGCCCTGTTGCAGACAGGCCTCTGAATCCAGCGTCGAGACCGCCTTTTTTGAACAGGCCTCAATTTTTTGATCGATAGCCTTTCCCGGCACCTCGGCATGGGCGGCCAAAGCGGTCAGCAAAACACTCGGACACAGTATAAGCAGCCATAACTTCTTCATCTTTTATTCCTTTTTTATGAAAACGTAAAAGCAGGTTCTGCACGTATTCCGTGGGCAGACTGGCGTTTCGCCTCCTGATTAGCGCCTAGTTTAGGCTATCTCGCCCATTTTATCGGGCTAAGACTCGCATTCCCTGCTTTTCGGCGCTGTGTTTAGCCTGCGTTTTATGGCATGATCTGTCGCCATTAGTTTGGCGTACGCAAAAGTCACAGAATCTTGCCGTCGAATAACGCTTACAGGAGTAACCGTGGCCAAAAATTATTATGACATTACGCTCGCCTTGGCCGGAATGTGCCAGTCTGCGCGTCTCGTTCAACAATTGGCCCACGAAGGCAGCTGCGCGAAAGAAGAGATGATGGTCTCCCTGCGCAGCCTGCTCGAAATGAACCCGGCGTCAACGCTCGCGGTATACGGAAATAACGAAGCCAACCTGAAAATGGGGCTCGAAACCCTGCTCGGCGTGCTGAATGCAAATCGTCAGGGGCTGGGTGCCGAGTTGACCCGCTATACTCTAAGTCTGATGGTGCTCGAACGTAAGCTGCACGCCAAAAAGTCCTCGATGGAACAACTCGGGCAGCGTATCGACCAGCTCGATCGTCAGCTGGCGCATTTCGAGCTCGAGTCAGATCAGGTAATGAGCTCACTGGCCTCGATTTACGTCGATATCGTCAGCCCTGCGGGGCCAAGAATTCAGGTTGTCGGCTCACCGGCAATTTTGCAGAACACACAGATTCAGGCTAAAGTCCGTGCCTTGCTTCTCGCGGGTATCCGCGCAGCAGTACTTTGGCAGCAAGTAGGCGGTGGCCGTCTGCAGCTAATGTTTTCTCGTAACCGATTGTTCGAACAAGCGAAAACCATTCTCGCTCGTTGCTGAAAATCAGATTTGCCACACCTGTATCACGTAGGTGTGAAATTTTACTGTTAATAAGATCCTGGAGTTGCTACCGATGGAATTATCCTCACTGACAGCCGTTTCCCCCGTTGATGGACGCTACGGTGATAAAGTCAGCGCGCTGCGCACAATTTTCAGCGAGTTTGGTCTGCTGAAGTTTCGCGTGCAGGTTGAAGTACGTTGGCTGCAAAAACTGGCCACCTGTGCAGAAATCAAAGAAGTTCCCGCTTTTGATGCCGACGCAAACGCTTTCCTTGACCAGTTAGTGGCTAATTTCGATGAAAATGATGCGCAACGTATCAAAGACATCGAAAAAACCACCAACCACGACGTCAAGGCCGTGGAATATTTCCTGAAAGAAAAAGTAGCAGCGATCCCGGCTCTGCACGCTGTGTCTGAGTTCATTCACTTTGCCTGTACTTCTGAAGACATCAACAACTTGTCTCACGCGCTGATGCTGCAAACCGCACGTCAGGACGTGGTGCTGCCTTACTGGTTGAAAATTGTTGATTCTATCAAGGCACTGGCTCTGCAATATCGCGACATTCCACTGCTGTCCCGCACCCACGGCCAGCCTGCGACCCCGTCTACCATCGGTAAAGAGCTGGCCAACGTCGCCTACCGTATGGACCGTCAGGTCAAGCAGCTACAGCAGGTCGAAATTCTGGGCAAAATCAACGGTGCCGTCGGCAACTACAATGCCCACATCGTGGCTTACCCAGAGGTTGACTGGCACCAGTTCAGCGAAGAGTTCGTCACCTCACTGGGCATTACCTGGAATCCGTACACCACGCAGATCGAACCCCATGACTACATCGCCGAGTTGTTCGACTGCATCGCGCGCTTTAACACCATCCTGATCGACTTCGATCGTGATATCTGGGGTTACATCGCGCTAAACCACTTCAAGCAAAAAACCATTGCCGGTGAGATTGGTTCTTCAACCATGCCGCACAAGGTTAACCCAATCGACTTCGAAAACTCCGAAGGCAACCTGGGCCTGGCGAACGCCGTTCTGGGCCACCTGGCGAGCAAACTGCCGGTTTCTCGCTGGCAGCGTGACCTGACCGACTCTACCGTGCTGCGTAACCTTGGCGTGGGCATCGGCTATGCGCTGATAGCCTATCAGGCAACCATGAAAGGTATCAGCAAGCTGGAAGTGAACGAAGCAAATCTGGTCGGTGAACTGGACCGCAACTGGGAAGTATTGGCTGAGCCTATTCAGACCGTGATGCGCCGCTACGGCATCGAAAAGCCCTACGAGAAGCTGAAAGAGCTGACCCGTGGCAAACGCGTTGACGCTGAAGGCATGAAAGTCTTCATCGATAGCCTCGAGCTGCCGGAAGAAGAAAAAGTTCGCCTAAAAGCGATGACGCCAGCCAACTACATCGGCCGCGCCACCACCATGGTCGACGAACTTAAATAATCGTTTAAACCATTACGTTCAACGGGGGAGAAAACGCAGGTTTTCTCCCCCGTTTTTTTATTATCCTGTTGAATTACTTCCCTTCAGAAAAAATAACTCAGCGTGCCTTTCTTTTCTCGTTTATATTTCGTTTATATTTTAAATCTTATGGTTGATATCAGGTTTATCTTGTAGCGATGATAATGAGCCCTTGCCGAAAACGGAGAACGTTATGCGAATTTTAGTCGTTGAAGATAATGCGCTTTTGCGCCATCACCTTTCTGTGCAGCTGCGCGAAATGGGCAATCAAGTCGATTCTGCGGAAGACGCCAAGGAAGCCGACTATTTTCTGCAAGAGCACGCCCCTGATATCGCGATCGTCGACCTGGGTTTACCGGGTGAAGACGGCCTGAGCATGATCCAACGCTGGCGTAACCACCAGGTCAAACTGCCGATTTTGGTACTGACCGCACGTGAAAGCTGGCAGGACAAGGTTGCCGTGCTGGAAGCCGGTGCTGACGACTACGTGACCAAACCTTTCCACCTCGAAGAAGTGATTGCGCGCATGCAGGCGTTGATGCGCCGCAACAGCGGGCTAGCCTCACAGGTTATCGCCCTGCCGCCGTTCGTCATTGACCTCTCACGCCGCGAATTGACGGTCAATGAACAGCCGGTAAAACTCACGGCCTTCGAATACACCATTATCGAGACGCTTATCCGCAACGCCGGAAAAGTGGTGAGCAAAGACAGCCTGATGCTACAGCTGTACCCTGACGCCGAACTGCGCGAGAGCCACACGGTTGACGTGTTGATGGGCCGTCTGCGCAAAAAATTGCAGGTTGAACATCCGGCTGAGGTCATTACTACCGTGCGAGGTCAGGGTTATCGCTTTGATATCCGAGGCTAAAGCCGATGATAACCAAAAGCAAAAATCCGTTTTCGCTTCGCGCCCGCTACATGATGGCTACCGCCGCCGTGGTGCTGGCGCTGTCGCTCGCCTACGGATTAGTGGCCGTCGTCGGCTACATGGTGAGCTTCGACAAGACCGCCTATCGGCTACTGCGCGGCGAGAGTAACCTGTTCTTCAGCCTCGCGCAGTGGCATGACGACAAGTTGACCATCAATGTTCCCCCCGATCTCGATCTCAATTTCCCCACGCTGGTATTCATTTACGACAGTAACGGGAAACTGCTCTGGGCTCAGCGACGCGTACCCGATCTGGAATCACAAATCAGCAAGTCATGGCTGAATAAACCCGGCTTTTATGACCTCGACACCGACACGCAAACCTCCAGCGAAGTCGTGGGTAACAACCCCAAAGCGCAAGACCAGTTGAAGAATTACGACGGGACTAACGCCACCGCAATGACGCACTCGGTGGCGGTAAATAACTATGCCGCAACCTCACGCCTGCCCGCGCTGAATATCGTGGTCATCGACAGTATTCCGCAGGAGTTGCAGCATTCCGATTTAGTGTGGGAGTGGTTCAGCTATGTGCTGCTCGCAAACCTGCTTCTGGTGGTGCCCTTACTCTGGCTGGTAGCCTACTGGAGCCTGCGGCCGATCAAGGCATTAATCGGCCAGGTGGCAGAGCTTGAAACCAAAGAGCGCGACCTGCTCGACGAGCAAACTCCCTCCGAGCTGCGCGGACTGGTGCGCAATCTCAATATTCTGCTCAGCAGCGAACGCGGCCGCTATGACCGCTATCGCACAACGCTCGCCGACCTGACGCACAGCCTCAAAACACCGCTGGCGGTGCTGCAAACCACGCTGCGCTCGCTGCGCAACGGCAAGGAGATGAGCATAGAGAAGGCCGAACCGATAATGCTTGAGCAGATAAGTCGTATCTCGCAGCAGATTGGCTATTACCTGCATCGCGCAACGCTACGCTCTGAACACCTGATTCTGGTCCGCGAAATCCACTCAGTCCCGGCGCTGCTCGACAGCCTTTGCTCGGCGCTCAATAAGGTTTATCAGCGCAAGGGGGTGGTATTGACGCTCGATATCTCGCCTGAAATCACTTTCATCGGTGAAAAGAACGACTTTATGGAGGTGCTGGGCAATGTCATCGACAACGCCTGCAAATACTGTCTGGAGTTCGTCGAAATCAGCGCGGTGCACACCGAAAACGAATTAGTGATTCTGGTGGAAGACGACGGTCCTGGCATTGCTGAAAACCAGCGTGAGCTTATCTTCAAGCGCGGCCAACGGGCAGATACGCTGCGTCCGGGGCAAGGTCTCGGCCTGTCGCTGGCGAGCGAAATCATTGAACAGTACGACGGTAAGATCCTTATCGGTGACAGCGAATTAGGCGGCGCGAGCATGCGCATCTGCTTCGGTCAGCAGTACGACAGCGATCAATCCTGAGTTTTTTGCCGGTGTGGGTGTGATTCACATGTCAGAGTTTAAATTTGCCGATGATTGCCTGCGCCAGCGCACTGATGTTCCGTTATAATCCATGTCAGACTTTAGCAATCCGCGGAACAAACACATGGATTATCAACTTGATTTAGACTGGGACGATTTTCTCGCCAACTACTGGCAAAAGCGTCCGGTCCTGCTTAAACGTGGTTTCAAAAACTTTATCGACCCGATTTCCCCGGATGAACTGGCGGGTCTGGCGATGGAAAACGAAGTTGACAGCCGCCTGGTCAGCCATGACAAAGGGCGCTGGCAGGTTAGCCACGGCCCGTTCGAAAGCTATGACCACCTTGGCGAGAATAACTGGTCCATTTTGGTTCAGGCCGTCGACCACTGGCATGAACCTTCCTCACACCTGATGCGCCCTTTCCGCCAGATCCCAGATTGGCGCATGGACGACCTGATGATTTCCTTCTCTGTTCCCGGCGGCGGCGTTGGCCCGCACCTCGACCAGTATGACGTCTTCATCATTCAGGGCACCGGCCGTCGCCGCTGGCGCGTTGGGGAAAAAATCCCGATGAAACAGCACACGCCGCACCCTGATCTTCTTCAGGTTGAACCGTTTGACGCCATCATCGACGAAGAGATGGAACCGGGCGATATCATCTATATCCCGCCTGGATTCCCGCATGAAGGTTACTCGCTTGAGAATGCCCTCAACTACTCCGTTGGCTTCCGTGCACCTAACTCACGCGAAATGATCAGCAGTTTCGCCGACTACGCGCTGTCTCGCGAGCTGGGCAGCAAACGTTATAGCGATCCAACGCTGGTGAAACGCGATCATCCTGCCGAGATCCAGCAGCACGAGCTTGACGGCCTGCGCAACATGATGCTGGATCTGGTGAACAATCAGGAGCATTTCAACAGCTGGTTTGGGGAGTTCATCTCTCAGTCACGCCACGAGCTTGACGTTGCGCCACCGGAGCCGCCTTATCAGCCGGGTGAAGTGTACGAGCTGCTGGAGTCGGGTGAGACGCTGCAACGCCTGGGTGGGCTTCGCGTTCTGCACGTTGGCGATCGTTGCTACGTGAACGGTGAGGCGATTGTGACCGAACAGACCGCCGCTGCGGATGCGTTGAGCCGTAACCTGACCGTCACTCATGCCATGCTGGGCGACGCGCTCGAGGATCCTTCTTTCCTCGCAGCACTTTGCGCATTAGTGAACAACGGCTACTGGTATTTCAACGACTAAGCCTTAAACGGTCCCCTTCTTCGCTCATGGACGAGGGGATCGAACCGCTATCTTTTCTTAGCCGCATTCTCTGCGGTCAGCGCTACAATCCGCATAATCACCGATACCGCACTCTCCATCCCTTCCAGGGTAATAAACTCGTGCTTGCCGTGGAAGTTATAGCCACCGGTAAAAATATTCGGGCAAGGCAGTCCGCGAAATGAGAGCTGTGCGCCGTCTGTGCCGCCGCGAATCGGTTTGACCGTCGGCTGAATATTGCAGTCTTTCATCGCCTGCTGAGCACATTCGATCACATGCGGATGCTTCATCACCTGCTCTCGCATGTTGTAATAGTGATCGTCGAGGGTGACATCGATATAGCAGTCGCGGTGCAGCCCTTCCCCTACCCACTGCGCCACCTCTATGATTTTATGCTTGCGGGCTTCAAACCGAATTCGGTCAAAATCACGCACAATGTAGTGCATTTCGGCGCGTTCTACCGTGCCCTTGATGCTGACCAGATGATAAAAACCGTCATAACCCTGCGTCTGCTCGGGCGTTTCTGAAGCCGGTAGCGCCTGATGGAAACGCGTCGCCAATGACAATGCGTTGACCATCACGCCTTTTGCGCTGCCGGGGTGCACGTTGTTACCCACAATTTTGATTGTCGCCGACGCGGCATTAAAGTTCTCATATTCAAGCTCACCTACCCCGCCGCCATCGACGGTGTAGGCCCACTCAGCGGCAAACTGCTCGACGTCAAAATTCTGCACGCCTTTGCCAATCTCTTCATCAGGCGTAAAGGCGAAGCGCACATCACCGTGAGGAATATCGCCATTTTTGAGCCGCACCATCGCGGTGACTATCTCGGCGATCCCAGCCTTGTTATCGGCACCGAGCAGGGTTTTACCGTCGGTGGTAATGAGGGTCTGCCCAAGCAGTTGATGCAACACCGGGAACATCACCGGAGAGAGTATCTCTTCGCCCTGTCCCAGCGCGATATCACCGCCGCGATAGTTTTCGACAACCTGCGGGTTGACGTTTTTGCCGCTGAAATCAGGCGCTGTATCAAGGTGAGAGATAAAGCCAATGGTGGGTACTGGCCAACTGACGTTAGCAGGCAGCGTAGCGGTCAGGCAGCCTTTAGGGCTCAATACCACGCGGTCAAAGCCGAGCGAAATGAGTTCGTCGCGCAGTGAGAGAGCCAGTTTGACCTGTCCTTCACTGCTCGGGGTGGATTTTGCGTTGGCTTTTGATTGGGTATCAAAAGAGACATAGTGGAAGAAACGGTCAAGCAAGTTATCCATATTCAGGCATCCTCTGGCGACAGAGTTTCATTATGCGCAGCCTGAATATCTCAAATATTGCGTCAGGTCATTTTTAGTACGTTTACAGCCTGGTGGGAAATTAACGCCAGCTGTCGCTCTTCTTGCTCAGAAATGCGTGCACGAACTCGGGAACCACCTTACTGGCAAGCCCGTAAATGCGCTCATCGAATTGGCTTTCGACCTGACTCGGCTCCAGATTGAGCTCGAAGGTATGCGCTCCCTGAACCCGTGCCTCATGCACAAAGCCTGCCGCCGGATACACATGTCCGGAAGTGCCGATAGCAATAAAGAAATCGGCTTTGCCCAGTGCGGTGTAGATTTCGTCCATCCGCAGCGGCATCTCACCAAACCACACCACGTGTGGGCGCAGCGGGGCAGGAAACTGGCAGCAGTGGCAGCGGTCATCAACCGAAAGGTCGTGGTTCCAGTCAAACACCTGTCCCGACTCGGTACAACGCACCTTCATCAACTCGCCGTGCATATGCAGCACCCGAGAACTGCCTGCACGCTCGTGCAGGTTGTCGATGTTTTGCGTAACCAGCAGGAAGTTGTCTCCCAGCGCCTCTTCGAGCACCGCCAGCGCCTGATGCGCCGCGTTGGGCTGAATCGTTTCCTGTTGCAGCTGCTGACGCCGAGCGTTGTAGAACGCCTGCACCCGCTGCGGGTCACGCCGATAGCCTTCCGGCGTGGCAACGTCTTCAACCTTATGCTCTTCCCACAGCCCGTCTGCGGCGCGGAAAGTGCGGATCCCTGATTCGGCCGAGATCCCGGCACCGGTGAGCACCACCACGAACGGTCTTTTCAACTCCGCCGCGGCCATACTGTCGCGATGGAAGATATTCGACCGAAAACGCTGATGGCGTATGCGCTTATTTTTGCGAAACCGACGCAGCCGATGGCGTGTGCGCATATTCACCGCTCCTTTTCTTTATCCGGAAAAACTTCTTTGCTCAAGAAGACTGATTACTGACCACCGCTCAATACGCGCGCGGGGTCGATGCGGCTAGCGCGACGCGCTGGGTACCAGCTGGCGAGCAGGCTCAATACCAGGGCGGTCGCTAAAACGCTTAAAACGTCTAACCAATGCAATTCCGACGGTAGAAAATCGATGAAGTAGATATCACCGGATAAAAATTTATGACCGACCATTTTTTGCAACAGGTTGATGATGTTGGTCAGCTCAAGCGATGCCACCACGCCAATCACCACGCCCAGCACGCTGCCTACCAGCCCGGCCATCAGCCCGTACCAGATAAACACCGCACGGATAAGTCCGTCTTTGGCACCCAGCGTTCTCAGTACTGCGATATCGCTGCTTTTATCCTTAACGGCCATCACCAGCGTGGAGACAATGTTAAAGCAGGCTACACCTATCACCAGCACCATCGCTAAATACATTATGGCGCGGATCATCTGGATATCACGGTACATATAACCGTAAGTCCCTATCCAACTGCTAATGTAGACGTAGGCTTTTGTGACCTCGCCCGCATCGCGTACCAGCTTGTTGGCAGCGAAAACATCGTTAACTTTGATATCGATTCCGGTTACGCTGGATCCCATGTCCTGATACTGCTGGGCATCGGCCAGCGGCACCATCGCCATACTGTGGTCAAGCTGTCCGCTGAGCTGCAAAATTCCGCTCACGTGCAGACGGATACGCTTAGGCTGAAGCAGCTTCATGTCAGGGTCGCTGTTGGGGATCATCACTGTTACCCAATCGCCCTGCTTGACGTTAAGCGCATCGGCAACCCCTTTACCCAGAATCACCTGCTGCTCGCCAGGCCTGAAGTTCTGCCAGGCATCGCCCTGTACAAATTTCGGTGCTGCGCTGATGCGCTCTTCCTGTTGGGGATCAACCCCCTTAACCTGTAGCGCCCTCAGCTTGGCCCCGTTTTCGACCAAACCGCTGAACTGTATGTAAGGCGCCGCCGCAACGATGCCCGGCACCTTCTCGACGCGCTGGATAACGTCTTCCCAGCCAATAAATGGCTGATTAACCGGGCGAATTTCGCCATGCGGTACCACAGCCAGCACGCGGTCCTTAAGCTCTCGCTCAAAACCGT
This sequence comes from Rouxiella badensis, assembly GCF_002093665.1. Classification (GTDB taxonomy): domain Bacteria; phylum Pseudomonadota; class Gammaproteobacteria; order Enterobacterales; family Enterobacteriaceae; genus Rouxiella; species Rouxiella badensis. Next base: position 80,650 of record NZ_MRWE01000012.1, on the reverse strand, counting down.
TCATGGCGCTGAGGCCCACAATCAGTACCGCTACCCCGAGCGCAATGCCCAGCGTGGAAATCACCGAAATAAGCGACACCATGCCGCCACGGCGGCGGCCACGGCTAAAACGCAGGCCAACAAGAAGGGAAAAAGGCATAGCTGACATTAACGCGCCCCCAACAGGGTTGAGTCCTGCTGTAACTTACCGTCGCGCATTTCGAGCTGACGGCTGAGACGATTAGCCAGATGCAAATCGTGCGTGACCACCAGGAAAGCCGTGCCCTGACGCACATTGAGCTCGCCGAGCAGCTCAAAGATGCTGTCGGCGTTCTTTTGATCGAGGTTACCCGTTGGCTCATCGGCCAATACCAGTGCAGGATTGTTCACCAGCGCACGGGCAATCGCCACGCGCTGACGTTCACCGCCGGAGAGCTCGGACGGACGATGCTTGCTGCGATGCTCGAGCCCCACGGCCGCCAGCATCTCACGCGCCTTGTCCTGCACCTCTGACGCCTTGTTTTTACCGATTAGCAGCGGCATGGCCACGTTTTCGAGGGCGGTAAAGTCCGGCAGCAGGTGGTGAAACTGATAGATAAAGCCTAGTTGGCGGTTACGCAGTTCGGCCTTGGCGGAAGAAGACATCGCGTTCAGCGACTGCCCCTTAAACACCACCTCACCCGAGGTCGGGGAATCCAGACCACCCAGCAGGTGCAGCAAGGTACTCTTGCCGGAACCGGAGCTGCCCACGATAGCCATCATCTCGCCCGGCTTGATGGCAAACGAAACGTTACGCAGCACGTCGGTATTGAGTTTGCCTTCATGGTAAGTCTTACAGAGGTTTTCGCACTGCAACAACAAAGAATTATTCATAACGTAGAGCCTCTGCGGGTTGGGCGGCGGCGGCGCGCCATGAAGGGTAGAACGTAGACAACAACGCGATGACCATCGCCACCAGCGCAATAACAATAACCTGCATCGGTTCGATGTCGACCGGCAGAGACGCGCCGTCAAGCATCACGCCAATCGCAGGCATGATGGTGTTCAGTTGCGTCGCGAGCAGCACGCCCAGCACCGCACCGAGCAACGCGCCGATGATACCGGCGCTCGCGCCCTGCACCATAAACACCGCCATAATCTGCGCGCGGGTCAGCCCCTGGGTTTTGAGGATAGCGACCTCACCCTGCTTTTCCATGACCAGCAGGCCCAGCGAAGTAATGATGTTAAATGCAGCAACCGCCACAATCAGACTCAGCAGCAGGCCCATCATATTTTTTTCCATGCGCACCGCCTGGAACAGCTCGCCGCGACGCTCGCGCCAGTCCTTCCATTCAGTGCCCTTTGGCAGCGCCTGAGTGCTGAGCGTATCGACGTCGAGCGGTTTATTCAGATACAGCCTCCAGCCAGTGACATTACCCAGCGGATACAGCATCATGCGCGACGCGTCCTGAATGTTGACCAGCATCTCATAGCCGTCAACTTCACTGTTGGCGTCAAAAGTGCCTGCTACAGTAAAAATACGCTGGCTCGGGATATTGCCCATCGGGGTGAACTGGCTGACGCTGGTGACCATCAGACGCAGCTTGTCGCCGCGCTGCACCTTGAGCTGCTGCGCGAGCTGACTGCCGAGGATGACCTTGTACTGGCCCGGCTGTAGGTCCTGCTGACTGACACCCACCAGGGATTTCGAGAGCGTGTCATTCTCCTGAGGGTCAATACCCAGCATCACGCCTACCGCAACGTTACCGGGGCTTTGCAGCACCACGTCACCGGTCGTGAAAGGCACAGCACGATTCACACCCTGCAATTTTGCAGCGTCGTCGTGGGTGATTTGTTTTGGATTTAGCGATCCCTGCGCCGTGGTGATGTACGCCTGAGGCATCAGTCCCAAAATATTACTTTCGAGATCTTTCTCAAAACCGTTCATGACCGACAGCACCGTGACCAGCGCCATCACCCCAAGGGTGATGCCAATGGTGGATAGCCAGGAGACAAACCGCCCAAAGCGGTCTGAAGCACGCCCGCGCATGTAGCGCAGGCCGATAAATAACGCGACAGGTTGATACATGAAATCCGTTAAGTGCAGTAGCTCATTGCAAAGTGATCAAGGATAATAAAGGCTACCAGTGCTTTATGGAACCATTAACGGTGTAACTATGCGGCTTTTATTTATGTAGAGTCGTGTACAAATCGGATTGACCTGATAGCAAACCGCATCGCAAGATACGGTCTGAAAATTCGGACTTCCCCCGCCGACAAACGAGATTGCGAAACTGCTTATGCTTCAAAATATGCCTCAAGAGCCGCGTTATTCACTGCCAGAGCGTCCCGGCGATACCCGTCAGTTGGGGCAACTCACCGGCTCGGCCTGCGCGCTGGAGTGCGCCCAAATCAGCGAACGCCACGCGGGTCCGGTGATGCTTATCGCGCCGGATATGCAAAATGCCTTGCGTCTGCGCGACGAAATTCAGCAATTTACCGAACATAAGGTGATCAGCCTCTCCGACTGGGAAACGCTGCCTTACGACAGTTTCTCTCCGCATCAGGAAATTATTTCCGCCCGTCTGTCGAGCCTGTATCAGCTGCCGACCATGGAGCGTGGCATTATCATCCTTCCAGTCAATACCTTGATGCAGCGTGTTTGTCCTCACGAGTTCCTGCACGGGCACGCGCTGGTGATGAAAAAGGGCCAGCGCCTGTCGCGCGACAAACTGCGCGCACAGCTTGAACAGGCGGGCTATCGCAGCGTTGACCAGGTGATGGAACACGGCGAATTTGCTACCCGTGGTGCCCTGCTCGACCTCTATCCCATGGGCAGTGAAGAGCCTTACCGCATCGACTTCTTCGATGACGAGATTGACAGCCTGCGTCTGTTTGACGTCGATACCCAGCGTACGCTGAGCGAAGTCGAGTCTATTAATCTGTTGCCCGCGCACGAATTCCCGACCGACAAGAACGCTATCGAGCTGTTCCGCAGCCAGTTCCGCGAGAAGTTCGAGGTGCGCCGCGACGCCGAGCACGTTTACCAGCAGGTGAGTAAAGGCACCTTCCCCGCCGGTATCGAATACTGGCAGCCACTGTTCTTTAGCCAGCCGCTGAGCACGCTGTTCAGCTATCTGCCAGAAAATACGCTGGTGCTGAACACCGGTGACCTGGAACACGCCGCCGAACGCTTCTGGCAGGACGTGGTGCAGCGCTACGAGAGCCGCCGCATTGATCCAATGCGCCCGCTGGTTGAGCCTGACCTGCTGTGGCTCAAGGTGGATGGCCTCTATTCAGAGCTAAAAAAATGGCCGCGTATTCAGCTCAAGGCCGAGCGACTGCCGGAAAAAAGCGCCAACACCAACCTGGACTATCAGCCGTTACCAGACCTCTCCGTGGTGCCACAAAACAAGGCGCCGATGGACAACCTGCGCCGTTTCAACGAATCCTTTGGCGGCAGTCTGGTGTTCTCGGTCGAGAGTGAGGGCCGCCGCGAGACGCTGCAGGACCTGCTGGGCCGTATCAAGCTGAATCCGACCCTGATTGAGCGCATCGAAGAGGCTACCGCACCGGGTCGCTACATCATGATAGGCGCGTGTGAAAAAGGCTTTCTCGATAACCAAAAACAGCTGGCACTGGTCTGTGAAAGCGACATGCTGGGTGAGCGCGTGGCCCGCCGCCGTCAGGATACGCGCCGTGCTATCAACACCGATACGCTTATCCGCAACCTCGCCGAGCTGCGCCCCGGACAACCTGTGGTCCACCTCGAACACGGCGTCGGCCGCTATCTCGGCCTGACGACCCTCGAAGCCGGCGGTATCAAAGCGGAATACCTGATCCTCACCTACGCCGGTGAAGACAAGCTTTACGTACCGGTCTCGTCGCTGCATCTGATAAGCCGCTACGCCGGTGGCGCAGACGAAACCGCGCCACTGCATAAACTCGGTGGCGAAGCCTGGTCCAAGGCACGGCAGAAGGCGGCAGAGAAGGTTCGTGACGTAGCCGCTGAACTGCTCGACATCTACGCCCAGCGCGAAGCCAAAGCCGGTTTTGCCTTCAAGCATGACAAAGAACAGTATCAGCTGTTCTGCCAGACCTTCCCGTTTGAAACCACGCCGGACCAGTCGCAGGCCATCAACGCGGTGCTGACTGACATGACTCAGCCGCTGGCGATGGACCGTCTGGTCTGTGGCGACGTAGGCTTTGGTAAAACCGAAGTCGCGATGCGCGCCGCGTTCCTCGCGGTTTCCAACAACAAGCAGGTTGCGGTGCTGGTACCGACCACTCTGCTGGCGCAGCAGCACTTCGACAACTTCCGCGATCGCTTCGCTAACTGGCCTGTGCGCATTGAGATGATGTCGCGTTTTCGCAGCGCCAAAGAGCAGCAGGCGGTGCTGGAAGAGGCCATTGAGGGCAAGGTCGATATCATTATCGGCACCCACAAGCTGTTGCAGAGCGACCTGCGCTGGAAAGATCTCGGCCTGCTGATAGTCGATGAAGAGCACCGTTTCGGCGTGCGGCACAAGGAACGTATCAAAGCGATGCGCGCCGATGTCGATATTCTGACCCTGACCGCCACACCGATTCCTCGTACGCTGAACATGGCAATGAGCGGCATGCGTGACCTGTCAATTATCGCTACGCCACCGGCACGCCGTCTGGCGGTGAAGACCTTCGTTCGCGAATACGACAATTTAGTGGTTCGCGAGGCTATCCTGCGTGAAATCCTGCGCGGTGGGCAGGTTTACTACCTGTATAACGACGTGGCAAACATCGACAAGGCCACGGAACGTCTGGCGGAGCTGGTCCCTGAAGCGCGCATTGCGATCGGCCACGGCCAGATGCGCGAACGCGATCTCGAACGGGTGATGAACGACTTCCACCACCAGCGTTTCAACGTGCTGGTCTGCACCACGATTATCGAAACCGGTATCGATATTCCAACTGCCAATACCATTATTATTGAACGTGCCGACCACTTGGGCCTGGCGCAGCTACACCAGCTCCGTGGTCGCGTGGGACGTTCTCACCATCAGGCTTACGCTTATCTGCTGACGCCAAATCCGAAGGCGATGTCGGCGGATGCGCACAAACGCCTCGAGGCGATCGCCTCACTCGAGGATCTGGGTGCGGGCTTCGCTCTGGCGACGCACGATCTTGAGATCCGCGGTGCAGGCGAACTGCTCGGCGAAGATCAGAGCGGCCAGATGACTACCATCGGCTTCTCGCTGTACATGGAGCTGCTGGAAAACGCCGTCGATGCGCTGAAAGAGGGGCGCGAGCCGTCTCTCGAAGACCTCACTACCAGCCAGACCGAGGTTGAGATGCGTATGCCTGCGCTGCTGCCCGAGGAGTTTATTCCTGACGTCAACACCCGCCTGTCGCTGTACAAACGTATCGCCAGCGCACGCAGCCAGCAGGAAGTCGATGAACTGCGCGTAGAGCTGATTGACCGTTTCGGCACCCTGCCAGACGGTGCGCGTAACCTGCTGAGCATCGCCGTGCTGCGACTCAAGGCGAAAGCGTTGGGGATTAAGCGCATCGAGGGCAACGAGCGCGGCGGTTTCATCGAATTCAGCGACAAAAACCGCGTCGATCCGGGGTATCTGATTGGTTTACTCCAGAAGCAGCCTCAGGTGTACCGACTGGACGGCCCGAGCAAGCTGAAGTTTATGCTGGACCTGACCGACAGACCGAAACGCCTGAAATTTGTCGATGAACTGCTTGAGGAGTTCGCCGGGCACCAGCTTCCCGCCTGACGATTTCCTGAATAACCGCCATAAAAAAACCTGAGCTAAAAACTCAGGTTTTTATTTTTAGGATTTGGCGATTAGCTACGCGTTGAGGTCAACTCAAGCTGACCGCTTTTATCCAATGGGATCTTGGTGCCCGGATCGTGGTCCATCCGCACTTTGCCCTGCTGGTCGCCAATTTTATAGGTGACGTCATAGCCCAGCATTTTCTCCGACTTGTCATAGACCGTGGTGCAACGTTGTCTCTGCGTGGAGTAGGTGTCGTTATCCTGCATGCTGCTCTGTACGCGGTTCCCTGCATAGCCGCCACCCAAGGCACCCGCTACCGTGGCCAGGCTGCGTCCGCGCCCACTGCCGAACTGATGGCCTATTACCCCACCCGCTACTGCCCCCAGTAAAGAACCCGCAATCTGATTCTCGTCTTGTACCGGACGACGATGCGTTACCGTCACGTTCCGACACTCCTGACGAGGCGTTTTGGTGGTTTCTTTAATCGGTGTCGCGCTTACGACCTGCGCATACTGCGGACCAGAAGAAAATACGTTCATACTTGCTACAGCTGCGACACCCAGTGCCGCAGCAACGCCGATCCCGACGCCAGCTAACATTGACTTATTCACAGGACATCCTCCTGAAAGTGTTACCACGCATTTTGCTCCCCCCTAACAAAATCCCTCTGAGGAAACGGCGTGCGTGAATCGCCTGCTGTAAAGAGTTCGTTTGAACCTGTGTCAAAGTTTGCGCAATTAGCGTCCGAGGGACAATAAGACTTTTGGATAAAACCAACAGATAAAGTGCAGGTGAAGCAGGAATTGGGAGGATTCTTAAGAGAAGTGCGAGAGAGTGGCAGTAAAAAGCCAACAGTCTATGGCTCGAATCGATTCAGCCTCCGATTTAAAAAAAATCGGAGGCGGGTCAAACGTTTAGTGCAGTTTAAGACGCGGACGAAGCACGCGGTTAATTCTGCCAACAAACATCATCAGGCCTGTTTTTACATACCCGTGCAGCGCAATCTGATGCATACGGTACAAGGAAACATAGACCAGACGTGCCAGGCGACCTTCAATCATCATCGAGCCCTTGGTCAGGTTACCCATCAGGCTGCCGACGGTGCTAAAGCGCGAAAGCGAAACCAGTGAACCGTGGTCCTTATAAACGTACGGCTTCAGGCTCTGACCGCTGCGCTGCGCCAGAATGTTGGCATAGCAACGTGAGGCCATCTGGTGCGCAGACTGTGCGCGCGGAGGCACAAACCCGCCCGCCGGCAGAGCGCAGGAAGCACAGTCACCGATCGCGTAAATATCTGGGTCACGCGTGGTTTGCAGCGTAGGCTCAACCACCAGCTGATTGATACGGTTGGTCTCAAGACCCGCGATATCTTTCATGAAATCAGGAGCTTTAATCCCCGCAGCCCACACCATCAGATCGGCTTCGATAAATTCGCCGTCTTTGGTGTTTAGCCCGTTTTTCTCGGCGCTGGTCACCATGGTTTTGGTCAATACGCGAACACCAATCTTGGTCAGTTCCTGATGTGCAGCGGCAGAAATGCGCGGCGGCAAAGCAGGAAGAATACGTTCACCGGCCTCAACCAGCGTTACGTTCAGCGCCTGACTGTCCAGACCTTCGAAACCGTAGCTGTGCAGCTCTTTCACCGCGTTGTGCAGCTCGGCAGAAAGCTCAACGCCGGTCGCGCCGCCGCCCACGATAGCGATGTTAACGGTGCCCTGTTTATCGGGATTGGCCGAATATTTAAGGAACAGATTTAACATTTCATTGTGGAAACGGTGTGCCTGATGCGGGTTATCCAGGAAAATGCAGTTTTCTTTCACGCCCGGCGTGCCGAAGTCGTTAGAAGTACTGCCCAGCGCCATCACCAGTTGGTCATAGTCCAGATCGCGCTCAGGCACCAGCAGCTCTCCGTTGGTGTCACGGATTTCGGCCAGCTTAATGCTTTTATTTTCGCGGTTGATATCGGTCAGTGTACCGATTTGGAATGTGAATCCATGATTGCGCGCGTGGGCAAGATAGCTCAACGCGTCAACGCCGTCATCCAGGCTTCCGGTGGCGACTTCATGCAGCAGAGGCTTCCACAGGTGGCTGTGGTTGCGGTCCACCAACACTATCTCGGCCTTCTTGCTACGGCCAAGTTTGTGACCCAGGCTGGTTGCAAGCTCAAGACCGCCCGCTCCACCGCCGATAATCACAATTTTCTTCTTTGCTTCAGTCACTATGACTCCCTCAAATGTAAACCAAATGTTATCTAAGGGTAACGTTATTATCCTTAGATAACATAGGGTTGCTCAAGTTAAATCATCTTGAAAGACGAGGATAACATGCGGGAGTCGGATGATTATACCAAAATTGATCTGCATCAATTCTTTTTGACTGCGTCCCAGAGGTAACAAAAATTTTGCATCTTGCTATTCAATCAGTTAGCACCGGGACGCAAAGAGACTATTTTTCAGGAAAGATTTTTGAAGGCGTTGATTCGCTGCAAATGGACCGAGATATCCTTAAACTTATGGCTTTGAACCTGGTCCCAGACGATAGAATAATAGGGAGAGAGAGCCTTGGCCGTTTCGGCGCTGTCGAGGACACCGTCGTCACGCGAGAGGATAACCAGACAGCGACCGCGGTTTTTCTCTCTAAAATCACTGATACATTTGGTCGCAATATCAACGTACTCTTCTGGCCTGTCTATCTTGCCTGTCATGTTGTTCTGTGGTGACAAATTGGGGTTGAACATCACCTGACGAACGCCGCATAAAAAGCCGATCCGTTCTGCCCAATAGCCTCCCAGACCCACGCCGCAAATCACCGTATGTGGGTCTGGAGCCTGTTGCAACGCCTTATCAACTTCCTTAAGCAGGTGCTGCATGTCGTGACGCGGATGCAGCGTGCTGTAGCTGATAAAGCGCACGTCGGGGTCAATAAACTGTAGCTGTAACACCTTTTCATGATTACCCGGACTGGTTGAGTCAAAGCCATGCAGATAAATGATCATATCTTTCCTCATTAAACCTCGGTATCACTGCAAAAGCCTGAAACAGCTAACGCGCTGTCAGGCCTGCTTGTGCGCCTGCCAGCGCTCATTCAGCGCCGTAAGCTCTTGGTGAGAACGCTGCCAACGGCGAGTGTCTCGCAAAGCCTGACGACTGGATTTACCCTGATAGGCCCCACCATGGTACAAGCCCGCCACCTTGTCCGCTTTGACTGGAGACAAGTTATCCAGCACGCTGACCGCACCGTCGCGGTTGTTGCACACCAGAATCATATCGCAACCGGCATCGAGAGAAGCCTGACCGCGTTCGGCGTAGCTGCCCATCACCGCCGCGCCTTCCATCGACAAATCGTCGGAGAAAATCACGCCGTTGAAACCCAGTTCCTGACGCAGGATCTGTTTCAGCCAGTAGGGCGAACCACTGGCAGGACGTGGGTCAGCCTGAGTATAAATCACGTGTGCCGGCATCACCGCGTCGAGCATCTTGCGTTCAATAAGCTGGCGGAAAATCGCCATATCATGAGCGCGAATCACCTCAAGCGGGCGTGAGTCGAACGGCGTCTCTTTGTGTGAGTCTGCGGTGACCGCGCCATGACCCGGGAAGTGCTTGCCGGTGACCTTCATTCCTGCGGCGTGCATGCCGCGGATATAGCGCTCGGCGATATCCAGTGCCTTCTGTGGATTTTCATGGAACGAACGTTCACCGATAGCGGCGCTGATGTGGCCGATATCCAGGACCGGCGCGAAGCTTATGTCGATGTCCATGGCGATCATTTCTGCCGCCATCAGCCAACCCGCCTCTTCGGCCAGACGTCCGGCCTCAGGTTCATCGTTCAAAGCTGCAAAAGATTGCGCCGCCGGAATACGGGTAAAACCTTCACGAAAGCGCTGCACCCTGCCCCCTTCCTGATCGACTGCCAGCACCAGACGTTCGCGGGACGCCGCGCGAATCTGGCGGATCAACTCCTGCAACTGATCCACGTCGTGGTAGTTGCGGGTAAACAGGATCAGGCCACCGACCAGCGGGTGTTGTAAAATCTCACGCTCTTCAGCATCCAGCTCATAGCTGGCGACGTCTAACATTACTGGACCCAAGACCCACTACTCCTTTACTGAAATTCAGAAAATAATTGCTGGCGCAGAGGCTGCGCCCAAAGCGTATAGCGCGCATCGGCGGTTTGCTGCCAACGCACTTCAAACCACATTAACATCAGATAATCGAGCCAAGGTTGCCAGAGGCGGATCTGCGCCTCAAGCCGCACAAGGTCGGGGTATCCGCCGCACCGGGCATAGTCCAGCAACAGCTGCGATTGCTGAGACGGACTGTAGCCATTGCCGCGAAACAAGGCGGCGAACTCCAGTGCGATATCGGCAGAAACCGCGTATTCCCAGTCGATGAGGCGCGTGCCCTGCGGACTCACGACCCCATTTTCAGGATGAATATCCATGTGTGTCACCGCCGTCTTCAGCGCCTTTGGCGGCGAGCGTTTCATCATTCGCTGATGCACTCGCAGCCACGCCGGTGTCAAACGCCGCCGGTCAATCGCCTGCCAGTATCGCCCCAGCCGCCGTCGGATATCCAGCACCTCGCCCTGCGGCGCAACGCCGTGCAGTCGGGCCAACAAGGCCGCCAACTGCCGCTGCTGCTCGGCGGAGAAAAACAGCGCCTGACTCAGCGTTTCGCCGTCCACCCAACTCACCACCAGCCAGGGATACGCCCAACGCAAGACCTGAGGCGCGATGCCCGTGGAAGAGAGGTGGCGCAGCAGGCGGTTTTCACGCCGCCGGTCGATCCCCAGCAACTGTTTTTCAGCCGATTCAAGGCGGGCAAGATAGCGATGCGTGGGCGATTCAATCCGCCAGCTTTCGCTGCTCAACCCTTCTACCGGAGTAAAAACACAACCGGCGGAATAATCCGCCGGAAGATGTTTTTCAACGAGACTGCGTAAACTACTGTTGATTTTGAACGGCACCGCTGCCAGACCAGACAATTTCACCGGTCTGCACGGTCATCAGCTGCATATCGAGCGTTGGCGATTTCACGTTGCCGCTCGCATCGCTGTACAGCACATACTGGGCATTGACCTGACGCGCCAGCGCAATCGCCTTGCTGCGCGAGACCAGGTTGTCGTCGGCAGAAAGGCCCATCGCCTGTTTGGCGCTCGCCAGCTGCGAAGCCGGAACCACGGTGAAGGTGTTGTTAGACGCCAGTGCGGTATGCATTGCATCGGTTATTTTACCGGTTTGCAGCGAACCGTTAGTGCTGTTCTTCACGTTATCCAACAGTAAAACGCTGCCAGACTGAACGCCGTCAGCCTTGAGCATTTTCGCCACTAACGGCTGTACCGTTGCGCTCCAGTCGATGGATTGCAGTTTCGGCGGCTGAGGAATAGTTTCAACCGGCGGCTGACCCGAGGTCTCAGGCGTACCGATAGGCGGCACGGTGGTGATAGGCGCGGTCGTCGGCGGTGGTGTCTGAGGCTGTTGCTGCTCTTGTTGTTCTTGCTGGGTGGAAATACAACCGCTTAACGCTAAAGTTGCCAATGCCACGATTAAATACTTTTTCATCAACCCTCTCCCTACGGGAAATTAAAGGTAAAGGTGGACACGTACACTGTACGCATCAAGATTGCCGTTAAGCGAATAGATATCGGCGTCGGAATTTGCTGGAACGGTAATGGTTCGCGGCGCAGCAAACGGCAGCAGGTCCAACCCCTGCTTATCATACCAATAGAATACATAGTGTATCTGTATCGGTTTAGACTGATTATTGCTGAGCGTCAGCGTCGCCTTTTGGCGTCCTTCGTCGTTGGAAAGTGACGGCTCGCCTGGGATAATCCCTGCGGTCAAGACCGGCGACTCCATGATAACCGTTTGCTGATTATTCAGCGCAATGCCCGGTTTCGTACTGCATCCTGCCAGACAAAGCAACATCGCACAGGCAATCAAAAATCGCATAACCTTCCCTCAATAAGCGCTAGAACACCCGCAGCAGCGGGCATCCTGATGGCGAAACCGCGTGTTAACGCGACAGCAGAGGGCCAAGATTATGACCGCCCACCAAGTGCATATGGATATGATACACCACCTGACCGGCGTCTTTATTGCAGTTCACAATTAAACGGTAACCATTTTCTGCAATACCTTCCTGCTCGGCGATTTTCGCCGCGACGGTCATCATGCGACCCAGTGCGGCTTCATGCTCGGCGGTCACGTCATTCATGGTCGGGATCAGGATATTGGGAATAATCAGGATATGGCTTGGCGCCTGCGGGGCGATATCGCGAAACGCGGTCACCAGTTCGTCCTGATACACCACGTCAGCCGGAATTTCGCGGCGGATAATTTTACTGAAAATCGTTTCTTCGGCCATGATAGTTCTCCATTGAAAGCTCTTTATTACAAATAACTGCGAGCGCAGTATGAGTCAGCCATTCTGCTATTTTCAAGTTTATTAGGGCGTTTGCAACTCAATACCCGAATAAGGAGCGGCGGCAACGGAAATCAGATCGTCTTTTGTCTCTCTGCCGCCACGTTTGATTGGCTAAAACCCAACCGATGTCGCCTGCTATTTTGTAATCACCAGCCGGTCTTTTCAACAACGCCACCCACGACACTCTCATGAATTTTAAAATAAAAAAGGAGACCGAAGTCTCCTTTTTTATTTTTATGATACGAGTGTTTTACTTGTCGATTAGTGGTTGCGGATATAGTCGTCCATATCCGTTTTCAAGTTATCCGACTTGGTGCCAAAAATCGCCTGTACGCCCGAACCTGCGACGACCACACCCGCGGCGCCCAGTTGTTTCAAACCCGCCTGATCGACCTTGGAAACGTCGGCCACGCTCACCCGAAGACGGGTAATGCAGGCGTCGAGGTTGGTGATGTTTTCTTTGCCGCCGAACGCCTTGACCAGTGAGGCGGACATTTCGCTGCTGCCCTGTGCCGTCTGTGTCGTCGCAGTGTCTTCACGGCCCGGTGTTTTGAGGTTCAGTTTGACAATCAGCACGCGGAAAATAGTGTAGTACACCAGACCATAAATCACGCCAACGATCGGGAACAGCCAGATACGACTGCTGTTGCCGCTCAGCACCACGAAGTCAATCAAGCCGTGGGAGAAACTGGTTCCGTCACGCATCCCCAACAGAATACAAATCGGGAAAGCCAAACCGGCCAGAATCATATGGATCACGTAGAGGATTGGCGCGACGAACATGAAGGCAAATTCAATCGGCTCGGTAATACCGGTCAGGAAGGCGGTCAGCGCGGCAGACATCATGATGCCGCCCACTTTGGCCCGGTTTTCAGGTTTTGCCGAGTGCCAGATAGCAATCGCTGCGGCCGGAAGGCCGTACATTTTGAACAGGAAGCCGCCGGACAGTTTGCCCGCCGTCGGGTCACCCGCCATGTAGCGTGGAATGTCACCGTGGAACACCTGGCCCGCCGAGTTAACGTATTCGCCAACCTGCATTTGGAAAGGTACGTTCCAGATATGATGCAAACCAAACGGCACCAGCGCGCGTTCTACGATGCCGTAGATACCGAACGCCACCACCGGGTTCTGGTAGGCTGCCCACTGGGAGAAGGTCTGAATTGCGCTGCCGATCGGTGGCCAGATAAAGGACAGCACAACGCCGAGGATAATCGCTGCCAGTCCGGAAATAATTGGCACGAAGCGTTTACCGGCAAAGAAGCCCAGATATTCCGGCAGCTTGATGCGATAAAAGCGGTTAAACATCGAGGCTGCAATCACGCCCGACATAATCCCGCCGAGTACGCCGGTGTCGGCAAGATGCTTGCTGACAATCTCCTCCGCCGGAAGATGCAGGACCAACGGTGCTACTACGGCCATGGTTTTAACCATGATGCCGTAGGCCACCACCGCCGCCAGCGCAGAGACGCCGTCGTTGTTGGTGAAACCTAGCGCTACGCCGATAGCAAAAATCAGCGGCATATTGGCAAAGACTGATCCACCCGCTTCGGCCATAACGTGAGAAACGATGACGGGCAGCCAGCTAAAGTTTGCCGAACCGACACCCAGCAGGATCCCTGCGATAGGTAAGACGGAAACGGGCAGCATTAGCGATTTACCGACCTTTTGAAGGTTTGCAAACGCGTTCTTGAACATATGAGAGTGCTCCTGAGTAATGGTCATACCCTTGTTACTCAAAGACTCAGCCAAGGCTGAGTCTTGATGACGACGGGTATCTGCTTCGTAGGGTCTTTAGCGGGTGCCGTAAACCCTGTTGCGGCGGCTTTTATCGCCGCTGCGGGCGGGACATATTTTTGCCCCTTTTATTTTTTACGAAGGGTAAAATAAATCGCCTCAATATTATTTGATGACAGTCACGTTTTGTTAAAAAAACGCCAACGATGGCGTAAAAAGTGGCGTATTTTCAATAAATCAGGCGTTTTATATCCGGATCGCCGGCGAGTATCGCCCAAACCGCGGCGTGCAGATTAGCGGTTCAGACGATTAATTACGAGGTGAAAAATAAAATGCAGAAAACGCTACACGCAGTATCAGGCGAGGCGGGCAGCGTCTACGTGGAACAGGCGTGAGAAGTTTTGCGTTGTGGCTACGGCCAGCGTTTCGAGGCTGACACCCTTAACCACCGCGAGATACTCAGCTACGTCGCGAACGTAGGCCGGCTGGTTCTCTTTTCCACGATGCGGCACCGGTGCAAGATAAGGCGAGTCGGTCTCGATCAGGATGCGGTCCAGCGGCACGTAGCGCGCGGCTTCCCGAATTTGTTCGGCGTTTCTGAAGGTGACCATTCCCGAGAAGGAGATGTATAACCCGAGATCCAACAGTTGCTCAGCCGTGTCACGGTCTTCGGTAAAGCAGTGAAGCACGCCGCCACATTCACCGGCCTTCTCTTCACGCAAAATATCCAGCGTGTCCTGACGGGCATCACGGGTGTGCACGATAACCGGCTTGTTAAGCTCACGACCGACGCGGATGTGATGACGGAAAGAATCCTGTTGCAGCTTAATCAGCGCCTCTTCTTTCTGATAGAAATAGTCCAGCCCGGTCTCACCCATCGCGACGACGCGCGCATCAGCAGCCTGAGTGCGCAGCTCTTCGAAGTCATATCCGCCCTCAATATTCAGCGGATGAACGCCGCAGGAGAAGGACACTTCTGGACGATCGCCAATCAGCTCTGCCATCGCGCGGTAACCGGGCAGCGTACAGGCTACTGCCAGCATAAATTTCACGTCGCGTTCGCGGGCTTTTGCCAGCACATCGTCAACGCCGCCGTGCAGTTTTTCGTAGTCCAGGCCGTCAAGATGGCAGTGTGAATCGACTAAAAACATAGATTTAACTCTTTGTGTTTGCAGGTAAAATTTACAGGAACAGGCTTAAAGCGAGTTTTCCCATTCCAGCAACTGTTCGGTGAGCAGCAGCTCTCGGTTAACGCCAACGACGCTGAGCAACTGTTGCCTACAGCGCATCCAACCCTGCAGATTCTGCTGCAACGCCTCATTGCTTAAGGTATTGGCCAGCGCGGCAATCAGCGGCTGCTGATCGAGATTAATCACGTAGTGACCCGCACCCTGCTGATATTTGATGACGTCAAGCAGCAGCGAACACAGCCAGAACAGGCGTTCAACGGCATCATCATGATTCAGCTGAGGGAGCAGCGACAGCAGACAGCGCTGCTGGAAGCTGGCGGAGACCTGCTGACACAGCTCTTCGCGCTGTTTCCAGCGCTCCGGCTGAAGCAGTTCCAGCGCGGCCAACGGTGTGCCTTCGCCGAGACGCAGTGCGGTCTGAATCGACAGTGGCGCAACCTGAAGCTGACGGGCAATCCACTGTGCGGCCAGTGAGGCCTCCGGCGTCGCTAGATGCCAGTAAAAACAGCGGCTGCGAAGCGTCGGCAACAGCCTCGACGGCTCACGGCAACCCAGCAGGAAATAGGTCCCGGCCGGGGGTTCTTCGAGCGTCTTGAGCAGGGCATTGGCCGCCGCCTCGGTCAGCAGTTCGGCCTGCGGCAGCCAGACGACTTTTGCCCCCCCCTGCTGAGAATAATTGTACAAGGTTTCAATCAGCTGACGAACCGGCTCGACGCCGAGGGTATTTTTCCCCTTTTCTGGCGTCAGGACGTGCCAGTCCGGATGGTTACCGGCAATCATCAAATGGCAACTGTGGCATTTTCCACAGCTTTTTTCCCCGTCAGGATGCTGACACAGCAACCAGCGGCTCAGACCATAGACCAACGCCTCGTCGCCCATGCCTTTGGCAGCATGCATCAACAGGGCGTGATGGCCGCGACCGCCCTGATACTGGGCGATCAGCTGGCGGTAAGGACCGTTTAGCCAGGGATACCAATTCATCCGCGGCTGTCCTGCTGGCGCTGGCGGGAAATCCAGCCAATCAGCGCGCGGCGAATATCGGCGGTCACCTGCTCGAGCGTTTGTGACGCATCGATAGTGATAATGCGGTCATCTTCGGCGGCCAGACTCAGGTAACGCTCGCGGGTGCGTTCAAAAAACGCCAGTGACTCCTGCTCGATTCGGTCGAGCTCGCCGCGCGCGCGCGCGCGTTGCAGGCCAATAGCCGGGGGCAGGTCAAGATAAAGCGTCAGGTCAGGGCGAAAATCGCCGAGCACCGTGTCGCGCAGAGAGGTCATCAGGCGTGCGTCGATACCGCGGCCACCGCCCTGATAGGCCTGGGAGGAGAGGTCGTGACGGTCGCCGACGACCCATGCACCGCGTGCCAGGGCCGGTTTAATCACGTTTTCGACCAGCTGTACCCGCGCGGCATAGAGCATGAGCACCTCTGCCTTGTCGGTGAGCGGCTCGCCCTCAATCCCCTGTTTAATAAGGTCACGCAGTTTTTCGGCAAGCGGCGTTCCGCCCGGCTCACGAGTAAACTGGATGTCTTTGATGTCCTGTTCGCGCAGCGTATTGACCACGACGTCACGCGCCGTGGTTTTACCTGCCCCTTCAAGGCCTTCGATAACAATAAAACTACTTTTCATTCTTGTTTTTCATCAGGTCGCGATACGCGCGCACTGCCTTGTTATGGCTGTCGAGGTTAGTGGTAAAGGTATGTCCACCCTTTCCGTCAGCGACAAAATAAAGGAAATCGGTTTTCGCCGGATGCGCCGCAGCCTGAATGGATGCCTCACTCGGCATAGCGATTGGCGACGGCGGCAGGCCTTCGATAATGTAAGTATTATACGGCGTTGCGGTCTCAAGATCCTTCTTAGTGATCGCCCCTTTGTAGGCATCACCCATACCGTAGATAACCGTCGGGTCAGTTTGCAAACGCATGCCGATACGTAAACGGTTGATAAATACCGATGCAACCTCTTGGCGCTCGTCTTTTAGCGCGGTCTCTTTCTCGATAATCGAGGCCATGGTCAGCAGGTCGGTCGGCGTCTTGTACGGCAGTGACGGGTCGCGATCGGCCCAGATCTGCGCCACGGTTTTTTCCATTCGCAGATGAGCACGCTTAAGCAGCGAGACGTCGGTGGTGCCCGCCGTATAGGAATAGGTGTCAGGATAGAGCCACCCTTCGGCATTTTTAGCGTCCTTCATGCCCAGCGCGGTGGCGATGTCGTCATCGCTTTTGCCGGTCAATTCATGCTTGAGATAGCCCGCCTTTTGCAGCTCCTGCATCCAGTCTTGCAGGCGGAAACCCTCCACAAAACGAACGTTGAATTGGGCCTCTTTGCCGCTTTTTAGCAGCTCGAGCATCTGACGCACGGTCATACCCTGCGGGAATCGATAGGTCCCGGCCTTGAATTCGCTCAGCGCCGGTTCGATGCGCAGTAGCCAGCCGAACAGGGTCGGAGAATTGATAAGCTTTTGGCTCACCAGCATGTCCTGCAATACCACGCGCCCGGTACCGGCTGGCAGGGTGAAAATCTTTTCCTGGACGATGTTCAGCTTGCGATCGGCAAAACGTTCAACTTTGACGTAGCCCGCAATCATCAGCGCCACTAAGACGATGACGATAATGCCAAAAATTTTGATCTTTTTATTTTTCATGACGTTGTTCACTTTACAAAAAAACAGCAGCGGCGCTTAGCTGCAATGCGGATGTAAAAATTCAAATAATTTCGAGGCGTTATAATGCCAGTTTTCGGCCTTTCTGACTGAAAGAATTGGCATTAAGGCATTACAAACGAGCACTTCTTCAGCATCTGCCAACGTAGTAACGGGTTGGTTGACAATCTCGAGGCTGAATGAGTCCGAATGGGCTAAAACGTCGATAATTTTTTGGCGCATGAGGCCGTCCACGCCTGAGTTTGACAGGTCGGGCGTGAATACCTGGTCTCCCTTACGCCAGAACAGGTTGGCGGCGCAGCATTCGACCAGCATACCGGCGGTGTCCACCACCAGCGCCTCATGAGCATCGGTGTTATCGAGATGAGCGCGGATCATCACCTGCTCGAGACGATTCAGGTGCTTGATGCCCGCAAGAAGCGGACTGCGCGCCAACGCCACCGGACTAAGCGCCAGCGCAATGCCCTGCTCTCGCCAGGCGTGATAGTGCTGCGGGTAACCGCTCAGGGAAACAATCCGCGTCGGGCCTTTCACCCCTTGGGTACTGTAACCTCGCCCGCCCTCTCCGCGAGAGAGTATGACCTTGAGCACGCCCTCGTCACACCCCTCGGCGGCGGCCTGCATCTCTGCGCGCAACTGTCCCCAGTGGCAATCGGGCATCAGCAGCGCTGTAACGGCTTTTTGCAGCCGTATAAGGTGCGCGTCAAGGTGCTGCACCCTGGAGTTCTTTACCCACGCGGTGGTGAAACAGCCGTCACCGAACTGCACCGCGCGGTCACCCAGCGCAACCGAGTGCTGAGAAACACCGTTAACCCAATACATCTTATCTCTCTCCTTCGGCCTTAGACTGGCGTAGTCCCCCCATGGATACCACGAGAGCATTCCGACTTTCAATCCGATTTCGGCGTCTGACAGACAGCAAAAAGGCCCGCAGAACGGGCCTTTCTTTCAGCTTAAGTGACGCTTACAGTTTGCGGAACAGCAGAGAACCGTTGGTGCCGCCGAAACCGAAGGAGTTACACAGGCTGTATTCCATGCCTTTAACCTGACGCGCTTCGTGTGGTACGAAGTCGAGGTCGCAGCCTTCGTCTGGATTATCCAGATTAAGCGTTGGCGGTACGGCCTGATCGCGCAGCGCAAGCAGCGTGAAGATAGACTCTACCGCACCGGCCGCACCCAAAAGGTGACCGGTCATGGACTTGGTCGAACTGACCAGAACCCTGTGCGCGTCTGCACCGAAGACCGACTTCACTGCCTGCGCTTCAGCCTTGTCGCCTGCAGGCGTAGAGGTGCCGTGCGCATTGATGTAGCCAACCTGAGACGGAGTAATTCCGGCATCACGGAGCGCATTTTGCATTGCCAACGCGGCACCTGCGCCGTCTTCCGGCGGTGAAGTCATGTGGAATGCATCGCTGCTCATGCCAAAACCGACGATCTCGGCATAGATTTTCGCGCCGCGTTTTTTCGCATGTTCGTACTCTTCCAGCACCATGATACCGGCGCCGTCACCCAGCACAAAACCGTCTCGGTCTTTG
Organism: Rouxiella badensis; assembly: GCF_002093665.1. GTDB lineage: Bacteria > Pseudomonadota > Gammaproteobacteria > Enterobacterales > Enterobacteriaceae > Rouxiella > Rouxiella badensis. Next base: position 61,382 of record NZ_MRWE01000012.1, on the reverse strand, counting down.
TCCCACGGGCGGCTAGCAGCCTGAGGGTTGTCATTACGCGTTGAAAGGGCACGCGCTGCGCCAAAACCACCTACGCCCAATGGCGTACTGGCTTTCTCACCGCCGCCTGCCAGCATCACGTCTGCGTCGTTATAAGCAATGATACGTGCCGCATGACCAATGTTATGGACGCCGGAAGTACAGGCGGTGGCAATAGAAATACTTGGGCCTCGCAGACCGAACATAATGCTCAGATGACCGGCAATCATGTTGACGATGGTAGAAGGTACAAAGAACGGGCTTATTTTACGCGGGCCGCCGTTAACCAATGCAGTATGGTTTTCTTCGATGAGACCCAATCCGCCAATGCCTGAACCAATCGCGGCACCAATACGCGGGGCATTTTCTTCTGTCACTTCAAGGCCGCTATCTTGCATAGCTTGAATACCGGCAGCAACACCGTACTGAATAAAGGGATCCATCTTGCGAGCATCTTTACGCGAGATGTACTCTTCACAGTTGAAATCTTTTACTAAGCCAGCAAAACGCGTTGCGTAGGCACTAGTATCAAAATGGTCGATTAGGCCAATGCCACTCTTACCGGCAAGAAGAGCGTTCCAGGTGGACTCTACCGTATTGCCGACAGGAGAAAGCATGCCAAGTCCAGTCACAACAACTCGACGTTTAGACACGTGTGTCCTCCAGGGAGGGAAAAAATACCGTGGGACGAAAAAAACTTAGGCGGTCAAATGACCGCCTAACTATCAAAACCTGTTAAAAGAACAGTTTCGATTACGCCTGAGCGTTGTTGATGAAATCAATAGCTGCCTGAACAGTAGTGATTTTTTCAGCTTCTTCGTCAGGGATCTCGGTATCAAACTCTTCTTCCAGAGCCATAACCAGCTCAACGGTGTCGAGAGAATCTGCGCCAAGGTCGTCTACGAAAGATGCAGAGTTAACTACTTCTTCCTGTTTAACACCCAGCTGTTCAACGATGATTTTCTTAACGCGTTCTTCGATAGTGCTCATACTATTAAATTTCCTATCAAAACTCGCTTTCGCGATGGTTTTCGTAGTGTATAAAATGTTGGAAAAGATGCAACTAAATCCCGGCTGGTCAAACCACTATTTTGCTATATTTGACTATTTTTAAAGCCAAATAAGCAGATTCCTAGTGATTATCAGACCATATACATGCCGCCATTGACATGTAAAGTCTCACCAGTGATGTAGCTGGCCTCATCAGAGGCTAAAAATGCAACAGCGCTGGCAATCTCTTTTGCATCGCCCAACCGGTTGGCTGGAACTGATGACAAAATGCCTGCGCGTTGATCATCTGTCAACGCCCTTGTCATGTCCGTCTCAATGAAGCCGGGAGCCACGACGTTGACAGTAATGCCGCGTGAAGCAACTTCACGCGCCAAAGACTTGCTAAAACCAATCAAACCGGCCTTAGCTGCCGCGTAGTTAGCTTGCCCTGCGTTACCCATGGTCCCAACTACAGAACCAATGGTGATGATCCGGCCAAACCGCTTTTTCATCATAGATCGCATTACTGCTTTTGACAGCTTAAACACAGAAGTCAAATTCGTATCCAGGATATCCTGCCACTCGTCGTCTTTCATACGCATCAGAAGGTTATCACGGGTAATGCCAGCATTATTGACTAAAATGTCGATTTCGCCAAATTCAGCACGAATCGTCGCCAATACTTGATCAATTGACGACGAATCAGTCACATTGAGTGCAAAACCTTTGCCGTTTTCGCCTAAATAAGCACTGATAGCTTCAGCACCTTGTTCGCTGGTCGCGGTGCCAATAACACGTGCGCCACCGGCAACCAGTTTCTCTGCAATAGCTCGGCCAATACCCCGGCTTGCGCCGGTGACCAAAGCAATTTTTCCGTTGAAGCTCATGGTTTTCCTCTTCTTATTGTTCAATCGCCGCAGACAGGCTTGCAGTATCGTTCACTGCTACTGCCGTCAGGGTGTCAACAATACGCTTGGTCAGTCCGGTTAATACTTTACCAGGACCCACCTCTACTAACTGCTCAACGCCTTGCTGCGCAATGAATTCGACGCTTTCAGCCCAACGCACGGGACTGTAGAGCTGGCGAATCAACGCACTGCGAATTTCTTCTGCCGAGGTTTCAACCTTCACATCCACGTTATTAACGACAGGATACTGTGGTTGGCTGAAAGAAACTTGATCCAGCGCAATTGCCAACTTATCTGCTGCAGGCTTCATCAGCGCGCAGTGAGAAGGAACGCTGACTGGCAATGGCAGGGCACGTTTTGCACCGGCGGCTTTACAAGCTTCGTTAGCACGTTCAACCGCAGCTTTGTTACCCGCGATAACGACCTGGCCCGGAGAATTGAAGTTCACCGGCGAAACAACCTCACCCTGTGCAGACGCTTCACAGGCTTTGGCGATAGACTCGTTGTCCAGACCAATAATAGCGGACATTGCGCCTGTTCCTTCCGGAACGGCTTCCTGCATCAGTTTGCCGCGCAGTTCAACCAGGCTGATAGCCTGCTTGAAATCCAGAACACCGGCACAAACCAACGCAGAGTATTCACCCAGGCTATGACCGGCCATATATGCCGGCTCAGCGCCCTTTTCCTGCTGCCATACGCGCCAGATAGCGACAGAGGCCGCAAGCAGCGCAGGCTGGGTCTGCCAGGTCTTGTTCAGCTCTTCAGCAGGACCCTGCTGAACCAGCTGCCACAAATCATAGCCTAATACTGAAGAAGCTTCAGCAAAGGTCGCTTCCACTACGGGATGCGACGCCGCCAGATCTGAAAGCATGCCCAGAGCCTGAGAACCCTGGCCAGGGAAAACGACTGCAATCTTGGTCATTTAACTATCCTGTCAAAATAAAGCGCGTGTAACACCCATCGCGCCTGTGTTAGTCAAAAGAGTAAATATAGGTCCGAAAAATTAGAAACGGACTAAGGCAGAACCCCAAGTAAAGCCACCACCAAACGCTTCGAGCAGCACTAACTGCCCGCGCTGGATACGGCCATCACGCACGGCTTCGTCGAACGCAGTAGGAACGGACGCTGCTGAGGTGTTGCCGTGTCGGTCGAGGGTAACCACGACTTTATCCATCCCCATGCCCAGCTTCTTAGCGGTTGCGCTGATGATGCGCAGGTTTGCCTGATGCGGCACCAGCCAGTCGAGCTGCTCACGGTCCATATTATTGGCCTGCAGGGTTTCATCAACAATGTGCGCCAGCTCAGTAACGGCCACTTTGAAGACTTCATTACCTGCCATTTTGACATAAGCGGGTTGGTCAGGGGTTTTCTGGTTTGGATACTCGAGGCTCAGCAGATTGCCATAGTGGCCATCGGCGTGCATATGAGTAGAGATAATTCCCTGTTCTTCAGAGGCACCCAGCAAGACTGCGCCCGCGCCGTCACCAAACAGGATAACGGTGCCGCGGTCTTCGTCGTCGAGCTTGCGGGACAGCACGTCGGAACCAATAACCAGCGCGTAACGCACGGCACCGTTTTTGACGTATTGGTCCGCCACGCTCAGTGCATAGGTAAAGCCTGCACAGGCCGCTGCGAGGTCAAACGCCGCCGAGTCACGAATGCCCAGCAGATTCTGAATCTGGCAGGCTGAACTTGGAAACGCGTGGGAAGATGAGGTTGTGGCAACAATGATCAGTCCTACGTCGTTTTTATCGACGCCGGCCATTTCCAACGCCCTTTCGGCCGCAGTCAAACCCATTGTTGCAACAGTCTCATCCGGCGCCGCAATGCGTCGCTCACGGATACCCGTACGAGTGACTATCCACTCATCGGAGGTTTCAACCATTTTTTCTAAGTCGGCGTTAGTCCGAACTTGTACGGGCAAGTAGCTCCCCGTACCGAGAATCTTTGTATACATGTACAGTCAGTCACTCTTGGGTAGTAAAGCCTCAAGGCGCGCGGCAATCCGCTCGGGAACCTGCCGCTGCACCGCCTGAACAGCCTGTTCGATAGCAACAGCAAACGCCCGCTGATTTGCTCCGCCGTGGCTTTTTATCACGATGCCGCGTAATCCTAACAAACTTGCGCCATTGTACTGGTCCGGATTGAGATGACTGAAACGCTTTGCTAATTTTTTCTGTACTATTTTTTGCAAAGCTGGCCCAAACCACCTCATCCACCAAGACTTCTTGCCATTCTCCCCAGAGGATTTAAGCAACGACAAAAACATCCTGATCACACCTTCCATAGTTTTCAGTGTGACATTACCTACAAAACCGTCACATACCATGACATCAGTTTTACCGGTCAAAAGGTCATTGCCTTCAAGATAGCCGATATAATTGATTACGGGTATGTTTTTTAAAATCGTAGCGGCTTCGCGAATATTACCCAGCCCCTTCGACTCTTCTTCACCGATATTTAATAGAGCCACGCGCGGATTAGGCGTACCTACCACCTCTTCCGCCATGACCGACCCCATCACAGCAAACTGCACCAGCATCTGGCTGTCGCATTCGACGTTGGCCCCCAGATCGAGCACCACGGTTTTTCCGCGCTGCTGATTCGGTAAAACGGTGACCAGCGCCGGGCGCTCAATGCCTTCGAGCGGCTTGATAACCAGCTTTGCCAATCCCATCAGTGCGCCGGTATTCCCGGCACTGACGCAGGCCTGCGCCTCTCCACTCTTGACAAACTCCAGCGCTACGCGCATAGAGCTTCCACGACTGGTGCGTATTGCCTGCGAAACTCTCGCATCATTCGCAATCACAGACTCAGCGGCAATAACACGTATCCGGTCCAGTAAAGAAGGATCGGTCTTAGCCAGGAGTGGTGTGATTTTATCGGGATCGCCGACGAGAAGAAGATTGAGTTCAGGATTAGAGGTCAGTGCCTGCAATGAAGCAGGCACTGTGACGGAAGGACCGAAGTCCCCGCCCATAACGTCTAACGCGATGGTCAAACGTTTCAAGGTATCGCCTTGCTATTACTTAACAAGTTTAAAGTTATCAAGTAAATAGTTAGCAAGTAAGAAATCAGCCGATAACCTTGCGACCGCGGTAGAAACCGTCGGCAGTGATATGGTGACGCAGGTGAGTCTCGCCAGAAGTTTTGTCCACAGACAAAGTGGCGGTGGTCAGAGCATCGTGTGAACGACGCATGCCACGTTTAGAACGGGTTGGTTTATTCTGTTGTACGGCCATGGACCTTACTCCTCAATTACTTTTCTTTAAACTCGCTAATACGGAAAACGGATTCGGTTTCTCGGCCTCAGGAGGCAATTTGCCAAATACCATTTCCGCGTCGGACACTTCACAGTGTTCAGATTCATGTACCGGAACGACAGGCAGTGAAAGAATAATTTCGTCTTCAATCATTGCCAGCAGATCAACTTCGCCAAAATCGTCGACTTCGATCGGCTCGTACGCTTCCGGTAATGCCTCAGCCTGCTCATCGTTCTTAACAGGACTAAAACAATATGTTGTGTGAACCTGATGCTCAAACGTCTTGCCACATCTCTGACATTCCAGAGTAACAGTAACATCTGAATGACCTTTAATTACGGCCAGACGTTGATTGTCGATATCAAACGACAAAGAGGTTTGTACATCTGAATCCACACTGACCACTGATGCGGCAACTCGCGTCACTTGTTCGGCGTCGTAGACTCCAATGTAGTCTAAACGCTTTTGGGCGGTACGAACGGCATCAACGGCCAGGGGTAATTTTACCTTTTGCATAGGGCGCGCATATTAACTTTGTAACGACGTAGAGTCAAAGAAAAAGGGCATTTTACTGCGCCTTTCACCAATATTCGCTTCCTCAGCGGCGGACAGTTTAAAATGTGTGATTCAATAACGCTATGCTTTGTGAAAAAAATTATGCAAACAATGCCACAAAAAAGGATCCTTCTGGCCTCCACCTCGGCCTATCGTCGCGCAATCCTTGAGAAAACTACGCTGAAATTCGACTGGGCGGCGCCAAACATCGACGAGACGCCGCTTGCCGGAGAGTCTGCCGTCTCTCTGGTGATGCGTCTTTCCGAGCAAAAAGCCCGTGCGCTGGCGGAAAAACATCCCGGTTACCTTATCATAGGATCGGATCAGGTCTGTGTTATCGAAGAAACGATCCTCGGTAAACCTCACAATTTTGACAATGCGTGTCGCCAGCTCAGCATGGCGAGCGGCAAAAAGGTGCGCTTTTATACCGGCCTGAGCCTGGTCGATGCCGACAGCGGTCAGGCTCAGACGCTGTGCGAAACTTTCGACGTGCATTTTCGCGCCCTTTCAGAACAGGAGATTGCCGGATACGTTCAGCTTGAACAACCTTATGACTGCGCGGGAAGCTTTAAATGTGAGGGGCTGGGGATTAGCCTGTTCGATAAGCTCGACGGCCGCGACCCGAATACCTTGATTGGCCTGCCGCTGATTACCCTGCTCGCCCTGCTGCGCGACCACGGCATCAATCCCCTGACCCCAACGGCATAAAAAAAGCGCCCGCAGGCGCTTAATTTTTTGAGCAGAAGGCGGTGATTACTTCACGCCTTTACGCAGCTTGGTCAACGCGTTGCGCAATTTAGGCTCCAGAGGGGCCTCAATTCTTACTGTTTCACCGGTTGCCGGATGCTCGAACCGCAGCGCGGCGGCATGCAGGAACAGGCGATTAATGCCGCTTCCTGCCAGCTGGGCGTCAAACTCGCGGTCACCGTAGCGGTCATCATAGGCGATGGGATGACCGGCATACTGAGTGTGCACGCGAATCTGGTGCGTACGGCCGGTGACCGGGCTGGCCTTCACCAGGGTGGCAAAGGCGTATTTTTCTTCAATCTTGAAGCGCGTCTCGGAAGGTTTGCCTTCGCTATTGACGCGAACGATACGCTCACCGCTCTGCAAGATGTTCTTTAATAAAGGGGCCTGTACAACTTTACAGTGTGACTGCCACTCGCCGCGCACCAGCGCCAGGTAATCCTTTTGCATGGTTTTCATGCGCAGCTGTTCGTGCAGGGAGCGCAGCGCCGAACGCTTTTTCGCGACCAGCAGCACGCCGGAGGTGTCACGGTCGAGGCGATGAACCAACTCCAGGAAACGCGCATCCGGACGCAGCGCGCGCAGTCCTTCAATCACGCCAAAGCTTAATCCACTGCCGCCGTGCACAGCGGTGCCGGAAGGCTTATTAAGGATAAGGAGGTGATCGTCTTCAAACAGAATGCAGTGCTCAAGCGCGGCAACCTTGTCCAGCTTGGCTGAAACCGGCGCCTCTTCTTTCTCGGCAACCCGCACCGGAGGAACGCGAACCTCGTCCCCGGCCAATAATTTATATTCCGGCTTGATTCGCTTCTTGTTCACACGAACTTCGCCTTTTCGCAAAATGCGATAAATCATGCTTTTCGGCACGCCTTTGAGGAAGGTGCGCAAAAAGTTATCAATTCTCTGACCGGCTTCTTCTTCGGTGATGGGGATTAATTGTACAGTTGGATTCTCAGTTTTCATTGGCCATGATTCTAGATGATTCTAAATATTGAGGGCGGGGTTCGCGCCGCTGATTTTTCTGTGCTTAACTCTAAGTTTACCAGCAACTGTGAAGGAATACTTAAAACAGGCAATTTAATCGGTGAATAAAGGCGGTGCTAAAGCGCACAAAGGTGCCAAATAACTTTAGCTTCCCCTAAAAGTCACCTTGCTATCTCAGTGCCAGCAATGGAATAATGGATTCACTTCCGCGTTGATTCTCTTGAACTTAGGGAAAACGCTGGAATTATAGATTTGCCTGATGACACAAAAACGCAGCAATGGCGTAAGACGTAATGTGAAATCAAGCAATTAGCGGGCTGCGGGTTGCAGCTTGGCCGGCAAATGGAATGAGATCTGGCTACATAAAATCAGAGGCTATTCCCCTACTAAAAGTACTGCTTTCACCACGCTGTGGTTATTAACCCGGCAAAAGCAGTCTTACCGAAAATAATGCGCCCCTATGCAGGCGACAACCGGGAGGTTGACGACTATGCGAGAAGACTCGGGGCCAACGGTTTAATCCGGCCATAGAGGTTATTTTGCCCGCAGTTCTGACAATAATGCAAAAATAACGAGTAAGTTAAGATGAAAAGAATGTTGATTAACGCAACTCAGCAAGAAGAGTTGCGCGTTGCTCTTGTAGATGGACAGCGGCTTTACGATCTGGATATTGAAAGTCCTGGACACGAGCAGAAAAAAGCCAATATTTACAAAGGTAAAATCACCCGCATAGAGCCAAGCCTTGAAGCAGCGTTTGTTGATTATGGTGCGGAAAGACATGGTTTTCTCCCTCTCAAAGAAATCGCCCGCGAATACTTCCCCAGCAATTATTCCTCTCATGGCCGTCCAAACATCAAAGATGTTCTGCGCGAAGGTCAGGAAGTTATTGTTCAGGTAGATAAAGAAGAACGTGGTAACAAAGGTGCAGCGCTGACGACTTTCATCAGCCTGGCCGGCAGCTATTTAGTGTTAATGCCTAATAATCCGCGCGCTGGGGGTATTTCCCGCCGGATTGAAGGCGATGACCGTACCGAACTGAAAGAAGCCCTCTCTTCACTGCAACTCCCTGACGGCATGGGCCTCATCGTGCGTACCGCCGGTGTAGGTAAATCCGCAGAGGCCCTGCAGTGGGACCTGAGCTTCCGCCTGAAACACTGGGATGCCATCAAGAAAGCCGCTGAAGGCCGCCCTGCTCCATTCCTGATCCACCAGGAAAGCAACGTGATTGTCCGCGCATTCCGCGACTATCTGCGTCCTGACATCGGCGAAATCCTGATCGACAACCCAAAGGTTCTCGAACTGGCGAAAGAGCACATTGCAGCACTGGGTCGTCCTGACTTCAGCAGCAAAATCAAGCCATACGTGGGCGAAATTCCGCTGTTCAGTCATTACCAGATTGAATCGCAGATTGAATCTGCCTTCCAGCGTGAAGTTCGTCTGCCTTCCGGCGGTTCAATCGTTATCGACACCACCGAAGCACTGACCGCTATCGACATCAACTCCGCACGTGCAACACGCGGGGGTGACATCGAAGAAACGGCGTTCAACACCAACCTTGAAGCAGCCGACGAAATTGCCCGTCAGCTGCGTCTGCGTGACCTCGGTGGCCTGATCGTTATCGACTACATCGATATGACCCCGGTTCGCCACCAGCGTGAAGTTGAAAACCGCCTGCGTGATGCTGTTCGCCAAGACCGTGCACGTATCCAGATTGGCCGTATTTCTCGTTTCGGTTTGCTGGAAATGTCGCGTCAGCGCCTCAGCCCGTCACTCGGTGAGTCTACGCACCACGTTTGCCCACGCTGTAGCGGTACCGGGACCATTCGTGACAACGAGTCGCTTTCACTGTCTATTCTTCGTTTGATCGAAGAAGAGGCGCTGAAAGAAAACACCAAAGAAGTTCACGCTATCGTGCCAGTGCCGATTGCCTCTTACCTGCTTAACGAAAAACGTGAGTCGGTGAATGCCATCGAGAAGCGTCAAGGCGGCGTGCGTGCGGTTATCGTGCCAAACGACCAGATGCATACCCCGCACTACCACGTAATGCGTGTGCGTAAGGGCGAAGAGTCTTCAACGCTGAGCTACCTGTTGCCTCAGCTGCATGAAGCCGAAATGCTGCAACCTTCCGAGGACCCACCTTCAGAGCGCAAGCGTCCTGAGCAACCTGCTCTGGCGACCTTCGCTCTGCCGGTAGAAGCACCTCCTGCTTACGAGCAGCCAGTGGCAGCACCGCAGCCTGTACAAACTCGCACCACGGCGGTTAACACGGCTCCTGTGGCAGCGGCTCCTGCGGCAAAAACCGGCTTTATGGGCAAACTGCTTGGCGGCCTGAAGAATCTGTTCGGTTCAACGCCAGAGCCTGAAGCTAAACCGGCTGTGGTTGAAGAAGTTAAAGCACAGCCAGAAGCTACCGAGACTGAAAATCGTCGTAACAACGATCGTCGTAATCAACGCCGTCAGGGCACCCGTCGCAATGGTGAACGCGGCGAGCGCAATGAGCGTAGCGGTGAACGTGGCGAGCGTAACGGTGAACGTAATAATCGTAATGAACGCAGCGATCGTAACGAACGTTCTGACCGCACCGAGGGTCGCACCGACCGTACCGAGCGCAATGACCGCAACGAAAGCCGCAGCGAGCCGCGTGAAGAGAATCGTCGTAACCGTCGTAATCAAGAGCCTGTTGCGGTTGAAGCCGTTGCTCAGGACGTTGAAAACGTCGTTAACCGCGAAGAACAGCAGCAGCCTCGTCGCGAACGTGGAGATCGCTCACGCCGTCGCAATGAAGACAAACGCAAAAATCAGCCGGAAGATAAAGCGGCTGAAAACATCGTCGTGGAAGAAGTTGCCGCAGCGCCAGCACCGGTTGCCGCCGTTGAAGACCAGGACGAGCGCATGCCGTCTCAGCGTCGCCAGCGTCGTCAACTGACCCAGAAGATTCGTTTCGAGTCTGAAGTGGATCAGGACGTTGAAGATGCAGCACAGATGCTTATCACCGGTGTTAAACCGGCCGAGCGTCCAGCTGAACCTAAAGCGGCCGAACCGGCACTGAATGATGCAGCGAACGACGTGGACTCCGAAGATGCGCAGGGTGATAACACCCGTGAAAACGGTATGCCACGCCGCTCTCGTCGTTCTCCTCGCCACCTGCGCGTCAGCGGTCAACGCCGTCGTCGCTACCGCGATGAGCGTTACCCGACTCAGTCCCCAATGCCATTGGCCGGTGCATTCGTGTCGCCAGAAATGGCTTCAGGCAAAGTGTGGATCTCCTATCCTGTCGTTCAAGCTGTCGATGCCGTTCAGAACGTTGAGCAGGAAGCAGCGGCAGCGGACGTTGCCGTCCAGGCCGCAGTATTGACCGAGCAGGTTGTTATCGCCCAGGAAAATACCCCAGCGCCTGCACAAGTGACCCCGGTTGCCGAAGTGAAGCCGACGCCGGTAGAATCTGCGCCAGCCGTTGAAACTCACGTTCCGACCTCTACCCTGACGTTTGCAGAAGCGCAGGAAGTGATCGAGCAAGAAGTCGAAGCGACTAAGGCCTTCGTTGCCGCTGAACCCCACGTCGTAGAACCGACGACCCTCGAAGCGACCGATGCAGAAGTCCCTGCACCGACGCCAACCGAGCCAGTGGTTGTTGAACCTGCCGCCGTGGAAGCCGCCGCCGAAGAGCCTGCCGTTGTTGAGCCAGCAAGGTCTGAGCCTGTTGCAACCGCAGAGGCAGAAGTCGTCAAGCCAGCCGCAGTAGAACCGGTTGCCGAACCTGTCGTAGAATCTGCGAAAGTTGAAGAAGCGCCGGTTGAAGCTGTTAAACCGCAGGTAGAAGACGCGGTTAAACTCGAAGTTGCAGGTATTGAAGCGACAGAAGCTCAGGCTCCTGCTATTGAGATTCCGGCAGCGCCAGCCTCTGTTGCACCGGTTCCAGCGTCAACCGCAGACGACCAGCCACGCTTTAAGCATCACGCCAGTGCGCCGATGACTAAAGCCCCTGCTGCCGCCTACGTTGCAGAGCCAGCACGCTTCAGCGATTGGGTTCGCCCGGCATACGATTTCGAAGGTAAAGGGTCTGCCGGTGGCCACGCCGCCGCCAGCACCTCGACGGCACCGGCTACCAAGCCGGAAATGCCGCAGTAATATCGCGTTATCGTTAACACTAAAAACCCGCCAATGGCGGGTTTTTTTATGTCTGAGGATTGCCGTTGACAGATCAGGCAAACAGTTTCAGTTTCTTGATTTCAATCTTCTCGAGTTTGCCTTCAATCTGGCTCACAAAGTGTTTGAAGTGCGCGCTCTGCTCGTGCTGAGCAATGGCCTCATCGGAGCGCCAGCGCTCATAGAAAACGAAATTGTTTGGGTTATCAATCTCTCGATGCAAATCGTACTGTAGGCACCCTAGCTCTTCGCGGCTGGCGCTGACGACGGCCAGCAGTGCGGTGGTAACCTCTTCAATAAATTCCGGTTTAACGGTCAGTGGGGCAACGATTCTGATTTCCATAGTTTCAACTCCTGTATGATAAATTTAGCTTCTTAGCGCGTAGCGAAGTGCAAGACTTCTAATAATTGAGGACCACTATGCTCCCCGGCCCCTACTGATTTCAATGTTAGCTTAACAAACTGATGCATCCTTAGCAGTTTGCGCTTATCCTTGTACCCCGCCGATAATGCTCCCATTACTGCACCTGTTTTGAACGTCCTGTCTCTCAATGCCGGAGTTTTGTAACATGACCGCAACACCGCAAGTTTTGAAAATACGCCGCCCAGATGACTGGCATATCCACCTGCGTGACGACGCTGTGCTGAATACGGTTCTGCCGTATACCAGTGAAGTTTTTGGTCGCGCGATAGTGATGCCAAACCTGACGCCGCCGATCACCACCGTCGACGCCGCTATTGCCTATCGCACTCGCATCGAAGCCGCTATTCCTGCCGGTCACGCGTTTACTCCACTCCTGACCTGCTACCTGACCGATTCTCTGGACCCGAACGAAGTTTCTCGTGGTTTCGAGGAAGGCGTATTTACCGCCGCGAAACTTTACCCAGCCAATGCCACCACTAACTCCAGCCACGGCGTGACCAACGTCAAAGGGATTTATCCGGTGCTGGAACGCATGCAGAAGATTGGCATGCCTCTGCTTATTCACGGCGAAGTGACCCATGCAGACGTTGACATCTTTGACCGTGAAGCGCGTTTCATCGATGAAGTGATGGATCCTATCCGTCGTCAGTTCCCGCAGCTGAAAGTGGTTTTTGAACACATCACCACCAAAGAAGCCGCGCAGTATGTAAAGGAAGGCAACGAGTTCCTGGGCGCGACCATCACGCCTCAGCACCTGATGTTTAACCGTAACCATATGCTGGTGGGCGGTATACGTCCTCACCTGTTCTGCCTGCCGATTCTGAAGCGTAACGTTCACCAACAGGCGCTGCGTGAAGTTATCGCCAGCGGTAACAAACGTTTCTTCCTGGGCACTGACTCTGCGCCTCACGCCAAGCATCTGAAAGAGTCCAGCTGTGGCTGCGCGGGCTGTTTCAACGCCCCGCTCGCGCTCTCTGCCTATGCGACCGTATTTGAAGAGATGAACGCCCTGCAACACTTTGAAGCCTTCTGCTCTGAGAACGGCCCTAACTTCTACGGCCTGCCGTTGAACGAAGGCACCGTTGAACTGACCCGCACACCCGTGACTCAACCGGAAACCATTCCGCTGGGCAATGATTCGATCGTGCCATTCCTTGCCGGTCAAACGCTTAACTGGAAAGTCACCGCCTGCTAAGCCTCGCGATACTCTTTTAACGGGGAGACTGACCTCTTCCCGTTTTTTATTCGCTCTCTATTGCTCTTCCAAAATTAACTGTATATATTCACAGTATAAATTATACGGAGGGAGTGTTATGCGTATTGAAGTCTGTATCGACAGGACAAAACCTTTGCCGGTTGGCGCTCTAGAAGCGCTATCAGCTGAACTGAGCAAGCGGGTCAATAAACAATTTTCCGAGACGGATAATAGCGTACACGTCCGCTATGCCGGGGCAAACAACCTGTCGGTACTGGGCGGCGCAAAGACCGATAAAGATATTATTGAAGAAATTCTGCAGGAAACCTGGGAGAGTGCCGACGACTGGTTCTCGGCCGAAGGCCAGGATTTCTAACCCTACAAATTAATAACAATCAGGCCGCACAGGCCAGTTAAGACTTTGCCGGGCGTCGCTGTCCGGCTTTTTTATTTGTCCCCTTCCTGAACAAAATGCCTACAAATTGTACTCAAATTTTTTTTACCTCTAAATAAGGGATTTCTATCGATAAAATCAAATATATGCTTATACTTATATTGCTCACTTGATAATGAGCCGCATTGATCCTCGTTAGTCACTCATGATAGTCACTACAAAATAAGGGGTCTATATGGACAGAAATGATGAAGTTATTCAGACACACCCGCTTGTTGGTTGGGACATTAGTACAGTAGATTCGTACGACGCCATGATGATACGTCTTCATTACCTGTCTTCTAAAGACCAAACGCCAGAGGATGCTCAGGTAGATAGAACCCTATGGTTAACTACCGACGTTGCAAGGCAACTGATCAATATCCTTGAAGCTGGCATAGAAAAGATCGAATCGCACGAGTATGAGTACATTGATCAACGTAAACATTAATCTTCACACCTTAGTCTAAGGCACCTGCGAGCTCTCTCGCGGTGCCTTTTTTAATGCCTGCTTCTGCCTTGCCATCCGCTAGCAAAACTCACTATCATGCCCTGTCCCCTATTTAATTTTTTGTCGAGGAACCGTCGTCTGATGGATTATGACTTAATTGTGGTTGGCAGTGGTTCAGTGGGCGCTGCCGCAGGTTTTTATGCAACGCGTGCCGGGCTGAAAGTACTGATGATCGACAGCGCCATGCCGCCGCATAAAGAAGGTAGCCACCACGGCGAAACGCGAATTATTCGTCACGCCTATGGCGAAGGTGCCCGCTATGTTCCCCTTGTGCTTCGTGCACAGGCACTGTGGAACGAACTCGCAATGCTGACCGGCGAAGAGATTTTTCGTTCCTGTGGCGTGATCAACATTGGTCCGCAGGGTTCAGAATTTATTGCCAACGTGAAAGCCAGCGCAGTAGAGTTCAACCTTAATACACAGTCTCTGAGCGCTGAACAGATCCGCCATAAATGGCCGCAGCTCAACGTTCCTGAAGGTTATAGCGGCGTTTTCGAACCTGATTCCGGCTACCTTTACTGTGAGAAAGCTATCGAAGGTTACATCAAGCTAGCGCGAGATGCCGGATGTGCCCAGCTGTTTAACTGCCCGGTAGACAGTATTCGCTACGAAGGTGATATGGCTATCGTCAGCACCCTCGACGGTGAATACCGGGCGCGTAAGCTGGCATTGACCGCAGGAACCTGGGTAAAAAAACTGCTGCCAGACCTGCCGATGACGCCAATGCGTAAAGTTTTCGCCTGGCATCAGGCCGACGGGCGCTACAGTGAAGAGAACAACTTTCCGGCGTTTACTGTGGAAACCGAGGCCGGCGATCAGTTTTACGGCTTCCCGGCGGTTAAAGACAGCCTGAAACTCGGCAAGCACAACGGCGGTCAGCCTATCGACTCACCCAAGCAACGCACGCCGTTTGGTGCGGTCGCAGAAGACGGTCCGGAAGTCTTTGGTTTCCTGCGTCAATTCTTACCGGGTGTCGGCGTCTGCCTTTATGGCGCATCATGCACCTATGATGTCACTGTCGACGAAGATTTCATCATTGATAACGTGCCGGGACACGACAATACGTTGGTAATTTCCGGACTCAGCGGCCACGGCTTCAAATTTGCCAGCGCGTTGGGTGAAACCGTATCGTTGTTTGCTCAAGGTCTCGCGCCTAAAGCCGATCTCACGCCGTTCTCCCTGTCACGTTTTAAATAATTATTCACTACAGACGAATTATTCGCCGAAGAGAACGTCGGCGAATAATGTCTCCAAGCTTCAGCATTTCTTTATGAAGTAATTCCCCAATCAATACAAATTAAGATACTCATATCCTTCGTCAATAATCTGTCTCTTTTTTATTCGCAAATTTGACAGCGGCTATTATAAAAACATATCCTCAGCGCTCAGGATCACATGGAGTGGTCGTTATATTTATTTAAAGAATAAAAACAAGGATGTTATTGATGAAAATATTGATTATAGAACCCTGCGGCTTTATGCGCCTCGGGATGCTTTCTGTTCTCGCGGACCATAAAGATATTAACGTCACTGGCGTTGAAAATATTGAAGAGGGATTAATTCAGGCCGAGAAGATTAAGCCAAATATAATATTGGTGAATATGACCAGCCACTGCCACTGTACGGAAACCGACAGCGTGGTCAGCAATTTCCTGAGACTAAGGGTAACGAGCAAGATCTATTGCTATCTGGATGCCAATTACCCCGATCACGATGAACCCATCATGATTGCCGAAAACTTCCTGATCCTTCGAAAACATCAGGTTAATGCCATACTGAACAAAATTATCTCTCATACTTTGTCAAAGACCCCCGCCACGCTGTGTACACAGCCTTTCTCCATCTTCAGCGATCAGGAAGTCCTGGTGATCGGCGACTGGATGGCAGAGATGCCCAACTATCGGATAGCCAGAAAACTCAATATCAGCGACAGAACGGTGTATGTCCACAAACGCCACATCACGCAAAAGATTAAGGTCAGAAATCGTCTTGAATTTTGCTTCGTATATAATCTCATCAAATATTTCCACTGGCCAATGAACCCCCTTGCGCTGCGCCCATTAAGCCGAAAAATTAAAGCCGATATTATGACACTGATGCGTTGAATATTAAGAAGACCGACAGCCCAGTTATTTATATATTCTTAACGAAACACATTTTTATGCAGAAAAAAAGAGGCCACCTTGTCGGTAGCCTCTTATTAAATTTCATCTAACTTATTGTGATCGCCAGATGATTATGACGTTGGGGTATTATTTCCCAGGTTTGCCTTTTCTTCTTCACGTTTCTTTTTACGCAAATGCAGTTTCTTAAGTAGCTTTTTCGCTTCTTCTTTAGTTTCAACCGCGGGTGCCGAACCAATCAGAGGCTTACGCGCCGTCTCTTTCAACGAGAACACGGTAATAGCGCCAATCAACGCCGCCCCCATCAGATAGTAAGCAGGAACCATAACATTGCCGGTTTCTGATACCAACCATGAGGTCACCAGCGGTGTCGTACCACCAAACAGTGAAACCGAAATGTTAAAGCCAATTGCCAATGCGCTGTAACGCGTGTTGGTGGTAAACAGTGCTGGCAACGCCGCAGGCATGGTGCCTGAGAAGAAGGTATGCAGAATACCCAGGAGCATCAGACCACAGAACACACCCACCATTCCGCCATGACCAATCAACATCAGCGAAGGAATAGACAGAACAATCAAACCAATGGCACCGGCCAGCAGCACAGGTTTACGACCCAGACGGTCATTCCAGAAGCCCAGAACCAGCGTCAGTGGCATCATGATAAACATTACCACCATGATAAGCATCAGGCCGCTCAACTCGCTCAGACCCAGTACGCTAGTCAGATAGCTCGGCATATAAGAGGTCAGCATGTAGTTTGACACGTTGAACAGCAGCACCAGACCAATACACTGAAGCATCGGGCGCCAGTATTTACGCAGCATCTCGAACAGTGTTTGTTGAGGTTTGTTGTGCTCGATCTCTTCCTGCTTCTCCATGTGTTTCTGGAACGCAGGGGTCTCTTCAAGTTTCAAACGAATATACAGACCAAACAGACCTAACGGCGCGGCGATGAAGAACGGGATGCGCCAGCCCCAGGCAAGCAGCTGATCGTTAGACATATAGGCCGTCAGACCAGTCACCAGACCCGCCCCCAGCAGATACCCCCCGAAGGTACCGAACTCCAGCCAGCTGCCCATAAAGCCACGGCGTTTATCCGTTGAATATTCAGCAATGAAGGTCGCAGCGCCGCCATACTCACCACCGGTCGAGAATCCCTGCACCAGTCGTGCCACCAGCAGCAATATAGGTGCAGCGATACCGATACTTGAGTAACCCGGTATCAGGCCGATACTAAAAGTACCGGCCGCCATCATGATCATGGTAAAGGCCAGTACCTTCTGACGACCGATTTTGTCGCCCAGCGGACCAAACACCATGCCGCCCAAAGGACGAACCAGGAAGGCCGCGGCGAAGGTCGCGAAGGTCGCGATAAGCTGTGCCGATGCACTGCCGCTTGGGAAGAAGACGTGCCCAATGGTCACCGCAAGGAAGCTGTACACCCCGAAGTCGAACCACTCCATGGCGTTACCTAATGCCGCAGCGCCCACTGCGCGGTTCAGCATTTTTCTGTCTACAATGGTGATATCGTCGAGCGTCAGCTCGGGCTTGTTGCGCTTACGCCAGAATTTGATGTGCGAAGTATGAGATTCTGTTGAATCTTTCATAAAATTACCTCAGATGTTGCCTAAATTATTATCAGTGCAGCACCATAGCTTTCGCTTCCCTGGTAGATTGGTCTGCTCATTCCTGATGAACAAACATGATGCGAGAGCTATGCAGCTGCGTTTATTATTCACTTTTTTTTATGCCATTTACGGCATTAAAATTCGTGCCACTATTAATAATAAAACGCTTATTTACTTATCTTTAACCTATACAAGATTTTGTTCTTGGTCAAGTTTACTGTATATACCGACATGTGATTGGGGTGTAAACCCAGGATGAAAATACAAAACAAATATCAATAACTCACTGATATAAATAAACAATAAAAACAATGTCTGCACATGCTTATGTCACTTTATGCTTTACTTACAGTCAAGTATAGAACAGCAAAATTCAGGTCTTAAAAAAAATTCATCCTGACAAAAAAATGACATTTCCCTGATTTTTTCGGCAGATAAAAACACTACCTCGATAGGTTTGATGAGGAGAAAATTTCGCTTATGTCAGCGATGATTGTTGGCAAAAGATAAGCAACAACGCAGGTATTAAAATGGAGCTAACAGCGTGGACATCAGGAAGATGATAAGGGGATATATCAGAAAGGCTAAGCCTGCGGCACAAGGCCAGCAGGCTTAAGGTCAAACCTCGTTAATCACTCTTGAGAGGCTGAGTCCTTTGGTTCGGGAATGTGCATGGTAGTCTGCAATAATCCTTTGGATTTATTGAAGATTTTGTTGCCATTCTCACGACCGGCACGCAGTGCACGCTGCTGCTCAGGCGGCAGCTTGAGCTCAGTTTGGCAGATTTCGCTACAGCAACCGTCAAACTTAGCGGCGCAGGCCGGGCATTGGATGAACAGCAAATGACAGCCGTCATTCAGGCAATTGGTGTGATTGTCACATTCAGCACCGCACTGATGGCAGTTGGCAATCACGTCATCGGAGATGCGTTCGCCCATGCGCTCATCGAAGACGAAGTTTTTGCCTTTGAACTTCACCGGCAAGCCCTGCTCTTTCGCACGGCGCGCGTATTCGATAATCCCGCCTTCGACGTGATAAACATTTTTAAAACCGTTATGCAGCATATAGGCGCTGGCCTTTTCACAGCGGATACCGCCGGTACAATACATAACAATTTTCTTTTCTTTATCTTCCTTCAGCATATCGACGGCCATTGGCAGCTGATCGCGGAAGGTATCGGAAGGAATTTCGATCGCGTTGTCAAAGTGACCCACTTCGTATTCGTAGTGGTTACGCATGTCGACAAACAGGGTGTCGGGATCGTCAATCATCGCGTTGACCTGTTCCGCCTTGAGGTATTCACCCACGTTGGAAGGGTCAAAGGTTTCATCATCAATACCGTCGGCCACAATGCGCTCACGCACTTTGAAACGCAGTACCCAGAATGATTTACCGTCGTCTTCAAGCGCGATATTCAGACGAATATTGTTGAACGCGGGATGACACTCAAACAAATGCTGTTTAAAAGCTTCAAACTGGCTTTGTGGAACGCTTATCTGCGCATTGATGCCTTCTTTAGCCACATAAATGCGGCCAAAAACATTTAATTTAACCAGTTCAAGGTAGAGCCGATCGCGAAATGCTTTAGGATCATCGAGATGGAAGTATTTATAAAAAGAAACTGTGGTACGCGGCTCGGTTTCAGCCAGCATGCGCGCCTTCAGTTCCTCGTTAGAAATTCGGTTATGTAACACTGGCATGGTGTACTTTCCTGTCTTTCGTTGAGGCTATTCTAAGCAGAGTAAAAATAAAACCGCACTATCATACATGAAACAGCTATCAGGATTAAAGCTTCGGTTAACGCCGGTTTCGCGCATACTACATTAACCTAATCTTACTCGAGGCAACTATGAGCAAGCTATTTGAGAGCATCACGCTGGGTTCACTGACGCTGGAAAACCGCATCGTCATTGCCCCTATGTGCCAGTATTCAGCAGAACACGGTAAGGCCACCTCGTGGCATCACGCCCATCTCGGTCAACTTTCGTTTTCCGGCGCGGGCCTGCTTATTCTCGAAGCCACTGCCGTTGAGGCCGTGGGCCGTATCTCTCCCCAGGATCTTGGCCTGTGGAACGATGAAACTGAAGAGGCGCTGGCGAGCCTGGTGACCTCTTTGCGAGACAACAGCGATATGCCGCTGGGTATTCAGCTCGGCCACGCCGGGCGCAAAGCTTCCTGCTACGCGCCATGGGAAGGCGGAAATCAAATCAGCGCCAAGCTGGGCGGCTGGCAGACTGTTGCCCCTTCTGCAGTAGGCTTCGCCGAGAGCGACGCTGCCCCAGAAGCGATGTCACTGGAAAGAATCGAGCAGTTCAAAAAGGCCTTCGTCGAGAGCGCCAAACGCGCGAATAAGCTGGGCTTTGACCTTATTGAACTGCACGGCGCGCACGGTTATCTGCTGCACCAGTTCCTCTCACCGCTTTCCAACAAACGCACCGACCAATACGGGGGTTCTCTGGAAAACCGCGTACGTCTGCTGCTGGAAATCTATCAGGAAGTGCGTAAGGTCTTCTCCAATGACAAACCGATTGGCGTGCGTATTTCTGCCAGCGACTGGGTTGAGGGCGGCTGGGACATCGAGCAGTCTATCGAGCTGGCAAAAGCGTTAGAAAAACTGGGCTGCGCCTACATCCACGTTTCCAGCGGTGGGCTGTCAACCCAGCAGAAGATTCCGGTGGGTCCGAACTATCAGGTGCCTTTCGCAGAAAGCATCAAGAAGGCCGTCAATATCCCGGTGATCGCCGTCGGTTTAATCACCGAAGCCGAACAGGCAGAAGCGATTATCGGCACCGGTCAGGCAGACATGATAGCTCTGGCACGTGGGATCCTCTATGACCCACGTTGGCCTTGGCATGCGGCGGCCAAACTGGGGGCCAAGGTAAGCGCGCCTAAACAGTACTGGCGCAGCGAACCTCACAGCGTTAAGGGTCTGTTCAACGCCAAATAAGATTTTGGTTAATCGAGGGACGCCATCGCGATGGCGTCCCTTTTAGTCACGATGGCGTCTCTCCCTTCGCTAAATCTGCCCTGTTACACTTTTATTACTGGTTAACATGCCAACAGAATTGACAAAGTCGGGTTCTCTATCAATATTCAATTCGCTAGTATCAGCGAGCTAAACCCCATTTGTTTAATGCGACTAAATCATCTGCTGTTCAGAAAAAATTAAGACTTCAAGCATAAAATTCAGACGTTTTAAGGAGATATCAGGGCTTAATCCTTCATAAATGAGGTTTTAATGCCGTCTTTTTTCACCTTGGTTAAAAAAAGTGTCACAATAAACGACTTTGTTTAGGAAATTTTATCCCCTGTAATCATGCCAATTTACTTAAGCAGGCGATTTCCTTAACTAGCGGCTAGCAGACTGTATCCCGTTATTAGGTCGTAGAATCTCTGGGATTCCTATTACCTGATACCGTCTGGACAGAGCTTATATTTTCCTACTTCAAAACTATGACGCAGAGATTTTATGACTCAGGTACCCACCTTTAACCGTTCGTTGTTGCATCCCCGTTACTGGCCTACCTGGATTGGTCTGGGACTGTTGTATTTACTGGTACTTTTGCCTTATCCACTGATTTATAAAATGGGATGTGGGATTGGCCGTTTTTCGATGCGTTTTGTAAAACGCCGCAGCTGTATCGCCCAGCGCAACCTCGAGTTGTGCTTCCCTGATATGCCGCAAAGCCAGCGCGACCAACTGGTGGTGAAAAACTTCGAATCCGTGGGTATGGGCCTGTTTGAGACCGGCATGGCCTGGTTCTGGCCGGACTGGCGCATCGAGCGCTGGTTTAAGGTCAGCGGGCTTGAGCACATCCAAAAGGCCCGTGATAACCAGCAGGGCGTACTGCTTATCGGCGTACACTTCCTGACACTTGAGCTTGGCGCACGCATCTTCGGGATCCATAACCCCGGCATCGGCGTTTATCGTCCGCACGACAACAAGCTGATGGATTGGGTACAAACCAAGGGCCGCATGCGCTCCAACAAAGCGATGCTGGATCGCAAAGATCTGAAAGGAATGATTCGTAGCCTGAAGCAGGGCGACATCATCTGGTATGCGCCTGACCACGACTATGGTCCGCGCGCCAGCGTGTTTGTGCCATTCTTCGCGGTGGACAAAGCGGCAACCACGACAGGCACCTATCTGTTGGCCCGCATGGGTAAACCGGCGATTATCCCTTTCACTCCGCGTCGTTTGCCGGGTGGAAAAGGCTACGAGCTGCTGCTGCATCCAGCGGTGGAAAACTTCCCACTGGAGGACGAAGTTGTCGCAGCAACCTACATGAATAAAGTCGTGGAAAACGAGATAAAACTCGCGCCAGAGCAGTACATGTGGCTGCACCGTCGCTTCAAGACGCGCCCCGAAGGCGAGCCTTCACTGTATTAATTAATTTTCATAATCTATCTCCACTCTCTGGCATCACTCTTGATGCCAGAGAGCAAACCTCTTCAACCAACCTGATTTGTTTAAACAGTTTTTTTGAAAGACTCCATCAATCTTATCTGATTTCCTCGTGCCGTAATTCAGCGAATACTTAAGCATAATTTCCAACCGTGATTAATTCCCTACGCTTTCTTCACGGCTAACCACTACGTTAATTATCTTAAGGACATTGCTATGTTGGCTAAATTAAACGCTTCTTTTACTCGCGTTACCGATCACCCTGATTTTGGTAAGCTATTGTTGAGACTAACTTTTGGCATCCTTATTCTGTTCCACGGCGTGGCAAAGATGGAAAATGGCGTAGGCTGGATTGCCAAAATGCTTGAAGCGCACGGTCTGCCGGGCTTCATTGCCTACGGTGCCTACATCGGTGAAGTGATTGCGCCCGTCCTGATCATTTTGGGCATTTTCACCCGTCCCGCAGCGCTGGTGATGTCTTTCAATCTGGTTATTGCCGTTCTGCTCGTGGTGGGTGGTAAGTTCTTTACCGTGACAGAGGTGGGTGCATGGGGCCTGGAAGGTGAAGCAATGTATTTCTTCGGCGGTCTGGTGATTATGTTCCTCGGCAGCGGTCGTTATTCCGTGGTCAGCAACCCCGCTCTGCGTTAATCAGAACCTTAAAAGTTGGGCGGCATACTCCCGCCGCCCGGCTATTTTCTCCGCAATTTGTCCCTACCTTTCAACGCTTGTGCTGCGGTTAATTCCTTTCTACGTTCTTATTTAATTTTTCGTAATAAGTCTGCAACATGATTGAAGTGGGTAATAATTCGGCGCATAATTATCGAGCTAATTCATTATTGTTGCGCTCTGTTTCGCCCTCTTCACAGAGTAAATGGACCTCACTCATTGGTAATTTATGACTTCGGCACCTGCATCGGATAAAGCACCAGAACCCATTAATTGGAAACGCAATCTGTTCGTTGCCTGGATCGGCTGTTTTCTTACCGGTGCGGCATTCAGCCTTATCATGCCCTTCCTTCCCCTTTATATAGAAACACTCGGCGTTACCGGCCATGAGTCTCTCAACATGTGGTCAGGCCTGGTGTTTAGCATCACCTTCCTGTTTTCTGCCATTGCCTCCCCCTTCTGGGGCGGATTAGCCGACCGCAAAGGCCGAAAAATCATGCTGCTGCGTTCTGCCCTCGGTATGGCTATCGTGATGGTGCTGATGGGAATGGCGCAAAATATCTGGCAGTTTCTGGTACTGCGTGCACTGCTTGGTCTGCTTGGCGGCTTTGTGCCTAACGCGAATGCCTTAATTGCCACTCAGATCCCACGCAATAAAAGCGGCTGGGCGCTGGGTACGCTATCGACAGGCGCGGTGAGTGGCGCACTGATTGGCCCGCTGGTCGGCGGAATCCTTGCTGACACCTACGGACTGCGCCCGGTGTTCTTTATTACCGCCAGCGTGCTGTTTGTCTGCTTCCTCATGACGCTGTATATGATTCGCGAACAGTTTGTGCCGATCAACAAGAAAGACATGCTCAACAGAAAGCAGGTCTTTGCTTCGCTAAAAGATCCCAAACTGGTGCTGTGCCTGTTTATTACCACCATGATTATTCAGATTGCCACCGGCTCCATCGCCCCAATTTTGACGCTCTACGTGCGAGAACTCGCAGGCAATACCCAGAATCTGGCATTCATCAGCGGCATGATTGCTTCCGTACCGGGCGTGGCGGCACTGATAAGCGCGCCCAGACTGGGTAAGTTGGGTGACAGAATTGGTCCGGAAAGGATACTGGTCGCCATGCTGGCGATGTCTGTGCTGCTGCTGATTCCTATGGCGTTTGTGCATAATCCACTGCAACTGGGCATTCTCAGATTTTTACTGGGCGCCTGTGATGGTGCGCTGCTTCCCGCCGTGCAAACACTGCTTATCTATAACTGTACCAACCAGGTGGCAGGACGCGTATTTAGCTATAACCAGTCGTTTCGTGACGTAGGGAATGTGACGGGACCCTTGCTGGGCGCATCGGTGTCGGCAGGCTATGGTTTCCGCGCAGTATTCTGCGTGACGGCCTGCGTGGTGTTGTTTAATGCCTGTTACTCATACTGGAGTTTACAGCGCCGCCCGAGTCAGGCAACGGTCGAATAAACCGCCTTTCCCTTTGCGAAACGGCGCTGAATCAATGCCGGTTATTTTCCGTTATTGCTCTGCGGGTCGCGTGGACCATGCTCGTGACGCGGGAAGTCAGGAACTTCAACCACGGACACACGCACTTCATAGTGTTTGCCTGCGGTCGCGGCCGGAATAACGCCGTTCAGCTTCTGCAGCGTGTCAGTCGGGTTATCGCTGGCAACGGACGCACAGAACAGTTCACCGCCGTGGCAGAATCCGTGCATTGGCGGAGGCGGCATCATCATTCCCATCGGCGGGAAGTGTGGCATACCTTCACCGTGGAATGGCGGTTCGTCCTGAGGTTGAGTCATCGGCGCGCCCTGAGGGGCTTTATCAGTTGACTCGGCAGCCTGACTGCCAACGCTGATTAACGCGGCGATACCACAAAGTGGAAGTAAGAGAGTGCGGGTAGAAATTTTCATAGCAACGGCCTTTTCTATGGAGTTCCCGCTTACTTTGAGCCAAGAAAATCGGCGAAGAAACCCTGTTTGCTAAACCTTTACCCTACCGCACCATGCCCTTTGCAAAGCTGAATTTGCGTTGACAATTACGACGATAAATTCGCCATTATTCTCCCTAAAATCAATTGGCAAAACCCTCTTTGGGATATAGGGTATAGGAAAGGTCTAATTAAAGGAAAAATAAAGGATTATGGCTACTGAAAATGGGTTGCATGAAATCACCCTGCGCGGCGATACGGTCACCTTAATCCCACTGCGTGCCGAACACGCGCAAGATCTATTGAAGGCTGCCGCCGACGGTGAACTGTGGAATCTATGGTATACCTCTGTCCCCAATGAAGAGCGGATCGACGCCTATATTACCACTGCACTGAATGAGCAACGGGCGGGCGTCTCTCTGCCATTTGCGGTGGTGCTCAACGCCACGCGGCAGATAGTTGGTACCACGCGCTTCTGCCGGGCCGATGTTCAACACCGTCGCGTTGAGATTGGCTTTACCTGGTATGCGAAGAGCGTGCAAAAAACAGCGGTGAACACCGAATGCAAATATCTTCTGCTTAAGCACGCTTTTGAAGAGCTGAAAGCTATCGCAGTCGAATTCAGAACGCACTGGCATAACCAGACTTCCAGAGCCGCTATCGCCCGTCTTGGCGCCAAACAGGACGGCGTACTGCGTAACATGCAGCAAGACGCCGACGGAAGCTACCGCGATACGGTTATTTTCTCCATCATCGACAGCGAATGGCCGACGGTGAAAAAAAGCCTGAGCTACAAGATGAGCCAGAACAGGAAATAACCCGTGAACCTTATTTCCCTTAACGACCTACAGCCTGCCGATGTTCATGCCATTTGGGCGCTTACCGAAAGCCCGATGGCAGCGCTAACCAAGCGGGCAGCCTGGTCATTTGAAGGAAACGGTATCAGAACGCGAACCACCTTTATTCAGGCCTTTAAAGAACTCGGCATCGCTTATATCGAGCTGCCGAATTTGCTAAAAACCGGCGAAAGGGTTGAGGATTTGGCCGGGTATCTTGACGCCTTTTACGACATTTATGTGATACGTGAATCTAATCATCAGCGGCTTGCCCAGTTTGCCGAGAAGTCATCCAGGCCTGTTATCAATGCTATGTCCAGTCTGGGGCATCCTTGTGAGGTGTTGACCGATGCCTATTGGATAAACAAAACCCTCGGCGCTATCCAGGACCTGCATATTTGCCTATGGGGCCCAACGACCAACGTTTTTCGCAGCTGGCATCAGCTTGCTGTGCTGATGGGTCTTCAGGTCACTCACGTTTGCGGGAAAGAACTTCACGATGGCACTCCCGGCGTAAATTTCACTGACCTGGCTAAGGTGACCGCCGACGTGGTTATCACTGACGGCTGGCCGAAAGACAGCGGGCGACCGACGTCTCTTACGACCTCACACCTGCAAAGCATGGGCACCCCGCTGCTGCTGCCTACCCCACCCTTTACCCTCGGCCAGGAGCTGGATTTCGATCCTTTAGGCTATCCTCGCTTTGCCGGTTATGAACAGAAATCGTGGCTACTGCCGGTGCAAAAAGCGATTGTTGCCCACATCTTAACCAAGTAATTCAACATGCTGCACCCAGAGTTTTCAAATTTAAACTTTTTTACATCCAAAGCCCTTTCCCTGCTGAATCTTCAACTATCCTTTCCTAAAACCACCGCAATCTGGGCAAAGGAGGAAATATGTCACTGTATGCAACGCTGGAAGAGGCTGTAGATGCAGCACGCGAAGAGTTTCTGGAGAAAATCGCTGAAACCTCATCAGATGATGAGTCACCTTCCGTCAGCCAGTTTACTCTGCAGAAATACATCATGCAGGACGGAGACGCCATGTGGGAGGCCGAGTTTTCCGCAGAGGAAGGCGAGGAAACCGAAGGCCTGAGCTTTCTGAGCGGTGAGGCGGCGCAGGCGATTTTTGATGACGACTTCGACAAGCAAGAGTTGCTAGAAGAGTGGCAGGACGAAAATACGCTGTACGAGTGGGATGAAGGTGAATATCTGCTTGAGCCTCCGCTAGACACGGAAGAGGGTGCCGCCGCAGCCGAAGAATGGGATGACGAAGACGAGTTCCCGGGACGCGAAGACTAATTCTTTTTCGGAGTGATGTGTCAGGCGCAGACAGCCTGATGCTTACTTGTAGGGACCGTGGCGGGCATCAATGGGCAGCATAAAAGTGTCGACTATCATTGAAAGCGGCACATCGATGACAGTAACGTAACGCCACGGCCCGTCTCTCAGGTCCCACTGTACCCCAGGGTAATACTGATTTTCATGGCCCTGTCCCGGCACCGTGCGGCTAATAATACTGCCGCAGCCCGAGAGGGTTGCCATTGCGATACCCACCACTGCCGTTCTTACGAGTAAACCTTTATTCACGCCGAACCTACCCCTTTTAAGCCCTTTCAGCGGTAAAGTTTACCACAGCCTCCCCGGTCAACCGCGTTAAGCTAACGTAAAATAGGCCTTTTCCTTACTCTCACTTAACCGCATCAAACGCTATAAAATGCTGTGTAATCATCACGTATATGAATTGTTTATTGTGTTTATATTATGATGACCCGAAGGGTTTTATGCGCACAAAATAAGATGGCGAAAACTTACTGATTATTATCATAAGGTTACGCAATTATTGGTCACTGGTCATACAAGGAAAGTGCATGGCACTAGAATTCATTTCTGTTTTGTTTTTTATCGCCTCGGTTATCGTTTGCATGCTCAAGGCGAAACGAAACTCATTTTGGATTACTCTCACGCTGTTGCTCTCGGCGCTCTTCCTGCTGCTGAGTGCCATTTGGATTGCCAGTAATTACTTTACCGGTGAAGGTGTTAACGACGAGGTGATCTTTACTATCACCAGTAGCCTAACCGGTGTCGGCGTCGGAAAATATGTGCTGCCTGCACTCGGGCTTTTCGCCTTTATTTTGCTGATTTTTGCCCTGCTGTCCTGGCTGATTTTACGTAACAAGAACACCAACAGAAAAATTAGCTATAACTTTGCGGCACTCTTTCTGTCGCTGCTGGCCATTGCTACCGCCCCCGCCACGGCTCAACTTTATCGCCTGACCTCAACACAGTATGGTGATGATAAATCGGACTTTGCCGATAATTACCGCGACGCCAACAAGACGATTAACGGCAGCAAACCGAACCTGGTCTACATCTTTGGTGAGAGTCTGGAACGCACCTATTTTGATAACAATGTTTTCCCGGATCTGGTGCCGGAACTGGGTGCTATCAAGAAAGAATCGATAGATTTCAGTAATACTATTCAGATCCCTGGTGCAGAAAACACGATTTCCGGCATGGTTTCGGCACTGTGTGGGATCCCCCTCTTCGCGCCTTTTGACAACAATGCCTCAAGCTCGCTTTCAACTTTTTATCCACGCAGCATCTGTCTTGGTGACGTGTTAAAAGCTTCGGGCTACACAAACTATTTCTATCAGGGCGCCAATCTGGCCTTCGCCGGTAAAGAGCTTCTGCTCTCATCCCACGGTATTGACCACCTCTATGGTTACGAAGAACTGAAGCCTTACGTCAAAGATCCCAACTATAAAAATGAGTGGGGCTGGTATGACGACACCACGCTCGACTTCGTTTACAACAAGTTTGTCGAACTGTCTAAAGAGGGCAAACCTTTCTCGCTGTTTGCATTAACCGTCGATACTCACCACCCTGACGGCTATATCGATGCAACCTGTAATAGAAAGGACTATTTGTATAATAATAAGCGCAATCAGTCATTAAGCGCCGTTGCCTGTAGTCAGGAGCAGGTCGCGAAGCTGATTAACAAAATCAAAGCGTCACCGTATTTCAAGAATACGGTCATCGTGGTGTCGTCTGACCATCTGGCAATGAACAATACCGCCTACTCGATTCTCACCAGGCAGGACCGACGAGACCTGTTCTTTATTCTGCGTGGCACCGGTGAAAATAATCAGGTCATCGACCAGAAGAGAACCACTATGGACAACGGTGCTACGGTGCTCGACGTGCTTGGCGGCAGTAACTTTATCGGGTTGGGCCGCAGCAGCCTGTCGAGTGAGTCGCTGGCCAACAACTACCGCGACATCCGCAAGCATACTCTGCGCTGGAAGCAGGCTATCATCAAAATGTGGGACTTCCCGAAAACCATTAGCGACTTCGCGTTGAATACCGACAGCAAAATGCTGACCTTCTCGGGCGTATCGTTCAAATTCCCGCTGATTTTGCGGGTGAATGACGGCAGAATCGACCCGATGTTTGACGTTTACCTGTCAGACTCGCTTGAGAAACAGCTCTCACAGCTGGATCCTAACGAGAAATTCGTGTGGGTCGATAGCTGTAGCAAGATGGGCAATATCTGGGACCCAAGCCTGCAAAAGGTGAATAACGTCTGCGTGGCAACCGGTAGCCTGAACACCAAACCCCACATTGTCGAGGCCGACCGTGACCTCTATCGAGGCAAAGTGGTGTTCGACGGACTGCCTAAGCTTGACGAGGATACCTATCACACCACCGTCGAGAAGCTGAGCGCCGTTAAAGACGTTGCTGCGGCACAGTAAATCGCGAACATAAAAAAGGGCAGCCTGCGGGCTGCCCTTTTTATTTATTTTCTCAGACGGTTACGCCGTTTTTGCTTCCAGAGTTTGCGTCTCAGGGAAGGCCTGAACGTTGCGCGGCAGCTCAGCGTAATACGCTTTCCACTCGTGCAAGTCTGGGTTGGTCCACACCGCCGAATGCAGACGCGCCAGGATAACCGGGTCGCTTAGCAGCATCAGGCGATCGGCCTTACCAAGATTCTTCGGACCGCTTTGCAGGGCTTTCTCAAGCATTTGCTGACGACCATTTTCAATCGACTGGCGCAGCAGGTGACGAGAAGTCGCCATACCGGTTGCCAATGCGTTGAAGGTCGGGTTAAACACGGCATGCATAAAGCCGTTTTTCAGCATACGTTCGCGGTTCAGCTTCAGATACTCTTCCGTTGCTACCAGCTCACGCGGCGGGTCGTACTCTTCCGGGATCAGGAACAGTTTCGCCGCCTTGCTCTTCATCCCCAGCGTCGCACGGCTAGAAAGCACAGAAACGATCGGCGAGAGGATCAGTGAGAAGACGATTGGCGCCAACCACCACAGGAAACGCAGGTCAAGCCATGCCATACCGCTGGCCCAGACCACGCCAAGTGCCAGCTGTGAACCGTGACGGCGGAACGCTTCACCCCAAGGGGTATCGTCATCGTCACGCTGCGGAGAGTTCCATACCACTTCCCAACCGAGGAACGCGCTGACCACGAACACGGTGTGGAACAGCATACGTACCGGCGCAAGCAGCACGGAGAACAGCATCTCCAGCAGCATCGACACCAGCAGGCGCAGCCCACCGCCGTACTGTTTCGCGCCTTTGGCCCAAATCAGCACCACGCTAAGAAGCTTAGGCAGGAACAGCAGCACCATGGTCGTTGAGAACAGCGCAATCGCCAGCTCAGGACGCCACTGCGGCCACACTGGGAACAGCTGCCGCGGCTGTAGGAAGTACTGCGGTTCCATCAGCGTATGCACCACCTGTAGGGCCGTTGAAAGCGCCAGGAACATAAACCACAGCGGTGCCGACAGATAAGACATAACACCGGTCAGGAACACGGCACGGTGAACAGGGTGCATGCCCTTAACCAGGAACAGACGGAAGTTCATCAGGTTACCGTGACACCAGCGACGGTCGCGTTTCAACTCGTCGAGCAGGTTCGGCGGCAGCTCTTCGTAGCTTCCCGGCAGATCATAGGCAATCCACACGCCCCAGCCAGCACGACGCATCAACGCAGCTTCTACGAAGTCGTGCGACAGAATCGAACCGGCAAAAGAGCCCTCGCCCGGCAGCGGTGCCAGCGCACAGTGCTCAATGAACGGCTTGACGCGGATAATCGCGTTGTGGCCCCAGTAGTGGGACTCACCCAACTGCCAGAAGTGCAGACCGGCGGTGAACAGCGGACCATAAACGCGAGTCGCAAACTGCTGGCAGCGCGCATACAGCGTATCCATACCCGACGCTTTTGGCGCAGACTGGATGATACCGGCGTTCGGGTTGGCGTCCATCAAGCGCGCCAGACCGGTGAGGCACTCACCGCTCATCACGCTGTCGGCGTCGAGAATAACCATATAGGCATATTCCCCACCCCAACGGCGACACCAGTCATCGATGTTGCCGCTTTTACGCTTCACGCGACGACGGCGGCGGCGATAGAAAATACGACCATGACCGTCTACGTCGCGGCACACTTCCATCCAGGCCTTTTGCTCCGCCACGCAGATATCCGGATCGTAGCTGTCGCTCAATACGTAGATATCGAACTGATCCAGATCGCCGGTGGCTTTGACAGATTCGTAGGTCGCACGCAAACCGGCAAACACCCGCTCAACGTCTTCATTACAAATCGGCATGATAAGCGCGGTACGATTTTTCGGGTTCAGCGGCTCGTTGCCGGTGGTTGAGGCGGTAATACTGTATTTATCGCGCCCAATCATCAGCTGCAGGAAGCCCATTAGCGCAGTCCAGAAACCGGCCGAGACCCAACAGAACAGGATGGCAAACAGCACCAGGATCCCTGTCTGCAACACGTAAGGCAGCAGCTGCAGCACCGATTGCAGCAGATCCTGATTCAGCATGTCGGAAGGGTCGATCAGCGCCCAGCCCTGATAAGGCAGAATGGTTTTCATATACCAGGTGGCAATGGCGGTTTGCACCAGCATCAGTGCCAGCAGGATATAGCGACGAATAGAGCCAGCGGCACGCCATCTCTTCTCAGACTCGGGCATTTGAGAAGAGGTGTAGCGGCGCGCAATGGCGGTACGGCCCATCAGTGAATCCCAGAAACGGCCTACCGGGTTGGTACGCCAAATCTCAGGGAACATGCTGGAACGCTTGACCGGTGGCATGGCTTTCACCACGTCGCGACCTTCATTATCTTTGGCAGATAATGTGCCGTGCTCCTCGGCGTCAGGCCAGGCGTCAGCGACACGTGCCTTTACCGAAATCAGCGGAGCCTGTGGGTCAACCACGTCGTTTGACGTCGAAGTATCACCGCCCAGACGGTGATGCAGAGACGTGAAGGCTACGTCCTCAGCAGCCGGAAGCTGCTGAGTAAGATTCCCTTTCTGAGTCTCAGTCAGGGGCAATGCCTCTACGTACTCTTGGATAGAATGCGTTTTTTTATTCATTGGCAGGTAACTGATTGCTCCAGGTTTCGCTCAACGTTTTGTCGCCATTGACCAAAGCAGCGCGCATTTCAACGGGCTTCTTGGGATCCTTCACTTTCAGGCGCAGCGTTAAACGCCATCCTTTGGTGACTGAATTATAGCGGACAGAGTTCTCAAGCAGATCGGCGTTGTCGCCCATGCTGACCTGAGACGCAACCGGGGTATCCGGTTTAAGAGACTTAAGCGCAGGACCAACGAAATCAACAATGTAAGCGATGCTGCCGTCTTGCTCACGCACCAGATTAGACTGCTTCACGTCACCGGCTGAACGCAGGGTCTGAGAAACCCATGAGGAGTCAGGTGAGTGCAGCTTGTCTTCATCACGCGTGAAGTGCAGACGATAGCTGATATCGATTGGCGTTCCGGTTGCCGGCAGCTGATCCGGCGTCCAGAAGGCAACGATGTTGTCATTGGTTTCGTCGGCTGTCGGGATCTCGACCAGCTCAACCTTGCCTTTACCCCAGTCGCCTTTCGGCTCTACCCAGGCGCTTGGACGCAGGTCGTAGCGATCGTCGAGATCTTCGTATTGATGGAAATTACGGCCACGCTGTAGCAGACCGAAACCTTTCGGGTTTTCCATGGTGAACTGGCTAACCGACAGGTGCTTAGGATTATTCAGCGGACGCCAGATCCACTCACCGTTACCGGCGTGGATAGACAGACCGTCTGAGTCATGCAGAGCAGGACGGTAGTTCATGACCGTTGAAGGCTGGTTTGGCCCAAACAGGAACATGCTGGTCAGTGGCGCCAGTCCCAGTTTGCCCACTTTGTCACGCAGGTAAACTTTCGCCTGCACGTCTACGCTGGCTTCTTTGCCTGGATAAACGTCGAGACGGTAGGCTCCGGTGGCGCGCGGTGAATCGAGCAGCGCATAAATGATCAGATGCTTCTCGTCAGGATTAGGACGTTCAATCCAGAATTCGCGGAAACGCGGGAACTCTTCGCCTGAAGAAAGCGCAGTATCGATAGCCAAACCGCGCGCGGACAGGCCATAAACCTGACCTTTGCCGATCAGACGGAAGTAGCTCGCCCCCAGCACGCTCATAATTTCATCATCTTTATCTGCTTTATTGATCGGATAAAGAACTTTGAAACCGGCGAAACCGAGGTTTTTGACGGAGTCGGCATCGTGTTTTACGTTACCGAAATTAAAGTAGTCCGGGCTGTATTTGATCTCTTTGACACTGTTCGCGGTCACTTCATTAATTTTAACCGGTGTGTCGAAGTACATTCCCTGGTGATAAAACTCAAGCTTGAAAGGCGTGTTCAGATTATTCCAATACGCTTTGTCGTGATTGAATTGTATTTGTTGGTAGTCCGCAAATTTCATGTCGCGGAATTGAGATGGCAGATTACTTTTTGGTGCTTCGTAACCTTTATCAGCGAGCGCTTTAGCTTGCTTGGCAACATCATCAATTGAAAAAGCCCATGC
Organism: Rouxiella badensis; assembly: GCF_002093665.1. Taxonomy (GTDB): domain Bacteria; phylum Pseudomonadota; class Gammaproteobacteria; order Enterobacterales; family Enterobacteriaceae; genus Rouxiella; species Rouxiella badensis. The sequence goes on along the minus strand of NZ_MRWE01000012.1, from coordinate 27,745 downwards.
GGATGAAGTGAACAAGGTCATCAACACAGCGGCACTAAGCAAACGGACTTTAGTCATATCTGGCCCTTTGGAAAAATTTTTACCCGGCACGTCCCCTCCTTTAAATGTGCTCAACTCATTAGTCCATTTTAAGGAATAGTCGGAAATCCGACAACATGAGGGTGATGTGTTCATCACATTGATGAACCGTTTAAGCACATAGCGATACAAGGATATCAATTCGGAGAAAGTCCCGCTATGGAAAGTTGTCTGAGTCTATAGTAGGGTTGCGGCCCGCTGCTCTTGTCGCTTTACAAAAAGCAGACAGTTCTTATCCGAGAGAAATCCGATGGGAATTTTGGCAGTGGAAGGTAGGAAAATTTGCTAAAATGGATCTCTATGAAACCACAAACTCAACCAAGAGAGTTCTTTTTGGACTCGATCCGAGCCTACCTCATGTTGCTCGGTATTCCATTCCATATATCGTTGATTTATTCCAGCCATATCTGGGCGGTAAATAGCGTGACGCCGTCCGATGGTCTGACAATATTCAACGATACTATCCATGCCTTCCGTATGCAGGTTTTCTTTGTCATTTCAGGCTATTTCTCGTACATGCTGTACGAACGCTACGAGCGTCAGAAGTGGCTAAAAGTCCGGCTTGAGCGTGTGGCAATCCCGCTGGCGGCGGCCTTCCCGCTGATCACCATCCCGCAGCTGTTCTTCCTGGCCAATTTTACCGACAAGTTCTCCAACTGGAGTTCGATGGACTTCTACCAGAAACTCAATATTACCGTCTGGGAACTTGTCTCGCATTTATGGTTCCTGTTAACGCTGGTTATATTAACCAGTATTTCTTTCTATTTATTCCGTGCATTAAAAGAAAATAAGAAAAGTCGGATTTTAAATATTATTCGCGATGCAGATTCGCTCGGAAAAATCTCAATATTATTTTTATTTTTCGGATTAATTTACGCTGCATTTAACCGCACCCTGTATCTTTTTGCTCCACAGCTGTTGGGTAATGGTGCATTTAATTTTATTGTCATGCAGACTTTGTTTTATCTGCCGTTCTTCTTTATTGGTGCCTGTACCTATAAATTCGCCAATCTGAAGAGCATGTTCCTGAAGCCATCGGTGCCGGGTTGTATCATTTGTATCCTGTTGTTTGCGGCCTACATGATAAACCAGCACGTCAATACGCCTGAGCTGTACTCGATGGAGCTGGACGCGATCATCACCAGCCTGCTGGGTATCCTGATGGTGAACGTGGTGTTCTCGTTCAGCCACTATGTGCTGAACTTCCAGTCGCCGTTTGTGACCTATCTGGTGAATGCGTCGCTGTTTGTTTACCTGATTCACCACCCGTTGACCTTGATTTACGGCGCCTTTATTACGCCACTGATCAAAAGCGACTGGGTCGGTTTCTGGCTGGGTCTGGTGTTTGTTTTCGGTATTGCCTTCTTCCTTTATGAGGTGCATAAACGCATCCCTCTGCTGCGCTTCCTGTTCTCAGGTAAATGGCAGTTTATGAAGAAAGAAGAAAATGAGGCTCCGGCAGCGAACAGCCGCCAGCAGCAGAACTAGGTAGGATAAGTCGTAGGCCTCTGCGTGACGTGACCGGTTGAGCCGTCACGCAGAGGAAATTAGGGCGATAAATGTATTAATGGCTTTCAGTATCAATCGTCGGTACGACCGACATCCCCACCCTCAAACGTGATAAATCCTTCTGATTTTTCTCCAGTAAAATCTTCACCGCCAGTCGCTGCGTCACCTTGGTGTAGTTACCGGTGGCGTTATCTGGCGTGATCGGCGAGAAGGTCACGCCAGTCGCTGGCGCAATGCTGTCCACCCTGCCCCTCAGCGTCACGCCAGGTAAAGCATCAACCTTGATACTGACCGCCTGATGCGGCTGCACATGTGCCAGCTGCGTTTCGAGATAGTTTGCCACAACGTAAGCTTTATCGACCGGCACCAGCGCCAGTACACGCGTTCCCGCGCTAACGTAAGCTCCGACACGCAGTGAACGCACACCCACTTGACCATCAATCGGCGCTTTGATTTCGGTATAAGACAGGTTCAACTTCGCCTGCTGAAGCGCGGTGGTTGCAGAGTCGATGGCGGCGCTGGCTTCGGCCTGCTCGGCTTTCAACACCTCGAGCTGCTTCTCTGCGGCCTGCACGGCGGCAACATCACTCTGCTGCGATGCCAGCTTTTGACGATAATTCGCATCGGAATCATCACGTTGGTCCAGCGAGGTTGAGCCGTTAAGCGACAGACGCTTGTAGCGTTCGGCGCTTTGACGGGCATAAACCAGTCCTGCCGCATCGGCAGCTACCACGGCGCGCGCCTGGTCGATAGTTGGTCGCTGTTTGGCAGTCTGCGCCACCAGACTCTGCATTTGTGCCTGTGCGGTTTCGAGTGAGGCCTGGGCGGTTTGTACCGCATTTACGTAGTCGCGGTCATCGATTTTAGCCAGCAGCTGCCCGGCCTTGACCTGCTGGTTATCTTCGACCAGAACATCCTGAATGGTGCCGGAAATACGCGGCGCGACTAGCGTAGAGTCGGCAGAAATCACCGCGTCATCGGTCGTTGGCGAGGTTTCGCCCGCAAGCAGATGCCAGCCCACAATGAAAAGCAGGAGGATAATGACGGCAACGGCCAGCCAGATGGGACGAAATGAGGATGTCTTGGACATAATACTGTTCTCTCGATTGTTCTTATTAATAGTCTGTGTCAGGAAACCGGCGTGGCTCAATCGGCTTTTTTCACCAGCGACTGCGGCGGGTAGGCGCGTTTGGGCAGTAGAACCGTCAGCAAAGCCAGTGCGATCGCGACGCCGATAATCATCAAATAGCTGTCGGACAGCCCTAACACCGTGGCCTGTCTTTTAACCAGCGATGAAAAGGCGCTGAGTGCTTCTGTCGATACCGCTGAACCCTCGGGATTCAGCGGGGCGAGATAGGTGCCATCGCCGTCGTAAGGCTGAGAAAGTAGCGCACTGACGCTGCCCGCGTGATTGAGCAATACGTTGGAGTGGAACTGTTCACGCTGGCTGGAAAATTCCCCGACCACTGCCGTGCCGAGAACGCTACCCAGCCCGCGAACGGTATTAAACATCGCCGATGCAAAAGGCCCTTCAGGCGGCTGCACCACGCCGGTCGCGCCCATCAGTACCGGCAAGATGGCCATCGGCTGGCCGAAAGCCTGCATGATTTGCAGCCAATAGAAATTCTCTCTGGCCCAGCTTTCGGTGAGATGACTGCCGCCGTAGCAGGAGACGCCGATAAGACCGAGACCGCCGAGTAAGATATAGCGGCTGTCTATCCAGCGGAAATTCAGCACCGTTGCTACGAGCGGCGCTAACAGTAGCTGCGGCAGGCCAATGGTCAACGACAGCGGGCCAACCTGAACGGCGCGAAATCCCTGCACGCTTTCCATATAGCTTGAGGGTAACGCCGAACCGGAAAGCACCAACGTCATCAGCCCGCCGAGGGTCAACAAACCGTGGCTGAGGTTGTGCCTCTTTAGCATCTGCAGTTTAAACAGCGGCAGCGGATGCGACCATTCATTGACGAAAAATACGCTAAGCAGGCCGACCGAAGACAGCAGCATCACCACAATCAGCGGCGAACTCAGCCAGTCGAGCCGCTCGCCCTGCTGTAAGACCAGTACCAGCAGCGCGATACCGCTGCTGCCCGTGAGCATGCCGACCACGTCCATCTGTTTGAAGCGTTCGAAGCGGGAGGGATCCTGCGGAATACCGTAGCTCACCATGCTCGCAGCAAGAAGACACGGCGGGATCACCTGCCAGAACACCCACTGCCAACCGACCACGTCGGTCCAATATGCCGCCAGCGTTGTCGCGATATTCGGCCCAAAGGTTGCGGTCAAGGCATAGGCGCTGAGGCCATATAATTTGATGCCCGGAGGCAGAAAACGCAGTGCGGCGGTCATCAGCAGCGGCGGAAGCGCGCCGCCAAAGATGCCCTGCACGATGCGTAAGGCAATAAACACCGAGATATTCGGCGAGTACGGCAGTACGGCGGCCACCAGCGAAAAACCGCTCGCGACGCCGATGGCAAAACGGCGCAGCGAGAAGGTCATCGCGAACCAGGGTGCCAGCATCATGGCGGCGACTTCGGCGGCCTGATAGGCACCGATCGCCCAGGATCCGGGATCGCTGCTGATATTAAGCGCACCGCGCACGTCGGCCAGCGCAATGTCTGACACGCGATCGTTGAGGCCTGAAAAAAGTGAGGCGATGAGAATACCGATCAACCCAATCACCAGCCTAAGCGTAAAAGGCTGCGGGGGAGGCGGAGCAGGTATGGCAGGGCTGACCTGGGTCGTTTGCTGAATCATAAATGTGCTCTTATTATAATGATGCAATGCACCGCTATACGGTACACCGAGCCGATACTATAATACGGTGCAGTGTATTGCAATGTGGTGGGTGATTGTTTTTCGCACCGCCTGACATTACATTGGGCGGGTGTTAATAAGATAAGGAAGGAAATAATCATGGATAAATCAATGCTATGAATACTGAATACTCGGTCGAGGAAGAGCGCAGCGGCGGAATACAGGTCATCTCGCGCGCGGCGGCCATTCTTAACGCATTGGGAAGTCACCCCGCAGGACTCAGCCTCGGGGCTATCGCCAATGAGGTCCAGCTGCCACGCTCGACGGTACAGCGCATTGTTGCCGCTTTGGGTGAAGAAGGGATCGTGCGCACCGAGGGTGCAGGTGGCGTAAGATTAGGCCCGATGCTGCTGCGTCTGGTTTCCACTATCCATACCGACGTGGTCGCGATCGCCTCGCCCTACCTGCAGCAGCTTTGCAATGAAACCGAGGAAACCGTCGCTCTGGGTCGCGCCAGCGGCAGACAAATTGCCAACATTCACTACATCGTCGCCGAACGCGAGCTGCGCGTGGTGCCAAAATTTGGCTTAAACTTGCCGATTTATAGCACCTCGGCCGGCCGCGCCCTGCTCTCGCTAAAGAGCGACCTGGAAATTCGCCAGCTGGTCGGTGAGACGCTGGAACCGGCGACGGAAAATACCGTCAAGGATATCGATGCGCTGATGCAGAAAGTGGCCCAGGTGCGCGCCACCGGCATCTCGATGGAAAGTGGCGAAACGGTGCTCGGGATCTCCACCTTAGCCATCGCCATCGACACCATTCTTGGACATTATTCTATCTCGGTACTGATGCCGACAGAGAGGCATGCCGCTAAGCTCGAGAGCGTACAGCAGGCCGTGCTGCGCTGCAAAGAGGCTCTGATTGGAGAGATTGGCAAACTGGGCATCGGCAAATAGCCGGCGCATTTCTTCATCTCGCACAAAAGGAAGACTGTATGTTTGATGTCATTCTCGTTGCCGTCGACGGTTCTACACAAACGCCACAGGTGATTAAATTAGCGAGTCAAATCGCACGTTACGGTAAACCGGACGTGTATGTCACCTGCTGTATCGACGAGTCTTACGCCTTGGCTAATCAACATGAACAGCCGGGGGACATTCTCGAATATCCTGCTGCGGCGGCCGAGCAGGATAGCGCGACGGCAGTGGTTGAAAATGCGCTGCGCCAGTTGGCGGAAGCCGGTATTACGGCGCGCGGTAATCTGGTCGTTGGCTCGGCGGGAGAAACGCTGGTCTCTGAGGCAAAAAGCAAAAAGGCGTCGGTTATCGTGATGGGCCATCGCCAGCTTACGGCGTTCGGCAGGATCTTAAAGGGATCGGTCAGCGCAGAAGTGGTTGCCAATGCGCACTGCCCAGTTTTAGTCGAGGTTCGCGGAAATTAAGTGAAAGGATGCAGAAACTAAAAAGTACAGAATTGACGTTGGGGATGCTTTCGCATAGCCAGCGCCAACCCTGTACTCAAAATCTTTTACTCGTTAATCAATCGGACTTTACTTCGTTACCACGCTTGGGTCGCTACTGACCGATTACCAACGACCAGGGGGTGGACCATCATGCCAGTGACCCGGCGGTGGACCTTCATGCCAGCGGCCTGGAGGTGGACCCTCGTGCCAGCGTGGCGGACCTTCACGCCAGTAATAGCGCGGTGGCGGTGGCGGCGCCTCATAATAAACCCAATGGCCACGGTCATAGCGGTGATGATCCCACCAGCCCGGCGGACGCCAACCGCCCCCGTCCCAGTAGTAACCGCGTGGATCGCGGTCACCGATGTTAAGCGATAAACCAGGGGTGTTAATCCCAATCGAAACATTTGCATGTGCTACGGCGGGTATGCCTGAAAGGGCTGACAACGCCGCGAGCACTAATAATATTTTTTTCATGTCTAACTCCAGGATCTGTCCGATCTGATGCTGCTAAGTTAACCCTGGCTATCTTGCTGTTCTATAGGAATTTATCCCATTTACTCACGCCTCACGATTTCCTCACAGTTGCGTCAAATCGCTTACAATTGTTGCGGATTCGTAAGGCCATGGCGGAAAACATAAATTTTTCTGCCAGGCGAAAAAGGCGTCGATTTGCTGTTCGAATCATGGTTGAAAGCTGCGCATAAAAAAATGCTTGCGATGTGGCAGTTCTGCGTTTCAGAAACAAAAAAACCGCCGAAGCGGTTCCTTTTAACAATATTCAGTCGGTGCAAACGGGTGCTGACTTAGATTTTGCAGCCTTCGCAGTCTGCTTCATCTTCCAGAATTTCCGGTAAGGCAGACGCTTTTTCAGCCGCTTTCTCTTCGGCAGTTTCCAACGCAGCATCTATATCGAAATCAAAAATATCGTCACTCATGTTTTTCACCTTGTCGTCGCGCACTGCGTGTTTTGATAATTTCACTGCCTCGCCCTACGATAAAGCAGGCAGTCAGCGTTGAAAGAGTATAAACGACAGCGGACCGCAGATACCATTAATCTGTGCTGTGCCCCGCCCGTCTGTGCAAGCTTCCAGCATTTGAATTTGCGTCTCCCCACTCTAGCGCTCATAGTTAAGGGGTGCCAAAACTAAGGAGAAACACATGACAAGTTCAAACATCAAAGCTTGGGCCAACGTGCGTGAAACCTCTCACGAGATTGCTGAAGCTATTTTCGAACTGGCAGATAACGATGAAGTTCTGGCCCAGAAAATCTGGGAAGAAGGCAACGATGAAGTGCTACCGGTGGCTTTCGCCAAAACCAAAGAGGATTACTTGTTCTGGGGCGAAGAAAAGATAGATCGTAAAAACGTCTAATCAGGACGTGTGCCCTGGAGCGATTCCAGGGCTCAGCTGTCGAAACCAAATCCCATCTGATGCGCCCACTCGAAAACCTGCTCTTTGTAAACAAAGCGCGGCTCGCACACGCCCGGCTGACCCGGCGTCTGGATCATTACGGCAATACAGGGATAGGCGACAGGACGCGCATCAAAGATAAAATCCTCAATCTCCTGGTCAGCAAATTCCGAGGACTCACCCACTGCGGTGACCTGGAAGATTTCATGCATGATCCAGTTTCGGTATTCAAATTCATTATTCAGAAATTTCATTTCTCGCTCCTGAAACAACGTATTCACGTTAGCGCTTAAACGTGCAGACTCTCATCGCCACCACAGCATGAACACACTTCAACGCGGGAGACGTCCATGCTGGCCTCACCGTCACAGTCCCACTCCACGCGCAGCGGCTGACCGTTATCATCAGTGGCATGAATAAATCGGTCATACCAGACGGCTTGGCCCTGCATATTTTCTACCAGAATGAGCTTATCACCGGCATAAATTCGTGCCGTTGCCTGAGCATCCTGCTTTTCGCCCGCAACATATTTATGTAAGTGATGAATTGAGAGTTTGATACGTTCCACGGCGGCTCCTGTACTGAGGCAGCAAAGTCAATTTATCATTTCTTTGCGCATGATATAACCATCAGTTTATCAGAGCCGCCAGTGAAGAGTCATAGCGGGAACAAATGTTGTTGCACTTTTACAAAGCGATTTGTGCGGTATGCGTGAAATCTGGCGATGTTTGATATCGGCGTGCCAGGTCATACACATCATAAAAATCAATTGCGCCTTTGTGCTGCACGATGGATTGAACGTGTGATTTAAAACGACCATCGACTGCACTGCTGTTGAGCAGCGTGTTAACCGCATCGGAAGAGATTTCGCGGCTAAAGAACCATTCGCCGTTGTAACAGACGCGCAAATCCAATACCCCAATGTCTTCGTAGCGATAGGTGGGCTTGATTTCCAGCAGCAGCATAGCCGCCATAAAGATTAAAAACGCGGTAAAACCGGCAAACCAGCCGAGTCCCATATAGGGCGACGCGTACATCACAATACCAACGGCAATGTATCCGACAAACATCGCCAGACACAGCCATGGGTGATTGATGAAGAACTCACTGTTGATTCTCGGCTTGCCATCTCGACCTTCGGCACGGTTAATGCGTTCGATCTCACTATTCAGAATACTTTTAACGACATCCATTGATAACCTCACTACAGTCAGGACTATACTGCAATTTGATAGCAAGATTTTAACATGGCAACTGTTATAGCAAGTAGAGCAGTTCATCGAAAATTTCTCGCCATCTGTTATACATCCGACACTTCCTGACCAACGGAAAGCGTTCGGAATCAAGGAGAATACGCAGTTATCACTTAACTCACTGAAGATGAGGAATGCACCGTGGCATTTATGATTCTGGAAAAACCTGCAAAATTCGTTGCCAGTTACCGCGTTACCGGCCCCTATGAAACCAGCATCAAAAAGGGATTCGACGCGTTGACCCCGTGGGCAAAACAGCATGAGCTCATGGAAGGAGAATGGTTGACGGTATTTTGGGACAATCCGAACATCACCGCGCCCGAGGCCTGTCGCGCCGATCCTTCGGTCAGCGTCAAAGAAGGTTTTCAGCTCGATAACGAGAGTCAGGGCATTGCGCTTCAAACCCTACCCGCAGGGACTTACGCGGCGTTTCATACCACCATTGATGACGACAACTTTGCTCAGGCGTGGACCGACTTTTTCAACGTTCATATCGCCAACAGCGGCTATCGTCCCGACGGTAAAGCCTGCTACGAGCAATACCTCAACGACGGTACAAAGACGGGCATGTTTGAAGTGGTGCTCTATCAGTCAGTCGAGAAGATTGCCGTAATACGCTAAGCGGCAGAGGGGTGAGTAATTCGGGCGTCTCGTATTGCAGCCGCCCAAAGAGTTTCTATAAGCTGGGTTAAATTGCTAATAGTAAAGTTGGATATCTGACTCGCGGCAATAATCGATATAGGACTGCTGCGGCGCGCTGTCGGTTACCAGCGTGTTGAATTTGCTCAACGGCGCGATAGCCGCAGGACGCACCTGACCGAACTTACTGCTGTCGACCACCAGTATTTTTTCACGCGAGCGCTGCATCGCCTGATGCTTTACCAAGAGCTCATCGAAATTAAAACAGCTGACGCCATATTCGATGCTGATACCCGCCGCAGAAATAAAGGCCTTGTCCGGTAAGGTGTTATCCAGTTCGCTGCTGCTCTTACCGAAGGGAATGAAGATGCTGTTGCTGGGCCGATACATGCCGCCACACATCATGACCTCACAGTTAGGCTTATCCTGCAGTGCTAAAAACGTGTTAAACGAATAGCAAATTGCGCTAAACACCCGTTCATCAGGGATCTGCTCAATGATATATGGCGTGGTTGTCCCGCAGTCGAAAAACACCACGTCATCATCATTGATAAGCATTGCCGCCTGTTTCCCCAACCGCTGTTTCTCTGCCACCTGCCGCATTTTTTGTTCGCTGACGAAGTAGTGTGTCGCCGGACTGTTTTTAGGATCGATAACAATGTATCCCCCGAGCAATATGAGTGGCGACACGCTGTCACCCAAGTCTCGCCGCACGGTCATCTCCGAGACATCAAGCAGGAGGGCGGCATCTTTAAGGTGGATTTTGTCAGTTTTTTTTAACGCCACCAGCAACCTTTGTAGCCGGTCTTCTCGCTTATTTTCCATTATCAACTCTCGGGGAGACAAAAAATCAGAACCTGAAATCAGTGATACCGTTCCGTGTTAAACCAATAATATCATTGAATTTGCAGGAGGGTCAGCCTGCCTCCAAATACCACGCCAGTATCAATATAATACTGATTGGCAAATTGCTGTAGATTCTCCACCGGCGTATGGCCAAAGAAAAAGCTTTCCGCACCGGTAATTGGCTTCACGTGACCGGCGTTAGAATCGGCAATTCGCTGGCGACTCCACACGACCTCGTTGGCATCTACCGGCTGACCATACTCATAGCGATTTAACGGATAATCAGCGTGGGCAATCACCATCAGGACATTGTTGCTTTGAATTTCAATGATATGGGGCAATGTGTCGGCCAGCGCAATCAGTTCACGAGCGATCGACTCTTTGGCTGAATCGAGCTTGTAAAACCAGTCGCCGCCGTTCTTCAACCAGCGTGGCACGTTGAGCCCCTTAAGGGCATCTATCGCCATTTGTTCATGATTGCCACGCACAGAGGCAAACCAGGGTTGTTCAATCAATGACAGGCAGCTAATGCTATGCTCGCCGCGATCGATTAAGTCACCAACGGAAACCAGTAAGTCCTCATGTTTCTGGAAATGCTGGGCCGACAGGGCGCGATTCAATTGTTGCAGGCAGCCATGGACGTCACCCACCACAAATATACGCCGATATTTTGACCCATCAATTTGCTTGTATTGCGCAAAATCAGACATTTTTGCCCCATTTTTACGGCAGCCTCGACCCCATTTTGCTCAGTCTTTTACTGCACTCATTTTATAACGTTAAAAGTAAACGATCTTTTACGAAGAATTTTGACAAACATTCCTTAGCACGTTATCAATATTACTATGAAAAATGAAAACCGACCTGTGGCACGAATTATTATCACCTTGATTATCGGGGTGGGATAACGGCTGCACATTTGTCGCATTCAATCCACCCGACGGGTGGGGAGAAAACTCACCGGCGGGACAATCAACCACGGTAGAGGAAGGCAAAATCATGGAAAAAGTCATCAACCCGGCACGGCTTTATTTATTGTGCGGAAAGATAGGGTCAGGGAAATCTACGCTGGCGCACCAACTGGCAGAACGCCATAATGCGCTGCTGATTTCTGAAGATGACTGGCTATCGACGCTGTTCGCAGGGCGGCAAAATACCCTCGAACAGTACATCGAAAACTCCGCTCGTCTGCGTCAAGTCCTGCAATCGCACATTGAAAACTTACTCGGCAAAGGCGTGAACGTGGTGCTCGATTTCCCGCTTAATACCCCAACATTGCGCGCCTGGGGGAAAAGTATTGCCGAAAATGCCGACAGAGAACACCAACTCCACTTTCCCAATGTTCCAGATGATGTTTGCCTCCAGCGCCTAAAACTGCGCAATGAATCAGGCTCACACGCCTTTCAAACCACTGAACAACAATACTTTCTTATCTCGAGTTACTTCGTACCGCCTCATGAACAGGAAGGCTTAAAGGTGATCGAGTACGTATAAAATTGGGCTTAAATCAAAATTGGTAGCCTTTTACTCAATTAGCGCTAAGGGCTTGACCGCTTTTTGCGCTATACTGCTCGCTGGCCCAAATAAAACCGGAGGTTTTATGAGTTCCACCGCTGTTCACACTCCTGACGAGTGTCCATTATGCCAAAGTACAATCAAGACCAAGACTTCACTTAATCTGACCGAAAAAGTGCTCAACGTCACCTGCACCAGCTGTGGTCGTTACAGTATTTTCCGTAAGACAGTGCAAGAGATTTCCATTGACCGAAGCAAGCGCGTTGCCCTGCAGGCCTTCTTCTCAAGTCAGCCAAATTATCATTTGCCCCTTTCTCTCAAGGCTATTGATAATCCGGAACCAGCGGGTGATTTCTAACCCTATAACTGCCCTTCGGGGCTGTTTTATCCTCCTTTGTCACACTCTTCCACATTTTCATTTCCCCCATTGCCTTGACAAAATTGCGATCTGACTCACATATTTTAACGGTGAGTTCGCGACATCCTGTGGCCTTCGGTCCGGGCTGCCTGCGTTCAAAAAGCCTTCCTCGGCAATGATTTAACCAAAGCACAGGAGCGCGCCATGAAGATATTAAGTCCCCGACAATTCTCTCGCAGAGACTTCTGTCAGCTTCTGTTAGTGGCTTCTGCCCTACCGCTGACGGGGTATGCACAAGACAGACGGCCGAACATCAATATCCGTTCACTGCTGCTAAATAAAACGGTGAACGGCGTGCCTAACGACCGTCTCCCCCTGCTGATTTACCAGCAGGCTGTCCCGAAAGGGACTAACAATACGGATGCATACCTCACCGATCTTTTTTCCCGTAACGGTTGGCCAGTACAGTGGCGTTACCAGATATTCACTTTCACCCACTATCATTCCAATACCCATGAACTGCTGGGCGTCAGCAGCGGCAATGCAACCGTGCAGCTGGGCGGCGAGACTGGCCCTACGGCGACGCTGCAAAAAGGCGATGTTATTCTGATCCCCGCAGGCGTGGGCCATAAGCAGCTCTCGGCAAGTGCAGACTTTGAGGTGCTTGGCGCGTATCCACAGGGACTAAGTCCTGATCTGTATCACGACGATATACACAAATTGCCAGAGGCACGGCGCAATATTTCACAGGTCGCGATACCCGTGACCGACCCGGTAACGGGTTCCCAAGGAGGGTTCAAACAGCTTTGGCAGCAAACCTAGCCCATAGCCAGATATTAAAAAGCACAAATGGAATCGATACCATTCACTGTCGCGACGGAAGATTAAGGATAAAATCATGTTTTTAAGGGGAATATCAGACAAGTTTCACCGACTAGGACGCCTCGCTTTTGCCGTGCCCTTATTGGCGGCGTTCGCCATTATCGCTGCCCCCACCGCCCTGGCAGCCGCAACGCCGGTGCATAAAATCGGTATTATTGGCGCGGGTCAAATGGGCTCGACGCTTGGCAAGCTGTGGGTCAATGCCGGTTATCAGGTAATGTTTGCCTCACGCCATCCGGATGAACTCAAGCCGCTGGCGGCCTCTTTGGGGCACGATACGCAGGTTGGAACAGTGCAACAGGCCACACAGTTTGGTGACGTGGTAGTGATGGCGGTGCCCTACGGCGCCCTGCCAGGCCTTGGGAAAACCCTCGGAGGCGCATTGAAAAATAAAATCGTGCTCGATGTCGGCAACCCTTATCCCGGCCGTGACGGCCAAACAGCCGAGACAGCGCTGAAGATAGGCAGTGGACGTGCCACTGCGCAGTTCCTGCCGGGAGCTCAGGTAGTCAGAGCCTTCAACTCGATTGCGGCCAGCACCCTTGCTTCAGATGCCCATCAATCGCCATCGATTGCCGTCCCGCTTGCCGGAGACAGCCAGGCTGCCGTTGACGCCGTATCAGCACTCATAACCCAGGCAGGGTTCGTGCCTGTCGTGACCGGTAATCTCGACAGCGCCAGACTTTTCCAGCCAGGATCCTCGCTATTCCTGCAGGCCCTGAGCGAAAAAGATCTGCGTGCCGAACTGGCTAATGGCCATTCATGAGCCTGAATCCATCGAAAAAGAACGCCTGAAATGACCCAACCTGCCATGATTTCACTGCACCGCAGGATGAGCAAAGTGGTACGCATTCGCCGTGAGGAAATCGCCCCGCTGCTGTGGGGCTGGCTGTATATTTTCTCGCTGCTGGGTGCCTATTACATGATCAGACCCATTCGCGACACGATAAGTACCCTGACCGGCGCTCATTCACTGCCGTGGCTGTTTAGCGCCGTGTTAGTCACTATGCTGTTGTTGCAATGGCCTTACAACAAATTGACGCAATGCCTGCCGCGCGAGCGTTTCATCAGCTATAGCTATCAGTTCTGCGCCGCCATACTGCTGCTGTTTGCCGCACTGTTTACACTACCGGGTGGACTGAACAATCCCTGGGTAGGGCGACTCTTTTTTATATGGGTCTCGGTTTTCAACCTGTTTGCCGTCTCAGTATTCTGGGCATTAATCGTTGATGTCTTTGATACCCGACGCGGCAAACGGCTCTTTGGGCTGCTCGCCGCGGCGGCCACGGTGGGCGCAATTGCTGGCTCCTCGATAACCGCCCTGCTCGCTCGTCATCTTTCAACGTCAATGCTGTTGATACTCTCCGTAGTGCTGATTCAGATTTCGGTCTTCAGCGCGGTAAAACTTTCGCGCAGCGGCCAGCGACTGAAAAAGCCCCCATCGCAAGGCGAGAAAGTGCGGGACACTCTGCAAGGGAAAGGCGCATTGGCCCCGCTGTTCACGGGGATAAGCCAGACAATGCGCTCCCCCTATCTGCTGGGAATTTGCGGATATATCCTGTTTTACTCCATCACCTCGACGCTGCTTTACTTTCAGCAGGCCAGCATCGTCAGGCAGGCATTTAGCGATGAGAGCCAGCGTACGGCGTTTTTCGCCAGCGTTGACCTGACCATCAATGTGCTCACACTTATCTGCCAACTGACCGCCAGCGGCAGAATCATCTCTCGCTTCGGCACGCCCTATACGCTAATGCTGTTGCCGCTGGTCAGTATTATTGGCTTCGCTTGGCTAGGATGGGCGCCCTCTCTCGCCGTTTTAGTGGGGTTCACTATTCTACGTCGGGCAATAAACTTCGCGCTTTCCAGACCGAGCCGCGAAATCCTCTTCACCGTGGTCAGCAAAGAGGAGAAATATCACGCCAAAGTATTTATCGACACGCTGGTGTATCGCGCCGGCGACCAAATGGGCGCATGGTCCTATCAGGCAATCAGTCTTCTGGGCTTGGCGCTCGGCCCACTGACGTTATTTAGCGTCGCGCTGGCCTGCGGCTGGGCGGCACTCAGCTTTGCATTAGGTAAAAATCAGGAAAAAATCAGTCGCCATCGTGCCTGAAAAGACACTCGGCGTGGCATAGTGTTTGGCAGAATTACCTGCTGTTTGGCTATAAACTTTATTTTAATAATTACTGAATAAGTTTTGCGCAAAATGCGGATAAATATCTGCAAGCATTGGAATAGCAGCGAGAAGCGATTAATCTTATCAGATTAAAGATATCAGTGAATTCCGCTATTTTTTTACATCTTGAAATCTTATTCCGAATTTAAATCCGGTGATAAAAACTTAGCATGATGAGGTTTTTTTAACGGGTAATGGTAATTATGGAATTTGCACACGCTTCGTCTTTATCGAATCAGCCAGCGGCCATGACGGCCCCTGAACTGATCACCAGGATAGACGCCCTGCCCTCATCACCGGGACTGTGGCGCTTTATAATATTATTAGCCATTGGTGGTTTTTTTGAGCTTTACGATCTATTCCAAACGGCTTATATCAGCCCGGGGTTAATTGCCGAAGGCATTTTTCACACCGGCAGTGCGGGCGTGTTTGGTATTTCCGATCAGGCCGCGTTCGCTTCCTCGACTTTCC
Organism: Rouxiella badensis; assembly: GCF_002093665.1. GTDB lineage: Bacteria > Pseudomonadota > Gammaproteobacteria > Enterobacterales > Enterobacteriaceae > Rouxiella > Rouxiella badensis. The sequence goes on along the minus strand of NZ_MRWE01000012.1, from coordinate 12,386 downwards.
TTGGCCTGTTTATAGGCACCAGCCTGCTCAGCCCTTTGGCCGACAAGTTTGGCCGTCGCCTGACCTTTATGTTTGCCCTGCTGTGGTACAGCTTTTTTACCCTGCTTATTGTGTTCCAGCATCAGGCTGAGTGGATCATTTTTCTGCGCTTTCTGGTCGGTGTCGGTCTGGGTATAGAGCTTGTCACCATCGACACCTATCTGGTAGAGATGGTCCCGACACGCCTGCGCAGTAAGGCCTTCGCATTCTCTTTCTTTATCCAGTTCATGTCGGTTCCCGTCGTCGCACTCATCTCATGGTGGTTCGTTCCCCACATGTGGTTTGGCCTGACGGGCTGGCGCTACGTATTGCTGGTCAGCGTGGTGTTTTCATTGTTTATCTGGATTGTACGCAAAAAACTGCCTGAATCGCCGCGTTGGCTGATGCAGCAGGGTCAGGCGGACAAAGCGCAGGAAGTGCTTGAGAATCTTGAAAAACAGTGCGGAATGGGCAAAGTCGAGCGCGTCACCCATCTGGTTACGTTACAGGATGAAGCCCAGTTTGAACGCCGCGGCAGGTTCCGTGAAATTTGGACGCCTCAGTTCCGGTCACGCACTATCATGCTGATGATTTTCAATATATTTCAGGCTATCGGCTTCTTCGGCTTCGGCAACTGGCTTCCCGCTCTCCTCACCGGGCAAGGCAGCAGCTTCACCCATAGCCTGTCATATTCGATTATTATCACCCTTGGATTCCCGCTGGGATGTCTGATTTCTGCGCTGTATGCCGACAAGTTCGAAATAAAATGGCAGGTGGTTGCAGGCGCATTGGGCGTGGTTATTTTTGGAGCACTGTTTGGTTTTCAGCGTAGCCCGTTGGGCATGATTCTTTGCGGATTCATGGTTAGCTATTGCAATGCCTGGATGACCTACAGCTTCCACTCTTACCAGACCGAGATTTTCCCGACACGCATTCGAGTGACGGCCGTCGGTTTCTGTTACTCCTTCAGCCGCCTCTCGACGGTGTTCAGCAGCATTATTATCGGTCTATTTTTGCAATACACCGGCAATATTGGCGTACTGGCTTTTATCGTCGCGAGCATGGCGATAGTGGTATTGGTGATTTCAGTGCTGGGTCCTAAAACCAAGGACATTGAGCTCGAAAACATCTGATAGGGCTTTAGCGCTGCGGGCCGTTTATTCGGCAAGGCCCGCAGCAGCGTCTTTCACATGGATCAGGCGGGTAGCGTCGGCCAACGCTCGGAGGAATAAAGCCACATACGTATATTAAAGAGATAAAACAGTGGCATAAACAGATGCATATCCGTGCGGCACACCGGCTCAAGCTTGAGCAGCAGCAGGTTGAGTTCCGTCAGCAGCGACTGCGGCGGCGCAGCATAAATGTTCTTCAGACGTTGCTTGATATAGTTATTAATCTCAAACAGCAGCGCATCGGTATCGATACCGTTACTGCGTAACAACTCTTCGTGTCGGGCGTAGAAGTCGAATACGCTCACCCCCAACCAGATCTCGGTAATCAAATTGCCGCCCAGCGCCACGTTGGGAATAGGATCAACTTTAATGCGCGGCAAAATAATATTGACCTTGTCTAGCATCCCCGCCACGTATTGCTGACGGCCAAGCAGTGAAGATTTGTTCATCTTGACGGCCTGCGTAAACTGCAACAGATCTTTGATACCCTTACGCAATGCGCGCTTGGCGGTCCATGACGGTCGCTTGTTACGAATAATCGCGGTGACCAGCACTGCAATCAGAATCCCCACCACCGTCGAAATCGCCGAGTTGATGATGGAGAGCGGGTCGGGCCTGAAGTCATGACTCATGCCCATAAAGCTCGGGATTTGTGTCGCGATGATCAGGCCAAAGATATTGCTCGCGGGCTTGGCAATCACCATGCCCAACGCCAGCAGTCCCGGCGCAAGGCAGATAACCAGCGCTTCAAAGCTCGTCGCCCAAGGAATAAGCACCAGCGTATAAATCAGGCTAGCGGCGATGGCAATAATGACCGCTTTTAGAAACACCTGAAGCGAGGCTATTGGACTATCATGCGCCGCAAAGAAAGAGCAGGCGATAGCCGCCATCACCGGCGCCGTTCCGCCGTGCTTCCATCCCGTGCCTATCCAGAACAGGCAGCAGAGCATAGTCACAATAAAAATAGTCAGCGATGACAGGAAAATCAGCCCCTTGTCGGCGTGTTTCTTAAACAGCGTAAACTTGGCCGGATTTCTTTCATCGTTCAGCGCGTTTACTTTCTCTTTTACCCCCAGATAGGCGTGCGCGATACGGATAAAGTTTTGCAGTCGTTCGACCAGGCCGGTTAACAGCAGCCCTTCCTCGGCGTTCATCTCCCCGCTTGCATAGAGCGCTTTTATTCGCTCCTGCGAGGCAACCATTTCTTCAACCAAAACGTCTGTGCTGCCAAACTGCTCAGGATTGTTCACCCATACCAGGAAATGACTGAAGGTTTCCGCGATAAAATCAGGGAAGGAAACGCCGTGTTCACTGAGCAGGATCAGCCGTTTTTCAATCGCGGTCAGCGTCGGGATCAGGTAGGACAAATGCTGATATTGCACCGTGACCATGCGAATGAGCGTGCGGGCCGAGTCTCCTTCATAGACACAGTGGGTGATCAACGCTTCGACATTGAGCGGATAGTTCGCCATCTGAATCATAATGTGCTCGTTCTCCAGCGACTTTTCTTTCGACACGCGTGTCAGCATTTCGCTGCAGAGTTTTTTGGCACTTTCGAACCAGTTATTGACGCTCATTTCCAGCAGCGTGCTCATTCGCACCGGGAAAATAATCATGTGAACCAGGGTGCTACAGACGATGGCGACCGTTATCTCCTCAATACGTGAAATCACGGTATAGGTGATTTCCAACGGCGAATCGACGTCAGCAAACCCCATGATTGCCGCGCTGTATCCTGCCAGCATAAACACGTAGCTTTTCGGCGTGCGGTCGTGCAACGAGAGATAGAGGCAGAAGGCAATCCACAGCGATACGCTCACGCTGAACAGCAGGGGATAGAGTACGGTGATTGGATAGATAAAAAAGATAAAAGCTCCGCCCAATAGCGTTCCCATGAGGCGGAACACCGATTTCGAGAGCGTCGAAGCTGAATAAAGCTGTGAGATGATAAAAACGGAGGTAAGTGACCAGGCGGGTTTATCAAGATTAAGTTTTAATGCGATGTATAAAGCCAAAAATGCAGCAATACAGGTTTTTACCGAGAACAAAAAAGCATTTTTTGTTAGCCACTTCATTTCTATTTAAACAAATCACGTAGATTTTAAAGCATTATTTTATACCCCCACGAAACTTGTTATCTTCTTTTGTTTGTAACAAAGATATTCACAATTATGTCTAAATAAAACAAAAAATCAGCATTAACTGACGTTAATAGGCCTTCTGGCGCTAACGTTAATAAAATGGGTATGACTGCAAAGCAAAAAGCCCGTTTAAGATACCTCAAACGGGCTATCCTTTAGCGCGCCCCTTTCATCATCAGGGCAGTGACGGCAGAGAGCAGACAGCCCGCCAGCAGGTAGACAGCAACGCTGTGCCAGTCGCCGCCCGAAAAGGTGACCAATCCGGCAGCAATCAATGGCGTAAATCCCCCACCCACTACGCTGGCGACCTGATAACCGACGCCTGCACCGCTGTAGCGGTAGCTCGCACCAAACATTTCAGTAAACATCGGCTGCTGTACGCAAACCACCATGTCATGGGCAACATTGGCCAGCATAATCGCGAAGAAGATGATCCAGAAAATTGAGTGTGCTTCCAGCGCCATAAAGAATGGGAAGGCGCTAAAAGCACCGATTAGCGCGCCGGTAATATAAATGCACCGACGGCCAAAGCGGTCAGCCAGCCAGGCAAAGCATGGGATGGTCAGGCAGCTCAGGCCGCCAACTAACAAACCTATATTCAGGAACAGGTCGCGGGGCAAACCCAAATTCTGGGTAGAGTAGCTCAGCGCGAAGGTGGTGACGATATACATTGTCAGCAGTTCACTCAGGCGCAGGGCGATAATTTTTAAAAATGCGCTGGGGTGGCGTATCAATGCCTCCACAACCGGCAAACGCCGTTTAGCCTGTACGGCCGGTTTATGCTGACTCTGCTGTTCAAATTCGGCGGACTCAACGATGCCATTACGTACCCACAGCGCCGCCACCACCAATAACGTGCTGAACAGGAACGGAATACGCCAGCCCCAGCTCAGAAACTGTTCATCGCTGGTGAAATGGCTGATAAGCGAGACCAATCCGGTCGAGAGAAGAAGCCCGACGCCATAGCCAATCTGAACTCCACTGCTATAGAAAGCCTTTTTCTTCTCGGGCGCGCTTTCGACTGAAAGCACGGCTGCGCCTCCCCATTCGCCCCCCACGGCAAAGCCTTGTATTGCGCGCAGCGTCACTAATAACACCGGTGCCCACCAACCCATCACGCTAAAGCTCGGCAACAGACCAATCAGTGCAGTGGCCAACCCCATCATCCACACGGTCATCATCAGCATGCGTTTGCGGCCAAGACGATCGCCAAAATGGCCGAAAATTATCCCACCTAACGGTCGGAACAGAAAACCGACGCCAAAGGTCGCCAACGCGGCAATGGTTCCCATAGCCGGGCTTATCTGCGGGAAAAATTCACGGTTAAACACCAGGGCGGCGGTGATGCCATAGAGCAGAAAGTCATACCAGTCTACAACGGCGCCTGCGAAGCTACCCCAGGCAGCACGACGGGCACGGTTGAGTGAAGACGTCTCCTTACCAGGGGTAATCGAAATGAGGGTGGAGTCCATACTTGTCCTGTTTACACTTATTTTTTATTACGAGTATTGGTCGAGGATGATTTACGTTACGTCCGATATTTTGCGACGGCCCATGAGACTACCCTGACAACAGGTGCGAGGAAACATAAATTTGAGAAAAATACGCGAAGAGTTTAGCGCTAAGTCGGGTTTCATCCCAGGGGCCATAAAAAAAGCCCCTTTGTCAGAGGCTTTTAAATAATTATCTTATAGATTATGAGGTTATTGAGTTAACGGCAGAGTATTTTCTTCGGCTGGCCAACGCAGCGCCGGATAGAGCGCCATGCGAATGTTAAACAGATAAAACAGCGGCGCGAAGAGCTGCATGTCTGAGCGGCAAAGTGTTTCGGTGCGCAGCAGCAGTTTATCCAGTTCATCAAGCAGCGACTGCGGCGGCGCGATGTAGATATTCCTCAACCGCTTTTTAAAATAGCCGGTAATCTCAGCCATCAGCGCATCGCTGTCGAGAGTATTGTCTTTGAGCAACTGGTGATGACGCGCATAAAAGTCGTAGCAGTTTACGCCGAGCCAGATTTCAGTGATCAGATTGCCGCCCAACGCCACACCTGGGATAGGATCGACCTTATTTCGCGGCAGAATGATGTTTATCTTGTCTATCATGCTGGCGACATACTGCTGACGCGACAGCAACGACGACGCGTTCATCTTGATCTCGGAGGTAAACTGCAGCAGCTCTTTGACGCCTCTGCGCAGCACGCGACGGGCAGTCCACGCAGGCCTTTTATTACGCAAAACGGCTGTAATGACTACGGCTATCACAATGCCCACGACGGTGGAAATAGCGGCATTGATAATCGACAGTAAATCAGGTTTGAGATTGTGCGTCATACCGATAAAACCGGGGATCTGGGTCGCAATAATCAGCCCGATAAAGTTGGTCGACGGATTGGCGATGACCAGCCCCAAAGCAATCAGGCCCGGTGCCAGAACGATTATCAGCGATTCGAAGGTAACGGTACCGGGAATAAAAATCCCGACATATATGATACTGACCGCGATAGCCACCAGTACGCCCTTCAGAAAGACTTTCATCGAGCCAATAGGACTGTCGAGTGAGGCAAAGAATGAGCATACGACCGCCCCCATCATCGGCGCCGTTGATCCGTCTTTCCAGCCGGTGCCAATCCAGAACAGGCAGCCGACCATGGTCGCAAAGAAGGCGGTAAAGCAGGAAAGCAGGATCATCCCGCGGTCAGCATGCCTTCTGATTAACTTGTCTTTATTGCGTTTTCGCTGCTGCCCCATCAAGTTCACACGCTCTTTAGCACCCAGATAGGATTCGGAAAGACGAATGAAATTCAACAAACGTTCCATCAGGCCAATGAGCAGCAGACTTTCCTCTGCGCTGATATTACCGCTGGCATAAAGCGTTTTTATCCTTTCCTGCGACGCGCCGATGTCGTCCTGAATCCGCTGCGCATTGCCGCTTTCCTCCGGGCTGTTGAGCCACTGAAGAAAATGGCTAAACGACTCGGCGACAAAATCGGGGAAGCTTATCCCCTGCTCTGCCAGCAGGCTCAGGCGCTTTTCAATCGCGGTCAGGGTCGGGATAAGATAAGAGAGATGTTGATACTGTGCCCCCACCAGCCGAATGAGCTTTCTGGCCGAATCCCCTTCGTAAACCAGGTGAGTTATCAAGGTTTCAACGTTGAGCGGATAGTTAGCCATCTGCACCAGAATCTGGTCACGCTCCGGGGTGCTGTCTTTGGATTCTGCGGTCAGCAGCTCATTACAGAGGCTTTTGGCGCTGTTGTACCAGTTGTTGACGGTGCTTTCCAACAGATTGCGCATTCGCACCGGAAACACCAGCATGTGGATTAGGCTACTACAGATAATGGCGACGGTAATCTCTTCTACCCGCGAAATCACCGTATAGGTAATGCTCAGCGGCGTAGTCACATCGGCAAAGCCCATGATTGCGGCGCTGTACCCGGCCAGCATAAACACATAGCTTTTCGGCGTGCGATCGTGAAGAGAAAGAAACAGACAGACAGCGACCCACAGCGACACACTGAGGCTGAAAAGCAGGGGGTGCTGTACGGTGAGAGGATAAATGATAAAAATGAATATCCCGCCCAGTACGGTGCCTAAAAAGCGAAACAGCGCTTTCGACAGCGTGGAGGCCGAATAGAGTTGAGAGATAACGTAAACCGAGACCATGGCCCATGCGGGCTTATCGAGATTCAGCTTAAGTGCAATATATAACGCTAAAAAAGCCGCTATGCAGGTTTTTACCGCAAACAAAAGCGCACTTTTTGTTAACCATTTCATATTTTTATCAACAGTTCACAATTTTCTAAAACAGCATTTTATACCGATCGAGATAATAGTGCTGCGTTCTGCAAATATTAAGTTTGTAACAAATTGCTTACAAATACACCATTAGCAGAGAATAACGGGCAGCGAGGGGCTGCTGCCCGTGGATAGGTTAATTTTCTGAGGCAAATAACCTTAAATCCTGATGGCGTTGACGGCCACAGCCATCGACGTTTGCGCTTCCTGACGGAAGTTCATCTGCACGCCAGACGTCGTATCCGTGAAGGTAACAGCAATCGCGTCCCCACTGTAGGTCGAAACAACAACGTGAGAGTACGATCCGCCTGAGGAAATAACGAATACGCGGTATGAACCACAGGTGCCCGCGTAGTTGGTTTTGAGGGTAATATCATACATAGTCCCCTCGGCGTAATATTTGTCGGTGCTCTGATCCACTAAGGTTAATAGCGCCGATGTTGTGCTGGACGAGGCGGCAATCTGACTGGCAAAAGCGCCCCCTTCAATCAGACGATACGCTGTAGACAACTTCGAAGGGAAGTTCACGTAGCTGGACGTGAAGTTCGCTATAGGCGTGCTAGCCAGCGCATAGTTGTAAAACGACAGTGCCGTACCCGAGTTGGAAATGCCGAAGCCCCGGAAACTGTCGGTGGTGCCTGAGAACGAGTTTTGATACTGGAAACTTGAGGTATACAAGTTGCCGCCAATGATGCCGGAGATGTAACCTGCAACAACCTGAATTCGACCAAAAGGTGCACGTTCGAAGTCATGCAGAATGTCGAAGTAGTTACTGCCGCTAGCGTTATCCCCTGCGATTTCCGAGGTGCTAAATACCAGTGATACGCCGGTTACTGTGGTACAGCTGATAGTTGAGCCTGCAGTCCAGGGTACCGCACCCGTGCCGCTGGCTTTGGAGATATTGCTGGAAGCCGCCACAACAATGTAGGTCGTACCCTGATAGGTATAGTAGAATAGGAACTCCATCTGGGTCGTGCCATCGGTGAGTTTCAGCCCCGTCTGGCCGGCAATGGAAGACAGCCCAGTGGTGGTGCTCAGACCGAGAACAGCGAGGTAGGTCCCGTTATAATCCCAGTCGCCGCGAATCTGACCGTACTGACCGGCATCAAAGTACCACATGCCGCCCCAGCGGTTATTGGCGATAAATTTGACGTCGATGATCCAGGCTTCAACAATCGGACTGGTTCCGCTGGTACCGTTGGCCAGATAGACGCCCATCCAGTTGCCTACCCAGTTATCACCGGTTATCCAGTTAGTCGCACTGGTGTAGTCATGCTGCCCCATACGCATGACCGCAATACAGTTCGTCGCATAGCCGATATGAACGTGAGAGGTACCGTAACCGTAAGAAACACCAGTAATACCGTCTGCCTTGCTGCCACCATCCAGATAGTTGATGAACAGGTTCAATCCAACGATGTTGCCGGTAGTATCACCAATTGAAATTACCGGTGTCGCATCCCAGAAAGTGGTATTGCTTGGAAATGCACTCAGGGTCGTGATTTTGTAAATCGCGATATTCAGGCCTGAAGACGGCACATTGCGAATTTTTACCGTGCTGCTCACGGCATAAGAACCCGTGCCTCGCACGTTATAGATTCCAAGGGTGTTGGTCGCGTCAATCGCTGCCTGAATCGCCGTGGTCCAGTCACCGGCTGCGGAATTGGTATCAGCGTAATCTTCGATATCAATCCAACGCGCCTGTTTTGAAGTGAGCGAGCTTAGCTGTGTGGTACCTGAATTGAACGCTGCGCCCAGCGTGCCTGCGCTATAGCTGACGCTGCTGTTCCAGCCAACATAGTTAGCGCCACCGGTCCCTGCCAATGCGGTTTGCATGGTACTTAACACGCGGTTTGCTGCCGCAGTCTCATAGCCGTCGGTAAAGATAACGGCACAGGGTACAGAGGTCGCTCCGCTTGACGCTGCGGTTACGGTAAATGTGCCTTTGGTAGTGCTTGTTGCGTAAGCAGAAGCCACACCGGTGGAGTCAGTTGTCACCGAGGTCGCGCTCAGGGTGACTCCTGTCGTTGCAGTAAGAGTAATAACTTGCCCGGACACCGCTTTGCCACTTGAATCAACACAGGTCATTGCCAATACATCTTGAGAGCTACCGTCAGCCGCAGCGCCATTGCTTGGGCAAATCAGGGTAATAGTCGTCATGGGTATATCCTTTTGGGTTGGGTGGAGTCGTGGTTGTTTGCGTAAAATTCACGCAGTAGCGCAGGCTATTTCTGCCTGGCCTGTTCTATTTGGCGGATGCCATCGAGCTGGGTATTACAGTTTTGCAGGTCGGTCAGTAACAGCTCATTCCATAGAACGGAGGAGCCATAGGTAAGAGGGTTATCGGGTGGAGGTGAGGGGTCGCACTGCGCCAGCAGATTGGCCGGTATTGGCGTCACGGGTGTCTTAACGTACTGCGTTGTAGTGGTTGAGCAGGCTGTCATTAGCGGCAGCAGGCACAGACACCACAGCGCAAGGTGCCGTTTCAAGCAGCGTTTTAATAACGGTCTGGCGTTGCTGGCTAGCGGCCTGATTATTTTTTTGTTCATTCAGCGTCGCTCCTGAAATCTGATTGAATATGCCCACGCTTAAGGCCTGTGACTGAGTGATAAACTCAGCCTCATTTTTCTGTTCGGTAAGAGAAGAGAGTGCTTTCTCCTGTGAAACCGTCTTACCGTAAAAATGAAAGGCGATAGCCATCAACAGGCCGATGCAGGCCAGAATCAGCAGGGTAGTTATCACGGCGATTTTGTTGATCATGTTTGCCCCATTAGACAGACTTGCCGGTCAATTTCACGGCGGTTTATCAGGCCACGATTACGCTGTTTATTGACATAAACCCATTTTCGCAGGCCGTCGCAGGCCTGCTGCGTATCACCGGCATTGAGGTTTCTTAGCAACGAAGAGTGCTGGAATGCGCTGATGCCCACGTTGTAGGCGAAAGAATAAAGGGCGGCTCGGGTATAGTTATCAACAGGCACTTTTACCGCCGCATCGACCGCTTTCTTGACCGGAGCCAAATGTTTGACCAACAGTTCCTCACACTCTTTGTCCGAGTAGTACTTCCCGGGAATGACGTCTGGCCCTGTGATGCCACTGCACACCGTCCATACGCCACCAACATCGCGGTACGGCGTACTTTTCTGCCCTTCAATGCCTTCTGGCCCACCGAGTAAAGCGATCACAATCGTTAGCGCGGTTGCCCCGCTCAACTTCACTAATTTGCTTTTTAAAACAGGTGACATCACCATCAGGTACCTACCTTGTTCATGACATCTTTTACCTCTTCAGCAACGTTTGCCGGCACGACTTCGGCATTATTTTTCCTGCCAGCGAGATAGGAGCGTAGGATCTCCGTTCTTTTTTCATCTTCGTTCTGCCTTTCTTTCAAGGCACGTTTGTTGTTGAGGTAGGAATTGAAAGAAAGCAATGCGCCAAAAATGGCACAAAACACATAAATCCATTGCTCGGTAGTCAGACCCGCCGCACTAAAGAGTGCGGTGATCGTCGCCCAGAAATGCGTCCAGAATCCGTCACTTTGTGGGTTCATTTTCATCGTCTCCACCTCCAACTGTCGTTGGTTGTGCTCTATGGTCTCGGGGAATAGCGTTAAAGCATCCTAGGCTACGTTGTGTTACACCAGGCGCTCGAAGGCCCTTCATGGTCTGTAGAAAGGAATCAATAGAAAGGGGTTGATAGAAAGGCCAATAAAAAAGGGCCACCTCAGTGACCCTTCTGAAAGTATGACCCGCCAAAAAGACAAAACCCCGCCAGGGCGAGGTTTTAAAATTTTTACAGTTACCGAACTCAGCAACCACTTTTAACAGAGTAGAGGATGATTTTCGGACCGCGTGAGTTTTTTTAATTTTTTAATATTAAGCGAGCCCAGAATATGGGCTCCATAGTGGCTCTACAGGTATTTTTCTTTCAACGCCACCAACTCCGCTTCTGCATCCTTCCCAAGGACCTTAATGCCCTGTTCGACAAAGGCAAAGAACGCTTCGCTCTTGGTTTTTAGCTCCGCAAGCGGTGACAAGGTCGTCGTATCCGTATTAGTCTTGCTCGCAGTCGTTGTATCGGTGGAGGTCACAGCGGCTTCGACAGCAGATGTTGTCGTGGCATCAGAGGCTGAGTTTGAAGAGGCAGCCATCACCTCGGTAACAACGGGAGATGCAGTAGTTGCAACCAAAGATGTCGTCGCGCTGAAATTGACGACAACAGCAGCAGCCGTTCCATCCGTTAGTGTAGCGGTCACGGTGGCGCTACCCGCGGTCAAACTGATAACGCTTGCGGTAATTTGGCCCTTCTCATCGGTAGACGTTGACACTGCGGTGACTTTTGCACCGTTATCTGCGCTAAAAGTGACACTTACGCCCGAGACGGCAGCACCGGTGTCGTCGACGACCGTGGCCTGTACGCTGTCTGCAGCGACCGCATCGGCAAGCTGATTATCCAGTACGGCTACAAGTGTTAATGTCGTCATCATATTCTCCTGAGTTATGTATGTTTCTGCGGGATTATTCGAGGTGTAATAAAGACCTTTCAGCCAGACAAGGAAGCACTTAATCATTTTGCCTGTCCTCGTGGAGGGTAAAATTGAATCCAATAAAAAAGGGCCACCGAAGTGGCCCTTTAGAACGTAAAAACCCCGCCGAAGCGAGGTTTTATGGGATAGGGCTACGTGACTCAGTAACCACTTTTAATAGAATAAACGGCTTTTTGCGGACCGCGTGAGCACTTTTTTTGGTTCTTTATAAATTTCAACCATCGGGTCCATGTCCAGCCGGGTATCGAGCGTAGCCAGGCAGCCCTCCACAAATCCTTCTGCCATTTGCAGCATAATGCGTACCAGTTTCTCATCCCTCTTCATTGCACGAGCGATCGCTCGCTTAGGCTGATTCATCACATAATGAAGAATCAGAATCTGGTATTCCTCTGGTTTAAGGTTTTTTAGTCGGGTTACGCAGCCGTCAATCAGCAGACCATCATCATCGCAGCATGAAAGTCGTGACTTATAGGTATCGGGGAGCAGGCTTCTGAAACCGGCGGCCGTTTTCTGCCAGTCAAGTTGACTGTTGTTTGCAGCTGCCCAGCCGCCCCAGCGCTCTAAAACTTGTGGTATATCTCTCATAAGATGTCCTCCAAAGGTCGCTTTTCTGCTCTGCCGCTGCGCAGTCCGATGAGATTGTGCATCGCTCTCCTAAGCTTTGTTAGCCATCAGGCTTCACAAGCTAAGTTAAGTTAGATAATATATTCAAGGT
>NZ_MRWE01000011.1 GCF_002093665.1 Rouxiella badensis | reverse complement strand
ACATAATATTTGAAGAAGAAATTAATTAATTTTAGACAAGCGGAAATAGCGCAATATAAATTGCGCTATTTAATCTCCTTAATGATAAATCTATTCGATACTGACTATCGCCTTGCCGATATTCCCCCCTTTTAACATCGAAAGAAATGCCTCGACGATATGATCAAAGCCATAGGTCACCGTATCCTGCGGCACGACTCTGCCACTTTGAATATGAGGAATAATAAATTCCTCCAGCTCTTCCTGTAGATGCTTATAGTCACGCACCAGAAAACCCTGCAACGTTAAGCTTTTGCCAACGACATCGAACAGGTTATAGGGGGCGGACGGTGGCGTTAAGGCACTGTATTGCGCGACCGCACCTATCAGCGCTGCACGCCCGTAATCTTTGAAGGCGGCGATAGCGGCCTCAAGCTGCTCACCGCCCACATTGTCCAGATACACGTCGATACCTTCGGGGATGATGTCACGCAACTGTGCGCTTACCTTGCCGGACTGATAAACAAAGGCGTCGGTATATCCGAGCCTGTCGGTCAGAGTCCTGGATTTTTCTGCATTACGCGTGCTGCCAACGATGCGCTTAGCCCCCAGCAGCGCGGCAAACTGGGCGGCTGCCGACCCCACGCCGCCTGCCGCCGAAGAGATATACACTGACTCGCCGGGCTGCAAACGGGCAATTTTGGTCAAGGCTACCCAGGCGGTCAGTCCCGTTCCCCCCAATACGCTCAGCCACGCCCGCAAAGGCACACCCGCGACCGGCGCCAGAACCCGCACTTCGTCTGCCTCAACCTGGGCGAAGGTGCGCCATCCTTTGCGGTGAAAGACCCAGTCGCCCGGCTGCAATGCCGGCGTATTAGAGCGGATTACCCGTCCAATCGTTCGCCCCTCTAATGGTTCGTTCAGCTCCCAGTCGCCGTCCATGCATTCGCGCATGTAAGGGTCGACTGAGAAATGGACATTCTCGACCCATGCGGCCCGTTCTCCCAAGGGTTCCAGCGGCCGTTGAACAAATTGAAAATGCTCGGCAAGGGGCTCTCCGTGGGGCCTGGAAACCTGATGAACAAAGATATTGTGCTGTTTTTTTACGTTATCACGACTCACATTCACTACCCTGTAGAATTATTAACCTGAAGGCTAAATGTAGTATTGGATTGATGAGGCGTTAAATGCTGATTAAGCAATTATTCTTAAGTTATTAGCATAAGCCTGATGTTGTCAGGGTCTTTGGCCCAATAATGAACTTTGGTCCTACCAATCATCTCAAATAGTCGATCCTGCTCGCAGATGACGCATCCTGTTGCCCGCCCTTCTTGCCACACTTCAACAATTCATTAACTATTTGAACCACAGAGCGCCACATAGCGCATTTTGGTCGGACCAAAATAAATACCGGCCTGAGAAATGAGAGACTACGATGCCCGCATCCTCCCCCCGCGTCGCCGACAGTCTGGTCGGCCGCTTGAAAGCCTTTATTGACCAGCAGCAGCTCGAGGGCGGCATGCGTCTGCCCGCCGAGCGTCATCTGGCCGCCGAGCTTGGTGTGTCACGCTCATCGCTGCGCGAGGCTATCCAGAAACTGATAGCCGCAGGCCTGCTGGTCAGCCGTCGGGGAGGGGGCACCTATTTACGCGAGTGGCAGGAGCCCTGGGCCGAGACACGTATCGTCGCCCCGCTGCGCGAGCTCGTGATACGGGATCCGGACTATCGCTACGATATTCTTGAGGCACGGCACTCCATCGAGGCCAGCACCGCCTGGTACGCCGCCCTGCGCGCTACGGAGGCCGACAAGGAACAGTTGCAGTACGCCTTCGATGCCACGCTGATGCTCAACGAAAGCGAAAATCCTGACCTCGCAGCGCAGGCAGACGTGCGTTTTCACCTCGCCATCGCGGCCGCCTCGCACAACGTCGTGCTGCTGCAAACCATGCGCGGATTCTTTGAGCTGCTGCAATCTTCGGTGATGCAAAGCCGTCAGCGCATGTACAGCCAACAGACGATTTTCGCCAAACTCACCGAACAGCACCGCACACTGCTGAACGCCATTCTGCAAGGCGACGCCGAACAGGCGCGGCTGGCGGCAATGGAGCACATCGGCTTCGTTCACTCGACCATTAAAACGCAACACGAAGATGAAGCCAGACAGGCCCGCATCACGCGCCTGCCCGGACAGGAATAACCAGGAACTCAGGAGAATCACCCATGATTATTTCAGCCTCCAGCGACTATCGCCCTGCGGCAGAGCGCATACTGCCTCCGTTTTTGTTTCACTATATTGACGGCGGCTCCTATACCGAGACGACGTTAAAACGCAACGTCGAAGACCTGTCGCAGATAGCGCTACGCCAGCGCGTGCTGAAAAACATGTCAGCACTGAATCTTGAAACCAAATTGTTCAATGAGACGCTGTCGATGCCGGTGGCGCTGGGCCCGGTGGGCCTGTGCGGCATGTATGCCCGACGTGGCGAAGTGCAGGCGGCGCGAGCGGCGGCGCACAAGGGTATTCCGTTTACGCTCTCGACCGTGTCGGTTTGCCCTATCGAAGAGGTGACACCGGCTATTGACCGCCCGATGTGGTTCCAGCTTTATGTGCTGCGCGACCGTGGGTTTATGCGCAATGCGCTTGAGCGAGCCAAAGCAGCGGGCTGCTCGACGCTGGTATTTACCGTTGATATGCCTACGCCGGGCGCGCGATACCGTGATGCCCATTCTGGCATGAGCGGCCCCAATGCGGCGATGCGCCGCTACTGGCAGGCCTGCACGCATCCGCAGTGGGCGTGGGACGTGGGCATCAATGGCCGCCCGCACGATCTCGGCAATATCTCGGCCTATCGCGGCTCGCCCACCGGATTAGAGGACTACATCGGCTGGCTGGCCAATAACTTTGACCCCTCCATTTCGTGGAAAGACCTCGAGTGGATCAGGGAGTTTTGGGACGGCCCGATGGTTATCAAAGGCATTCTTGACGCCGAAGACGCCCGCGACGCCGTGCGTTTCGGGGCGGACGGCATTGTGGTCTCCAACCACGGCGGTCGTCAGCTCGACGGCGTGCCTTCCACCGCCCGCGCCTTGCCGGCCATCGCCGAGGCAGTCAAAGGTGATATTACTATTTTGGCAGACGGCGGCGTGCGCAACGGGCTGGACGTGGTGCGCATGATTGCGTTGGGTGCCGACACCGTGCTGCTCGGTCGCGCGTACCTTTATGCCCTCGCCACCCACGGCGAACGCGGCGTCGAGGCGCTGTTAACGCTTATCGAAAAAGAGATGAAGGTCGCCATGACGCTGACCGGCGCAAAAACCATTGCCGAAATCACCTCGGACATGTTGGTGCGGGAAGGCGTCATTCGCTAACAACGAGCGGGAATTTAAGCAAATATTGCCGGGGATCGCGGCGGGGGGAGAAAGTTTAGTCGAATCTGGTAACATTTTTTGACTTTAGCATTGTCGGCTAACGTTTATGTGATACGTGTCAGATATGTTATAAAGATGTAGCAAAGCGCAGATTACTGTTGTCACCGTGTGAGAAGTGGCGTTAACCTGCCTAACTTGACGTAGTCCCCCCCTTTTATCAAATAAAGAGAAAGGTAATATGCACCAACTAGACAAGAAAATTCCCGCTACGCTGATTCCTGGCGATGGCATTGGGCCGGAAGTCGTTGAAGCCACCGTCAGGGTCCTGGATGCGCTAGGGCAACCGTTCGAATGGGATGTACAACAGGCTGGCGTAGCTGGCGTCGAAGCTGAAGGGGATCCGCTGCCGGCGAAAACCCTGGCCAGTATCCGCGAACGTCGCCTGGCCCTTAAAGGTCCACTGGCAACGCCAATCGGTGGCGGCTTCCGCTCCTCAAACGTGCGTCTGCGCGAAGAGTTCGAGCTGTTTGCCAACGTGCGTCCTGCGAGCACCCTGATCCCGGGTCGTTTCGAAGATATCGATCTGGTGCTGTTCCGCGAAAACCTGGGGGGTTTCTACGTCTCTCACGAATATTACATTCCCATCGGTGACGACCCTAAAGCGGCAGCAGTTTCTACCGGCGTAAACACTAAAGAAGGCAGCAAACGCATTGCACGTTATGCCTTTGAATACGCGGTGAAAAACGGCCGTAAAAAAATCACCGTAGTGCACAAGGCTAACATCCTGAAAGCCCTGACCGGTATCTTCCTGGATGCCGTGCGTGAAGTGGCCAAAGAATACGAAGGCCGCGTTGAGCTGGACGACATGATTGTCGACGCCTGTGCGATGCAGCTGGTGATGAACCCATGGCGTTTCGACGTGCTGCTGTGTACCAACCTGTTTGGTGACATTCTTTCTGACCAAATCGCCGGTCTGGTCGGCGGTCTGGGTATGGCACCGGGTGCCAATATCGGTAAAGATGCCGCTATTTTCGAAGCCGTTCACGGCACAGCACCGGACATCGCGGGTAAAGGCCTTGCCAACCCGATCTCCCTGCTGCTGGCAGCTGGCATGATGCTGGATCACGTAGGCCTGCAGGACTCTGCAACCAAACTGCGTGCAGCAATCTATGCCACCCTGAACGAAGACAATATTCGCACCGGCGACCTGAAAGGCACTGCCACCACCCGCGAATTTACTGATGCGATTATCCGTCGTCTCGAGAAGTAATTTCCCGCCGTTCGGATAAAGCCAAGACAACGCCCCTGCCAACCGCAGGGGCGTTTTTCTATCCCGCCTTTCACTGAGTGCGCGAGGCGCTGCGCTGTGAGGAATAAAAAACGGCACTGATAGCTCAATGCCGTTTTAGAGGCGTGGTCGGTTAGGCCGATAACGAAGACATATCGATCACGAAGCGGTAACGCACGTCAGATTTCTCCATCCGTTCAAACGCGTGGTTGATCTCGTCGATGTTAATCACTTCGCACTCCGGCAGAATATTTTTTCTGCCGCAGAAATCGAGCAGCTCCTGCGTTTCCGCAATTCCACCAATCAGCGACCCGGCCAGACGGCGGCGACCAAACACTAATGGCATGGTCGGCTGTTCGTCGATTGGGCCAATCTGCCCCACCATCACCATCGTACCGTCAACGTCCAGCAGCGGCATATAGACAGAAACATCGTGCTGTACCGGAATGGTGTCGATGATGAAATCAAAGCGGCTCTGCGCTTTTTCCATCGCGCTGGCGTCGGTTGAAATCAGATAATCGTCAGCACCCAGCTCTTTAGCATCTGCAGCTTTGGCGGCAGAACGGCCAATCACCGTGACCGTCGCCCCCAGCCCTGCGGCGAGCTTAACGGCCATGTGACCGAGTCCGCCCAGACCGACTACCGCCACGCGGCTCTGTGGACCTACGCCCCAGGTGCGCAGCGGCGAATAAGTGGTGATACCGGCGCACAGCAAAGGCGCAACGCGGGAGTAGTCCAGCGTCTCGGGAACGCGCAGGATGAACTCCTCTCGCACCACCAGATGCTTCGAATAACCGCCCTGCGTAACCTCTTGGGTCAGACGATCCTGACCTGCATAAGTCGGCGTCATACCTTCGCGGCAGTACTGCTCTTCGCCGTGACGACACTGGTCACACTCCTGACAGGAGTCGACCATACAGCCGACAGCGACCACGTCACCGGCTTTGGTATTTTTTACCGCGCTCCCGACGGCGGTCACGCGCCCCACAATCTCGTGGCCCGGCACCATCGGGAAGAGTCCAAATCCCCAGTCGTTGCGCGCCTGATGCAAATCCGAGTGGCAAACGCCACAGTAGAGAACTTCCATCGCCACGTCGTTATCGCGTAATTCACGACGTTCGAATGAAAAGGGTGCCAGCTTGTCGCCGGCTTTGAGTGCAGCGTAGCCTTTCGTCAGCATTTACATTACCTTCAGTTTGAGTAGTTAACGTGTTCTGCGGCCTTCGACCGGATAACCTGGATCAGTATAGCCGTGGGTCGAGGCATGGCCCGGCGCAACTAAAGAATTGATGAAATCTTCATCTTCCTGGGTGATGGAAACGTCCAGACTCTGCATGTAGCTGTCCCAGTGAGCTTCGGTGCGGGGTCCCACGATAGCAGAAGAAATATTCTGATTATTCAATACCCAAGCGATAGCGAAGGCAATCGAGTTAGTGCCGCGGTCGGCGGCGTAAGCGGCAATCTTCTCGGCAATCGAAATAGATTCTTCACGCCATTCAGTCTGTTTGATGCGCATGTCACCGCGTCCTGCACGGCTGTCTGTCGGCGGGGCGGTCTTGGCATTATATTTGCCGGTCAATACGCCGCGTGCCAGCGGACTATAAGGCACCACGCCCAGTCCGTAATGCGCAGCAGAAGGGATCTGCTCAACCTCTGATTTACGGTCAACGATGTTATACAGCGGCTCACTGACCACCGGACGCTCTATCCCGAACTGGTCGGCGATGCGACACATCTCGGCAATGCGCCAGCCAGAGAAGTTAGACACGCCGTAGTAGCGGATTTTACCCTGATTGATCAGTTCGCCCATCGCGCGAACGCTCTCTTCCAGCGGCAGGTCAAGCAGCGCACGGTGAAAATAAAGAATATCAAGGTAGTCAGTATCGAGGCGCTTCAGGCTGCCTTCGACCGTCTGGCGGATCCACTTTCTTGACTGCCCTACCTGATTTGGCCCCCCGGCAAACGGGAAGCCGAACTTGGTCGCGATAACCCAGTCATCACGGTTCGCCGCCACGGCCTTGCCGACCACTGCTTCGGATTTACCCGCGTGATAAACGTCGGCGGTATCGATAAAGTTTATCCCCTGCTCACCGGCTTTCGCGATGATACGTTTAGACGTTTCTAAATCAGTTTCACCACCAAACATCATGGCTCCCAGGCAAAGCGGGGAAACTTTCAGTCCGCTGCGGCCTAAATTCTTGTAGTTCATATTGACTCCGTTTATCGGTTTGACTTTCAACATCAGCCTGCGCCGGGCGTGTGTCATCAACGCTCAGCGCTGGCGTCGTCAGCTTTTTTTTAATAGTGGCATCCGTGGATTGATTGATAAATAGCTATTCTTGAATAGATTTATGAGCAAAATTCACTAATGGCGCATCATAAAAAGGAGGCGGGCCGGGAAAGAAATAAATAATCTCACGACCTCCCCTCAACGTCGTAAGGAATCGGGTATTTATTAAACGAAACTTATATATTGGCGATTATCAGGACTCTGCTTCGAGATTAATTACCTGACTTCAATGAAATGCTTTAATTGAACCTTAAAAAAACATTAAGAGAATGGTTAATTAAATTACCGTTATTTTTCGATAGCGTGGTTTTAACGGGATTTTTAGCGTTAATCATCCCCCTCTCCCGCCGGTGTTTTTCTCCGCAGGCTGCACCAAGGCTAGGATCCCCATTTGAATCAACGAGACTCCCTCCCCGCGACTCGAGGCAGCGGATTTTTATTATTTTGCACCGGGAAATTTAAAGGAAATAATTTGATACAACTGGAAATGAAATAAAGATTTTTTACTTTTTATTTTTGGTCAGATCTTCCAACTAAATAACGATAGTGATATTAATAATAATTATCATTTAATGAATCATTTACGGTTCGGAGTTGCCACAGTGTTAGCAACCTTTGTTATCGCGTTGCGTGAAGGACTTGAAGCTGCGCTGATCGTCAGTATCATCGCGGCCTTTCTAAGAAAAAATGGCAAAAGCCTGTCTGCAATGTGGGCAGGTGTGGCGTTGGCCGTCCTGCTTTCTATTATTGTCGGCGTCGGTCTGGACTTGACCGAGCGCGCCCTGCCGCAGGCAAGCCAGGAGTTTATGGAGTCCATCATCGGGCTGGTAGCGGTGTTCTTCGTGACCGGCATGGTAATGTGGATGAATACCAACGCCAAAAACATCAAGAAAGAGCTCGAGACCGAAGCGGCGCAAGCCATCAGTCAGTCTAGCGCATTCGCCCTTGCCAGCATGGCATTTCTGGCGGTACTCAAAGAAGGCTTCGAAACCAGCGTATTCCTGCTTGCCACCTTCTCCGTGGCTCAGTCAGCCATGTGGGCGGCGATAGGGGCAGTTGTCGGGCTCATTATGGCCGTGGTTATCGGCTGGGGACTCTATGTTGGCGGTATCCGCATCAATCTTGCGCGTTTCTTCCGCTTCACCGGCATGTTCCTGATTCTGGTTGCCGCAGGCCTTATCATCTCCTCTCTGCGCAGCGCACACGAGGCTGGCTGGCTAAACGTCGGTCAGGCGCGTTTCGTCGACCTCACCTGGCTTGTTCCTCCCGGCACCGTGCGCTCTGCGCTGATTACCGGCGTGCTGGGTATGCCTGCCGATCCACGTCAGATAGAGATAGTCGGCTGGCTGCTTTACATCGTCCTGGTCGCTGTAGTGCTTTACTGGCCTGCCAAACTGCGTCCATCGCCAAAAGCAGCGACCCGTTCGCTGTTTGCCTCTGCGGGCACACTCGCCGCCGCCGCCGTCGCCCTGTTCTGCCTCTATCCGCAGCCTCAGTTGAACGTTCCTGATGCTGCCCCGCTGGTCAATAACGATGCCAGGCCGCTGGGTCAGGCAAGCCTCACCAACGCCGATGGTTCCGGCTATCAGCTGCGCGTCGCGCTGACCGGCGGCAAGGTCGTTCAGGCCGACCTAAAGAGTGCTGACCAAAAAACCGATTCCTACCAGGGTGTTGCGGTGAAGGAATGGAATACTCAGAACAGCACCTCACCCGACGGCGCACCCGCTATCGTGACGCTGGACCAGGTCATGGCCTTCAACGGCAATCGTATTCCTATCGGACTCAATCCCGGCCAGCATCCGGGGCCTTATAACGCTAAATGGACGGTCAACTGCAACCTGACCACCAGGGTCGCACAGGGCACCCTGCTCTCGTCTACCGCTCAGGGCGAGACGCTGGTGACGCTAACAGGCAGCGGCCTACAGTCTCCGCGCACCCTGACCGTTCGCCGCAGTCAACTTGATACCGGCTGCGGCTGGCAGGTCAGCGCCGCGTACCAGCAGGACCTGATGACCCAATTGAAGGCCCAACAGTTTTCGCTTCAGAGCTACGTTTTCTGGGCGCACATGCTGCCGGCCTTTTTAGCGGCGCTGGCCATCATTTTCCTGGTGATTGCCCAACGAAGCCTCAAGCGCCTTCGCCAGGCTCATGCTTTGCCGCAACAACAGATGTACCAGAAAAAACAGGGTCTCCAATAGCAGAACCTCTAGATCGACCTAACTCGTACTACCTTGCTGATAACAATAAAGGACAGCGTTATGTTTAAAAAAACTTTTAAGAGAAAAGAAGCTCTGACCACAGCCGGATGTCTGACTGCACTGCTGATGTTCTCTGTTGATGCCTACTCTCAGGATGCAGCACCGGCACCGGTTAAAAACGGAGCCGCACAGGTCAATATTACGATGACCAGCGCCGACGGCGGCTCATGCGTTATCGACCACAACACGGCAAAAGCAGGCCCAATCACCTTTAACGTGATTAACAAAACCGCGACCTCGCTGACCGAAATCGAACTGCTGAGCGACAACCGTATTCTGGGTGAAAAAGAGAATCTGGCTCCGGGCCTGCCGGCATCCAAATTCACCCTGACGCTGGACGGCGGCACCTATCAGCTGTATTGCCCGGGTGCAAAACAGGAACTGATCAACTTCACCGTCACCGGTAAGAGCGCCGCACAGCCGGTAGGCAGCGCAGGTACCCTGCTGGCCGACGGCACGAAAGGCTACTCCACCTACGTTAACGGCGTGGTCGATGCCATGGTCGTCGCGGTCGATCGTCTGAAAACCGACATCGACGCGGGTAATCTGACCAAAGCCAAAGAAGACTATGCAAAAGCGCGTCCTTTCTACGAGCGTATCGAATCTGACGTCAGCGGCTTCGTGCTGCCGGGCTTCAAGGCCACGGACAACGCGGGCAACCTCGATTACCTGATTGACATGCGCGCCTCCAACCTTGACCCTAAAGTGGGCTGGCACGGCTTCCACGCTATCGAACGCGATCTGTTCGGTAACGGGAAAATAACCCCAGAAACTAAACAGCTGGCCGCAGAATTGCAGAAAAACGTTCAGCAGCTCGACAAGCTGACCAAAGCATTAACCTATAAACCAGAAGATCTGGCAAACGGCGCAGCGGACCTGCTGGAAGAAGTGCAGAGCACTAAAATCAGCGGTGAAGAAGAAGCCTTCAGCCACATCGACCTGGTAGACTTTGCAGGCAACGTGGAAGGCGCACAGCAGTCCTTCGCTTACCTGCAACCGGGCCTCGAGAAGATCGATCCAGACTTGACCAAACGCGTTGCCGAGCAGTTTGATGCGGTTAACAAGCTTCTGGACACTTACCGTGACCCTAAAGTCCCAGGCGGCTTCAAATACTACACCGCCGAAATCAAAGCGGCTGACGGCGCCAAGCTGAGCCGTAGCGTTCAGGCGCTGCAAGAGCCGTTGTCTAAAATCGCTGAGAAAGTGGCCACCAGCGGAGGCAAATGATTAATGAGCAGTAAACAACATCCGGCCAGGGAGGCCGGAGTATTTTCACGTCGAAATTTATTAAAAGGAGCGGTGGCCAGCGCGCTGGCTATTCCGATGGTCGGGTCTGCACACAATAAAACCGTGGCGGACAACGACCCTGAAGATAAGGTGGATTTGTCGCAGGAACATGCGTTTTACGGTACTGCGGAGCAGGCGGGCATCGCCACGCCACCGCAGCGCTATATCATGTATATGACCTTCGATATGACTTCCACCAACCCGCGCGATTTGCAGGTGTTGCTGGCCCGCTGGTCCTCGGCAATTGCCCAGCTGATGAAGGGTGAAACCCTCGGTCAGGTTGAGCCGATTCGCGACAGCGGCGTGGGCGCAGACACCGGCGAAGCGCTGGATCTCGGTCCGGCCTCGCTGACCGTCACCGTTGGCCTCGGTCCGCGTATTTTCACCGACGCCTTCGGTCTCGCGAAATACAAACCGGCGCTAATGCGTGAGCTGGTGCAGCTGCCAAGCGACAACCTGAAAGCAGAATTGACCGGTGGCGACCTGTCTTTGCAGGCCTGTGCCGACGATCCGCAGGTGGCTTATCACGCAATCCGCAACCTGGCGCGTATCGCAAAAGACACCGGCGCAGCGGAAACGCGCTGGTCAGTGTTGGGATTCGGACGCGCATCGGCGGGCAAAGGGCAATCGACGCCGCGTAACCTGTTCGGCTTTAAAGACGGCACGCGCAACATCACCGAAAAAGACGATATCGACAAGTTTGTCTGGATTGACGATGGCGGCCCGGCCTGGCAACAGCGCGGCAGCTATCAGGTGGTGCGCAAGATCATGATGCGCATGGAAAACTGGGATACCGACCGTGTTAGCGATCAGAATAATATCTTTGGTCGACACAAGGTTTCTGGGGCTCCGCTAAGCGGAACCAAGGAATTCGATACTCCAGATTTCACCAAAAAAGACGAGTCGGGTAATTTAGTCATTCCGGCTACGGCGCACATCAGTCTGGCTGCTCATGAGAATAATAACGGAATACGTATTCTGCGACGCTCATACAACTTTACTGACGGATTAAACAATGAAGGCATGCTGAGTGCAGGCTTACTGTTTATCAGCTATCAGAAAGATCCGGCGCACTTTGAAACGCTACAGGCCAAGCTTGGCGCATCTGACGCCATGAACGAATATATTTCTCATGTTGGTTCTGGAATATTTTTTGTCCCTCCTGCCCCGAAGGAAGGATCTTATATCGGTGCCGAGATGTTCGAGGCATAAATAATAATAAGCCTGTGACAATGACACAAAGTCGGCAATTGCCGGCTTTTTGTTTTTCTGGCGCGCGGATTGCATAGATCTGTGGCTTTCTTCAGCCGCCACAGGAATACGCCATGTCAGATGTTTTAACTCCGCGTCACGCGTTAACACTTCGCCCCGAGCAACCGTGGTTTGTGCTCAGCGCCGAGCAGCATTATTCGGTGATAGCCTCTGAGCATCCGGCGATTTCTCATTTCTACAGCTTCAACGTTGCACAGACGGCCAGTCAGACCATGGCGGTCCCGGACGGCTGTGTTGATATCCTCTTCGACTGCAATGCGTCTTCGCCGACCGGACGCGTCTGCGGCACGACGCTTGAGGCGCGCAGCGCAGAGCTGATAAGCGGCCATCACTATTTCGGCGTGCGTTTCGTCCCCGGCGTTATCCCGGATTTTCTCGATCTGATGGCGGAAGAAATCACTGACAGAGAGTTCAGCTTCCTCGACGTGATTCCCGGTTCGCGCCTCGCGCTCGAACAAATCGTTGAAACGCCGCTGTTCTCACGGAAAATCGAACTGTTTAACCGTAACTTTACGCCGCGACTGCTGCGTAAATCTTCCGCCAGCACGCCGGGGGTTATTCAGGCCATCCACCAGCAGCGCGGCAATATCAGGATGGAGCAGCTCGAGGCGTTGACCGGATACTCCTGCCGCACGCTCCAGCGCCAGTTCCGCCAGGACACCGGCATGTCACCGAAGGCCTTCAGCCGCATTATTCGCTGCCAGTCGGCCCTGAATACCCTGCATCAGCACGGCAGCATGACCTCGTCCGACCTGGCGTTCGACCTCGGCTTTAGCGATCAGTCGCACTTCCTGCGCGAATTCAAGAAACTGGTAAGTACGACGCCGCTGGACTATCAGCGACGCATCGCGCAGGAAATTTATGATGAGCGCATCCGCTATAACTAAAAGTAGGCCTCAGGCTGACCCCAGAGGGGGCAGCCTGAGCAAAGAGTGTCAGTGTAGGGTGCAGAAATTCAGAAACGTTCAAAACGATAAGGCGCAGGGTTAATGATGGGTGGAATCGCACAGAGCAGGTCAGCTGCCAGCTGCCCCGTTGCCGGCGAGGTGCCAAAACCGTGTCCCGAGAAGCCGGTCGCCACGGTCAAACCGGGCAGCGCGCTCACCGGCCCGATGACCGGATTCGAGTCCGGCGTCACGTCTATCGTGCCCGCCCACGCCTGCTCAATTTCTGCTTTTTCAAACGCTGGCCATGCGGCCATCAGGTTATTCATCGCCTCGCGGTTCAATGCCGGGTTAGCCGGCGGGTCGAGGGTGCGAACCTGCTCGAACGGCGAAGGCCGCGACAGGGGCCAACGGCGCGGCAGTGCCAAATCCTTTACGAATACCTTGCCCAGCGAGATGCGCAAAAAGTCACGCTGCGTTTTAAGCTGCGGCAGGTAACGATGCCCTAATAACAGATGATCCAGCGTCAGGCAGGCGTCGAGCGCGCCGCGCTGGGTGATGATAAACCCGCCGTCCTTGTGCTGGCGAAAAGAGAAATCAGGGCCGCCGATGGCAATATCCGTTGGCCCTTGCATCGGTTTTGTCCGCAGCACGGTGCAAATTAGCGGCAGCGTGGGCAGCGAAATGCCGTGGTTGCCGAGCAGACGCCTCGACCACAACCCGCCCGCCAGCAACGCCTGCTCACAGCGGATTTCACCGCGTTCGGTGACCACCCCGCTGACTCTGCCCGCAGAGGTCGCAAGCCCCCGCACCGCGCAGTTCTCAACGATGA
Organism: Rouxiella badensis; assembly: GCF_002093665.1. GTDB lineage: Bacteria > Pseudomonadota > Gammaproteobacteria > Enterobacterales > Enterobacteriaceae > Rouxiella > Rouxiella badensis. Next base: position 115,010 of record NZ_MRWE01000011.1, on the reverse strand, counting down.
CAGCCCCCTTGGCTAGCGCGGCTCTGGCGATAGCGCTGGCCGCGAGCGTCGGCTCTGCCCGTCCGTCCGAAGGCGTATACAGGCCACCGGCCCAGTGCCCTCGCCCGCCCGGTACCAGATTGGCAATCTCCCGCGCGCTCAGTAATCTTGAGTCGAGGGAGAGATGCGCCACCGACTTCAGCCATCCCTCGTGCATCGCCCTCTGCGCCTGCGTCCGCGCCAGAAACATGATTCCCGCCTGACGGTAGCCTACGTCGCTGCCCACCCGCACGGACATATCGGCCCACAGCCGGTCTGCCGCCTGCGCCAAAGGAATATCCTCAGCGTGGCGGCTGGTTTTGCGCACCCAGCCCAGATTACGCGACGACTGTTCGCCCGCGATGCGCCCCTTCTCAAGCACCACCACGGGAATGTTGCGCTCGGCCAGCGTTAACGCCGCCGTCAGGCCGACAATACCGCCTCCGATAATTACCACCCCGGTGGCGGAGGGAAACTTCGGCGACGTTTGCACCGGACTTATTTCAGGAACCATAGCTTACCCTCTTGCGGGATAGTTGTTGCTGACGGCAGCGAGCCATCGGCATGATTAAAGCGAGACGGTTATCGCTTCTACCTCGGCACGCGAGGCGCCGCGATAGGCGGTCACCTCAATCTCCACCTTATAAACGGTTGAACCGAGGGGCGGACAGGTCACGGTGCTGGCCGGATTAATGCCGCGAAACTTCTGACCAATAAGCGGCATCACCAACGCGACGTCCTCAGGGTTCTGAATAAACACCCGCGAGCAAATAACATCGGCCAACGTGGCGTCAGCGGCGGCCAGAGCCGTCTCAATGTTGGCGAACACCTGTAGCGTTTGTTCGGTAACGTCGTGCGGAATTTCTTTGGTCTGTGGGTTGCGTCCGGCGGTATTCGAGACATAAATCCAGTTATCTACCGCCACCAGGCGTGAATAACTGGCCTGTTCTTCAAAGGCCGAGCCGGTTTTTACTTTTACAATGCGCGTCATGATGTTGTTCCCGATAGTTTGAATGGACAAGAAAAAGGCACAGCCTTAGCTCAGCACCGGGGTTTCCCACAGGTTGAGTTTTACGCCGATATCGTTTTTGACTGCGTTGCGATAAATCACCGTGCCCCAAGCCACGTCTTCTACCGGCATGCCGCCGACCGACATGATAATAATTTCCTCGTCATTTCGGCGGCCCGGGGCATCACCTGCGATGATTTTTCCGATGTCCTCCACCTCGTCTTCGGTGATTTTGCCCTCGGCTATCATGTCCATAAAGCGCACGCCGATCACCGGAATGGTGTGGTGCGCCGGTTTTGGCACCTCTTCAAACCAGGCTTTATACAGGCCAGTGTTGTCGAGCACCTTGCGCACGTCGCGCTGCTCCATGCCTTCGTCGATGTTGCACAACGCAGGCATCGCCAGAAAGGTTCCCGGCTTGACCCATTCGCGCTTCACCAGAGGATAAGTCTCGGGGTTGCCAACCTCTCCCGAGCTGCAATAGGTCACAATGTCTGAATCACGCACCACCTCTTCAAGCGTATCGACCACCTGCACGCGGGTGATTTGCGGGAAGGTCTGGCTCACCCAGGTGATAAAGTTATCAAGGTTTTTTTGTCCACGACCTTTGATTTTGAGGGTGTCAATCCGCGGGCAAACGGCCATAAAGGCGGCAACGGTCGTTTTACCCATTACGCCAGGGCCGAGCAGACCAATCACCCGCGAGTCTTTACGCGCCAGATGACGCGCGCCAACGCCTGGGATAGCCCCGGTGCGGTAGGCCGACAGTAAATTCGCCGACATATGTGCCAACGGTGCACCGGTGTCGGCATCGTTGAGCGTAAACATCAGAATCGAGCGCGGCAGGCCCTTCTCCCTGTTGGCGATATTGGAGCCGTACCACTTGACCCCGGCGGTACAGAAATTGCCGCCAAGATAGGCAGGCATAGCCATCAGGCGACGGTCGGCCGTGGGTTTTGGCATGGCAGGAAACGGGGAGTTTTCGGGAAAGGTGACCATCGCACCGTGCGAGTCATTGTTAGACCCCGCCATGCGGTAGTCGCCCCGATAAAGCAGGCCAAACATCTCTTCCATGGTATCAACACAGGCGGGCATATCGGTGACACCGGCGCGGATCATGTCCTGCTCGGACAGATAGATAAAATCGATTCTCGTCGCTTCAGACATTTTTAATCCCTCTCTCAACCTAACGTTAATAAGTCATACGCTTTGCCGTTAAATCAAAGTTCTGCGGCAGAGGTAGTCATAAATAACGTGGTCGGCAGAGGGTGTATTGAATATTTGCGACATGCTGAATGATTTTAAAAAGCACCAAAATAGTGCCTGCGATGCACCCCGGGCCTGTCCGATTTTTTCTATCTCTGCCCGCATGGCTGATGAATGATGCTTATCGATGTATGACGAAAAGAACCCCCGTTCTTTTAATTCGTTTTCACTGTTAAATAAGGCGCTGGCGATGAGCAACACTCATTCATTAAGAAAAAATACGTTGGGCTTATTTTCACTGGTATTTTTTGTCGTGGCGGCCGCTTCGCCGCTGACCGGCGTGGTTGGCGGTCTGCCGGTGGCGATATTCTCCGGTAACGGCGGCGGTATTCCGGTCATTTATATCCTGGCCTGCATAATTTTAATGGTCTTTTCGGTCGGCTTTATAACCATGAGCCGCTACGTAAAAAGCTCTGGCGCTTTTTACAGTTATATTTCTAAAGGGCTGGGAGAAAGCTGGGGTGGATCGGCATCAATTTTAGCGCTGATGGCCTATTTCTCGGTGCAATTAGCCGTGGTGGCCATGCTGGGGTTCTTTAGCCAACAGTTTATTGAGCAGCACGTCGGAGCGCATATTCCGTGGTGGGCATGCAGTATGCTGTTTACCCTGATAGCCTGGATGCTGGGGGTAAAAAGAGTCGAGGTCGGCGGTAAGCTGCTGGGAATATTAATGATTGCCGAAGTCGCTATCGTACTGCTGATGGACGTGATGATCCTGATAAAAAAAACCGGCCCGCTAAATTTGGGATCTTTCGAACCTGCCGTTTTTCTGCACGGCAATCTCGGTATCGCCTTCGTGTTCGCAATAGCCTCTTTCATCGGCTTTGAGTCAACGGCTATCTACGCCGAAGAGTGCCGCAACCCCGAGAAGACGGTTCCACGTGCCACCGTATGCGCCCTGCTGCTAATCACCGCCTTCTTCTGCTTTACCAGCTGGTCGTTGGTTCAAGCCTACGGCTTCGACAAGATTGTGGCCATCGCGGCGAAAGATCCGGGCAACTTCGTGTTTAATATTACCCGGCAGTACGTCGGCCAGTGGGCGGTTGATACCATGACCGTGCTGCTGATTACCAGCCTGTTCGCTGCCACCCTCGCCTTTCACAACAATATTTCGCGCTATATTTTCAATATCAGCCGCGACGGGCTTATCTGGAAAGAGCTGTGCAAGACCCATCCGACCAACGGCACGCCACACAACGCCAGCCACCTGCACAGCATGATTTTACTGCTGTTGCTGGCAGGCCTCGGCAGCACTCATGTCGACCCTATCCTGCACATCTTTGCCTTCGGTTCGGCGATTGCCACCCTGTGCATTCTGGTGTTGCAGATTGGGGTCTCGGCGGCGGTTATGCTGTTCTTCCGCCGCGAAGGGGCCGGTAATCTCGGTGCATGGAAAGTTTTTTGGGCTCCTCTGCTGTCGATGGCAGGCATGCTCATCACCGTGATTCTGGTGGTGAACAACCTACAAATCCTCAGCGGAAGTGACTCCAAAGCGGTACAGCTGGTGCCGTGGTTAATCGCCGCCTGTGCCATTGCCGGGTACATGATGTCGATAAAACGCCGGGTGCGCGCCTGATTTAGACGTGTGCCTCACCGCGTATCCGACGCAGACGGCTCACGCTGATGATAATCGCCAGCAGCGTGGCGACCACCGAGATCCACAGACAAAGCCGGACGGCCTGCCCTTCCTCCATCATACGTCCGGCAGCGTCGAGCGAAGGCTGGGCATAGGCCGAGAGGACAACGCCGACAAACGCCGCCCCCAGACACTGGCCGAAGGTGCGCATAATAGCCAGTACACCCGAGGCATAACCGCTGTTTTCACGCGAGGCGTTAGCCAGCATTTCACGGTTATTCGGGCTTTGGAAACACCCAAATCCCAGGCCACACACCAGACTCCTCAGACCGATGTCCCACGGCTGCGCATGCTCAGGAAGCTGGGCCAGCAAGAACAGTCCCACGGCAAACAGACAGAGTCCGGCGGTGGAAATCACCGCTGGACTGAACTTGTCGGCGAGACGCCCGGCACGCGGCGCGGCGAGCATGATGCCAATCGGCCACGGGGTAAAGAGCAGCGCCGAAACGAACGCGCTGTAGCCATACACGCTCTGGAACAGAAACGGCAGCGCCACGAAGGTCATCCCCTGACTGACAAAGGAGGTCATTGAGGTCAGCGCCGCGAGTGAAAAACGCGAAGACGCGAAGATCTGCAACGGCAGCAGCGGCTCGGCCGCCCGGCGCTGACGCCAGACGAACGCCATTCCGGCAATCACCGCCGTCAAGCCATACGCGGCGGCGGTGGTCAGCGTCTCACGGGAAAGCCCACCGTGGTCGGTATGGGAAAAAGCATTCGCCGCCATGATAAGCGACCCCAGCAGTACGGCTGACAGCACCCCACCGGCGAAATCGAACGGCGCTGACTGACTTTCCTGCACCCGTTGGGTCGGGATAGTACGCCATGAGAGCGCCAACGCCACCGCCCCGAACGGGATATTAATCGCAAACAGCCACTGCCAGCTCAGGGTCGACAGCAGCGTGCCACCGAGGATCGGTGCAATCGCGGTGCTGACGGCGATAAGTAACGCATTCAGCCCGAGTATTCGCCCCAGCAAACGGGTCGGGAACACCGAGCGGTGAATGGCCGGGCTGATACTCAGCGTCGCCGCGCCACCGACGCCTTGCAGGATGCGCATCACCACCAACATGTCGAGCGAGGTCGACATGGCGCATCCCAGCGAGGCAAGCGTAAATACGCACAGGCCAAGCGTAAACAGCGTGCGAAATCCCATGCGCTTGGCCAGTGCGGCAAATATCGCCAGCGTCATGGCGGCCGCCAAAAGATAGCCGTTGGCGACCCAGACGGCGTCGCCGGTTGAAACATTGAGCTCGCGGGCAATCTGCGGCAGCGCGACGTTGACCATCGAACCGTCAAACACGGCCATCGCGGTGCAGGTCATCACCGCTATCATCGCTAAACAGCGCTGGCGGCCCGGCAGTCCGTCGTCCCCGGGTTGGTCAGAAAATAATTCCATCTTGGAAAAACCTCTATTGATCTTTGCTGGTAGAGGGTAAAACTATATCCCGACGCCAGATAAGGCGGAAGACGCAACGTTTGCACTTTATACCTGCATGAAACGCCACATCAGAACGTATGCCTCAAGGACAACAACATGAGCGATCCTGATTTTAACCTATTGATAGCGCTCGACGTGCTGCTCGACGAAGGGAGCGTGGCGGGCGCGGCACGACGTCTTTCGCTCAGCGCCTCGGCCATGAGCCGTACCCTGAGCCGCCTGCGCGAGGCAACGAGTGACCCGTTGTTGGTCCGCGCCGGGCGTAATATGGTACTGACTCCCTACGCAGAAGAAATTCGAGAACGCACCCAGCGCGCCGTCATTGAGGTGCGGGCCGTACTGCGTCCTTCAACGACGGCGCTGAACCTGGCGACGCTGGAACGCACCTTTACCCTGCGTTCCAACGAAGGTTTTGTCGAAGCCTTTGGCGCGCAACTGATTGCCGCCGCGGCCGCCGCTGCCCCGCTAGTGCGGCTGCGCTTTGCTGCCAAGCCGGAGAAAACCTCGAAGCATTTGCGCGAGGGGATGGTCGATCTCGAGATTGGGGTATTGGGTGAAATGGGGCCGGAGATTCGCATACAGGCGCTGTTCCACGACCGATTTGTCGGCGTCGTGCGTAAAGGGCACCCGCTCGAGATGCAGGGAGAAATTACCCCCGAGCGTTATGCGGCTTGCAGCCACGTCGTCGCGTCTCGCCGCGGGCTGACCACCGGTCCGGTAGACGAGGCGCTGGCGGTTCTGGGGCTGGAACGTCGTATCGCCTCAGTGGTGCCAAGCTTTCCCGCTGCGCTCGCCGTCGCCCTGGCCTCAGATCTGGTGGCGCTGGTTCCGGCCTCATTTTTGAATAATCAGCGGGTGATGTTGAATCAGTCGGCACAACTCCAGCTGAGCACGTATGCGCCGCTGTATCAGTTTGAACTGCCGGTAAAAACGCAGGGAATTACGATTTCGCAGATTTGGCATCCACGTGCTGAGGCGGACCTCGCTCACCGCTGGCTGCGGCAGTTGGTGCTTAACGTCTGCCGTCCCAGAGGATGAGAAGGCGCTACTTGGATCGAGATAAATCCCGCGCCGCCGTGGCGGCGCGGGTTAACGCTTACAGTGCGATGTCGTGCTTAGGGGCTGGAGCCGCCGTTTCCTGCTCAGGAGCCTTGGCGTCGGCCGCTTTCTCGGTCATCTGAATGACCGGCGGTTTCACCAGTTGCAGGGTCGCAGCGGTTTCATCCCACACGCGCTGAGTCAACGCCGGGTCGTCATTCAGCTTCTGGCCGAAGCTCGGAACGATTTGACGGATTTTGCTCTGCCATTCTGCGGACTTGAACTCTTCCGGGAACAGTTTCTGCATCACGTTCAGCGCAATCGGTGCAGCCGTTGACGCACCCGGAGAAGCCCCCAGCAGCGCAGCGACGGTTTTCTGCCGATCGGTCACGATTTCGGTACCCAGCTTCAGCACGCCGCCCTTGTCGGCATCTTTCTTGATTATCTGTACACGCTGACCGGCCTGAATCAGTTTCCAGTCCTCCTTCTTCGCGTCCGGATAGTACTCTTTCAGCGCCGCGAAACGATCGTCGTCACTCAGCATCACCTGACCTATCAGATATTTAACCAGGTCAAAGTTGTCCAGCCCGACGTGGGTCATTGGCATCACGTTATGGGTCGTGGTGGTCCCCAGCAGGTCAAACAGTGAGCCGTTTTTCAGGAACTTGGTCGAGAAGGTCGCGAACGGGCCAAACAGCACGACGCGCTTGCCGTCAAGATAACGCGCATCCAGATGCGGAACCGACATCGGCGGTGCGCCTACAGAAGCCTGACCGTAGACTTTTTCCTGATGACGGTTGGCAATCGCCGGGTTTTCGGTAACCAGGAACGAGCCCCCCACCGGGAAACCGGCATAATTTTCGGCTTCTGGAATACCGGTTTGCTGCAACAGCTTAAGTGCGCCGCCGCCTGCGCCAATGAAGACATATTTCGCATCTACGCTGCGCTCATCGCCGCTCTTCACGTCTTTGATAGTCACATGCCAGGAGTTGTCGGCGTTGCGCTTGAAGTCGGTCACCTCAGAAGAAGTTTCCAGCTTGAAGTTGCTGTTCTTCTTCAGGCTACCGATCAGCTGACGGGTAATTTCGCCGTAGTTGACGTCGGTTCCGACCGGCGTCCAGGTCGCAGCCACTTTCTGCTGCGGGTCACGCCCTTCCATAATCAGCGGTGCCCATTGCTGGATCTGCGCATGGTCGGTTGAGAATTTCATGCCCTGGAACAGCACGGTTTTTTGCAGCGCCTGGTAGCGTTTGTTGAGGTATTCGACGTTCTTATCGCCCCAAACGAAGCTCATGTGCGGCGTAGAGTTGATGAAAGAGTGCGGATCGTTCAGCACGCCGCTCTTCACCTGAGAGGTCCAGAACTGGCGCGAAATCATAAAGGCTTCGTTGATCTCAAGCGCCTTGCTGACGTCGATACTGCCGTCAGGACGTTCAGGGGTATAGTTAAGCTCCATGTTGGCAGAGTGCCCGGTACCGGCGTTGTTCCAGCCGTTAGACGACTCGAGCGCCACGCCGTCAAGCTTCTCGACCATCAGCTGTTTCCAGCTTGGTTGCAGTTCTTCAAGCCAGGTGCCGAGCGATGCACTCATGATACCGCCGCCTATCAGCAGTACGTCGGTTTTCTCTGGTGAGGTTTCAGCGTGAACCGCTGAGCAAATTAATAATGCCGACAGGGAAAGCGTCGGAAGTAGTTTTGTTGCTTTGTTCATTCCAGATCGTCACTTTGTTATTTATGGTCGTAAAAAAGTGCGGGGAATTTAAGATATTGTTATGGATAAGTTAAAGTAATTTTAGTTTTTTAACTAATAATACCGATTTTCTGTTTTTTTAGTTACAAAAGCGAGGCGGATCACTCTGCTCTCCATCCTGCCGCCCATCGGCGCTATACTGCGCGCCCGGCATAGCGTCTCGAAAGAATAATCACGATGAATCAACCACTGCCCCAGCCAGCGCGGCATAAACGCCCGTTAAAACTCAGCACTCTGGTGAGCCTGATGATAGGTGCGGTCATCATTACCGTGCTGTTGAGCGTGCATGTGCTGTACTACGTGCAGATTGAAAACTTTACCAAAATGCACATTAAAGATAAGGCGATAGCCGTAGCACGCACGCTAGCCTCCTCCCCCGAGATCCAGCGCGGGCTGACGCTGCCGCCTGACAGCGGCATTATTCAACCCATCGCCGTCGAGGTGCAAAAGCGCGACTGCCTGCTGTTTATCGTGGTGGTCAATATGCAGGGGATTCGCCTGTCCCACCCGAATCCCGACAACATCGGCAAGCATTTTGTCGGCGATGATTTCATTCCGGCGCTTAAGGGTGAGGAAAATGTTTCGGTAAACCACGGCGTGCTGGTCGAGGCGCTGCGGGCATTTACGCCGGTGTATAATGCAAAACACCAACAGATTGGCGTGGTGGCGGTGGGGATCTCTCTCGACGACGTAACGCAACAGATAAATCAAAGCCGCTGGAACATCTTCTGGACGGTGATATTCGGCGCGCTGGTCGGCCTGCTGGGGATTCTGATTCTGGTGAGACGCCTGAAGCGCATTCTGTTCGGGTTGGAGCCGCACGAGATTTCCACCCTGTTTGAAGAGCGGCAGGCTATTCTCGAATCAATTAAAGAGGGCGTGATCGCTGTCGACGAACACTCGCGCGTGAGTCTGATTAATCAGGCCGCTCGGCAGCTGTTGAGCGAAACCTCTACGCAGGCGCCGTTGACCGGTGACGTGATTCCCGCGTCCTCAATCATGCTCAGCCATTTGCATGACGCCCTGCACCACGGCAGGGCCTGGCACGACGAAAAACTCAACGTTCGCGGCCGCACGCTTATCAGCAACACCGTGCCCGTGCGCAGCGGGCAGCGCATTATCGGCGCGGTTTGTACCTTCCGCGACAAGACCGAAATTAGCGAACTGATGCTGCGTCTGGACGGCATGGTAAACTATGTCGATATCCTGAGTGAGCGCTCTCACGAGTTTATGAACAAGCTGCACGTCATCCTTGGCCTGCTGCACATGAAAAATTACAGCCAGCTCGAAGCCTTTATCCTGAAAACCGCCAACGGTTATCAGACCGAAATTGGCTCGCTACTGCAAAAGATTAAGTCGCCGCTGATTGCCGGATTTTTACTGACCAAAATCAATCGCGCCTCGAGCAGTGGCCACCGGCTGATGCTCAGCGACGCCAGCGATTTGCCCAATAATGGGAGCGAAGAGCAGATTGCGGTGCTGATAACCGTGCTGGGAAATTTAATTGAGAACGCGCTTGAGGCTCTGGGGCAACAGTCACAGGGCGAAATCCACGTCTTGCTGCACTATCAGAATGGCTGGCTGGCGTGTGAAGTCAGCGACGACGGTCCGGGGATCCCGGCAGAACAGCTAACGACAATTTTTGAGAAAGGCGTGTCTTCTAAAGGCAGCGAGCGCGGCGTTGGGCTATTCCTGGTTCGCCAGCAAATAGACAGCCTCGGCGGCAATGTTACCGTCGAGTCGGAACCCGGCGTTTATACGCAATTTTTAGTCCAGCTTCCGTGGGGACGAGGAGTCAGTATCCAATGATCAACGTATTGGTAGTTGATGATGACGCGATGGTCGCCGAGCTCAACCGCTGTTATATCGGCCAAATCCCGGGCTTTAGCTGCTGTGGCGTCGCCTCGAACTTGCAGCAGGCAAAGGAACGGCTGGCGAATGGTCGTCCCCCGGTTGACCTTATTCTGTTGGATATCTATCTCCACCAGGAAAACGGGCTGAGTCTGCTGCCCGAACTGCGCAGCGCGGCACATCCGGTGGATGTCATCGTCATCTCCTCCGCCGCCGATGCACAGACCATCAAGACCTCGTTGAACTATGGCGTGGTCGATTACCTGATTAAGCCGTTTCAGTTCTCGCGCTTTGAAGAGGCGCTGTCAGGCTGGCGGCAGAAGAAATCGCTGATGGACAATCAGCCCTTCTATCAACAGGCGGACATCGACAGACTGCTGCACGGCACCCCCGCAGAAGAAGAGCAGAAACGCCTGCCCAAAGGGCTAACGCAGCAAACGCTGCGCACCTTATGCCAGTGGATTGACGCTCATCCCGCCAGCGAATTCTCAACCGATGAACTCGCCAGCGAGGTCAATATCTCGCGAGTGTCATGCCGTAAGTATCTGATTTGGCTGGCACAGATGAATATTTTGTTCACCAGTATTCACTATGGCGTGACCGGACGCCCGGTTTATCGCTATCAGCTACAGCCGGAGCAGCACGCACTGTTGAAACAGTACTGTCAGTGACGCGCTCGCCGGCCTGACAGCGCGGTCATTGAGACACCGAGGAACACCAGCAGCAGGCCGCCCATAAACAGTGTCGAAAGGTGGCTGCCGAGAATAACTACCGAGGCCGCGGCACCCACCAAGGGGACGCCGAGGGTAAAATTGGACATGGCGAAGACGCTGATCCGACGCCCGTGCTCGGTGGCAATCACGAAGCAGACCGAGGTCGCCACCGGCCCGATAAACAGCAGCAGCCACAGCAGGTGCGGGCTAAAAACAACGGTCGACGGCGAGCCGTCAATCAGCGCGGCGAGCAACGTCAGAGGAAGGGTCGCGAGCAGCATCTGCCACGGAGCCAGCGACAGCGGCGTACTGCTCCAGCGATGATGGCGCACGTGAACAATCACCAGCGACCAGGAAATTGCACCAATAATCAGCAGGCTACAGCCCATAATCGCCCCCGGGCGGCCCCAATCCATCTCGGCGGGTGAACAGATGAGCGCGATGCCAATCAGCCCGGTGACCAGCGCCACGATTTGTAGCCTCGACGGCGCTTTGCGCATCAACAGCCACGAGGTCAGAATCCCCCACAGCGGCGTGGTATAAGCCAATAATACCGCGTGACTGGTGTCGGTGTGCTGCATCGCTATCATGCCGAGGCCGGTAAACACCATCATCTGCAACAGCCCGACGCTGGCCACCACCGGCAGGTCGGCGCGTGAAGGCAGACGCAGGCTGCCGCGCAGGGCAACAAAAACAAACAGGCAAAAACAGGCGGATCCGAACCTTATTGCTGCCAGCCACAGCGGCGGTACGACATCGAGTGCAAGCTTGGTCGCGGGCCAGCTCAAGCCCCAGAGGACCACCATGACCACCAGCCAGACCACGGTCGCGGGCTGCGTGCGGTGACTGACAGAATTGTCGACTGGCTCATTGTTTACAGCACTCATTACCCGCTCCTGGCGTAGAAAATTGATAAATTATTTTATGGGAGCGGCTGAAGAAAAACTGTTCTCAATTTTCATACAAATGCTAAATTAAGAACAACTATTTCCTCATAAAACCAAATCAAGGTTTTTTATACCTCAAGAGACGCGTCATGCCTTTAGATAAAATCTCGCTGGATGAAACCAGCCTGCGGATCCTCGACGTTTTGCAACAAAACGCCGATATCAGTAACGCCGAGCTTGCTGAAATCGTTGGGCTGTCGGTGTCGCCATGCTGGCGCAGGGTGGCCGACATGCGCGAGAAAGGCATTATTCGCGGATCGGCGATGCTGGTCGATCCGTTGGCGCTGGGTTTAGCGGTCAACGTGTTTGTGCACGTCACCCTAAAGCAGCAGGACAGAGACTCTCTGAAGCGCTTTACCGATTCGGTAAGCGAGCGCCCGGAGGTGATGGAGTGTTACCTGATGACCGGCGAGTCTGATTTTATGCTGCGCGTGGTGGTCGAGAATCTGCAAAAATATCAGGCGCTGATGATGGACTGCCTGACGCAGATTGACGGCGTCGCCAGTATCCGCTCAAGCTTTGCGCTGAGTCAGGTAAAATACACCACCGCCCTACCGACCCAGCATCTGCGTGAATAACGGCCCACCCCGGCGGCTCTCAGGTTTCATCGCGTGACGTGCACCGACGGGCGGGTATTTTTATAGAAACTGCCGCCGAATGCGCGCTCAAGCTGCGCGGCCACCTGCAACAGCAGGCCGTCATTCGCCTGTCGGGTTTGCAGATGCATTCCCAGCGGCAGCCCTGACTGCTGCGTTGCCAGCGGAATCGATATCCCCGGCGTACCGGTCAGGCTGGCGAGCGGGGTGTAGGAGAAAATGTCCCACAGTTGGTAAAACCAGCTCAGCACGTCGGGATTATCGCTCAGCGTCAAATAACGCGTTTCGCCAATCAGCGGCGTCGGCCTGGAGAACGTCGGCGTGAGGATAAGATCCCACTGCTGATAAAAATTGCCCAAACGCCGTGAGGTGGTATTGAACACCTCCTGCATTTTCCAACGTTCGCTGTAAGACATATCAATCCCCTTTTGCCAGATTTTGATATTTATCGGCTCAACCCACTCGGGCGGCGGGCGGGTTAACCCTTTTTTCTCAAGCAGACGCGCAATAAACTGGGCAAAGTTGCTGATATAGCAGGCGGTTTGTGCGGCAAAGGCGGCCTCAAAATCGATATCGGGCGTAACCCACTCTACCTGATGCCCTAACTCCTCAAGCAGTCTGCCGGTGCGTTCCAGCTCGCTGACGAAGTGTGAATCCGACTGATAAGGCCCCCACTGATGTGAGAGGGCGATGCGCAAAGGCGCGGGGTCGCGCTTTATCAGTTCGGCGTAAGGCTCATCACTGTTCCAGTAAGGCATGAATTCGCCCGGCGCGGCCCCTCGGCAGCAGTCGACAAAAAAGGCCGTATCTCTGACCGTGCGGCTCACACAGCCCTGGGTCGAGACATAGCCGGTGATGTCCGACAGCGCCGGTGCAATCGAGAAAACGCCGCGCGAACTTTTGAGCCCGATAAGGCCATTGGCGCCCGCAGGAATACGTATCGAACCGCCGCCGTCGGTGGCGTGGGCAAGCGGCAAAATGCCAGCGGCCACCGAGGCCGAAGCTCCGGCCGACGATCCGAAGGGGGTATACGCGGTATTCCACGGGTTGCGCGTGATATAGACCTCTGGATTTTCGGCGGAACTGCATACGCCAAACTCGGGCGTCGCGCTGCGGCCAATGATATTCAGCCCGGCTTTTCTGAACTGCTGGGTAAGAAAGCTGTCTTCGCCTGGCCGGTTTCCTTGCAGGAATTTCGACCCCTGCTCCTGAAGCCGTCCTTTGACGCCAGGCCCAAGATCTTTGACCAGAAAAGGCACACCGCCGAACGGACCGGCCATATTTGTGCCGTCGGTGGAGGGTTCGCGGATCGCATCATCAAACAGTTCAACGACTGCGCTAATTTGTGGATTGACCCGTGCCGTTGCCTCAGCCGCCTGCGCCGCCAGTTCGGCAGGCAGCACCTCGCCTTTTTTCAACAGTTCGCTCATGCCAACCGCATCGCAGGCGGTCCATTCATCCCAGCTCATTACGTGGGTCATGGTTACTGATCCTTTTGATTTAAAAGTTAATATCCCATCGTTGAACAGCAGCGGTCAGCCGTTCCCGGCATTCATCGACAGCGCTATCGGGGCGCGTGAAGGTGCCTTGATCAACATCACAGAGACCAGGCAGAGGATATTGGCGGCAATCAGGTAATAGCCCGGTGAAACAGGGTTGTTAGTAAGTTTGATAAGCCATGAAAAGACGATTTGCGCCGTGCCGCCAAACAGCGTAATGCCGAAGGCGTAGGCAATAGAGAAACCGGTGGAACGGATGGCTTTTGGAAAGTTTTCGCAAAGTACCACCAGCACGCCGGAACCGCTGATGCACTGTAGCGCGGCCAAAACGGTAATAACACTGAAGAACACCGCATCACTGCGCCAGGTATTGATAATCTCCAGACCCGGAAGGAGTAACAGTAACAGCAGCAGCCTCGGTGCGATAATCGTGACCTTGCGGCCAAAGCGGTCGGCCATCCAACCACCAGTCAACGAGAAGACCACCACACAGACGCCAATCAGGATGGTCGACACCATGGCGGTGCTCGGCGCAAAATGCAGTTCATTAAGCGCATAGGTGGTCATGTAATTGAGAAAATATTGAGTAATGGTACTGCCCGAAAGCATAAAGATGCCGAGCAGCACCAGTCTGCCATGATTTTTGGCGACGTCGGTCAGCAGCGTTTTGGTGTTTTTACTGGCCGCCCGGTCCTCTTGAGTGAAATTTTCATGCAAATTGCGGCGCAGATAGAGGGCAATAGGCAGCACCAGAAGGCCAAAGGCGAACGGCACTCGCCATCCCCCGCTTGCCAGCTGGTCGTGGGTCAGAAAAACGGTAAGGGAATAACCGATTAGCCCGGCGGTAATACCGGCGATACCCTGTGCCACAATTTGCCAGCTGGTAAAGAACGCGCGTTTGCCTTTCGGCGCAGCCTCCATAATAAACGTCGTCGCTGGCCCGGCTTCGCCTCCCCATGCCAGCCCCTGAATCATACGAATAATCACCAGCAACACCGGGGCTGCCACGCCTATCGTTGCATAGCCCGGAAGAAAAACCAGTCCACCGGTGCCCAGCGTCATTAATACCATCGTCAACAGCATGGCGGGTTTACGGCCTGCCCTATCGGCATAGCTGCCGATAAATATTGCCCCCAGCGGACGCACAATAAAACCTATCCCAAATACCGAAACGGACAATAACAGACTCATAAAAGGCGTATCGGAGGGAAAGAAGACGTTTCCTATCATCAAGGCAAAAGTCGCATAAGCGCTAAAATCAAAAAATTCTACGGCCGCCCCCAGCACCACAGCGACCACTTCCTTTCGCGTTGGGGCGGGTCTGACACGACCCAGGGTTATTTCATTCGACATTAAGGCGTTCCTCAATATTGTCAGGTGATATTACCGAGACGGGCATCGCTATTTAAGCTCTCTATTGAATAACAAAACGCGCTTAGCGCCACTATCACTAAATATCATGTTCAGCGTATAAAAAATGTGTGCACCCAATGCTGGACTTTGCTTTAAATAAACATTATCAATTAATATTACCCATTGATATTAATCGATAAAAATAAAATATTTTTTATCATGAATTTTACTGGCGCATTCTCTTTGCGCAGCAATGCACTCAAAATGTGCGCCCCGCGAATAATCGGCAAAACTATTTATTCCGGAAACACAAAGTATGACGATGATTGCCAATCGTTTTTTATAAAGACGCTGCTGTTCAATTAACGGCGTTTTAATTTAAATGCACGGAAAGTGATCTCTTTGCCTCTTTAAAGAGCAACGCTGCCGTTTAAAAAAGGGAATAATATGCAGCTGCGCGCATTACGATATTTCAGTCAGGTGGCAAAATCGAGCTCGCTGCGAGAGGCGGCAGACAAGCTTTTTGTTACTCCCACCGCCGTGACGCGGCAAATTGAAATACTCGAACACTTTTATGGCGCACCCTTGATTGAGCGCAGCCCGCGGGGAATAAAATTAACCCGTGAGGGGCAGTATCTGGCGCAGGCCGTGCAGGCAACGCTTCAGGAGCTGGATTCGGTGAAGGAAAAGATTTCGGCGTCGCAGAGCATCGTCTCCGGCACCGTCAGAGTCTGCGCCGCTGAGAGTCTCATTTCCTCGTTCATCGCCCCCGCCATTGAAGACTTTCGCAAACTGCATCCCAAAGTCACCTTTGAAATAGAAATTGGCAGCGCGCCGCACATTGCCGAGGTATTGGTTTCCGGAAAGGCTGACGTGGCACTGACCTTTTATATGCCGGTCAGCACTGAGGCGATGCAGACTCACGGCTGTAAACTACAGCATAAGGTGTTGATGTCGGTGCATCATCCCCTTGCGGGGCGTGGCTTTCTGACCTTAAGGGACGTGGCGGCGCATCCGATTTCGATTCCTCCCTCAAACTTCTCGGTTAGGCAGCTTTTAGAATCGGCGGCGAAACGGGAAGGACTCACCTTTGATATGCGATTTATCGTGAGCTCACTGGACGTACAAAAGAAGCTGGCCAGCCTGGGATTGGCGCTGATCATTCTGCCGCAACTCAACGTCGGTGATACCGTCGAGAATGAGAAACTGATGGCGATTCCGTTAGCCGACCCGTTGATGGGCGTAGTGAACGTCAGCCTGTGTTTGCCTCGCCAACGCACGCTCTCCATGGCGACGAAGCTGTTTCACGGCCTGCTGGCAGAGCGTATCGACCAGCAGAATACCTGAAGTAGCGCGCCTGCATAAACCTTGCTCACCACGGCTTCAGCCGCCAGAGAGCAAGCGCGGCGGTGATGAAGTCGAAGGAAATGGCGCAGCCGAAGAACACCAGGCCGGAAAGCAGCACAAACAGCGGGCTGTAGATGAACGCCATACAGATAAGCCCGAGGAGCAGCTGGCTCCATTTTGACTGACGTGATAGCGATACTGAGTCACTGATTGTCGTCATGATGTCGTCCCCCTGGTAGACCGATAAGGAGACAAAGCCTGTAGCGTGCCAATAAGACGGAATTCATTTCGGGAGTAACAGGCCATCTCGTTGTTGTGATAGAGTATTTTGGTACTCAGCAACCCGAATGAGAACTATGAACACACGCCAACAGCAAATTCTCGAAATCGTTAATCAGCGTAAAAGCGTCAGCGTCAGCGAGTTGGCGCAGCTTTGCAGCGTGTCTGAGGTTACCGTACGTCAGGATCTCAATGCGCTCGAGAGTCAGCACTACCTCAAGCGAGTCCACGGATCGGCGGTGTCGACCGAGAGCGATAATCTCGATCAACGCATGCAAACCAACTTCCTCACCAAGAAGCTTATCGCAGAGTTTGCCGCTTCGCTGGTGGAAGACGGAGAGTCGGTGTTTATCGAGGGGGGCAGCACCAATGCCCTGTTGGCGCGCACGCTAGCTGAACGTGGCAATGTCACTCTCATTACCGTGAGCTATTACATTGCCAATCTTTTGAAAGATACCGAGTGCGACGTCATCATTCTTGGCGGCTTTTATCAGAAAGGCAGTCAGTCGGTTGTCGGCCCGCTAACCCGCAGTGGCATTCAGCAGGTGCATTTCAGCAAGGCGTTTATCGGTATCGACGGCTTCCACGACAGTACCGGTTTTACCGGGCGCGATATGATGCGCAGCGACGTGGTGAATGCGATTCTGGCTAAATCCACAGAAACTATCGTGCTGACCGACTCCTCAAAGTTCGGGTCTATTCAGCCCTATCCCCTTTCCGAACAATATCCCATAAGCAGGGTCATTACCGATGCTGAACTGCCTGCCGAGTATCAGCATAAACTCGAAGCCATGGGCATTGCGCTTAACATCGTTAATCCGTAAGACTTTCGAATGAAAGTAAAAGGCCCAAATCAATGATTTGGGCTCACACACGGGCTTTGGGGCTTTACGTCGTATTTAGCCGTTTAACGCCAGCGCCCTCTTGCCGATGGCGTTCAGGTCTTGAGGTTTAAAGCGGTTTTGCCACTCGGCCTCGTAATCCTCTTTCGGGAAATCGGCCGGAGAACCACCGCGCGCAAAGGCCTGGGCAACTTTTTTGGCGTATTCGACGTTTTTCTCGCACAGCGGCGCGGCGGGAATATACATCACATTCCCCCAGCCTTTCTGGTCTTCGACCGGGGCTACCGAGTGAATTACGTCGCAGTGCCACCACACGGAGTCCCCCGCCTCTAACGCCGGAATGCTGCTCAGCGCTTTGACTAACAGCGGATGCCATTTTTCAGAAATAGGCAATACTCTGCCGGGTGCGACGCCGCAAAGCTCGTCTTCCGGCACGTCATCCAGCAGCGGGCGCAGCAGGACGTACGCCATCGCTTCCGGGATAGGCACGACGTGCAGTAACCCTTGGTTCAGCGCCATATCCGACAGCGCCGTCCACCCCTGAAACGTCCGGAAAGCTGAACATTTGGTGGTGTTGCCTACCTCATATTCATTGACTTCGGTACGGTATGCCGCATCCCACGGATCGTATTCACTGAAACGTCCGGTGAAGATTTTACGAAACACTTTCTGATAAGCAGGCAGCAGCCAGCGCTCCAGTGCGCCAGAATCGGTGTGGGCGCCGAGGCCTTTGGAGGTCGTCCCCGGACGACGATGGCGGATACGGTCGGGATAGATAATGTTGATATCAGGATCAAACCAGCTTAGGCCGCCGGACTCAAACTTCCAGAGGCGGTTCATGAATGACTGCACGTTCGCCATGCGCGGATCTTGTCGGGCGTTCATCTGCGCCGGAGACCAATAGATTGGGAAAATTTCAGGCTTTGAAGCCTCCAGACTGCCAAAGAAATTGTCACCCGGACCGCGATACTGCTCGTCGAAGTTGTTGGAATCGAGATAATCAATCATCGATTTATCCCACGCCAGCGCCTGCTCACGGGGGAAGTTTTGCCTGACTACCAGGCATCCGCGTTTCTTAATCTGGGCAAGGGTGTTCTGTGAAACTGTCCCTGCCTCAATCTCGGCGTAATCCACCACCGGCCACGCGGTTTGTCCCTGGGCCTTGACGGCACTGATTTCCTCTAACTCTTGCTCAATCTTATTACAAACCTCGGCGAAAAGCGCTTCAACATCGCCAATCTGGCGACGAAGCTCTTTCTTCATTTGTACAATATTCTTTTTATGGTCTTCTGGTAGGGTCTGGCTGGTAAATGACTGTTCCATATTCTGCTCCACATAGGGGTTATCAACCTTCGAATGAAGAATTAAAACCTTCGAACATAAGAATAAGAAGTCATTAACGAAAAAGCAACCTCGTCATGTCGATCAATAACGCACATTTGAGGCGCAACGGTAAGTAAGGGTAAAAAAAAACGCGCTCTACATACCGTAGGCGCGCTTTTCCTCAAATCGGGGAGGAAGCTATACAGGTGCGTTAAGGCTGGAGATTATCTCACCTACGTTATAAATGACGCCGCAAAACGCAACGCCCAGCAGGAAAATTGAAGAGGCAAGCTCAAACTTCTTACTGTGTTTAGCAGGGACCCACCGTCTTACCGCCAGGATATAAAGGGTCAGAACGGAAAAGTCGAAGAAGATCCACACCAAGGATAAGGTCATGATACTGCTACCAAAATCACGTGTTACGGTAATGAACTGTGGAAAGAAAGAAACGAAGAACAGGATATCTTTAGGGTTAGAGATCCCGGTCATGAAGCCGCGAAAAAATCCGCCGCTGCTTTGTATCACGGGGGCAGGCAACTCTTCGTCTATTGCCGTCTCCGTCTTGCTCAGGCCTATCAACCCCTGCACGGCCATGTAACCGATGAAGATTGAGCCGACGGTGCCGAGCACATACAGATAGATTGATTTCAGAGAGACCACGCCAGCAAGCATCAGCGCAGCAAAGGCAATCAGTACCAGAGAAGCCCCATTGGTCCCTACGACCGTGGCGAACGCCTTACGATAACCATGGCGCGCCGCCGTGCCTGTGACCAACGCCACCACGGGGCCGGGTGTAAGCAGCAGCATCAGCACTGAGAGAATATAGGCGCTCAGCAGTGTGAGATTCATGCTTTACCCCCTTTATTATGAATATGCAGCGGACACCGCGAGAAATCCGCACTGCCCGGCTCATTCATCTGATACTGCTTCCATTCCAGATTGTGCTCATCGCCGTAAAAGCCCAGCGCCTTCGGCAGATAGCCATTGTTGTAATTGCAGACGCGCCTGCGGATCTTCTCTCTCACTTTCACACCTTTTACATCTTTATGGCTGGCCACAATGTCAAAATGGGCCCGGGGATTAATAACAAAAACAACATGCTGTCCGAGATTCCGGCTTCGCAGCTGGAGATGACTCGGACAGCTGATGTTGATAAAAAGCTCTATGCCCCCAAAGCAAAATGACCATTCGCTGCTTTGTGGATCGGTCGGAATGGCATCCGGCCAACTCTGCGGGTCGCCGTCGTGCATTTCCTGAATGCGCTGCCAGGCAAACTCATGCTCCTGACGCAAATTCTGGAAACCGGTCTGCTCGAAGACCATCAGCAGGGGGCTATAAAGCCTGTCTTCCTCTTTGACTGTTTTTGTACGATGTACAAAGGCCTTTAACGCACTAATCACGTCCACCTGCGTGGAGCTCGTGCTGACAAAGGCAAAGTTAAGCGCTTCACTTTTCCATGCGTTACGGGCAAAAAGACAAGGAAACAAAGGATCGTTCATACACAGGCTGATATCGAAGAAGGCCTCGACTCGCCAGTCAATTTCGCCGGTGAATTTTCCAATATCATGGCCTATCATTCTTAAATCAGCCTGTTTGACCATTTCTCCATTAGCCAATAAACCGTTTTCCATCAACTTTCCTTATTAATTTTGGCTACGCTGACTGAGATTATTCCCAGAGAACGGGGTCTTGAAAAACGGATAAAACTACAGTTAACTGTGAGTAAAACTCACAATGAGCGCCAAGAATGAATCAGTCTCTTCCGCCGCTTTACGCACTGCGGGCCTTCGAAACTGCCGCACGCTACGGCTCTTTTAGCCAGGCTGCTGCGGCACTTAACGTCACGCCGGGTGCCGTAAGCAGACATATCCGCACATTAGAAGCCTGGTTTGAGTGTCAGCTGTTCACCCGTTGCGGCCCGCGCGTCGAGATTTCTGACGCCGGGCGTTTTCTTGCCGGGCAGTTGCAGGAGGGATTTCAGAGTCTGGAAAATGCCTGCCGTGCTTTTCAAAGCAACAGTCACCAGCTTCGTTTGAAAGCGCCGTCGACGCTGACCATGCGCTGGCTGCTCGATGTGCTGAACGTCTTCAGGGAAGAAAACTCAACGCCGACCATCGAAATAACCAGCGTGTGGATGGACATCGATACCATTGATTTCAGTAAAGAACCTTATGATTGCGCCATTCTTTTGGGCAATGGAAAATTTGGTCCTAATACGGAAAGCACGTTGTTGTTCAAAGAATGGTTAATCCCGGTCTGTGCACCGAAGCTTTACCAAAAGGCGCGTGAAAATCTGCCAGACTGTGAGCTTATTCATCCGTCGACCGACCGCAGAGACTGGCGACGCTGGCTCAAGGGCAGTGGAAACCAGCATTCGCTGAATATTGCGCGAGGTAAGGTCTTTGATACCCTTGAACAGGGAAATCTGGCAGCGATCAGCGGCCACGGCGTCTCGGTTGGCGATCTGCTGCTGAGTCTGGAGGCCATCAACAGCGGCCTTTTGGCGTTGCCCTTCGAACAGGCGGTGAGCACGGGGGACGGTTATTACCTCGTCTGGTCGGCCAACAGTCAGCGGAAAAATAATATTGAGCAGCTCTGCACCTTTATGATGAGCCGCGTACCCCGGCATATTCCACAGGGAGTGAAACTGCTGTAATGGCTGGTTTCGGGCCATAGGGTAGCGCCACACTGCTCAGAATAATGTAAACCTCTCAGAGTGGCATAGCGCGCAGGGTGACAGTTTCCGTTAACGGTAAACGGAAATTTTACGGTAGAACACAAACGTCATTACGCCAACGGCGGCAACCAGCCATGCCATGCCCGCCAGCGTCCAATGGGCATATCGATAAAGCGCCAAAACGATCAGTGGCAGCGTGCTCGAACAGAGCGAATAGGCCAGATTGTAGATTAAAGAAATCCCCGTCACCTTCACCTGCGGCGGGAAAAGCTGCACCATCACCGCCGGCACGGCGGCAATCACACCGCAACACAGCCCCAGGAAAAGGTAACAGCCCAGAACGGTCTTCACATTGCTGCCGAGAAACAGGGTCATCACCGTGACGCCAATGGCCAGCATGACGGAATAGACGGCAAAAATGTTCCAGGCGCCAAATCTGTCAACCAGACGACCCGCGATAATACAGCCAATATTGAGCATCAGAATGCCTAAACAGCTCACCTTGAAGGTGGTTGCAGCATCAAATTGCCAGCTTTTCTGCAGGATAATGGGTAACGCGACGACGGCAATAATAACCGCCGAGGTCAACACGGCGGTCAGCAGGGAAGCAGGGATGGCCGCCCTGCGGTGTTTGCGCAAAATGTCCATCAATGGAAGACGTTCGGAAAGAGACTTTTCCTTTTGCAGCGCGATAAACACCGGCGTTTCTTGCAACCAGCGGCGCAGCCACAGCGAGATGAAACCGAGCAGTCCCCCGACAATGAAAGGAATGCGCCACGCCCAGGCGTTAAGCTCATCGGCCGTGAAGTAGCTTGAGATAAAGGTGACGGTCAGCGCGGCCAGCATATAGCCAAACGTCAGGCCAGCCTGAAGCAGACCCAGCGCGAATCCCCGATGTTCAGTCGGCGTATGTTCGGCAACAAAGACCCAGGCATTGGGCACCTCGCCCCCTAGCGCGGCCCCCTGAATTATCCTCGCCACCAGCAGGAGCAGCGGTGCCCAATAGCCAATCTGCGCATAGACCGGCAACAACCCCATCGCCAGACAAGGCATCGCCATAAAAAGCACCGTGAAATTAAACATGTGCTTACGGCCATAGCGGTCAGCGAAATGGGCAATCAGCAGGCCGCCGAGCGGACGCGCCAGATAGCCGACGGAGAAGATAGTCATGCTTTCCAGTAAACGTATCCATTCTGGGGTATCGGCAGGGAAAAAGACGTTTGCAATGGTAGTGGAAAGAAACACAAAAATGATGAAATCGAAAACTTCTAACGCTCCGCCAAGGAGCGAAAGTGAAATGACTTTATAATCCTGGCGGGTCAATGTAGGGGCAATTGCGGTCATTGAGAATGTCTCTTCAGCGGTGCCAAATGAATCCGACGTACTCTAGGGGTTTGTGCCAGACGATACAAAGTAAAAAAAGACATACCCCCATCTAAAAAACTCAGAGGGGGGCGCAAAGTGAAACTATCAGTAACATCATGAAATAGAAGAGATCATGTGAATCCAAGGATCATCTCTTTAATTGCCACCACGGCGGGACTCGCCTGATCCTTCTCTTTAATGTTCATAAAATAGCTTTTGCCGCTGGCGACCTGATGCGCAAATGGGATGACCAAAGATTTATGTGCGATCCTCGAGGCGGCCATTCTGGGGTCAAGCAAGGCAACGCCCAGCGAGTCTGCGGCCGCCGACATGGCAATCTCTGAGGTGTCGAAAGTAATGGTTTTCTCGGTATTGGCCATTTCAAAACCGTTTTCGGCAAGCCAAAGGTTCCACAGTTTCATGTTCGGCAAGATACGTAACTTGCAGGCGGTGTTCACCACCTCTCGGTCGAGCAGTATTTGCTGATAAAGCGCGGGTGAACACATCAGCGTCAACGTTTCTGAAAACAGCTTATAGCTGGTATAGAACGGCAATCCGATACTGTCTCGGGTGATGATAATGCTGCTCACGTCGCCCAACTCGCCGGCCTGGCGCTGCTTGTCATCCGCAGAGGTATCGACCTTGATAATATAATCATGCAATGCGCGCTGAATTTTATCGAGTTTCGGAAACAGCCACTGCATGGCAAAAGTTGAAGGGGCCTTGATAAGCACAACCTTGTTCATCGCCGATAAGTCGGTCTCTAACTGACTGACTTTGTCCAGTATTGCCTGCGCATTTTCAAGGAAGAAGCGCCCTTCCTTAGTCAGGGTAAGTCCGGTGGGCTCACGTTCGAACAGGTAGATACCGTACATTTCTTCCAGCTGTTTTATCTGCCTGCTGATGGCGCCCTGGCTTCGGTGTAAAAGTTGTGCGGCTTTACTGATGCTGTGCGTTTTTGCACACAGAACCAACGCCTGGAGTGCATTCAGGCTCGGCAGCCGGGTGTTGATTTCCTGGGACACAGGTCACCTGTCGCTTTAAAAGTTTTTCGGAGTTTACCACAGGCCTCGCTCAGGGCATGTCCTGCGTGCAGAATGAGAAACCCTGACACATAATTCAAAGGGGCGTGGCGCAATTTCGCCGCCCGAAACACTTTTCAAGGACGGATAAAATGGGCAAGTTTAATTACCAGCAGGATTTCGACAATATCGACTTTCGCCAGCACCCCGAGCTTTATCAGGTTGGACGCGGTGAACAGGGCGTGCTGATGGTTGAGCCTTATAAATCCGAGATTTTGCCCCACTGGCGCTTCAAAACCCCCGACGTTGCCAAGGCCTCAGCCGAAGCCATTATGACGCTGTTTGAACGCTATCGCGAACAGGATGATTTTGTTGGCATGGATATGGCGCGTAAATTTATCCAAATGGGTTACACCCGCGCCCGTCGTTATGCCAATTATCCCGGAGGAAAGAAATACGCCAAAGACCGCTCTGTTTTGCCGCGCGATATTGATGAAGAAAAAGCCGCCTCCGCCGCTATCTTCAAAACCTACTGGGACCGACTTCGCGCCGATGACGATTACCTTAAACGCAAGAAGGCCCACCAGCAGAAGCAGGGTTAAAAGAGAGTCTGAACAGAGCCTCTCCTGATCCTTCTTTAGCCTTTGCAGAGCTAGCGCATCACGCCAATCCAGCCGTGGATCCCCATATATAAACCGACTATTGCTATCAGCAAGCTCGAGAAATACGGTGCCCGCCGCGCCAGAGTGTTCAGACCGCTCCAGCGTTGGGTGGCCTTGCGCACGCTGTAGGCCGCAATAACCCCAACCGTGACCAGCGTAATGGCCAGTCCAATGCTGAAACAGAAAACCAGTGCGGCACCGAGCGTGAATGCCTTGACCTGGATACACAGCAACAGCACGGTGATGGCCGCTGGACAAGGAATTAGCCCTCCGGTCAGCCCGAAAAGAATAACCTGCCCCGTGGTCACGTCACGATTTGCGAAGCGTCGTTTAATGTCATTGGCGTGCGCCTTCTCATGCGCGTCCTGATACTCCTGAGAAGAAACGTCTAACCCTGCCAGTTCAGCGTGAGAACTTGGGTGCGAGCTTTCTGCAAATTCGACATCATAATCATGCGAATGCCCCGCGTGGCCCAACGACAGGCGAGCCATAAACTGATGAGGTTCGGGAATAGCGCGGACTGACTGCAGAAAATCCCCCTTTTCTTCAAAATCGAAAATCTGCGCAAAACCTTTCTGACGCCGGGTGGTAACAGAAACAGACTTAGCGCTCCAGTGCTGGCCCGAGATACGCTTAATCCGCCAACGTGACTGCCCGCCCTCTTCAACAATCGAGAGTTGAATCTTTCCATGCCCGGTATCGACGAGCTTTGACTCATCGCTGTCCTGATGGACCTGCTGGTAACGCTGCTCGGCCTTCCACTGCTGCTCACCGCGCCAGGTGCGCCAGAACATCCAGGCCGCCGTGGCGACGATAATAAACGCAGAAATAAGCTGAAAGTACGGCTCGGTAGATTCGGCAGAAAACTTGTGGCTCAGCGCCATGCCCCCCATGGCAATCAGCCAGACGATGGCCGTATGTGAAATTGTCGCCGCCAGCCCAAGGTAAACCGCCTGACGAACGGTACCGCGTATCGCCACGATAAACGCGGCCATCATGGTCTTGGAATGCCCGGGTTCGAGGCCGTGCAGCGCGCCGAGCAAAATGGCGCTGGGAATAAAGAGCCAGGCATTACCCATACCCGACTGCAACAGTGCAGAAAAATCGGTCATGCTGATCCTTAGAGATACTTGGTAATTTCTTTGAAAGCGCGAATAACGTCGGCTGACACCTCGCCGTCCTGAATCGCGTGTTCAAGACAGTGGTCGAGATGGTCGTGGATCAACACTTTTTTGGCATTAATGACCGCCTTCTCAACCGCGTGCAGCTGCTGCGCAATATCGAGACAGGTTCTCTGGTCTTCAAGCATTTTGATGGTGCTGTTCAAATGGCCGGACGCGCGCTTGAGGCGCTTTATGATTTCAGGATGTGTTTCATGTGCATGCATTTTACTATCCTATCGGGGGGGATAGGATAATGCTAAGCCATCCTGAAATAGGATGCACGATTTTTAGAGGCAGGAAGTCATCCAAGTCTGAAAGGCTCAAATAAAAAAAGCAGCCTTTTGGCCGCTCTTTGCAAACAGAGTGAGAAAACGCTTTCTTTAACGGGTCACGTCAATCCAGTCTGCACCGGTAATGCTCGCCAGTCTGGCCGGGGCAATGCGAACGCCGGAATTAACGCTGCCGCCCGCAGGCAGCACTTCGTCATAACTTTTTAGACTGTGGTCACAATACACTTTGACCGCATCAGCGGCGGCGAACGGACAAACGCCACCCGGCGGATAACCGGTCAAAGTTTCGACTTCGTCAGACGCCAACATGCGCGCCTTGACGCCGAAAAGCTGCTTGTACTTTTTATTGTCGATCCGGGCCGTGCCCGCCATCACCAACAGTACAACCTCATCATTCACCCGAAACGACAGCGTTTTTGCTATCTGCCCGCTTTCAACCTCGAAGGCCTCTGCTGCCTCGGCAACCGTAGCGGTACTTTTTTCCAGCACCGTGACCGTTGCCTCAGGTGCATGCTCAGCAAGGAACTGCTGGACACGTTGAACGCTCATGCTCTCTCCTTAAATGCTCGGTTTTAGGAAAAACCCCGTTTTCGATAATAACCGCGCATCGCCGCCTGGGTAAAACCTTTATGTTATCCCCACGCCCTGTTCTGTAGCACCACTCTGTAACTGTCCGTGTCGATGAAGGTTTTACCTGCGACGTCCCAGTAAGGATTGAAAGATTCAACGGCAACGAATCCTGCCCTCAACATACGCTCACAGGAGGCCTGCCACTCGGAGGTCTCGGGGATGTACAGCACCAGCAAATCTTCGGTAGAGGGCTGAGGTTTGACAGGATGAGAATGGCAGACGGTAAATTCAAGGTGCCAGGCGAGGGAGTCATGGCCCAGCATAATGCCGCTGAAGCCGTCATGGTCAGCAAATTCGGCAATTTTGTTCAGACCTAATCCATCATGGTAGAGCTGGAAACTGCGTGCTAAGTCGGTAACCGGGCGCGCAATGCGCATATGGCAGGGAAACATAGACAATCCTTTGGCTGAAGAGGTGAAATAAGGCTTTCACTCTATCGCAAAATGGCGCGGCGGGAAGTCTTGATAAGATCGTTTAACCGCCAACCTGCTTCAAGTATTCGATATATTTTGCCATCCCTTCACGCAGCGGGGTAAAGCTCGAGGTATAGCCTGCAGCTCTAATTTTGCTGATGTCAGCCTGAGTAAAGTATTGCGCCTTCTCTTTCAACACCTCGGGAAACGGGGCAAAATGGATGTTTTGCTTTCTTTGCGACAGGTCGAAGGCCGTTTTTGCAATAGTGAGAAACGAATTGGCCTCACCGGTGCCGACATTATAAATACCCGACTGAGGCTGGGTGACTAATAACCAGTTAATGACCTGAGTCACATCATCGATATAGATAAAGTCTCTCGACTGTTCGCCGTCATTAAACTCGGGAATTTCAGACTTAAATAATGTCACCGGTTTATCATTTAACACCGACTGACATATATTGCCTACCGAGCTCTTCATGTTGCCTTTGTGGTACTCTCCGGGACCGTAAACGTTAAATAGTTTAAGCCCGTACCAGTGCTTAGGCGTTTGAATATTTTTATTTTCAACGTCGCGAGCCACGCGTAAATCAAAAATATTCTTGCTCCAGCTATAAAGATTAAGCGGGGTCAGTTTATTCAGAAAGCGCGGGGACTGATGGTCTTTGAATCCTTCGGAGCCGTCGCCGTAGGTACAGGAGGAGGAAGCATAGATAAAAGTGACTTCGTTCTCTGCGCAGAATTTCCACAGGCGGACCGAGCGGGAGAAGTTGTTCTCGAGCACGTCATCGGCGTCAACCGCCGTGGTTTCAGATTTAGCCCCCAGGTGGATGATAGCCTCGATTTTTGGTTTCTTCTCTAACCAGGCATCGAGTTTTGACAGCGGGATGAAGTCACTGAATTCGCAATTGCTAATATTACGCCACTTTTCATCACAGCCCATTGCATCGCAAATAACCACATCCGTAATACCGGTTTTATTTAATGATGACAGCACATTAGAGCCGATGAATCCGGCCGCACCGGTTAATAAGATCATGATAAGTCCAGACGTTCTCTTACGTTAAATTAACGACACGGGGAATTAAGTGTGAAAAATATAACATGAATATTACGAGCAAAAATATCAGTAATTTCTGATAAGCTTATCAAAAATAATAAATCACACAATTCCTTGATCTGACGCACTTTTAATATAACTCATTAATTTACATGGCGTTATTTTAATCAGAATAATTACGGGGATAGACGGAAAGGAAAAATATAACACTTAGTTACCCGGAAATAATATTCTCTGCGAATATTCTCATAAAACGAACCTGCATTGCACAGGTTCGTTGCGGCTATTTTATACGAATAAATTAATGAGACAGAATTTGTTCTAACTGTTCGAGCTTTTCACCATAAGGTGCCCGCAGTCTCAGGCTGGATTCACCGCTCGGACTTTGCTCAACCACAGCTTTGGCGTGGCTAAAACGCAGGAAGCCGTGAATGCCGTGATAGGCACCCATCCCTGACGGACCCACACCGCCAAACGGCAGGCTCTCGACCGAGGAGTGCGTCATGATGTCATTAATGACCAGGCCACCCGAGGTGGTCATATCGGCCATACGACGCTGATTTTCGGCATTATCACCAAAGTAGTAGGCAGCCAGGGGACGAGGATGCGCATTGATGTAAGCCACCGCTTCCTGCTCCTGCTGATAACTTTTCAGCGGCAGAACCGGACCAAACACCTCTTCTTGCATCACGCGCATATCATCGGTCGCGTTCAGCACCAGCACGGTGGCCATTTTACGGGTGGCCGCGTCATAGGCGACTTCACCTTCGGGTGCCAGCGACACAACGGTTGCGCCCTTGCTTTTCGCGTCTTCAAGCAGCGCAATTTGTCGCTCAAAGTGCGCGTCACACACCAGCGAGGTGTAATCCGCATTGCCTTGCAGGGTGGGAAACGCCTGCTGCATAAATTCGCGCGCATGGCGCACAAACTCATCCTGCGCCCCTTCCGGCAGCAGAACATAGTCGGGTGACATACAAATTTGCCCGGCGTTGAAGGTTTTGACTGTGAGCGTACGCTCGACCGCAGTACGCAAATTAGCGTCAGGCGCCACCAGCACCGGCGATTTTCCGCCCAACTCCAGCGTGACCGGCACCAGGTTTTCTGCCGCAGCGCGCATCACGTGGCGACCCACGGCCGTACTGCCGGTGAAGATCAGGTGGTCAAACTTCTGTGCACTGAACGCCGCGCCCACATCGGCCTCACCTAGCACGGTGGTCAGTTCGAGCGAGTCAAAATACTGGCTGACCAGCTGAGCCAGCAGCGCGGAGGTTTTCGGCGTCAGTTCGGAAGGCTTGAAAATTGCCCGGTTACCGGCGGCAAACACGCCAGCCAGCGGAGAGAACGCCAGATTCAGCGGGAAGTTCCACGGCACGATGATGCCGACAACGCCGAGCGGCTGAAACTCGATTCGCGCCTGCATGCCTGGCATTGGCTCGCTGTTTTCCTGCGTCTGCATCCACTGCGCCACGTTTTCCTGCGCATGTTGCAAAGATTTAATAGACATACCGACGTCGGCAGCCAGCGACTGATAGCGGCTACGATTGCCATAATCGGCGCAGATAGCCTCGGCCAGCGCCTGATGATTTTCCTTAAGCAGGCGCTCGGCGCGCTGTAGTCGGTCGAGTCGCAGCTCGAGGCTCGCCGGGCCCGCTTCAATGTGCGCCTGTTTCATGGTCGCGACAACGCCAGGAAGCTGGTCGATAGTGATATTTTTAAATTCGTTATTCACAATAATTCTCTTTTACTCATCCGCCGACCAAAGCGGTCGGCGGATTTAAGCGATTTTTAGAAAGGATAAAGACTTAGTGAGCCAGTTTTTTAATCAGTGCTTTAGCAACTGACGCCGAGCTGGCCGGGTTTTGACCGGTAACAAGCTGGCCGTCGACCACCACATAATCCTGCCAGTCGCCAATCTTCGAGTAGTCGGCACCGAGGCGGATAAATTCGTCTTCAACCAGGAAAGGCACGACGTCGGTTAGCCCCACGGCGGCCTCTTCAGAATTGGTGAAACCGGTAACCTTGCGACCTTTGACCAGCGCTGAGCCGTCGGCGGCCTTCACGTGGCGCAACACGCCCGGTGCATGACAGACGAAGCCGTGTGGCTTGTCGGCGTTGGCGAAAGCTTCTATTAAGGCAATCGAGTCTGCGCTCTCGGCCAGGTCCCACAGCGGGCCATGACCGCCCGGATAAAACACCGCATCAAAGTCTGCCGCATTGACGTCGGCAAGCAGCCCCGTGCTGGCCAGTTCCTGCTGGGCCTGCGGGTCCTGACGGAAGCGGTCAGTTTCGGCAGTTTGTGCTTCAGGGGTATCACTTTTTGGATCCAGCGGAGGTTGTCCGCCTGCCGGAGAGACCAGCGTGACTTCGGCACCGGCATCTTTAAAAGCGTAATAAGGCGCAGCGAACTCCTCCAGCCAGAAGCCTGTTTTACGTCCGGTGTTGCCCAGTTTGTCGTGAGAAGTCAGAACCATCAGAATTTTCATGTTGAACCCTTACGTGAGTGATTTGAACGGTGACACGCGGACTGCCATTGGTTTTCAAGCCTGATTTTGCAGAGCAAGCTCGAAGCTTAAAACCAATAACAGACCAGTCGTCTAGAAACTGAATGCAGTCTCTACCTCTCGATTTATGAAGTCAATGGTTTTTTTAAAACGCTTTTTTGGGCAGTTATAGAAAATCGTGCTTGTCGTCGGACGAAAACTAGACGACTGGTCTAGTGAGTGATATTATCGCTGCCATGAAACAAGCATACGATGATACTCGACAGCACATACTTGATACCGGCTACCGAATGATGGCAGTGAAGGGCTTTACCAGCGTAGGGCTCAACGAACTGCTGCAAACGGCCGGCGTGCCCAAGGGCTCGTTCTACCACTACTTCAAGTCCAAGGAACAATACGGCCAGGCTCTGCTGGAGGACTACTTCCGCACCTATCTTGCCGCCATGGACACCCGATTCTCCGCCGCCGACCTGACCGGCCGTGAGCGGCTAATGAGCTACTGGCAAAACTGGCACGACCGCTACTCCTACGACTGTAGCACTCAGGCCTGCGATGCGCTGGAGTGTCTGGTCGTTAAGCTTAGCGCCGAGGTCGCCGACCTTTCCGAGGCAATGCGCCTTACGCTGCGCGACGGTACCACGCAGGTGATTAACCTGATCAGCGCCTGTATACAACAGGGCCAGCAAGACGGCTCCCTGACAGTTATCGATGCCCGACAGACGGCGTCCGCGCTTTATCAACTGTGGCTCGGCGGCAGTCTTCTCAATAAACTGCACCGCGACGGCAAACCGCTGGCCCAATCGATGATTACCACTAAAGCCATTCTCGGTATCCAGGCTTAATCCCAGCCTGGTTTTCCCCTCTTTCTGCCCTCTTTTCGTCTGATTCACCGACGCCGATCACACTCCCGTCACTGTGAAGACGCTATTTTTTGCCCACACCCCGTTTTTCCCCTATACCTCTCATTAAAAACCTCTTCATTTATCGACATTATTTTTATCCCCCTCATGCGGAGCATTTACTGATGGAACACGATAACGCGTTACCGCCGTTCAGTTCTCCTCGCTCGGTTAAAATCGAAAAAATGCAGCAATTAACTGCGACGCCGGTGGTGATTATCGGTGGCGGTATCAACGGCATCAGCACCTTCCGTGAACTGGCGTTGCAGGGGATCCCGGTGATTATGGTCGAACAGGGAGACTGGTGTCAGGCCGCCAGCGGCGCGCTGTCGAGGATGATCCACGGCGGACTGCGCTATCTTGAAACCGGCGAGTTTTCGTTGGTCAAAGAATCGGTGCAGGAGCGCGACCGGTTGCTCAAGAATGCCCCACACTACGTTCACCCTCTACGGACTACGGTGCCTATTGACGGCTGGAGCGGCGGGTTGATTAACGCTGGAAAACGCTTTCTGCGCCTGAGTGAGCGCCCATCGCGACGCGGCGCCCTGATCATTAAAACCGGTCTGTCGATGTATGACCTTTACACCCGGCAATACGGCTCTATGCCGCGCCACGAGCTGAACGGCCAGAGCGCCACACGGCAGCGTTGGCCGGATTTTGCCCACTGGGTTAAATGCAGTGCGACCTATTACGATGCGTGGATTAGCGCACCGGAAAGGCTGGGAGTTGAACTGATTAACGACGCCGAACAGGCCAATCCTCAGGCTCTGGCGCTGAACTATGTGCAGCTGATTGGCAGCGACGGGGAAAATCTCACCCTGCTGGATACGCTCAGCGGTCAGCATTTTACGCTGCATCCTCACGTGGTGGTTAACGCCGCCGGTGCCTGGATTGATCGCCTCAATCGCACATTGATGCAAAATCATCCCGGCAAAAAACTGATCGGCGGTACCAAGGGTTCGCATCTGATTATCCGCCATCCGCAGCTGTTGGCCGAGCTTAACGGCGAGATGGTGTACTACGAAAATCAGGAAGGCCGGGTGTGCATTATGTTTCCGTGGTATGGCAACGTGCTGGTCGGCTCGACCGATATTCGCATCGACGACCCGGATAATGTGGTGTGCGAGGCGGAGGAACAGCGCTATATCCTCGAGTCGCTGCGCTTTGTCTTTCCGCATTTTACCGTCGATGACAAAGACGTGCTTTACACCTTCAGTGGCGTGCGTCCCCTGCCCGCGAGCGACAGCGAAGTGAACGGTCGCATTTCGCGTAACCACTCTCTGGTGCTGCTGCCACCGGAAGCCGGACGCGACTACACCACGCTGTGTCTGGTCGGCGGCAAGTGGACGACCTTCCGGAAATTTGGCCAACAGGCCGCCGATAAAGTGTTGAAGCTGATTGGCGAGCGGCGCAAGGTGAGCACGGGCGACATGGCGATTGGCGGCGGCAAAGACTACCCACAGCCCGAAAGAAAAGCCAAATGGATTCAGCAGGTCAGTCAACGGACGGGCGTGCCTATCGAACGCCTGAGCCAGCTTTTGGCGCGTTATGGCACTCTGGCGGCAAACATTGCGACCTTTATAAATCAACAGCCTGAGCCTGACGGCAATTTATCGCAGTTGCCGGACTACAGCCGCAACGAACTACGCTATCTCATTCAACGCGAACAGGTTGAGGCGCTGGAGGACCTGCTGGTGCGACGCACGCCGCTGGCAATCAGTGGCCAACTCACGCTGGCAAGGGTTAAGGAGCTCGCCGAACTGCTCGGTGACGAGCTGGGCTGGAGCACCGCGCGCACCGCCGAACATCTTGAAACCACCCTTTCACGCCTTGCCAGCCTGCACGGGCTGACCGGGCTTTATCCGCTGCACGCTTCAGAGGGAGTCAGTCATGTCAGCAACCCATAAGGTCAGGCTTAATCGACTGTTTAACAATGGAAAATGTCTCGATGTCGCTATCGATCACGGCATCGCCAACGAACCGGATTTTCTGATTGGGCTTGAAGATATCAGCACCGTGATGAGCAGCCTCATCGCCGCGCAGCCCGATGCTATTCAGGTTAACTACGGTCAGGCTGACTTGCTGCAACAGGTGGCGCAGAAAAAACCGGCGCTGGTGCTGCGTACCGACGTCGGCAACGCCTATAACGCCGCACGTCACCGTGAAATGTGGGCGGTGTTGCACAATCCCGAACAACCTATCCTCGCCGCCTTACAAATGGATGCCGCCGCAGTCGTGGTTAATCTCTACATGATCCCCGATGAACCAGGCATTTTCCGCCAATGCGTCGAAAATATTGGCCGTCTGCGCCACGCCTGCGAAAAATACGCCATGCCGCTGATGATTGAACCATTGGTGATGGCCCCCGCCGGTCAGGGCGCAGCCTACGGATCTTTGGGCGACGTCGACAAGATTGTGCCGCTGGTCCGACTGGCCCGCGAGCTGGGTGCCGATATTATCAAGGCCGACCCGACCGATAACGTTGAAGACTTTCATCGCGTGGTGGAAGCCGCACGCTGCCCGACGCTGGTACGAGGCGGCGGTAAGGGTGAACTGTCGGCAGTATTGGACAAGACCGCCGCACTGATGGCCCAGGGTGCCTCGGGGATGGTCTACGGCCGCAACGTATACCAGCACAGCAATCCGTCACAGGTGGTGAAGGCGCTGATGGCTATTATCCATCAGGGCGCAAGCGGCACGGATGCGCTGGAGATTTATCAGCGGTTCTGATGTGCATATTGCTTGAACTGGCGCTTAAGCGGTGCGCCGTAAACCCTAGATTGCGGGGTATTTATGAGTGAATGTCTGCTTGGGATTGACGCGGGTAACACCATGATCAAGGCGGTGCTGTTTAGTCTTAGTGGCACCGTCTTGTCCGTCGCAGAATGTGCCGGTGAAACGCATCAGCCGCAGCCGGGCTTTGCAGAGCGCCCGGTTGAGGACATCTATTTCGGCGTCACGCAGGCCATTCGCGATTGCCTGTTGCGCGCACCACAGCAAAATATGCGGGTCATTGCCGTCGGTGCCGCCGGACACGGCAACGGCCTGTATGCGCTCGACCCACAGCAGCGACCGCTGCTGGGTATTCAGTCTATCGATCATCGCGCTTTTGCCCGCGTGCATGAACTGGAACTCACGGGACTTGACCGCGCCATTTATACTCGTTCGCTGCAAAAACCCTGGCCTGCGGCCACGCCGGTGCTTATCAGCTGGCTAAAATGCCACCGCCAGGACGTTTATCGCCGCATCGGCCACCTGCTGCTTGCCAAGGACGTGATTGCCCATTTTCTCAGCGGCGAGATTTCGGGCGACTATTCAGACGCCGCCGGGGCAGGTCTGCTCTATTACGCCAGCCGCAGCTATGACCCTGAACTGATGGCGCTTTACGATATTGAAGACGCGCTGCCGCTGCTGCCACCGCTGCATGAGTCCTGTGAAGTGGTGGGCAAGGTCACGCCACAGGCCGCGGCGTTGACCGGTCTACCCGCAGGTATTCCGGTGGTAGCCGGGATTTTTGACGTGGTGGCCAGCGCCGTCGGGTCAGGCGTGGTCAATGTCGGGGAGGCCTCTATTGTCGCCGGAACCTGGAGCATCAATCAGGTGGTGGTCGACAAGCCGGACTATCTGCGCCCGGTATTTATGAATTCGATGATAGAAGGTGACCGCTATATGGCAATTGAGGCCAGCGCCACCTCAGCGGCTAATCTTGACTGGTTTTTACGCGAGTTTGACGACGGACGAGCCGGTCAGGGCGCGGCGCGCAGCAGTGACATCGTCGCCAGCGTAACGCCGAACAATCAGCTGCCGCTCTATCATCCCTATCTCTATTCGGGGCGAAAAGAAGGCCCTGCAAAGGCCGGATTCTACGGCCTGGGCGGCTGGCACACGCGTGCAGATATGCTTTATGCGCTGTTCGAAGGCGTTACCTTTGCCCACCGGGCGCACATAGACAGGCTCCGTGCCGCGGGCATCAGGTTCGAAAAAGCCACGCTTTCCGGCGGCGCGGCGCGCAGCTGCATCTGGCCGCAGATGTTTGCCGACGTTTTAGGCATCCCAATTCGCGTCACCGAGTGCAAGGAGACCGGTGCGCTGGGTGCCGCTATCTGCGCAGGCGTCGGCGTCGGTATCTGGCCGAGCCTGTCGGCGGGCGTCCTGCAGGCGGTCAGCATCTTGCCACAGCCCTTTATGCCCAATCAGCAACAGTTTGCATTTCATCATCCGCGCTATCGGCTGTTTAAAAGACTCGAAACCCTAATGGCCGAGGTCTGGCACGAAGAAGAAGCGGCAGAGTAGAACTCGCCCTCACCTAAGCCAGCCTCCCCGGCTGGCCTTTTTGGTGCATTTTTGCACTGCGCTCGCCCCTATCTCTCACCTTCTGGCTTATTCATCCTCGCTCAAAAATTCATCACACTGATTTTTATCGACTAAATATTGTTCACCCGTTTGGCATAACTGTTGCATTTAATTAGTTAATTAATTAACGCCGTTTTTTATTGCACCATTAACATCAGGAGAACAGGTCATGACGGTTGATGAAGTGATTGCGCGTTTCGAGCAGGAACGCGAAAAGATCTGGTTTGAACAGCCCGCTGAAATTGCCGACCTCGGTAAGGGTATCGTTCCGCGCGGCACCGGGGCACGCGGCCAGTACCTCAGCACCATCATCTTTGCCGAAGGTGAAGCGCGCACGCTGGCCGACGAGATGCTGTGGGGACTCATTCGTGTGGCCGAAGACAATCCCGAGGCCGATTTGAAAACTCTGCAACTGCTGATTAAAGAGATTATCGGTTACAAGGCAGACTTTTTCGATTTCGTCAGCCTGCCCGAAGCTGCAAAAATGGTTCATCTGTATGTGGCCACCGCCGAGCGTTGTGAAACGCTTGGCGAGCTGGCAAACCTCTCTCACGCCGCCCTGTCGTGGGCAAACCGTCTGCATATGTGGGTCGATTTCATTCTTCCCTGGGGTCTCGGCGACGGCTTCCGCCGCGTAAAAGCCTAATCATCTATTGCTGTTTAATCAGGGGGAACCATGAAATTACAAATGTCCGTCGCCGGTGAGGCCGTCTGCGTCATCGAAGTATGGGAAGATAAAGTGCCGAATCTGGCTAAAGAGCTGCGCGCCAAGCTGCCGATGACCAGCATCTTGCAGCACGGTAAACTGATTGGCGACATGGTGTTCTTTACCATGCCGATCGTTGCGCCGTGGGAAAATAAGTTTAAAACCGAAGAGGTCGGCAGGATGCGCCGTGAGAAGTACGGCGTTTGCACCGGCTCAGTGTGCTTCTACAGCCCACGTCAGCAGTTTTGCGTAGTCTACGGCGACGATACCGCCGAAGAACCGCTGCCAATTTCCTACATTGGGGAAGTGATTGAAGGCTCGCTGCAGCTGCGGGTCACCGGATTAGAAACCTGGTTCGATCAGGGCCGTACCGTCGAGCTGGCGGTTATCGAGTAACGCCCGATAGGGCGGCAAACGCCGCCCTCAGTTCAGGCACAACTTTCTCGCAGCAGTTCGCTGATAGCGCACTCTATCTCCGCCGTTTCGCGCGCAAAGCGCCCTGGCGCACCCGCACAGTGACCGTAGGGAGAGACCAACGGCCGCCACTCGCCGACGTTTGCCGGTAAACGGTCAAACTCTATTCTGGCCTCCTCTGGAGTAAAATAACGGTCCGTACTGCCCACCATCACACAGGTTTTAGCGCTCACACCAGCGATAGCGTCGAGGCTGACGTCGCCGCTCTGCCAGGTGGCCAGCATGGCCAACAGATTATTGGCGTCCCAGTTTTGATGGTCTTTTTCCCAACTCTGTAGCAGCTGTTCCAGCGTCTCAAACCCTAAATCACGATAGCGGGCCGCGCGGAAAAACTCGGCGCTGTAGGCCCATCCGGCGTAGACGCGTCCAAACGCCGCCAGCCCGGCCAGCGGCGAGGTGCGATAACGCCCGTGGTGATAAACCGGGTCAGCCTGCAACGCGCCTTTTATGCCTTCAAGGAAGACGTGATTCAACGGCCAGCAGCGCGCCGTGCCGCACACCGGCAATAGGGCCTTCACCTGCTGCGGAAAACTCACCGCCCATTGCCAGGCCTGCATAGCGCCCATCGACCACCCCGTCACCAGTGCAAAAGCGTTGATCCCCAGCGACCTGCTCAGCAGATGCTGGGCGTTAACGTTATCTTTAATGGAAACCGTGGGGAAATCTGCTCCGTGCTGCGCGCCGTCGTGGCTCGGCGAACTCGAGACGCCGTTGCCGAACATATTGGTCAGCACGATGAAATAACGCCTCGGGTCCAGCGCCCTGCCCGCTCCTATCAGCTTGAGATAGCTGCGGTGCGTGCCGGTATAATAGCTGGGGATCAGGATGGCGTTATCGCCCTGCACGTTCAGCTCACCAAAAGTCGCGTAGGCAAGCTTCGCCTGACGTAATACCTCGCCGCTTTGCAGGACAAAATCCCCCAATGAAAACTGCTGATAGTCCTGCATTATGCCTTTCCCTCTTGGCCCGCTAATTAATTAACTAGTTAACTTATTGAGATGCTGAGAGTTTTAAAAACACTCTATAAAATGCCTATAAATCATTTCATTAACCCGATTTGTCATGCGAAACTGATTGCTTAAACAATAGACTCTGAACGACAGGATGGCTAATGAAGGAACCCAACGTCACGGCGCGTGCCCCCGCAGCGGATAAGCCGGCCAAAAAGAATCAGAGCGACGTCGCCGCAAAATTGCTGGACTCGGCCTTTGACCTGTTTGCCCATCAAAACTACTCTTCGGTTCGCATCAAGGACATCGCCAAGGCGACCGGCCTGAACTCGGCGCTCATTTACTACTATTTTGGCTCCAAGGAAGACCTGTTCCTGAAGGTTATTGAGGCCGCGGTAGAAAAGGCGTTCGTCCAGTTCGACACCATCACCGCCAACGCCGCCAGCCCGCGTCAGGTGCTTTTCTCATGGATTGAGGTGCACATTTTGCAGTTCACGCTGATGCAAAAACTGGCCAAAATCAGCCTCGACTATGCCAACACCCACGAGCATCTCACCAACATCGACAAAGCGATTAAAAAGTTCTACGAGAAAGAGTCGGTGGTGCTGAAAAATACCCTGAAGGAAGGCATTGCCGCCGGGGAGTTCCGCGAGGTGAATCCTGCCGATATGTCGATGTTTATCTCAACCTTTCTTGACGGCGTGCTGTTCCGCACGGTGATGTTCCCAAACTTTAAATACAAACACGCCATCAACTGCATGCGCGAGTTTGTGCTGGAACATCTAGAACCTGTCCAGGCCTGAGGCAACCCCTCATCGCCTCCTTCCCCCTAGCAAGGAAGGAGGCGTAATCCTTTAAAATATCGAACTGTATTTCTCAATCTCCCACTGACTGATGCTCAGGTGATACTGGTTCCACTCCTGCGTCTTATACTTCACAAATTCGTCCTTCAACGCCTTGCCGAGCGTCACCTCAACGAACGGATCGCTGTCGAAAGCCTCGACCGCCTCCAGCAGATTTTGCGGCAAGAAGTCGATACCCCGTGCATTGCGTTCCGCCTCGGTCATGGCATACAGGTTGTCTTCATTTGGTCTGCGCGGATCAATTTTCTCACGAATACCCTCAAGCCCGGCGGCCAGCGCCAGCGTGGCCGCCAGATACGGATTCACCGCGCCGTCGGCGTTGCGTGATTCACAGCGACCACCGCCCGCAGGCACACGAACCGAGTTGGTGCGATTATTCGAGCCGTAGGAGTTGAACACCGGTGCCCAGGAGAAATAGCTCATCGCCCCCTGACGCACCAGACGTTTATAGCTGTTGACCGTCGGAGCGAAGGCGGCGCACAGCGCGCGGCCGTGGCGCAACAACCCGCCGATAAAGTAATAGCCAAGCTCTGTCAGCCCCAGACCATAAGGGTCTTCGTCGCTGGCGTCATGGGTTTTAAACAGGTTACTGCCGGTTTTCAGGTCATAGAGCGACATATTGAAATGCGCGCCGGTTCCGGTTTTATCAGAGAACGGCTTCGGCATCATGGTCGCCACCAGCCCCAGCTCTTTGGCGTAATGCTTCGCCATAAAGCGGAAGAACACCATGCGGTCACAAGTGGTCAGCGCATCGGCATAGTTGAAGTCGAATTCGTACTGAGAATTGCCGTCTTCATGGTCCAGCGAATAGAGATCCCACCCCAGAGAGTTAATGCAGGTGGAAACCTTGTCCAGCCAGGCAAACTGGTCAACAAATCCCTGAATGTCGTAACAGGGTTTATTTAGCTTGTTGTCCTTTTCCGGCACGGAAAGCGAGCCGTCCTGCTCGCGCTTAAGCAGATAAATCTCGCACTCGATGCCGAGATTAAAACCGAACCCCATCTCGTTGGCCTGCCTGATAACATTTTGCAGCGCAACGCGGGTGTTCAGGGCATAGGGTTCGCCCTGAAAGGCGTTATCCGCCGGCATCCAGGCAATTTTAGGCTCCCACGGCAGTTGAATGATGTGGTCAAGATCCGGCACCGAGGTCAGTTCGTCCTCGTGCGGCGACTGCCCCAGTCCGTCCAGTGCATAGCCGGTGTACCGTTCGGAGCCGCTCGCCATCTGCTTAAAGTGATTGATAGGCACCACTTTTCCCTTCGGAATGCCGTGAATATCGACATAGGCCCCGATACAGTACTCAACGCCTTTCTCCCTCAGCGACTGCTCGACTTCTGCGATTTGTTCTGCCGTCTTCTTCATTAAGGTTTCCGCCTGTTAAACAATCTCAATAGTGACCGCTAATCGTGCTCAGCGACGTTGTGTGGAATATAGGGTGCC
Source organism: Rouxiella badensis (assembly GCF_002093665.1). Classification (GTDB taxonomy): domain Bacteria; phylum Pseudomonadota; class Gammaproteobacteria; order Enterobacterales; family Enterobacteriaceae; genus Rouxiella; species Rouxiella badensis. The sequence continues at coordinate 74,637 of NZ_MRWE01000011.1, read as the reverse complement.
TCCAGCGCGTGAATCTCCTCGCGGCTCAGTACCAGCTCGCTGGCGGCAACGGCATCTTCCAGATGCGAAAATTGGGTGGCACCGATGACCGGCGCGATCACCGATTTATGGCGGTACTGCCACGCAAGCGCCACCTGTGCCATTGGCACGCCGCGTGCGTCAGCGACCCTGGCAACCGCATCGATGACGCGCCTGTCGGCCTCAACCGTCGCGGAATACAAAGTTTCTGCATAGCTGTCGCGACCGGCGCGTGGGCTGTCGGTCGGTTGCTGCCATGGCCGAGCCAGCAAACCACGCGCCAGCGGACTCCACGGCGTAACGCCGACGCCCTCGCTTTCACACAGGCCCATCATCTCGCGCTCTTCCTCGCGATAAAGCAGATTGAGGTGGTTCTGCATGCTGATAAACCGCGTCCAGCCGTTGTACTTTGCTACCTGCAACGCCTTGGAGAACTGCCAGGCAAACATCGAAGACGCGCCCAGATAACGCACCTTGCCGGCCTTGACCAGGTCATGCAGCGCCTCGAGCGTCTCTTCGAGCGGCGTGTCGTAGTCCCAACGATGAATCTGGTAGAGGTCGATGTAGTCGGTGCCTAGGCGGCGCAGGCTCGCGTCGCACTCGGTCATAATCGTCTTGCGCGAGAGCCCCTTGCTGTTCGGACCGCTGCGAATCGGGTTGTATAGCTTGGTGGCGATAACCACGTTATCGCGGTCGGCGAAATCACGGATTGCCCGCCCAAGAATCTCCTCGCTGGCACCCTTGGAATAAGAGTTGGCGGTGTCAAAAAAGTTAATCCCCAGCTCCAGCGCCTTGCGGATAAACGGTCGGCTCTCGGGTTCACTGAGCGTCCAGGTGTAGCCGCTGGCCTCTTTCGGTGCATAGGTCAAACATCCCAGACAGACGGCCGACACTTCCAGGCCCGAGCGGCCTAATTTCAACGTTCTCATACTGCGTCCCTTAGTTGATTCGAATCATCGGTTATTGAAGTTGATGGATCATAAAAGTTTGCGTTTCATATAGTTGGCGAGATGCCAAACGGTTCTTTCCAAATGTCCCAGCCTGCCGGGCCTGGCCAACTGTGACCGGCTACCGCGCCGTTGCAGGCTGTTGATTTGCAAATCTTCGGCGATAATCGCCTTGCTGCCGGTTTTCATCGTTTCCGCCGTGGCAGCAAAACCTTCCTGAGCCATAGAGGCCTTCGAGACCAGCACCAACCGATGCCAGATCGTTAGGTCTTTATTGACAGGCAACAGCGTGCTGATGCTGATACGGTCAGGGTTAATGCCAATCAGGCAGAACGGATAAATCAGCATCAGATCGATGCGCCGGAGATCCTCTTCGCTCATGCCGTCGAACGGCAGCAGACCGGCGGTTAAGACTTCACTAATCTCGCCGTTTTTACGCAGCGGCTGATGGCAGAAGGTCCAGCCTGGGCCGTCCTCACCGATATAGCTCAGTCGGCCGGGGAAACTGTCTTCAAGCGTGGTGCGGTGCACTGCCGAATGGTGATAACACTCCATGAAAGTCTCGACCGCCATCTTCCAGTTAAACGGGCAGTCGTAGTCCAGCTCATAGGCAGTTTGCAGCTCGGCAAAATGATATTTTTCAAACAGCGACAGGACGGGCTTAAGGCGGGCTAGCAGCGAATCGATGTCGGAGGAGAAGGTGATAAAAATCATCCCGGCGACGATTTCGCTGCGAATTTGCGGCAGCTCGCAGGATTTACGGTCAAAGTCGGCGGCCTGATTCATCAGCGGCGCACCCATCAGCTGTCCTTTGGTGTTATAGCTCCAGTTGTGGAACGGGCAAACGAACGCTTTTGCATTGCCGCTGCCTTCAATAATCGGCACCCAGCGATGCAGGCAAACGCGCGACATCACCCGAATGCCGTCGTCGCTGCGCGTGCACAACACCGGCTCGTCGATAATATCAAGGCTGAAATAATCTCCTACGTTGGCAACCTGCGAGACGTGGCCAATGAACAACCAGTCCTCACGAAAGATTTTCTGGTTTTCCAGCTGAAAGAACGCGTCGCTGTTGTAGGCCTGCGGCGGCAAGGTGCCTGCCAGCCCGGCGTCGGTGCTTTGCGCAGCGGTAATTTGCCTGGCGATGGCTTGGCCATCATCAAATACACAGTCAATTCTTTGAGACAGATCGAGCATGGTGTTGCCTCCATAAATTCAATTTATATAAGACATTGCATCGTGACGATGAATCTATTACCGATTCTTTACCTGACTCTCAGCTACGGACTCTGCCCAGCTCTCTTTCCAGCAGCGGGATGACCTCATTGCCAAAGCGCGTCAAGGAGCGCAGCGCGTGCTCTATGGGCATATCTCCAAACTGAAAAAAACAGTTGTAGTGCGTCGCACCGGTCTCCTTTGCCTCGAGAATGATTCTTTGCGCCACGCTTTGTGGGTCGCCAATCATCAGGTTGTGGCAGATTTCATCGGCGTCCGGCTCGTTGGCGAAAGGCGGCGCGCTGATAAATGCACCCTCGGTGGCGGTTTTTTTCTCATGCAGCGCGGCAATCATGCGGGCGACGAACATCGCGCGCTCGGCGGCCTGATGTGCCTGAACCTGACTGTCGGTAACGTGGATATATTGCTGCACCGCAATCGGTCGATTTACGTCTATTCCAGCCTGTGCCCAGCCGTGGCGCGCATCGCTGACCATTTGGCGCAAACGCGGCGACCCGCGATAACCGGCGGTCACAAAAGGCGTCGGACTCCACGGCTCAAAAGCGCGCAGAATGTGCGGATTGGTCGAGGTCACAAACAGCGGCGGTAACGGCTGTTGCAGCGTATTGAGCAGAAAGTCAGTTTGCAGGGGTTCGCCGTTGTAGCCCGGCGACTGGGTCTTGCCCTCAGTCAACGCGCCGGAGATAATCGCCCAGCCGTCGAGCAACGCCTGATTGCGCTCCTCAACGTCGAGCCCATAGCGGTCGAACTCATAGGCCTGATAGCCACTGCCAATGCCCAGCACCAGACGCCCGTCGGTCAGCCTGTCCACCAGCGCGATTTCCTGCGCCAGGCGCATCGGGTGATACAGCGGCAGCACGATAACCGCCGTGCCGAGCTTGATGCGCCGCGTGTATCCGGCCATGTGCGCCACCATCATCAGCGGTGAAACGCTCAGCGAATAGTTGGTAAAATGGTGTTCGGCAAACCAGGCCGTCTCAAAGCCAATCTCCTCGGCCAGCGCCACCATTTTGCGCATATCTTTAATGACGCCCTGAATACCTCCAGGATTGTCTTTAAACGACATTAAATTAAATAATCCAAGTTTCATGATCCCCCCGGCGAAAACTGCATGAATTAACGACGTTTGCCTTTCTGGAAATAACGTTCAATCTTGCTCTGAATAGCGCTTAACCCGGTTGTCGCGACCAGATACCAAATGCAGGCGACGATCAGCAGCGGAATATTTTCATAGGTCCGGGAATAAATGGCCTGCGCCGAATAAAGCAGGTCCGAGAGTGAAATTACGCTGACCAGCGAGGTGCTTTTCAGCATGCCGATAACCTGATTACCGGTCGGCGGAATAATGAACGGCACCGCCTGTGGCAGAATAATGCGCTTCAGCCACTGTACTTTCTGCATCCCCAGGGCGCGAGCCGCCTCCTGCTGGCCTTCGTCTACCGAAGAGATACCGGCGCGGATAATCTCGGCCATATACGCCGCTTCATTTAATCCCAGCCCTAATATCGCCGCCGTCCAGGGCGTAATTAAGTCGTTCATGCTGCCGGAATAGAGCGTTGGCATAAAAGGCAGGCTGACACTGAAGGTTGGATATAACGCCGCCAGGTTGTACCAAAAGATTAACTGCACCAGCACCGGCGTACCGCGAAAGAACCAGATATAACCGCGGCTAAATCCGGCCAACAGCGGATTATGCGACAGCCGCATCACCGCCAGCGCAATGCTTAATACAATCGCCAGCGCCATAATCACCCCCGTTAGCCAAACGGTGACCCACAGCCCTTCGAGAATGGTCGGTGAGAAGAGATATTTGCCAACCGTTCCCCAGGCAAAATTGGGATTGGTTATCATCGAATGGGCCACCATTGCCACCAGCACAATAGCCACCAGCAGCGACACCCAGCGTCCGTAATAGCGCGGTGCGACCACGCTGAGCGGCGGCGGCACCGGCTGCGGCGCGCCCGAAGGCTGAGTGCGCGGCGGGACGTCTTTCTGCGCCAGACCGAGTCGCGGATGAGGCTGATTATCTGTCATCATTTCTCTCATTCTCTCAAACTGAAGGAAGGACTCCGGTTGCGTTGCTGGCAAACTCACAGCACGCGGTTTAAAAAGTCTCGTGTGCGGGCATGGGCCGGTGCGCTAAACAGGCTCTGCGGCGTGCCGGTTTCAATAATCGCGCCGTTGTCCATAAAGGCGACCTTCGTGCACACCTCGCGGGCGAAGGCCATTTCGTGCGTTACCACCACCATGGTCATGCCGTCTTGCGCCAGATTGCGCATCACGTCGAGCACCTCACCGACCAACTCCGGGTCAAGCGCGCTGGTCGGCTCGTCGAACAGCATGATCTCTGGCTTCATTGCCAGCGCGCGCGCAATCGCCACCCGCTGCTGCTGACCGCCCGAAAGCTCAGACGGATAGGCATCGTAGCGGTGGCTTAACCCAACGCGGTCGAGCAGCGCCTTTGCCTCTTCGATGGCCTGCCTGCGCGGGATTTTCTTGACCTGCATCGGTGCCTCAATCACGTTTTCCAGCGCCGTCATATGAGCGAACAAATTGAAGCGCTGAAACACCATGCCGATACGCGCGCGTTTACGCACAATCTCCGACTCCTTGAGAATGTGCAGCTTGTCGCCCACCTGCCGATAGCCGATCCACTCGCCAAACACTTGCAATGACCCCCCGTCGATTTTTTCAAGATGATTAATGCAGCGCAGGAAGGTCGATTTTCCAGAGCCTGACGGGCCGATGAGGCACACGACTTCGCCGCTCTCGATACGTAAATCCACGCCTTTAAGGATCTCGACGCCGTTAAACAGCTTCACCACCTGACGCGCTTCTACGACCGCAATGCTGTCTAATGCCATGATGTTCTCCTGATTTCAGGGGGCCAGATACCAGGTGCAGACGCCACCGCCGTCGACAATCAGCATCTGGCCGGTGGTATAACCGGCGTCTTCACTGGCGAGATAGCACACCGCCTTCGCTACCTCACGCGGCGTGCCGGCGCGGCGCAGCGGCAGCCGGGTTACCTCTTCCGCCAACGCAGGTTCCTGCTGCTGCCAGCCGTCGTCGGCCTCACGAATCGGGCCAGGGCTGACGCCGTTGACCCGAATACCGTACTGTGCCCACTCCATCGCCATCTGAGTCGTGAGATTAACCACTGCCGCCTTGCTCGGTCCAAAAGCGCCTGCGCCGGGATAACAACGATGCGCCGATGCCCCGGCGATGCTGATAATGCTGCCGCCGCGTGCAAGCATGACTTTTGCCACCTCGGTGCTAGTGATAAAACAGCCGGTGGCGTTGAACTGCAAAACCTGTTGCCACTGGCTGTCGTTTAACTCGAGCAGGCTGGCCGGTGCACTGGCTCCGGCGTTATTGACCAGAATATCTATCGCGCCCCAGTCGGCGACGACCTGCGCCACTGCCCGGTTTACACTCTGTCGTTCGGTCAACTCCGCCTGGTAAAGGCCGACCTGTCCGCCCGCCAGTCGGATTTCTTGCGCCGTTTTTTCGGCACTCAGACCGTCGCGGCGATAAACCAATGCAATTTTGGCACCCCTTGCCGCCAGCTCGAGACAGATGGCGCGGCCAATGCCTTTGGCTCCGCCGGTTACCAGCGCAATTTTGTCGTTGAGGTCACTCATGACGCTTCTTCCATACGGTGGTGAAACTCGCCCGCCGCCTGTTGTACCAGCGTACGCCCGCAAATATATCCCCAGGTCAGGTTCGGGCCGAGCGTCGTACCAGCCCCTACCGCCCTTGTTCCGATGGGATTAGCCATCGCGACGCCCGCGCAGAAAAGCCCCTGAATGATGCCGCCTTCGCGATGGCGCACGCGGCCAAATTCATCGGTGCGCGGTCCTCCCTTGGTGGCAAGAAAGGAACGATTGAACGGCATCGCCAGAAACGGCGGCCTGACGATTTTCATCAGGCCACCATGGAAACGGGCATCCGCCTCGCCGTGGGCAGTGGACCGCTCGCGGTGGAAATCGTCGTCTCTGCCCCGTTCGCAAAACTGGTTGAATCGGGCGACGGTAGCCTCCAGGCTCCCCTCAGGCAGATTGAGCGCCGAGGCCAACTGCGCCAGCGTGTCGGCTCTAACCATCCACTGAGGATGGCGCAGCGCTATCAGCTTCAGCATCGGTGAACGGCGCAGCAGCTCTGCGTCGGCCACCAGCCACGCAGGCAAATGCAGAGGATTGCCCTGAGCGTCACGCGCGTCCAGGCGCTCGCCAAGATTGAAGATAAATTCGTTGGTGAAGCGTTGACCCTGTGCATTGACCAGGATGGCATTCGGTTCGTAGTGAAAATAAACCGACAGCCCGCAAGGTTGCCCCTGATAACGCCACGGCAGCGCACCGCCGATGTTGGCCTGATCCATATGCGCCAGCTCGGCGCCTATCTCTTCCGCCATACGCTGCCCGTCGCCGGTGTTGGTGTCCGGGCTACAGACGTAATCCACAGGACCGGGAAAATGCGTTGCTCGGCGCTTCACGTCGCCTTCAAATCCCCCGCTGGCGATCACTACGCCCTGTGCCGCCCTGAGCTCAATCAGCCGTCCCCGATGACGATAGCGCACGCCTACCACCCGATGGCTGCCCTCGGTGAGCAGGCTGACTACCCTCGCCTGCGTTTGGATACCACAGCCAAGCGCCGCACACCCCGCCAGCAGGCCGGTAATCATTGCGCCACCTTTGGTGCGCAGCCGCCGCCCCCAGCGCCACAGCAGTCTGGGCGAGAGTCGACAGGCAACTTCTAGCGGATGGTGCCAAATGTCCTCTTTAATCACCTCGTGATAGGTATAAAGCTGCGGCAATGGCGAGGGCCGCAGCCTCCATCCGCGATGGTCCAATAGGCTGGCGGCCAACGGTAAAGGGGCGAGCATGCGGCCTCGGGGCTTGGCACCGGCGAAACCCGCCAGCGGATCCGCCTCGTCGGTCAGGGCAAAACGCAGCGGCGAATACTGCTCCACAAAGGCCAGCATCTCAGAGGCAGAGGTGGCAAATGCACGCCACAGGGCGTCTTCCGTTGCGGCCCAGCCTTCGGGCGCCGTCGCGCGAAGATACTGCAACGCCTCCTCCGGCGAGTCCACCAGACCTGCCGCACGCGCATGATGATTGGCAGGCACCCAGGTCGCACCGCCGGACATCGCTGTGGTGCCGCCCAGCAGAGGGCTCTTCTCGAGGATAATCACCGACAGTCCCCCTTGCGCTGCCCGCAGCGCCGCACTTAGCGCAGCACCGCCTGAGCCGATAATCACCACGTCACAGGTCTCGACGTTTGCGATAGCGGCGTTATGCCCTGACTGACGCATAGTTCAGTCCTCGCTTCAGATTGGGTTGGTTTTCATCAGGTTGATGCCCGGCTTGGCAAGACGTACGTCCGAGAGTTCCCACCTGGCCATTATCTTGTCGTAGGTGCCGTTTTCATGCAGCACGTTGAGCGCTTTAAGCAACGCCTGCGACAGCGCGTCGTTTTCATGCGCGACCACCATGCCGAGATAGTATTTAGGCATCAGAGGCATCTGCACTGTCCGAATTGGCCGCGGGGCTTTTTTCTTGATTTCCCCCGCTGCGGCGGCATCGTTAAGCACAAAGTCGACGCGTCCGGCGTAGAGCGCCAGCAGTACTGCGTCCGCCGACGGCAGCGTAACGGTCTTGACCGCCGGTTTGCCCTGCTTAACGCAGTTCGGGGTATAAATCTCGTTGATGGCGTGCTCAAAGTCGGTGCCCGTCTGCACCCCGGCGTTTAATCCGCACAGGGTCAGCGGGTCTGCCTTGACGCGGGTGTTGGTGGCAAGGGTATAGACCTCGTTGGTGGCGTAAGCATAGTTAACGAAGGTCACCTGCTTTTCGCGCTCCAGGCTGTCGGAGATGCATTCGACGGCGACGTCATAGCGGCCGCTTTTCACGCCTGGGATGAGACCGGCAAAATCTATCGATACCGGCTTGACCTTCACGCCGAGTACCTGCCCCATCGCGTCCCACAGGTCCGGTTCGAATCCGACCATAGTTTTATTATCTTCAGCGAAAGACTCGCAGGGGGGATAGTGCGCGTCGGTCACCAGATTGATGACTTTGCTCTGACGAATTTTTTCAGGAAGCTGGGCATGCAGCTCGGCGTTCATAGCCAGAGGCGCTTCTGCCGCAAAGGCGGGTGCTGTCGCCGAAACACTGGCAAGGGTAACGCAAAGATACGACAAGGCAGACACAGCGATAGATTTCATTTTCATGCTTGTAAACCCCCGGTAGAAAGTTTGCCATCTCTAAAAAACCCAATTCCATTCTGCAACCATCATGCCAAATTTAACTAACCGATTAATTAACAGCCTGTATGCGGCTCGACAGTTTTGTACATTAAATAACCACCGCGAGCGCCGTAGGAACAATCCCCAACACGGTGCAAGGTGACAGGCATTTGCTATTCATATGGGGCAAAAGGCCCGCAGGTAGGTGCTTAGCACATTTTGGTGTAATAAAAGCGCGGTCATTCAGGCAGCGAGTGTGATAGTTTTTTTGTCTGCGAGTTATTCTGATGCGTTTCAGGGGTTTACTTTTTACTGGAGTCATTATGTCTCAGTCTTACGATTTTAACGTTGCCTATCCGACCCGGCGCCCGAGCATGATCGGCGCCAATGCGGTTTCCGCCTCACAGCCGCTGGCGGCACAGGCCGGGATGCGTATGTTGATGCTGGGCGGTAACGCCGTCGATGCGGCGGTCGCAACTGCAATGGCGCTGACCGTGGTAGAGCCGAGCGGCTGCGGTGTGGGCAGCGACGCGTTTGCCATTGTGTGGGACGGCAAGGAAACGCACGCACTCAACGCCTCGGGCCGTTCGCCTGCCGCCTGGACGGCAGAATATTTTGCCGGTAAAGACGCGGTGCCGACCTACGGCTGGGACTCGGTCAGCGTGCCGGGCGCGGTATCGGCATGGGTTGAGCTGGCAAAAAAGTTTGGCAGCCTGCCGCTGACCACTCTGGCACAGCCTGCTATCGATTATGCACGCCAGGGTTTTCCCGTTTCGCCGCTGATTAGTCGACTGTGGAAGGCGGCGGTGAATAAGCTGCACGATCAGCCCGGCTTCAGTGAATGCTTTGCGCCGAACGGCGTCGCACCTGAAGTCGGCGAAATTTTCCGTAACCCGGCGCTGGCCGACACGCTGGAGCTTATCGCCAAAAGTGAAGGTGAAGCGTTCTATCGCGGCGAGCTGGCCGAGAAGATGATCGCTCACAGCCAGTCTTGCGGCGGTGCGATGACCCTTGGGGATCTGGCAAACCACAAGGTTGACTGGGTCGAGACCCTGAAACAGCCGTTTGCCGGTGGCACGGTGCATGAGCTGCCGCCAAACGGACAGGGTATCGCCACCCTGATTGCGCTCGGTATTCTCGAAAAGCTGGACTTTGGCTCGCAGCCGGTGGATTCAGTGCAGACGCTGCACCTGTCGATCGAGGCTATGAAGCTGGCACTCGCCGATCTCGACCAGCACATCGCCGACGTCGACCATATGCATTTCAGTCCCGAGCATCTGCTCAGCGACGACTATTTACAGCAGCGCGCCAGCCTGATTGACCCAAAACGCGCCAGTGACGTGACCTATGGCTCACCGAAGCCGGGTGGCACGGTGTATCTGACCACCGCCGACGCAAGCGGCATGATGGTATCGTTCATTCAGTCAAACTATATGGGCTTTGGCTCGGGCGTCGTGGTGCCAGGCACCGGGATCAGCATGCAGAATCGCGGCTGCGGTTTCGTGCTCGACCCCGCGCACGCCAACTGTGTGGCACCGAACAAGCGCCCTTTGAATACCATTATTCCGGCGTTTGCCACCGACGGCGACGGCAAACCGCTGATGTCGTTTGGCCTGATGGGCGGCCCAATGCAGGCTCAGGGGCATCTTCAGCTGGCGATTCGGGTGATGCTTTACGGCCAGAATCCTCAGGCGGCGATCGATGCACCGCGCTGGCGGGTGATTGAAGGGCGGCAGGTCGCTATCGAGTCCACGCTCGACACCAATACGCTCGCGGCGCTGCGTGCCATGGGGCATGAACTGCTGGTCGAGGATCCGTTACAGGGTCACAACTTCGGCGGCGCGCAGGTGATAGTCCGCCATCCACAGGGTCACTACCTCGCCGGAAGCGAATCACGCAAAGACGGTCAGGCGCTGGTGATGTAGCGACAAGATGTGACTCTGCTTCAACTTCTCCAATGAATGCGCTGTAATTTTCCCCCTGCGCTATATAAAAATGAAACATCGTTCTATAAAGGAGGGTGTTTCTTTTTTTATGCGCATGGAGAAAGCAAAATGACAACGTCCCTGTTTCACGGCGTGATCCCGCCGGTCCCGACTATCCTTGACGCGAACGAACAGCTCGATAAAGAAGGCATGAAACGTCTCATCGATTTCACTATTGCCGGTGGCGTAAATGGGCTGTTTTTCCTCGGCAGCGCCGGGGAGTTTGCCCATATGTCCGACGACCTGCGCCACGAGGTTGCACGCTTTTGCACCGCCTACGTCAATAAGCGCGTGCAGGTGCTGATTGGCGCCGCGCATCCGGGTACCGAGGCGACGCTGAGCTTCGCCCGTCATGCCAAAAGCGTCGGCGCTGACGGCGTTGTTGTGGTCAATCCCTACTACAATCCGCTGGCGGAAGAAAACATCACCCTGCACTACAGCTACCTGGCCGAAAACCTCGATCTGCCGATCGTTATTTATAACTTTCCGGCACTCACGGGCCAGTCGATCCCGGTCGACGTTGTCCGCAAACTGGCGCTGAATTACCCGAATATTGTGGGATTGAAAGATACGGTAGACAGCCTTAACCACATCCGTGAAACCCTTCAGGCCGTGTTACCGGTGCGCCCAGACTTTGCCGTGTTTGCCGGATATGACGAATACTTGTTTGGGACGCTGATTTTAGGCGGCGCGGGCTCAATCCCTGCCAGCGCCAACTTTGCCCCGCAGCTCACCTGCGGTATTTATCAGGCGTGGCGCGATAAAGATTTCCACAAGGCGGTCGAACTTCAGCAGCAACTTTCCTGGTTACCGCCACTCTATGCGCTGGATACGCCGTTCTACAACGTGATTAAGTATGCAATTCAGCTGGTTGGCGTGGATATTCCGGTTAACTCACTGCGCCCGGCTCAGCCGCTAAGCGATGAGAAGAAGGCGCAGGTCAAAGCCATTCTTGAGCACGCTAAGCTGCTCTAAAAAGGCAAATTTATGGCGCTTATTTGCGAGCCCTGTAACAGCCAATACAAACAGAAATAGAAATAATTATTATTTCTGTTGAGATTTAGATACTCTGCGTTATCTCTAAAGTATTGGCTGATTCATTTTTTTGATTATGCAGACACTCTTCGATAGCTTTCGCGATGGCCCAATACCCTGGGTTGCCGATCAATTCAAGTTTATGACCCCTGAGGTGGCGGACGCCCTGCCTCTGAGCCTGCTGACCAGCGAACAAGGCTGCACCAGACTGCTCGAACGCTATCTGGCCGTTCACGCCGAGGATGCGGGGCAAATCGACAAACGCCGTGCGCGCATCTCAATGTGGTCTCAGTGGTATTTCGCCAACCTACTGCCAAGCTGGGTCATTATTTCCCTGAGCCACAACTGGCAACTGCCCATCCATCCCGAAAAGCTGTTTATGAGTTTGCAGGAGGAGGGGTTGCCGAGTCAGATTTACCTGCAGGGAGAAGGTGAAGCCTTTACCCCGCGCGCCGAATCGCCGTTCCACCGCTTCGAAGAGATGATCGAACAACATTTGCGTCCGGTGTGTCAGGCTCTTGCCGACACCTCCAGTCTCAAGCCTGGGATTTACTGGGGCAACGCGGCGGTTCGCGTCAATTGGGGCATTCAGCAAGCCGAATTAATTGCGGCCGACACTCGCGACGGCAATGCCTTAATGGATGCCCGCGAGCTGGCGGCAGGAAGGAAAAATCCACTGTTTCAACCGCTGCGCCCTGAAAATCCCAGGGATCCGCAAAGCCCGCTGTATCGCCGCCAGTGCTGCCTGCGCTATGAGCTGAGAGACGTCGCCATGTGCCCTTCCTGCCCGCTGTTGCTGGCCGAAAAACGCCGCCGTATCCCTACCGAATAAACGCTTAGCGGGCAATTTATCGCCCGTTTGCTTCCGTTTTGGATTAACTTAGTTGAAAAAATGATTGGATCTTAAGACCAGAAAAATATAGTAATTAGGTTATATACAGACCAACGAGGTATTGATCATGTCAACACATAAACCTGACGATCGTTCCGCCTGGTATTCAACCGCCGCGTTGAAAACCAGTTTGAGCGACCTGAACTCGCTGGCCTCAGGCGTGCTGAGCACACTGTCGCAACCGGTTAACCTGGTATGGAACCACATCACCGGCAAGCAACAGCCGCTCCGCGCCAAGGTGGTTCATCGCTATGCCGTACCCTCGTCGCGCACCATCAGCGTGGCGGAAGGCTTCTTTGGATTTATTCCCATCGAGTCTTATGAAAACGAAAAATACATTCTGGAAGTGGCCTACGGTGACCAGCAGTATCAGGTTGAAGTCCCACGCGCCTATTACCAGAAAAGCAACATCGGCGATGGCATCGATATCCATACGCTCTGACCGCTACACGCAAACTTTGCCCGCCAGGGATTGGCGGCAAAAAACCTCTCCGCTTCACGCCTTTGTTTTTCTCAAAACCTTGTGCTGCCTCCCTTAATACAATGAAATTCATTGACATTGTTTCGCCATCCCCTTAGAAAATCTGGGACGCTTATAATCAGACAATCACTTTTCAAGGGCGATGATGGCATACGATATTCCCGCAACATCCCTCACTGCCGGGCAGTCTCGCCGCGCATTGGTGGCAGGTTCGGTCGGTAATTTTATCGAATGGTACGAGTTTGGCGTTTACGGTTATCTGGCGACGGTGATTGCCGGTAACTTCTTCACCCTGGAGGGACAAAGCGGACTGACTGGGCTGATGTTGACCTACGCCTCCTTTGCGCTGGCGTTCTTCTGTCGCCCGATTGGCGCGATTGTTTTCGGCCGCATCGGTGACAGGATTGGCCGCAAACCGACGTTAATCGCCGTGGTGGTCGTGATGACGATTGCGACGGCCGCTATCGGTCTGTTACCGACCTATGCCTCGATTGGCGTGGCCGCGCCGCTGTTGTTGACCCTGATGCGTATGCTGCAAGGATTATTTGCCGGCGGCGAATTTGGCGGCGCGGTGTCGCTGATGACCGAATTTGCGCCGAAGGGCAAGCGCGGGCTTTATGGCGCATGGCAATCGTTCACCGTGTCTCTGGGCCTGTTGACCGGCGTGGGTCTTGTTGCTCTGCTCGCCCATTTACTGGCCCCCGAACAGTTAACTCAGTGGGGATGGCGCATTCCCTTCCTGCTGGCGCTGCCTATGGGGCTGGTTGCCCTATGGCTGCGGTTGAGCCTCGATGAAACGCCGGCATTTAAAGAGACGCAGGCCGAAGGTGCCGTACTGCTCAACGCCTCGTTTGGCGAAACGATAAAGGCTATCGCGCTGGGCATTGGCCGCATGATGGGCTGGTCGGCCGGTGGATATACCTTTTTGGTGGTGATGCCGTCGTATCTGCAAACCTCGCTGCATGCGACCTTTTTACAGGCGCTGGTGGCCACGGTGCTGGCTAACGTCGGCTTCGCGCTAGCCATTCTGCCAGCAGGTATGCTGAGTGATAAAATTGGCCGAGAAAGAGTGATGATTGCGGCGATGGGGGTCATTATTCTGCTGACCTTCCCGCTGCTGCATCTGCTGCAAGACGCGCAAAGCAGTCTGCTGCTTAAGGGTATTGCGGTGCTGATAGCCGGTGCCGCCATCGGGGTTGTCGCGGGCCCCGGCCCGGCGATGCTGGCAGAGATGTTCCCCACGCACACACGTTACACCGGCCTTGGGCTGTCATATTCGCTATCAAATGCGGTGTTTTCGGGCTGTGCTGGGCTGATTATCACCGGCCTCATCAAGGAGACTGGCAATCTCGATATTCCGGCTTATTACGTGGTTGCTACCTGTGTGGTGAGCTTATTGGCGTTAGGGGGGCGGAGGGCATAGCGGTCCTGATTCGCTTTTAGAGCTTTTGGGTCAAGGGCTTTTAGGTCAAGGGCACGTGCTTTGCACGCTGGGCGCAGTCACGAATCCGCAACCCGCTTCTAAACAAAAATCGGCAGCCTTGAGGTCAAGTCCATGCTCGGTCTAACGGCGGGATTTTTTTGTTTTTCTTTGTTGCCTCAACTGCTGTAAATATGATGTCTTTTCTGCGTCAGATTCACATTGGCGGGGAACGTGCGGCATCTCTAATGCCCACCGTCAGAAATCGCCCTTATTCTGGCAGGCAACGCCCAAAGGCTGAACACGGTTTTACCTAAGAGTTTATTGGCGGGTTCAGGACGGCGCGGAAAGGTAAATACCCCTTGAAGCTTTCAAACCGGAAAAACTCCTCGGAGTTAATTGACGTTGACCTTAAAAAGCAGGTCTAGGGCAGCAGCCCAGTAAGCGGTCGTTAGCAAGAGCCGGCGCGCAGCCAAAAACCTCATTTTTTAAGTTTTCACCAAACTTAACGTTTGAACTCGCGCTATCGCCTCGCGCATCTGCCGGTGCGTTATCTCAGTCGGCATGTTCGCCATGTCGGGCGCTCGCAGGCTTTGATCGATAATCAGACTGAGGTCGGCATCAGACAGGTCGGGAGATATTTCATTTAAATGTACTGGAATAGCACTGGCGCGGGCGAGCTCGAGGGCGACCAGAAGCTCTTCGTCGCTGCGATTCTCCAGCGCCAGCAGGCACAGATTACCAAAGCCGACCAACAGGCCGTGAGCGATGTGGCGGGTTTTCTCGCAGGCGGTAAAACCGTCGTAAAGGGCGTGGGCTGCGCCGGTATGCGCTCCATTGCTCATAATTGAGGTCAACCCTGCATAGAGGAAAATCGCGTCAAGCACCTGTTCGAGCGCCAGGTTGGCCTGCCCTTTTCTTACCGCTTCGCAGGCGTCAGCAGCATAGTGCTTGATGAGCGTAAAACAGAGTTCGCTGTTGGTGCGCGCCACACCAGACAATCCGGTCAATTGACCGAGGTCACTAATGGCACGGTATTCATACCATTTAGCCAGCGTGTCGCCGAGTCCGGCGGAAAGCCAGTGCAGCGGTGATGTGGCCAGCAGGTCGGCGTCAATCACCACCGCGGCAGGCCCGTACGCCAGCGGATACATATCACGAAACTGCCCATTGCTGTGATAACGAAACGCCAGCGGCGTAACGGCCGAGCAGGTTCCTGCGACGCTCGGCAGCGTGACAACGGGAATATTACACAGCACGCCCGCCGCCTTGGCGGTGTCGAGCGCCCTTCCTCCTCCGGTCGCCACAACCACCTCGACGCCCTGCAATTTTAGCCGGTCGGCGAGACGCTTAATCTCTTCCTCACAGCACTGTCCAGTGAGCATGTCATGCCCGAGATAGCTGACCATTTGCTGGTCAAGCTGTTCGGCCACCTGCTCCTCGACGCTGGCAATGCCGCGCTCCCCTCCCACCAGCAGCGCGCGCTGCCCGAGTCGGCCACACATGGCACCAAGATGCTTTATTGCGCCTCGTCCACGCAGGACGCTGGCTGGAAACACTAATCGATGAGTGAACATAACGCTCCAACGGAGAGAACTAACCATTCAAAGAGTATGGAGGAAGAACGCTAAACTTGCCCGTTAACGCCGCTATTTTGCGCCTTTACGCCCATAAACGTAAAAAGTGATCGCCGCACAGAGCACATAGAACAGCAGGAAGACTTTCATCGCTCCCGCCGGTGAGCCGGTCATCGCCAACGACATGCCGAAGGCCTGCGGGATAAAGAAGCCACCGATAGCACCTATTGAGGAAATAAAGCCCAGTGCCGCCGCCGTATCAGTCACCGCTTCGCGCTGTGCTACCTCGGCGGTTTTACCCTGCGCTAAAGCCCTTTCTGCCGTCGTTTTACGGAATATAACTGCAATCATCTGGTAAGTTGAGCCACTGCCCAACCCGGCCGTCAGGAACAGCGCCATAAATAGCGCAAAGAAGGCAACGAAATGACCACCCTGACCGTTGACCGGCAGCGTCAGGAACAGCAGCGCGGCAAAAACGGCCATCAAGACATAGTTAACCAGCGTCACTCTTACACCGCCGAGACGGTCAGACAGCATACCGCCGCAT
Source organism: Rouxiella badensis (assembly GCF_002093665.1). GTDB lineage: Bacteria > Pseudomonadota > Gammaproteobacteria > Enterobacterales > Enterobacteriaceae > Rouxiella > Rouxiella badensis. The sequence continues at coordinate 58,252 of NZ_MRWE01000011.1, read as the reverse complement.
GACCGCGCCAGCGCGCCGATAAACGGCCCAAAGAAGGCGTAATGCATGATCTCGACCTCGGGAAACTGGGTCTTGGTCAGCACGGCAAAGCCTGCCGAAAAGCCGATAAAAGAGCCGAAGGCCGCCAGATAAAGCACGCTCATCACCCACAGGTGTCCGCGTTTTAACACTGGTAACTGTTGGCGGATTGACGCCTTCGAAGAGGCGATATCGTTCATACCAAACCAGGCTGCAAGCGTGGCGATGGCCAGAAACGGAACCCAGATCCAGGCAGCGTTTTGTAACCATAGCGTACTGCCGTTGGCGAGCGACTTACCTTCACTACCGAACAGGCCAAAGAGGGACACCGAAACGGCAATCGGCGCGACCAGCTGCATCACGCTAACGCCAAGGTTACCCAGCCCACCATTGATGCCGAGCGCACCGCCCTGCCTGGCTTTTGGAAAGAAGAAGCTAATGTTCGACATGCTGGAGGCAAAGTTCGCGCCACCAAAACCGCAAAGCAATGCGATAATCAGAAAGGTTGAAAAGGAGGTCTCTGGATTTTGCACCGCGAAGCCCAGCCACAGGCAGGGCAACAGCAGAAATACCGTGCTGATGGCGGTCCAGCGACGTCCGCCGAACAGGGGAACCATAAAGGAATAAGGGACGCGCAGGATTGCCCCTGAAACGGACGGTATCGCAGTCAGCAAAAACAGCTGTTCGGTAGTAAATGAGAAGCCGACCTTGTTGAGATTCACCGCGACGGCGCTGAACAGCATCCATACGCAGAATCCGAGCAGTAGACAGGGCACTGAAATCCACAGGTTACGGCGAGCAACGCGTTGCCCTTGCTGATTCCAGAACGCCTCCTCCTCCGGCCTCCAATCTTTAATTACTTTGGGCGTTTTTGCCGCGTGGTGTGATGTCGTGTCAGTCATTTGTGCCTCAACCTAAAAAAGTCGTACGATTGGCGTGCACATTAGGGAGTAGGACCTGCGCGGTTCTTGATATGTATCAACGGGACCACAGGTAATGGCCCAAGTAATACTTTATAGGTATAGGGTTCGCTCTAAAGATGGTAAAGAATGCGCCCAGCCCGAAACTGCGGGAAAGGAAACCATGATTAAATCTGCACTGACTCGCCTGTCGCTGGTCAAACAAATCCCCCTGTTCATGCTGCTTCTTGGCCTGTTTGGCATCACCGGAATGAGCATTGCCTCCTGGATGGCGCAAAGTATCCAGGGCAACGCCCATGCCATTAACAAGGCAGGCTCACTGCGCATGCAGGCCTATCGACTGCTGGCCGAATTACCGCTCACGCCCCAGAATGACGACGATATTCGCCAGATTGAGAATGACCAGAACAACGCCGAGCTTTCAAAGGTAGTTGCCTGCGAAGGACTGCAAAACCAATACGCTTCCATACTTGATTACTGGCAGCTGTATCTCAAGCCTGAGCTTCTGCAGGCGCATCAGCCCGAACAGGCGAAAGCTGCGGTGACGGAGTTCGTTCGTCGCATCGACGGACTGGTCGCCGACCTCGACCACAAGACGGAGCGTCACCTGATACTGATTACGGCGGTGCAAACCGTATTCATCATCCTGACGTTGCTGTTCCTGTTATTGACCATCTATTTTCTTCGTCAGCGTCTGAGTAAACCCTGGCAGCTGCTGTTCACGCAGGCCAATGCCATCACGCAGGGCGATTTCAGCCTGCGCTATCGTCGCCGTTCAAAGGGTGCCAGCGCGTTAAGAAACGAAATGGACGTGCTCGGGGAGTCGCTGAATAGCATGTCGCAGGCGCTTGCCGAAATGGTCGAAAATCTGGGCCAGCGCGTCGAGGAGAAAACCGCCAGCCTACAGCTGAAAAACCAGACGCTGGACTTCCTCTACCGCGTCAGTCAACGGCTGCATACCAATCAAAACCTTGAGCAAAAGCTGCCGCCGGTGTTACAGGAGCTGCAAAAACTGACGCCACTGCGTGCGATTCAGGTTCGCCTTTACGATAACAACAGCGCCGAGTTTTTCCACGAGATTGATAGCCAGAAATCACAACCTCAGCGGCTGGAATGGGGAGACCGAGAAGCAGGCTGCGGGCTGGAAGATTCCTATCCGCTCAGTTGGCGGCTGCGCGACGGTGACGTTAACTATGGTTTGCTGCTGGCCCAGCTTCCTCTAGACCAACAGCTGTCTCAGGATCAGCTACAGTTGATTGGCACCCTGCTCGAACAGCTCGCCAGCGCGCTTACGCTCGACAGACAAACCGATAATCAGCAGCAGCTAATGCTGATGGAAGAACGTTCGACCATCGCTCGCGAGCTGCACGATTCGCTGGCCCAGTCGCTCTCCTGTCTTAAAATTCAGATGGCCTGTTTGCAAATGCAAAATCTGCCGCTTAATGAAGATAGCCAGCTGCTTATCAAACAGATGCGCGAAGAGCTTAGCACCGCGTATCGGCAATTACGTGAGCTGCTGACCACCTTCCGGCTCAAGCTAGAAACCCCGGGGCTGCGATCGGCGCTGCAACATACGGTCGATGAATTCTCTAAAAAAATGGAACTGGCGATCACGTTTGATTATCAGCTTCCGCCGCAGCTGGTTCCGGCCAATCAGGGCGTGCACCTGCTGCACATTGCTCGCGAGGCGCTGAACAATATTTATAAGCATGCCCATGCCAGCGAGGTAACGCTGAGCCTGTGCTACAAAGAGGGCGCGGTGACCATGAAAATAACGGATAACGGCCTCGGCCTCCCTGCTATCGCCTCGCGGCAGAATCACTATGGCCTGATGATAATGCAGGATCGTGCAAGCAGCCTTCAGGGTGAATGCCACATCTATGCGCGCGACGGCGGCGGCACCACGGTGTGCGTAAACTTCTCCCCCGATCCCCTTCCCTTTACTCCACAGGAGCCACGATGAGTGACCCAACGCCTTCCACTATTTTGCTGATTGACGATCATCCGATGCTACGTAACGGCGTCAAACAGCTTATTGCCCTCGACAGCGACCTGCAGGTGGTTGGCGAAGCCAATAACGGCGAACAGGGCGTTGAACTGGCACGAACCCTCGATCCGGACCTGATCCTGCTGGATCTCAACATGCCGGGCATGAACGGACTTGATACGCTCGATAAAATGCGCGAAACCGATTTGTCGGGTCGTATTGTGGTCTTTAGCGTCTCGAACAATGAAGACGACGTAGTGACCGCGTTTAAACGCGGGGCCGATGGCTATCTGTTGAAAGATATGGAGCCTGAAGATTTGCTGATTGCACTGCGCCATGCGGCCGCGGGCAAGATGGTGCTGAGCGAGGCGTTAACGCCGGTACTGACCGCCAGCCTGCGCGAAAGACGCCCCAGCACCGAGCGCGATATTCAGTCACTCACGCCGCGAGAGCGCGACATCATCAAGCTTATCGCCGAGGGCTTGCCTAACAAGATGATAGCCAGACGCCTGAACATCACCGAAAGCACGGTTAAAGTTCACGTGAAGCATTTATTGAAGAAGATGAAGCTGAAATCGCGCGTCGAGGCCGCCGTCTGGGTCCTGCAAAGCAACCATATTTAGGCTCAGTCGTCGCCGTTATTGTCGTTGCTGAAACTCAGGGCCGGTTCCTGCGGATAAGCGCTAAGCGGCGGCGGTGCCACGGTCAAGGTTATCCAGTTTGACGTCACGTGCTGCTGTTTGCTGTCAACGGCGGTCACGGACAGATGATAGGTGTTATTCGCATTCGGACTGTCGTCCCACTTCGGCACGATCACCGTCCAGCCATCGGGGTCACTGTTGGTCTTGGCCGAGGTCAGGCTCAACGCCTGCGTATCGCCCTGCCAGCTTAGCGCCTGTATTTTGTTTGCCGCGTGGATCTCAAGCTTCAGCGGCAGGCTCTCGCCGGGCTGCAAGGTCCACGGAGGCGTGGCCAAAAATACCGACAGCGTTTTGCGTTGGCGGAACTCCAGCACCGGAATATTGTTTCTGTCGACTGTATCAAAACGGCTGCCGCGCAGCGAATGGCTGTCGGACACGTAGTCAGGGGAAAGCTGCTGACTCAGCGGCACGCCCAGCTTGTAAGTCAACGAGAGTTGCAGCAGATTTTGGTTATCGCCGCTCTGCCCTTCCTGACGTTCAGCGCTCAGGGTAAACAACGGCACAGGCGTATAGTTAACCCCCAACGAAAGCGCCGACGGGTTGCTTTGATAGGTACCATCGCCAAACAGGTCAACGTGGTCACCGCGATACTGCTGGTAGGTCAGCGTAGCGCCAATCTGGCGATAGAAAGGCAAATAGGCGCGGGTACGAATATCGTAACCGGCAGCCATACGGCGCAGGGTAGTCGCGTTCTCCGACTCGGGGCTGTACCCGGAAATCGGCTGATAATAGTTGGCCGAGAAGTGCAGGTAATCTGTCCAGGCCTCTGCGCCCACGCTGCCACGCTTGAGGTCGCTGACAAAATCATCGTCGATAAACGCGTTATAGCCCAACATCCACGCGCCGCGCGACCAACGCTGCCCCAGCCCGAAGTTGCCGATGTCCGCCCCGCTCACGTGCTGAATTCCTACCTGACTGTAGGTGAGTAACGACTTGCTGGAGTAAAGCGGACTTAACAAAGCCGCCGAGCTGCCGCTGAGATTACCGCCGCTGACGTCGATATTCATTGTCGTGGTGCCGAGAGGAGAAAGTAGGCTCGAAGTCTCTTGCTTCACCAGACGCGCGGCCTGCTGTAGGGCTAGGGTCTCGGCCCCCTCGCGCAGCGGATCGTCGCTGGTGCTGGTGGTCTCACCAAACTCTTTAAGGGTGGTCGCAACTTTGGTTTCGAAGACCTGCGTCTGCGAACTCTGGCCATTCTTCACCGAACTGCCCAAATCGGGCAAGGCATTGGGGTTTGAATCGGATGCTGCGCTGTTGAAGGGAGAATGACTGTCCGATGCAGGAGCCGCATAATCAACGTCAGGATTAAGCGTTAAGGCGGAATCAGTAATAAATGCCTGGGCACTGAACGACATCAAGGCACAGTTAAGCCCAATGCCGACGGCTAACGCCGAGAGGCAAAGCAAACGCTTATCAAAATGGAAAATTTTTGCTGTGACGTTCGTCATAGTCCACACATTTTGTCATTAAGGGGTTAGCTTACCGGACGAGGGCAGAAATTCAAGTCCAGACGCCTTTGGCGACCCGCATTTATCGGCAAAAAATGCCCCAAAATGTTGCAATCTATGTGGTTTTTATACTGTTGAAACAGACAGTTATTGTGGCTGGCTCATCAACCTAGCGGCTTATCGGAGAGCTCCCACAGCTTGTGGCGGATCAACTGCTGCAATGCCAGCCCAACCTGCGACTGCGGCTGATCACGGCGGCTCAGAAGGATAACCTCGAACGGCAATGAATCCACTACCGGCACAATCTTGAGCTGATGGAGATAGCGCTGGGCGGTGAAGGTGTCGACAACGCCGACGCCCCCTCCGGCCAGTACCATGTCGGCAATAACGGAATAGGTTTTGATGTGTAGCGAGGCCTGCGGGGTAAGCCCCTGCTCACGGAGCACGCGATTGAGCACCTGCCCCAGCGGGTCCTGCTGTTGTAGCATTAACAAATTATTTTCGCTGAGCCACTCGAGCGTAACCGGCCCCTCAACCGAAAAGTCCAGCGGCAGCAGTGCGACCATATTCGCGGCATACAGCGTCTCGGATACCAGCTCGGCGGAGACCTGCTCGCCAAACGCCAGAGCAAAATCCATTTTATACTGTAGTAGGTCCTGACAGAGGGTATTGAAGTGTCCGGTCACCAGTTCGACGCTGCCAGCGGGCGTCTTGCGGTGAAAGTCCACCAGCACCGGCGCCATTACGCTATGCCCCAGCGCGTGCGCTGAGCCAATTCTAACGTGCTGCCCTTCTCCCTGCCGGAGTTGCTCCGCCAGAAAACCAATCGCCTGAATGTGGCTAAACAGCGCCTCAACCTCAGGCATCAGACGACGTCCTTCCGGTGTGATAACCAGTCCCTGCGGCGTGCGGTCAAAAAGATTGAAGCCTAGCTGCTGTTCGGCGTGGTTCAGCACACGACTGACGTTGGGCTGCGACACGTTGAGCAACCGCGCCGCACCGCTCACGCTACCGGCCTGCAAAACCGCCTGAAACACTTCAATATGACGCAAACGCATGCTGGCTTTTTCCTTTAAGGCTAAATGTCACCAATACACTGGCTTTTGCCGACTTTATCAAGCCTTATAACAAAAATACCCCCCCCGGGTGAAACCTGGCTGAACCTGAGATTTTATCTGTTTGCCTATATGGAGATGTTCAAGGGCCCTCACCGCAAGTCTAGGATAAGAATGTATGAGCACAGAGAAGGTGTTTGCATCGAATAAATTAAGCACTGGCCGCTCTTCATCAATATGAACTTGCATGATTCTTAAGCCATCGTTTCGTCAAGTAATCATCTAACTTACCCGTTGAGGAGAGAAAAATAAGCCATAAGAGCCCTGAGCTATTAGAAGGCCTGATTGATGCGGGCTAGACTTAGCAAATGCAGAACAGATAAACATTAAGTGTTTTACTAGTTGGATAAAATCTTTTATTAAGAGTGCCCGTCTATAAACTACAAAAACGTCACAATAGGAAAAAAAGTAAGGTTATCTTTTAGATGTTAAATTTAAACCTTAAAGCTAAGCCGACCTGTAATAACCTCTCTATAACTTGAGTTCGTCCTCTATAAATGGACGAAATAGGTTGAGTAAGGTCAAAAAAAGACAAGCCTCCTCTGGATTGGATTGACAAATAAAAACATTTCATGGATATTTTTTAAGATGTTTAGCCTAGCGTTCTATACTGACTAAGCCGTAGTAAAACATTTTTTTAAAAAAAATTAAAAGTCATTCGCCCTAAAGTTTAATTCTAATCATAACCAGCATATTCCCCGAAGATAACCTGAAAATAATGGTGAACGATGGAAATTTTAGAAAAGTTAAACTCACTCTCAGACAAAGTAAAACAGCAGGCCTCTCTTATCCAGACTGAGGAGGCCACCAAAAGCGCTTTTGTGATGCCATTTATAAATCAAATATTGGGTTATGATGTGTTTGACCCTCTCGAAGTTATCCCTGAATTCATCTGTGACGTTGGAACTAAGAAGGGAGAAAAAATTGACTACGCAATAATAAAAAGCAATGAAATACAAATACTTATAGAGTGCAAGAAAATTGGTGAGCTGCTGAATGTTAATCATGCCTCACAGTTATTTAGGTATTTTCATGTTACAAGCGCAAGAATTTCCATTCTCACTAATGGTCAAGTCTATAAATTTTTACAGACCTTGATGCTCCAAATAAAATGGATGAAAAACCCTTCTTAGAGCTGGACCTGCTCGATATTGATCATAACGTTGTCCCTGAACTGTTAAAGTTGACGAAAGGTGCATTTGACGTCGAGTCAATTGTTAATGCAGCTGGCGAATTAAAATATGTCAGTCAGATAAAGAAAATCATATCTTCTCAATTTCAAAACCCTGAAGATGAGTTCGTCAGACTCATAGCCTCGCGAGTATATGACGGAATTTTAACACAAAAAGTCCGAGAGCTTTTTTTAACGCTTACGAAAAAATCTCTCACGCAATGGCTAAATGACCAAGTCAATGAAAGGCTTAAATCGGCAATTAGTGCCAATGTTCAGGTAACCCCAAAAGAAGAAGCCTCTGTTGAAACAGCAGAAGATAAAGAGAGTGTTCATAAAGAAGAAAATGGCGTGGTCACGACACCAGAAGAGATCGAAGGCTATCATATTGTAAAATCAATAATTCGAACGGTAATTGCAGCAGAAAGAGTGACTTACCGTGATACCAAGAGTTATTTCGGTATTCTTATTGATGATAATAATAGAAAACCGGTTTGCAGGCTTCATTTAAACCGTAGCCAAATGTACATAGGCATTTTTGATTCTAATAAAATTGAAACACGTCATCCAATTAACTCCTTAGATGACATATACTTATTCAGTGAGCCTTTGACACAAACAGCGTCAGCTTATAAGTAGGAAAGTCCTTTTGCGTGATGGGCTCCAGTCATTTAGAGCCCAATATCTCACCTCACTTCTGCGTCGACGCGAGGTATGAAAATGCGGCAAGCAGGCTGATGATGGCGGCAACGGTTTTACTGGTGTAGCCGACGGTGATGGCGTCGAGACGCGTTACGCCAGGGACCAGGCAAAACAGGTCTGCGAGTACGGGTTTGGCGACCATGAGTTCGAGATGATACGGCGCGCAAAAACGTCTTTCGATGCGCTTTGACGCCGCGCGGACGCTGTCTGCCGCCTGTTGATGAATTTTGTTGCGGGCGAACTCGGGGCTTAGTGACTCGGCGGCGTTGGCTGAAATTGCGCGTTTTACGCAAACGTAGTCAGTCTCGGGATAGAGCCGGTTTACCCACTGCTCAAGCTGGTCGTCACCGGTTACCAGCCACAGTGGAACGTTAAGCTCAGCCCCCACGGCCGCGTAGAGGTCGGTCTCGCCCATGATACTGCCATTAATCCTGATACGATAAAACGCCCGGCCGTTGATGGTATGCGCCAGCACGCCCATCTCACCGGCGGCACTGTGAAAACCCACAAACATCATGCCGTCGAAGCCCTGCTGCTGGAGTCCCTCGAGCATTGAGAGTCCACGGGGTTTACCCTGAACCATTCGCGCCCGTGGGTCGATATTCGCGGCGCGCAGGTTCTGCATCATTGCGTGGCTGTCGGCGACAACCACGTCGACAGCACCTCCCTCGAACGCACCGGCAATGGCCGCGTTGACCTCTTGCTCCATCAGGCCACGGGCAGTTTCATATTCCACGTTGCCCGGGCTGCACTGATCAGGGCGCATGACGCCCGCTATACCTTCAATATCGGCCGATATAAATACTTTCATGGGTTATCTCATCATCCCTTACGTGTCACAAGATAGTCTAAAACGGCGGTTAAACCGAGCCGAGCGTGCTGCTGGAATCCAACCACCGTGTCTGCGGCCAGCATGGCGTCGAGCACCGCTTGCTCGGTGGCGTCAGCGGCCATCGCCAGCAGCGGTTCGAGGTCATCGTCTTGCAGTAAGGTGCATTCACGACGGGTAGAAAATGCCACCGCGATATCACCTGAGCCGTGCCCCCAGTAGCTCCCAAGTCGCCCGATCCCCGCTCCCGCGCGGCGGGCGATGCGGGTCAGTTGACGGCTGTCGAGAGGACGGTCACAGGCCATGATAATAATGATTGAACCCGCATCGACCTGCGGCGCAAGATCCGGCAATATGCTTTCGATTTCACTGCCGATGCGCACGCCGTCAAGCGTCAGTTCGGACAAGACGCCAAAGTTGGCCAGCACCAGCACGCCGAGATGGGCATCGAGGGATTGATGATATCGCGAGGCCGTTCCCACGCCGCCCTTAAGGCCGAAGCAGCTCATACCTCGCCCTGCTCCTACGCTGCCGCGCGCAAACTCGGGCCTCGCGGACCGTAAGGCTTCGAGCACGTGCCGTTCATCGACCGCCATCGCCTGAATATCATTGAGAAAGGCATCGTTGCACTCGAGCACCAGCGGATTAATGGTCGCGCTGCCTCGGCCAATCTGCGGGAAGTCGACACAGCTCTGGCGCACCATCGCGTTGAACAACGTGCCCACGGAGAAGGTATTTCCCAGTAAAATCGGCGTTTGCAGCTCGCCGAGTTCCCTCACCTGCGTCAGCCCCATCGGCTTGGCAAAGCCGTTCAACACCGCCGCGCCGCAGGGTAACGGATGAGTATAAAGATTGCCGCCCGGCGGAACGATAGCAGTAACCCCCGTCTGAATATCCCCTTCGCTCAGGGTGCTATGACCCACGGTCACCCCGACCACGTCGCTGATGCGGTTGTTAGCCCCCGTAGGGAAACGCGGGGTAAAAATCTTCCGCTGCGCCCGCCATCTTGCCAGCAAGGCATCCACGCCCTGCTGGTTAAAATCATCCGCAAACATCTTATCTCCCTGTCAACACCCTCTTAGTCATGGCCGCCGTAGCGCCAGGAAAGACGGTGATTTATTTTTTGAGTTTCGGGTCAAGCGTATCGCGCAATGCGTCACCCAACAGGTTAAACGCCAACACGGTCAGAAAAATGGCCAGCCCCGGAAATACGCTCACGTTCCACTTTCCTGCCATCATCATGTTACGGCTCATGGCCAGAATGTTGCCCCACTCCGGCACGTCCGGCTCTGGGCCAAGGCCGATAAAACTCAGGCTGGCCGCCGTTAGAATACTGGTGCCGATACGCAGGGTGAAATAAACAATCACGTTCGACAGCGTACCCGGCAGAATATGGCGCAGCAGCACCACGCGGTCAGGCGCACCGACGCAGCGCACCGCTTCTACATAGGCACTCTGCTTGATAGACAACGTCGAGGCACGCACGATGCGGGCGAAAACCGGCACGCTGAACACCGCGACGGCAATGATCACGTTATTCAGGCCGGGGCCAAGAATGGCAACCACGGCAATCGCCAGCATCACGCCGGGAAAAGCAAACAGGACGTCGGAGCCGCGCATAATCAGCATGTCGAGCCATTTGCCGTAATAACCGGCGAGCAGGCCGAGGAAGACTCCGAGGATCATCCCCAGCGTCACCGACAAAAGACCGACGTAAAGTGAAATGCGTGCGCCGTAGATGATGCGGCTGAGCACGTCGCGACCGAGATCGTCCGTGCCGAACCAATGCGCAGCGGAAGGCCCGGCACCGAGAGCCATCCAGTCCGGCGTCTGTGGGTCATAAGGCGCGAGCCAGGGGGCAAAAATCGCCACCATCAGCAGTAAAAGAATAAAAATAGACGAGACGATCGCCATGGGATGACGAATGAAAGACTGGAAAAAATCCAGCCACGGCGAGCGGATATCATCGGCAGTGCGGTGTGGCGCCGGTGCCGGTTCCAGCTGCGGTAGGGTATTGGCGGGTTGTACCATCGTTGCTCCTAACTCAGTCGAATCGCCGGGTTCACTACCGCATAAAGCAGGTCAACCAGCGTGTTAATCACAATAAACTCGAAGACAAACAGCATCACCAGTGCCTGAATAACCGGCTGGTCCTGTGTTTGAATCGACTGAATAAGCAGCCAGCCCAGACCCGGCCAGCTGAACACGGCTTCGACGATAATCGAGCCACCGAGCAGAAAACCGAACTGTAGCCCGAGCATGGTTATCACCGGAATAAGCGCATTACGCATCACGTGCTTCCAGGTCACCAGCCGCGCCCGCAGGCCCTTGGCGTTGGCGGTGCGTACGTAATCTTCCTGCGCCACGTCCAGAAACGCCGAACGGGTAAAGCGCGCCATCACCGCCGCCACCGATGAACCCAGCGTGATAGCGGGTAAAATAATGTCACTTGGCTTGTTGAAGCCACTGACTGAAAAGATGCCAAACGGCATCGCAACAAACTGGATTAACAGCAGGCCAAGCCAGAAAGGGGGCATCGAAATTCCGCCGATGGCGAAACTCATCAGCGTCCAGTCCTGCCATTTCCCCCGCTTGAGCGCGGCCCAAACGCCGATAATCAGGCCAAGCACCACCGACCAGGCAAAGCCGGCCATGGCCAGATAAAGCGTTGGCATAAACCCGGCCTCAATCACGCTCAATACCGGCTGGCGCGTACGATAGGTGGTTCCCAAATCGCCGTGAAACACACCGCTTATCCAGTGCCAATACTGCGCCGGAAGAGGATCGTTTAAACCAAGCAGTTGCCGCGCTGACTCGACCGCCGCCAGCGTTGCGTCCTGACCGGCATAAATACGCGCTGGGTCACCCGGCAGCAGCTTGATAAAACCAAATATCAATAATGACACCACCAGCAGAACCGGGATCATTTCCAGTATTCGTCGGATAAAATATGTCAGCATAAATCCTGTTCCTCAATAACCAATGACCACCAATCTGTCGCTAAAAACGCATTACGGGCGAAACATTTCGCCCGTAATTAAACTGCATCGATTATTTGAACTGCGCCTGATTAAACAGCAGCGTACCGTCTGCCAGCATAAATACGCCGGAGAGATCTTTGGTCTTACCGACCAGGTTGTCAGGAGAGCCTAAATAGGCAACCGGTGCGTCGGCCCACAGCAGTTTCTGCGCGTCGTCATAGGCGGCTTTACGCTTGTCCATGTCGGCGGTTTGCAGCGCAGCGCTGATGTCGGCATCCACGGCCTTGTTGCTGTAGTAGGAGACGTTGTAGCCTTTTGGAATAAAGGATTCGGTCGCAAACAGCGGACGTAGCGCCCAGTCGGCGTCACCCGTCGAGGTGGACCAGGCGCCGTAGTACATCTGCACCTTGGCGTCCGCCGGATTCGGCGTGCTCCAGAGTTTTTGCGTGATGCTGCCTGCGTCCATCGGGACCTGCTTAACGCGCACGCCAATCAGCCCCAGCTGCTGCTTGAGGAACTGGCCGGTACGAATACGGTCGGTTTTATTCGAACTCCACATTTCAACGTCGAAGCCGTTTGGATAACCGGCTTCCTTCAGCAGCTCTTTTGCCTTAGCGAGGTTATAGCTGTAATCCGGTGAGGTCTGTTTGTGGTAGAACTGTACGTGCGTTGGCAGCGGAGAGGTCGAAGGTTCACCCAGACCGGCAAAACCGACCTTCAGCCAAAGGTTGCGATCAATGGCGTAGTTAATCGCCTGACGGACGCGAGGGTCCTTAAACTCCTTGAGCTGGGTGTTAAACGCAATGTAATAAAGGTAGATACCGGGGTCACGCTGAATATCGAGCTTAGGGTCACTCTTCACGGTATCGACCAAGTCTGACGGCAGCGGATACACCGCCTGCACCGCGCCAGACTTCAGCTTCGCGACCTGCGTCGAGTCTTCCGGCGTTGGGTAGAAGGTCACCGAGTCCACCTTCGGCCAGCCTTTCTGCCAGTAGTTGTCATACTTCACCAGCTTGACGTCTTTGCCCTGCTGCCATTCAACGAACTTAAACGGCCCGGTGCCAACCGGATGCACGCTGAGGTCGGCCTCGTTCGGATAAGCCTTCAGCGACGCCGGGCTGTGCATCACCGCAGAAGGATGTGCCAGTGTGTTGATCATCGCACCGAAAGGTTTGTTGAGGAAGATTTTGACTTGATAAGGGCCGGTCACCTCAACATTTTTAATCATGCTGAACAAGGAATTACGCTTAAGGTGATTCGCAGGATTGGCCAGACGATCGAGGTTAACCTTGACCGCATCGGCATTAAACGGCGTACCGTCCTGGAAAGTGACGCCCTGACGCAGATTAATGGTGAACTCGGTCGCCGAATCGTTGCTGGTGTAGTCGGTCGCCAGCACCGGGATGACTTTCATGCTCTGGTCAAATTCAAACAGACGCTGGAAGATACCGGTCTGCACCGAATAGCTCAGCGTGTCGGTGGTATCGTGCGGGTCAAAGCCCGTCACGTCGGCATACATCGAGATACTGAGGTCCTTGGCAAACGCCGAGGTAGCGAAACAGAGCGTGAGACTGGCGGCCAGTAATGTCTTGCGATTTAACATCGAATGCATGAACTTCTCCTGTGTGTCCCGGAATGTAAAAACAATTAAAAATAAACAAATGCCCTTGTCATGAGCTCTACAGCAAGGCCGTGAGCGAACGAGCCCATCGCAGCGGCAGCGTCAAGGACGAGGGACATCTAGAGCAACCCAGTGGTGTGGTGAAACTTCCCGATACTTCACTTTCTCTATCTGTAATCCGACCGGGTGAACCGGTGATTTCACTTCGGTATCGTCAAAACTGCGCGAGGTTCGCTGCGTGGGATCGGCAATCGGCACCGAGTTAAGCAAACGTTGAGTGTAAGGATGCTGCGGATGGCTAAAAATGGCGTCGCGCGGGCCGATTTCGACTATCTGTCCGAGATACATCACCGCCACGCGGTTAGCGATGCGTTCGACCACCGCCATGTCATGAGAGATAAACAACCAGGCAACGCCGGTATCGCGCTGGAGATCCATCATCAGATTCACCACCTGCGCCTGAATTGAGACGTCCAGCGCCGAGACGGCCTCGTCGGCGATAATCACCTGCGGCTGTAACGCCATCGCCCGCGCTATCGCGATACGCTGACGCTGTCCGCCGGAAAATTCATGCGGATAACGGCGGGCAACTGACGGCTCGAGGCCCACGCTTTTCAGCAGTTTATTGACCGTCGGCGTGGCCTCGGCGAGCGAGCGCGCCAGCCCGTGCAGCAGCAGCGGTTCAGCTATCGAAAAACCGACCGTCAGGCGCGGATTCAACGAGGCGTAGGGGTCCTGAAACACCATCTGAATCTGCCGCCGCACCGCCTGAAAAGGCTTGTCGCGCATCAGGGTAATTTCCTTCCCTTCGAGATGAATGCTTTCCGATTGGCTGCCCACCAGTCGCAGAATCGCGCGCCCGGTGGTGGATTTTCCGCAGCCGCTCTCGCCCACCAGCGCCAGCGTTTCGCCGGGCCAGATGGAGAAATCTATCTGTTCAACGGCGTGCACTTCTTGTGTAATACGCGAGAGAATGCCGGAACGAATGGGGTAGCTGACCCGAAGGCCACGGACATCGAGCAGGGGCGGTACGCTGTAATCGGCGGTCGTCTGCTCATCGAGTGCATCGAGGCCGGCCACATCAGCCAGCGCCGATTCGTCTTTTTTAATCAACGGAAAACGCCGTGGCCACTGTAGCCCACGCATATCGCCCAGTTTAGGCACCGCGGCCAGCAGCGCACGGGTATAAGGGTGTCGTGCGTGGGCAAAAATCTGCTCGACGCGGCCCTCCTCCACGACCTCACCGTGGTACATCACCACCACGCGGTCGGCAATTTCGGCGACCACGCCCATGTCATGAGTAATAAACAGCACCGCCATGTCTGAACCGCGCTGCAAATCACGCAAGATTTGCAGAATGCGCGCCTGCACGGTGACGTCGAGCGCGGTGGTGGGTTCGTCGGCAATCAACAGTGCGGGGTCGCAGGCCAGCGCCTGCGCAATCATCACGCGCTGACGCATACCGCCGGAAAGTTCGTGGGGATAACAGCTCAAAATGCGCTCAACGTCGGGGATACGCACCTGTTTGAGCAACTGTCGCGCCTTGTTCAACGCATCGTTTTTATTACTGATGCCGTGGTCAATCAGGCCTTCGGTGAGCTGATCACCCACGCGCAGCACCGGATTGAGCGAGGTCATAGGCTCCTGGAAAATCATCGACATTTCCTGACCGCGTAACCTACGCCGTGCCTCCGTCCCCATCTTGACCAGTGAATGTTTCGCGCCGCTACGGGTAGTAAAATCAATGCTTCCAGCATCGATGGTTGCCGAATCGGCCAGCAGCCCCATGATGCCCAACGAGGTTACCGATTTACCCGAACCGCTCTCCCCCACCACCGCAACCACTTCACCTTTATTAATAGAAAAAGAGACGCCTTTGAGTGCCTGAGTCTTCCCCTGTCGGCCGCTAAAACTGACCGATAAATCCTTAACCTGAAGAATGGGCCTGATGGGACTTTCCGACACTGACAGGTCGGTTGGCTCGACGGCAGGCGCCTCACTCACGGGCATTTCAGTCATCAAAAGCGTGCTCCTCTGTTCATTTCAAGACGTTTAAAGCCAGACTTCACCGTGCTCGTAGCGCAGCGCCGGTTGAGAGTCCTGAGCCAGCCAGATAGGACCATCGAGGTCCACGCGCTCGGCCTGCACGGCCACCGGCAGCGCGGCCTCCATCGCCAGCGAAGAGCCGAGCATGCAGCCCACCATCAGGCGCAGGCCAAGCGCCTTGGCCTCAGCGGCCATCGCTAGCGCTTCGGTCAGGCCGCCGCACTTGTCGAGCTTGATGTTAATCATCTCGTAACGGTCACGCAGCCCGGCGATATCCGAGCGCTGATGGCAGCTTTCATCAGCGCAGATAGGAATGGGATGCAAACAACGCACCAAGTCTTTATCTTTTCCGGCAGGTAAGGGCTGTTCAATCATCGCGATATTAAATTCGTGCAGCGCATGGAACAGACTTTCGAGATCGAGACCCAGCCAGGCCTCGTTCGCGTCGATCACCAGCGTGGTGTGCGGTGCAGCGTGACGAATGGCGGCAACTTTCTCGATTATCTGCTCACGATCGAGTTTGATTTTCAGCAGTTTCGCCCCACGTGACACGGCGTTTGCAGCCGCTTTTGCCATATTGTCGAGCGTATCGAGACTCAGTGTTTCGGCGGTGACAACGCTTTGAGGGGCTTGCATATCAAGCAGTTGCCAGACCGTCTTGCCCTGTTTTGCAGCATCGAGACGCCACATTGCACAGTCGAGCGCATTACGCGCAGAGCCTACCGGCAGCGCCTGTTGCAGCGCTTCACGCGTTAAACCGGCTTCAACCTGTGGCTTTATGACGGCGAGCTGTTCGCAGACGCTTTCCGCCGACTCCTGATAATGGGCGGTCGGCGTACACTCGCCCATCGCGACAAGGCTGCCCTCGGTCAGGGTAACGCGCACTACGGTCACCGCCGTGCGCACACCGCGAGAGATGGCAAAAGGTCGCGCCAAAGGCAGCTCCAGCGTCCTGAATTCCATGCTAATCATAAGCCACGGTCCTTGATTGACTGTGCCAGCTCACTGATGCCGAAACGCACCGGGTCAGTGGCAGGCACACCAAATTCACGGCTGATTTCGGCAAGCGCGGCTTTGGCTTCGGCTTCATCTACGCCGGAGGTATTGAGCGAGAAACCGGCCAGTTGAACGTCTGGATTGGTTAGGCTGGCGGCGGCGAGGTTGGTATCAACACACTGTTTTAGGGTTGGCATAAACTGATGCGGCAGGTGGCGCATGTGTTTGCGGCCAAGCTCGTGGCACATCACCAGAAGATGCGCCTGCGCCCCGTGGATAAGGCCCATGCTGACCCCGGCGAACGACGGATGATAAAGCGATCCCTGCCCTTCGATGATGTCCCAGTGGTCGTCGTCGTTGGCCGGGGAAAGTGACTCCACCGCACCAGAAATGAAGTCGGCAATCACCGCGTCGATGGCAATGCCCGCACCGGCGACCAGCACCCCGGTCTGTCCGGTCGCACGAAAATCGGCCTTCATGCCAATCTCGCGCATCGCCGATTCGAGCGCCAATGAGGTATACATTTTGCCGACGGAGCAGTCGGTTCCCACGGTCAGAATGCGCTTACCGCTGCGCTTCTTGCCGCTGCCGACGTCCAGTTCAGGGCGCATGTGGCGCACGTCAAACAGTTGCACGTTGTGTTCGGCGGCAAGTTCAACCAGTTCAGGAATATCGTTCAACCCCTGATGCAGACCGTTGGCGACGTTCATGCCGGCGCGGATGGCCGTTTTAATCGAATCAATCCAGTGGCCTGGCAGCTTACCGCCGGCGTTGGCGGTGCCCAGCACCATCGTTTTCGCGCCGCGCGCTTTAGCGGTCGCGATGTCCAGCTCCTCGAGTCCCAGTGACACGGAATCGGTCGCCAGACGAATCTGGCCCACGCAGGACTCGGGACGCCAGACGTGAATGCCGCGCGCCGTTTTCGCCGCCAGCGGGTCCATCACGTCACCTAAGAACAGCAGATACGGCATAGGGATTTGTTGCATGAGTTTCTCTCGTCAATAGTTGTAGGATTGGGCAACCTCGATTGCCTGACATCACGACTATTTCACGCGCGCCGCCCCACGGCGAATACTTGTTTAGTCAGAGGGTATAACCTGAGGTTATGGGGAGAGAAAAACAGCAGATAGTTGAATGGGAAGGTTTTTTTCAGCATAAAAAAAGGCAGAGCCAGACGGCCCTGCCTTTGAGATTACCTTTTCAGACACAGATAAGGGTAATACGGGGGTGATAACGCGTCGTTTCTGAAGCTTAGAAACGGTAGGTCAGGCTGACGGTTGTCACGTCTTTCTTGTTGCCGCCCAGTTTGCTGCTGTCGCTATCGCTCAGGTTGTTGATTTTGTAGTCAACGTAGGTGTACATGTTTTTGTTGAAGTAGTAGTAAGCACCAACAGAAACGTATTTGTACAGGTACGCATCGCCCACGCCTTCGACGTCTTTCGCTTTGTTAGACACGTAAGCGAGTGAAGGACGGAAGCCGTTCAGGAACTGGTACTGTGCAACGGCTTCAAAGATCTGCGTCTTGTTGGCAAAACCGGCTACACCGTTTGCGGTGATGTTGGTTTGCTTGTGAGTTTCTTCAACCATGGTCGCCAGGTAGAACTGGTTAGCGTCATATTTAACCGCCGCAGACCAGGCTGAAGCCGTGTCGCCGCCGCCGATTTTTGCTTCAGACTGAGCAGTCGTACGGTCAGAACGAGAACCGGCCAATGCGACACCGATACCGGTGCCGCCGATGTCTTCATAGGTCAGAGACGCGCCAGCACCGTCGCCGTTAGAGCGGCTGGTAGGACGTGAGGTGCTTGATACGCTGGTCGCTTCGTTTTTGCCCTGGTACTGTAATGCCAGATTCAGACCATCAACCAAGCCGAAGAAGTTTCTGTTACGGTAGGTTGCGAGACCGGTAGAACGGCCCACCATGAAGTTGTCGGTGTAACCGGAGTCGCCGCCGTATTCTGGCAGCATGTCGGTGTAGCCAATTGCGTCATACACTACGCCGTAGTTACGGCCGTAATCCAATGAGCCAAACTTGGCGAATTTCAGACCGGCGAAGCCAAGACGGGTTTTGTTACCGTTCAGCGCGTCTGAACCTTCGGAGTTGCTCAGGCTGTTTTGATATTCCCACTGGCCGTAGCCGGTCAGAGTATCGCTAATTTTGGTCTGGCCTTTAAAGCCAAAACGCATATAAGAACCATCGCCATTATTGCTGGTGCTGTCACTGAAATAATGTTTACCGTTAACGCGGCCATACAGATCCAACTGGTTGCCATCTTTGTTATAAATCTCTACGGCATTTGCACCAGTGGTTACAACAATTAAAGAGACCGCTACGGCCAAAACACTGCGCTTCATCATTATTTAAGTTCCTAGAATTTTATATATAGGTTTCCCCGTGCCAAATTTTAAATATCAGGCTGCGAGTTTCTTAATATTTATAATTGCTGCTATCTGTAAATCGAATCGAACATTAGCACTAAGCACGAAAAGTTAAAATGAAAAAGTTCGGCGCTATTGGTTAAATTATCGAAATGATGTGTAACAAAATGATTCAAAATCAGGTTTGTAACCCCCTGATTTTATGCATATTTTGCATAACAGGTTGCACCAAAATAGTGCATGCGCGTTTTTTGGTGCAAACTTCTTAAAGAATTGTCTTTTTACTGTGCTATAGAGCACGTTTTTCAAAGCATTTTTATGTGTTAACAATCATTAAAAAAATTAAATGAGAAATAGATCACTTGCCTTTAAAAAGTGCATAGCAGAGTAAGCGTTTTTTATTATTCCTCTGCTATATCGAAAATCCAGTTAAGCAAATACCGCATTTGACTATCGACTTAATATTTATTATTCCCACCGAGAGGATTATTTAAGTCAAATTACAAATCACGTAAGAGGATCATAATTACCTTGGTTATTAATTTGAACAATACTCCGTATTGATAATGACTGTTTTGCACAAATAACAAACAAGGCCAGGAAAGGGATATTAATAACGAGCGCAGAGAATGAGAGGGTAATCGCGCTCTTCTCCCCTTCTCGCTGACAATATTCAGCAGAGTGGGAGAAGAGCATCAGGAGGTTAACGGTAGCGAGAATTAACGGCGGTTACGCACCAGCTGGTAACGACGAGTGAGGTATTCCACCGGCGCACTCCAGATATGCACCAGACGACAGAACGGAAACAGCAGGAACAGCGTCATGCCAAGGACCATATGCAGCCTGAAGATAAGCGCAACGCCATCAAGATGTGCCGATGCGCCGCCCTGGAAGGTGACAATGGCCTGTGCCCAGCCGACCAGCTTTATCATTTCGCTGCCGTCCAGATGCTGCGCCGAGAAAGGAATGGTGCCCAGCCCTAGACAAACCTGCACCACCAGCAGCGCGATTATCATGATATCGCCAACGCTTGAGGTCGCGCGCACCCGCACATTGGTTAAGCGGCGCTTAAACAACATCGCACCACCGACCAGCGTCATCAGCCCAAAAATGCCTCCCACGACCATCGCCAACTGCTGTTTCGCGGCAATAGAGAGGAAAGGTTCGTAAACCCAGTGCGGGGTTAACATGCCGACCAGGTGGCCGAAAAAGATGCCAAGAATACCGACGTGAAACAGCGGCGAGGCAATGCGTAAGCCTTTTTTATCCAGCAGCTGGCTGGAACCTGCACGCCAGCTGTATTGGCCATAGTCATAGCGCAGCCAGCTGCCGGCCAGAAAAATCGTCCCCGCAATATACGGATAAATATCAAAAAAGAAGCTGCTGAGGAAATTCATGGACGTTTCTCCTCACGGGAGACGCCGGGGTGTCCGGCATCGAGTTGAATGTACTGCGCGGCTACCGCGCCTGCAAAACGTTGGCCGCGTGCCTTTTCTTCTTCACTCAGGCAACCTTGCTCACCGAGGAATTTGATTTGCTCGTCTTCCCACACCGCATCAAGCGCCTGAGGCGTATCGTCACGGCTCTCGTGCTGCAGTTTTTTCGCCACGCTGTCGGCGGTCAGTGTGGCACCCGACAGGCTCAGCAACAGGTTGAACAACAGCGCGTAGTGGTTTTCACGCTGGGTCAGGCGCGCACTCAGCAGCGCCAGAATTGGGGCAATGTCCAGCAAACCGGCTTGGGCCTCTTCCGCTGCAAGCATAGCGAGATACTCGAGGTACAGCGGCAGATAGTCCGGTAACTCCTTGCTGTCTATCTCCAGATTCGCGGCGCGGTATTGATCCAAAAGATCGACCATCGCCTGCCCGCGATCCCGCGATTCACCGTGCACGTGTTCAAACAGCAGCAAAGAAGTGGCGCGGCCGCGATCGAACAGGCTACAGTATTCGGCCTGTCTGTCGAGCAGGTCGGCGGCACAAAACTGTCGAATGAAATCGGCCAGCTGCTGCGTTTCTTCAAGGCTCAGCAGTGGGGATTCCGTCAACGCCAGCAGCAGGTCCTGCTTATGCGCCCACAGCGCGTCGTCGGGATAGTCCAGCAGACGAGAGATAATGCGTAAGGCGATCATTTTTCAGCTCCGAACGAGGTTTTAGGGCTCACGTCGATGGCGTCGATACGCTTGCTGTTAAACAGATTAAATTTTCCGTCGCTGCCGTGGCAGCCATCGCCGAAACTGAAGCCGCAGCTTTTACTTTCAGGGAAGGCTTCGCGCGCCAGCTCGCGATGGCTCGACGGCACCACAAAGCGGTCTTCGTAGTTGGCAATCGCCAGATAGCGGTACATCTCCTGTGCCTGCCGTTCGCTCAGGCCAACCTGATCCAGCGCGGTAGTATCGACCACGCCGTCAACCGACTCGGCGCGCTTGAAGTGACGCATTGCCAGCATACGTTTCAGGGCCAGCAGCACCGGCTGGGTGTCGCCTGCGGTTAACAGATTGGCCAGATACTGGACGGGAATGCGCAGACTTTCGACGTCCGGCAGCACGCCGGTGTGCGGTATCGCGCCCGCATCGGCCGCCGACTGAATCGGCGACAGCGGCGGCACGTACCACACCATCGGCAAGGTGCGGTATTCAGGATGCAGCGGCAGCGCCAGCTTCCACTCCATCGCCATCTTGTAGACCGGCGATCGCTGTGCGGCATCAAGAACCGACTGCGGGATCCCCTGCTTTATCGCCTCGGCGACCACCTGCGGATCGTTGGGGTCCAGGAATATTTCCATCTGACTCTGGTAGAGATTCTGCTCGTTCTCGACGCTGGCGGCCTGCTTGATACGGTCTGCGTCATACAGCAGCACGCCCAGGTAGCGAATACGTCCAACGCAGGTTTCAGAGCACACCGTTGGCTGCCCCGCCTCGATGCGCGGATAGCAGAAGATGCACTTCTCGGACTTGCCGCTTTTCCAGTTGAAGTAGATTTTCTTGTAAGGACAGCCGGTCAGGCACATGCGCCAGCCGCGGCATTTGTCTTGATCGATAAGCACGATGCCGTCTTCGTCACGTTTGTAGATGGCACCGCTCGGACAGGTCGCCACACACGCCGGATTCAGGCAGTGCTCGCAAAGGCGCGGCAGATACATCATGAAAGTGTTTTCAAACTCGCCGTAGATTTCTTTTTGTATGTTGGCGAAATTGCTGTCGGCGGAACGGGTTGAGAACTCGCCGCCTAAATCGTCTTCCCAGTTTGGGCCGCTGACAATTTTGTCCATCCGCAGGCCGGTCAACAGCGAACGTGGACGCGCAATCGGCTGATGTTTCCCCTCTTTGGCGGTGTGCAGATGCTGGTAGTCGAAATCAAAAGGCTCGTAGTAGTCGTCGATTTCCGGCATATAAGGATTAGCAAAAATCTTACCCAACAGCTGCAGACGGTTGCCCATACGCGGCTGGAGCCTGCCGCTGATTTTACGGATCCAGCCGCCCTTCCATTTCTGCTGATTTTCCCAGTCGTTCGGGAAGCCAATACCCGGCTTGGTTTCAACATTATTAAACCAGCCATATTCGACGCCTTCGCGACTGGTCCAGACGTTTTTGCAGGTCACCGAACAGGTGTGACAGCCGATGCATTTGTCGAGATTTAGCACCATGCCGATCTGTGAACGAATTTTCATTTAACTTTCTCCTGCACGGTGTCGTGACCTTCGCCGTCTAACCAGTCAATGCGATTCATTTTCCGCACCACGACAAAGTCATCGCGGTTGGAGCCTACGGTGCCGTAATAGTTGAAACCGTAAGACTGATGGGCATAACCGCCGATCATGTGCGTTGGTTTAGGCGTAACGCGGGTTACCGAGTTGTGGATCCCGCCGCGCTGTTGGGTGATTTCAGAGCCGGGAATATTCACCAGCCTTTCCTGCGCGTGGTACATCATGGTCATGCCCGCCGGAACGCGCTGACTGACCACCGCCCTCGCAGTCAAGGAACCGTTGGCGTTGAAAGCCTCTATCCAGTCGTTGTCCGTGACGCCAAGCTGGCGCGCATCGTCTTCACTCAGCCAGACAATCGGCCCGCCGCGCGACAAGGTCAGCATCAGCAGGTTGTCACTGTAGGTGGAGTGAATGCCCCACTTCTGGTGCGGGGTGATGAAGTTCAGCGCCCTCTCTGGATTACCGTTAGGCCGCGTATTCAGGAACGGCTGAGACGCACGGGTGTCAATCGGCGGACGGTAAACCAGCAGGCTTTCACCGAACGCACGCATCCACTCGTGATCCTGATAAATTTGTTGGCGGCCGGTCAGCGTGCGCCAAGGAATAAGCTCGTGCACGTTGGTGTAACAGGCGTTATAGGAGACGTGTTCATCTTCGAGACCCGACCAGGTCGGGCTGGAGATAATCTTGCGCGGCTGTGCCTGAATATCGCGAAAGCGGATTTTCTCGTCTTCTTTATTCAGCGCCAGATGGCGATGGTCAATGCCGGTAAATTCCCCCAGCGCTTTCCAGGCTTTAACCGCCACCTGACCATTGGTTTCAGGCGCCAGCGTCAGGATAATTTCTGCCGCATCGATCGCCGTTTCAATCTTCGGACGACCGGCCGCTGCACCATCAGGCTGGGTGTCATTGAGTTTCTTCAGCAGCGCAATTTCGCTGTCGGTATTCCAGTTGATGCCTTTGCCACCGTTACCGAGCTTGTCGAGCAGCGGCCCCAGCGCGCTGAAGCGGGCATAGGTATTCGGATAGTCGCGTTCGACCGGCACCAGATGCGGCGCGGTCACGCCCGGAATAAGTTCGCAGTCGCCCTTTTTCCAGTCCTCCACGCCCAGTGGCTGAGCCAACTCGGCGGCGGAGTCGTGCTGAATCGGCAGCGTGACCAGGTCAGTCTCTACGCCCAGATGCCCGACACAGACACGAGAAAACTCCTTCGCCAGCCCTTTGTAGATATCCCAGTCGCTTTTAGATTCCCAGGCGGGATCGACGGCGGCAGACAGCGGATGAATAAACGGGTGCATGTCCGAAGTATTCATGTCGTCTTTCTCGTACCAGGTGGCGGTCGGCAGCACGATATCGGAGTACAGACAGGTGCTCGACAGCCGGAAGTCGAGCGTCACCACCAGATCCAGCTTGCCTTCGCCGCCCTGGTCTTGCCATTCCACCTCTTCCGGCAGGATTCCACCCTGAATCCCCAAATCTTTCCCCTGAATGCCGTTTTCGGTGCCGAGCAGATATTTCAGCAGGTATTCATGGCCCTTACCCGACGAACCGAGCAGGTTTGAGCGCCAAACAAACAGGTTGCGTGGGTAGTTTTGCGGGTCATCCGGCTGCTCGGCGGCGAAGCGTACGCTGCCGTCCTTTAGGCTGTCGACGGTGTATTGCTGTACATTTTTCCCCGCCGTTTTAGCCATCGCGGCCAGATTCAGCGGATTCACGTTGAGCTGCGGCGCAGAAGGCAGCCAGCCCATACGCTCGGCGCGTACGTTGAAGTCAATCAGGCTACCGCTAAAGCGTGAGCCGTCGGCCAGCGGAGAAAGCAGCGACTGTGGCGTAACGCTTTCATAGCGCCACTGGCTCGAATGATTGTAGAAAAATGAGGTGCCGTTCATCTGGCGAGGCGGACGCTGCCAGTCGAGACCAAAGGCCAGCGGCTGCCAGCCGGTCTGCGGACGCAGTTTTTCCTGGCCGACGTAGTGCGCCCAACCGCCGCCGCTCTGTCCCACACAGCCACAGAAAATCAGCATGTTGATCAGGCCACGGTAGTTCATGTCCATGTGATACCAGTGGTTCAGGCCCGCACCGACGATGATCATCGAACGGCCGTGGGTCTTGTCGGCGGTGTCGGCAAATTCGGTGGCAATGCGGATAATATTTTGCTGTGAAACGCCGGTAATCTGTTCAGCCCACGCCGGACTGTAGGCTTTGATCTGGTCAAAACTCTGCGCGCAGTTGGCGTCATTGAGACCGCGTTCGATACCGTAGTTGGCGAGCGTCAAATCATAGACGCTGGCAACGCACGCTTCACTGCCGTCGGCGAGAAGAATCCGCTTCACCGGCAGTTTGTGCAGCAGGATCTCTTCCAGCGCAACGCTGTTGAAATGCTCGTGAGTGATGCCGCCGAAATACGGGAAACCGACCTCAACGACGTCGTCATGTTGGTCCAGCAGGCTCAGCGCCAGTTTGACGTCCTGCTGATTTTTGCCTTCACGCGCTTCGAGATTCCACTGCCCTTTTTCGCCCCAGCGATAGCCGATGGAGCCGAGCGGGGAAACCAGTTCTCCGCTCTGTTCGTCCAGTGCGATAGTTTTCCACTGCGGATTATTTTCCTGCCCGAGGTTATCGACCAGATCCGAGGCGCGCAGCATGCGGCCTGCGGCGAAGTGTCCCCCTTCGCGCGGTTCGAGCAATACCAGCATCGGCATGTCGGTATAGCGGCGAACATAGTCGATGAAGTAGCGGCTCGGGTTATCCAGATGGAAGGATTTAAGGATCACGTGGCCCATCGCCAGCGCCAGCGCGCTGTCGGTTCCCTGCTTCGGTGCCAGCCAGTGGTCGCAGAGTTTAGCAACTTCGGCATAATCGGGGGTGATCGCCACCGTTTTCGTGCCTTTGTAGCGTACTTCGCTGAAGAAGTGCGCGTCCGGCGTGCGCGTCTGCGGCAGGTTAGAGCCCCAGGCGATAATATAGGAAGAGTTATACCAGTCGGCCGATTCCGGCACGTCGGTCTGCTCACCCCAGGTCATTGGCGAGGCCGGAGGCAGGTCGCAGTACCAGTCATAGAAGCTCAGACACACGCCACCAATCAGGGAGAGATAGCGGGCGCCCGAGGCGTAAGACACCATCGACATCGCCGGAATAGGTGAAAAACCGATGATGCGGTCTGGCCCAAAGGTTTTGGCGGTGTAAACGTTGGAGGCGGCGATCAGTTCGTTGACCTCCTGCCAGCTGGAGCGCACAAAGCCGCCGCGCCCACGCACGACTTTATAGCTTTTGGATTTTTCAGGATTGCTGACGATTGAGCCCCATGCATCGACAGGATCGGCATGCTGCTGCTTCGCCTCGCGCCACAGCTGGATAAGCTTTTTGCGCATCAGAGGATACTTCAGACGGTTGGCGCTGTAGAGATACCAGGAGTAGCTGGCTCCGCGCGGGCAGCCGCGTGGCTCGTGATTCGGCAGGTCTGGGCGCGTGCGCGGGTAGTCGGTCTGCTGAGTTTCCCAGGTAACAAGGCCGCTTTTGACGTAGATTTTCCAGCTACAGGAGCCAGTACAGTTGACGCCATGAGTGGATCGCACAACTTTATCGTGCTGCCAACGGCTGCGATAACCCTCTTCCCAGTCGCGATTGGCGTTTAGCGTCTGACCGTGATCGTCGGCAAAGGGTTCGGCCAGCTGCTTAAAATAGCGAAACCGGTCTAGAAACTTGCTCATCCAGGAACCTCCTGAGGCGTTCTGTCTTTATTTGGGTAGCGTTGCAGGCAAAAATCAACGCAATGACATTGCTTAAATTGGCGCTAGGGTAGTCGCGGGTGTGAACAGACGCGTTGATGACGATCAATCGATTCAGGAAGGAAATAGTTACGGCGACGAAACATACCCCCTAGGGGGTATAAACTTAAAATTCTTAACCTATTGTAAAATATAAAAATATAGCTCGTGATTGAGCGCTATTTAAGAATTGGAGTTGTGGTCAGCTATTTGGGAGTAGGAAAAGGATTACAAAAAATCTTTCGCCTTGCTGAGCAGCGCAGCCTTGGTTATGACGCCGAGCAGGCGACGCGTCTCGGCATTTTCCAGCACCGGCAGACGTTCGAGCGGTGATGAACTGAACACGGCCCACGCCTCTTCATAGCTCGACTGCTGATAGAGCACGGTAAATTCATGCTCGATATAGGGGTCGATGGGCGCCTCTTTATCCAGGCTGCCGTCAATGATGCCGGTTGCCAGCACATTGGTCGCGACCACGCCAACGAAGCGCTCTTCCCTGTCGATAACATAGACGTAACGTGTGCGCTGTTTGAGGCCCTCACTGACTAACTCGACCAGCGTGGCATCGAGGTACATTTTTGAACAGGGACACATCAACGCGGCGACGGTCCCGTTCTCAAAATCACTCTTGGCGGCGAACCGCGCGTTGAGCCGGGTCAACACTGGGTAGGTACCGCTGGCCTTGAAGCGCGACGCCACAACGTAGGAAATGGCCGTCGCCAGCATCAACGGGAACAGCAGCGAACTGTTGAGGGTCATTTCAAACGCCATCATGATCGACATCAGCGGCGCGTGACTGGTTGCCGCGAGCAAAGCACTCATGCCGATGGCGGCATACAGGCCCATCGGCCCCGGATCAAAGCCCAGCCATTGCAGGCAGGTACAGACCAGTGCGCCGCTGGCGGCTCCGATCAGCAGCGAAGGCGTGAACAGGCCGCCGACCGCGCCAGACCCTACGGTGATAGCGGTGGCAACAATCTTGAGCAGCAGCAGCAGCCCCAGCGAGGTATGCAGGTCGCGGTTATTCAGGATAAGGTCGATAACCTCGAACCCATTGCCCAGCACCAGCGGCGAGACCATCGCCACCACGCCTACCGCCAGTCCTCCGAGGCCAAGGCGCAGCGCCGGATGGGATATCGGCTGCATCGCCCTGCGCACCTTATCAATTGAGGCAATAAACATCGGCCCGAGAATACCGGTCGCCGCGCCAATCGCCAGTACGGTAAAGATAGCGCCGGGCGTTGGGCTGAATACGGCGGAAGAATAGAGGTACAGCGGCGCATAGTGGGTAACGGAGCGCACAGTCAGCACCGCAACCGAGGCGGAAATAAACAGTGGGATAAGCCGCTGTACGGCGGTAACACCAAAGGCAATCTCGGCGACAAACAGCGCGCCGGCAAACGGCGCGTGATACACCGCAGCCAGCCCGCCTGCGGCCGCCATCGCCACCACGTCTGACTGGTGAAGAGAGGTAAAACGTGTAAAGCGGCCCAGCAGGCTGCCGCTCAGTGCAGAAAGCTGCACCATCGCGCCTTCGCGACCAATGGAACTGCCGCTCGCGATGCTGGCAAGTGAAGAGAGCGATCTCAGCAGCGTGCTGACCACAGGAATACCCGGTAAGCGTTTATCGATGACGTCGAGATAGTCCGGCATCTTGCCGTTGCGCGACTCGTAGCGGAGCGCCCAGTGGAGAATAAAGCCCGCCACCACGCCACCCACGGCGGTGATAATCGGCCAGACAATCAGAGGGTATTCGTTAAACGCGCGGGTTATGTCGCTGCCGTCTTTAAACATCAAGCCATCAATGCCGCCGATCGCCAGCCGAAATCCTATCGTCACAAGCGCAGCAATAATCCCGGCGGGAATGGCTATCAACAAGTTTACCCAATCAGATTTTTGCAACGCTTTAAAGCCCATTATTTCCCAAACCGGTTGTCGAATCTAAAGGATTTCCTTAGACGAAATCATAGCATCCCTCAACGATTTAGAAATAAGGAAGTTAGCGCCGAGAGGATCATTGACGAGATTTCATTCGACCAAAGTGCTGAACCGCTTAGCTTGGCACATCACCGGTTCAGCACGCACAATTTTGTTTATGTGAATGAAATCAGGCAGTCAGGTCTTTGAATAACAAATCTAAGACATTTCAACCAGCATCAAACCGGCACGCAGTCCCAGTGCAACGTTCGGGTTCGGGAATAACACCACTTCTTCGGGGTGCTCGACCCGATACGTTTTACCGCTCTGCTCGGCCAGCACGTAGCCCTGCGGATAAGCGGTAAAATTCAGCGCATCGGCGGGCACGTGCAGTTGGAAGTCCGGCTGTTCGCGCAAAATATCCTGCACCACCTGAAAGTGCTTCATCGGCTCACCCTGACGTGCGGGCGCAGGTAAATCACTCACCAGTGCCTGCAACGCCAGCTTTATCTGGATGAACTGCTTAAGGTCATTCTCGCCAAACGGCAGCGCCTTGCCGAGCTCTAGGGTGCAACTTTCGGCATCGAAAACCTCACTGCTAAAGTGCGTAAACGTCCCGCCGGGGGAGCGATGATAGACCAGCGCGTCTAACCCGGCCTGCTCAAGCCAGGCCAGCATTTCGGGCGAGTGCGGGCGCAGCTGGAAAGGCAACAGGCCAAAACGCAGGTACAGCGAGCCGCGAATCGCGGTATGCAGATCATAATGGAAACGCTGCCTGGCGCCGGCCGCACTGGCGCTGCGATAAAACTGCGCCAGCAGTTGCTCAAGCTGCTGCGCACGCCGTGTTTCATCACTTGGGGTGAATCGCACATGGCGACCGCCAAACATACGATTCATGTCCGCCACGAGATAGCGCTTGTTGGCACGCATCGACGGTGGATTACCCAGCACCACCAGCAGACGCACCCTCAGCGGGCGCGTACCGGCAAGCAGCTCGGCCACCAGTTGATTCAGCAGCTCGATAGGTGCCGTTTCGTTGCCGTGAACCCCCGCCGACAGCACCACCGCCTTTTTACAGGCGTGACGCGGCGACAGCTCAAGCACGCCTTCGGCCAACCACTGCCAGTCAAGATGCGGCAGTTGACCGGAGGGGAGAACAGGCGGCGTTCCGTCCAAAGTAAGCGTTAATACATCAAACATGACACGCGTTCCTTAATCACTTTCTTCAGGCCTGCTGGAAAGGATAGATACTTCCCAGACGCAGGATCTGCGTTAGCTCGTCCAGCGCGCGGCGGACTTCCAGCAGCAGCTGCGGATCGGCTAAATCTTCCTGCTGCATCCGGTCGCGATAGTGGCTGTCAACCCAATCATTGAGGCGAGCAAACAGAGTATCGTCAATCAGTGAACCCTGATTAACCGCCGACAGCTCGGTAGCATTTAATGCCACGCGCAGCCTCAGGCAGGCCGGACCGCCGCCGTTGCGCATACTCTCACGCAAATCGAAGACCTGGATATCGTCAATCGGGCCGCCGCTGGCGCGCAGATCCGACAGATAGTCCCATACCGCGGCGTGCTGGCGAGATTCCTCTGGCACGACGATAGTCATTTTACCGTCGGCCCTGCTCAGCAGTTGGCTGTTGAACAAGTAGGTGGCCACGGCATCATCGAGAGAAACGCGCGACTTAGGCACTTCAATCGGTTTAAAGTCCGCCTCAACGCTGGCCATCTTGCGGCGAATTTCGTCGAATGCCGCCTGCTGATTCACAAATGCCTGCTCATGGTGGAACAGCACCTGGCGATTGCTGACCGAAATCACATCGTTGTGGAATACGCCGCGATCGATAGCCTCGGGATTCTGCTGAACGAACGCCGTGCGCACTGGGTCAAGCTGATGTAAACGGGCAATTGCCTCGCTCGCCAGCAGCGTTTGCCTTGCCGGATAGCGTACCGGTTCGTTATCACCGGTCACCAGTCCGTTACGGCCATAAACAAACACCTGCACGCCCTGCCTGTCATACTCGCCGCACAGTCGATTATGGTTAGCCGCGCCTTCATCGCCGAGATTTGCGACCTGAGGAAGCGCAGCATGGTGCGCGAAGTGCTCGCGATGATTAAAGGTGGCGCGCAGGATAGCCGAGGTGGTGTCGGCTTCAATCGCACGGTGAAACTTGTTATTCAGGTTTGCCACGGTGAAATGCACCCGCCCGTCGGCGCTGTCGGCCGATGGCGATACCGTGGCGGCGTTGGCGACCCACATCGCCGATGCGGAACTTAGCGACGAGAGCAGGCGCGGCGAATAGGCATTGGCTTTGGCCAGCACCTGCGCATCACTCCCCTCAAATCCCATCTGGCGCAGCGTGCTAAGATGCGGCCTTTCATGCGGCGGCAGTACGCCCTGTTTGAAGCCAAGGTCAGCCAAGGCCTTCATTTTCAACAGTCCCTGCTTCGCCGCCAGCTTCGGATTGGCAATTGCGCTTTGGTTGCGCGTCGAGGCTTCGTTACCAAACGACAGCCCCGCATAGTGGTGGGTGAGTCCTACCAGACCATCAAAATTGACTTCATATCCAGACATCATGCTCTCCAGTGACAGCCAAGGTTACCCTTGCTGACCAAAATCGATTCCCGGCGACAGCGCGGAAGGAAGTTCCAGACGGTCGGTTTCCAGCGAGGCCATCGGCCAGGCGCAGTAATCCGCGGCATAGTAGGCGCTCGGACGATGATTGCCCGAGGCACCAATCCCACCAAAGGGGGCATTGCTGGAGGCACCGGTCAACGGCTTGTTCCAGTTGACGATACCGGCACGGGCCTCGAGCAGAAGCTGATCGAACTGTGCACGCTGCGCCGAAATCAGCCCGGTGGCCAGGCCAAAGCGCGTCTGGTTGGCAAGACGGATTGCCTCATCAAACTCGCGGTAGCGAATAACGCTCAGCAACGGGCCGAAATACTCTTCATCCGGCACACCGGCCACGTCGGTCAGCTCGATGATACCCGGCGTCAATAAGGTGCTGTCGGGACGCAGGCGGCTCATCGTCAACAGCGACTTGCCGCCGAGCTCGACCAGTTTGTCCTGTGCGCTCAGCATATTGCGCGCAGCGGTATCGGAAATAACCCCGCCGATGAACGGCTGCGGCTCGTCATTCCATGCGCCAACGCGCAGCGAGGACGTAACCTCAATCAGGCGCTTGAGGAAGGCATCCCCCGCCTGACCTTGTTTGACCAACAGACGACGCGCGCAGGTGCAGCGCTGCCCGGCAGAGATAAACGCCGATTGAATGGTCAGATTGACCGCGGCGTCGATGTCTTCAACCGGCTCAACGATCAGCGCATTGTTACCGCCCATCTCCAGCGCCAGAATTTTTTCCGGCTGCCCGGCCAGCTGACGATGCAGCTGATAACCGGTGCCCGCGCTGCCGGTAAACAGCAGGCCGTCAATCTGCGATGAAGCGGCCAGCGCCTCACCGGTAGAACGTCCACCCTGCACCAGATTGATCACGCCGGCAGGAAGTCCCGCTTGCTGCCACAGCTTGAGCGTCTCTTCGGCGGTCACCGGCGTGAGTTCGCTCGGTTTGAACACCAGCGTGTTACCGGCCAAAAGCGCGGGTACGATGTGACCGTTTGGCAGATGCCCTGGGAAATTGTAGGGGCCAAATACCGCCAGCACCCCGTGTGGACGATGACGCAGTACCGCTTCACCGTCCGGCATTGGCGTATGTTTCTCGCCGGTACGCTGTTGATTGGCTTCCAGCGAAATCGCCACCTTGCCTATCATTGCCTGCACTTCGGTGAGTGTCTCCCAGCGCGGTTTACTGGTTTCAAGGCTGATGATTTCGGCCAGTCTGGTTTTGTTTTCAGTCAGCAGCGCGGCAAATTTCTGAATGACTTCGCCACGCTGGGCCAGCGTCAGGCGCGCCCACGCCGGGAAAGCCTCACGTGCGGCAAGGCAGGCCGACTCGACGTCTTCACTGCTTGCGCTCATGGCCGACCAGAGCTTTTCACCGCTCACCGGGTTAGACTTTTCCAGCAGCGTGCCTTGCCCGCTGCGCCACTGTCCCTGAATAAATAGTGCTGGATGGGTCATAGTTCACTCGCTTGTGATAATTGTCGGGTTGAGGTCGCTGTTGCCGCGTCGGGGAACAGCGGCACAACGCGCAAGGGGGTGGCATGGGTGACGCACAGCGCCTCAGCGGTACGCTCGTCGAGCGTTAACCGGCTGATATCTGCGGGCCCCGTGACCAAAGTCGCGCGAAAATTTGCGTAATTTTCGTTGGCGACCAGGTAGAAAGTTTCATCTTCGAACGACGTGGCGGTAGTGATTCTTGCCGGCAATAATTGGCTTTCTTTCACCGCACGCAGGTTGTCTACCTCGCCTTCAAGCGTCGGACCCGCGTCGAAGATGTCCACGTACCCCTGATAGCGCAGGCCTTCTTTTTCAAGCAATGCACGCGCTGGGGCAGTTTGAGGATGAACCTCGCCCAGCACCGCACGCGCCTGCGGGCTTAACAACTCGGTGTAGAGAGGGTGTTTCGGCATCAGCTCGGCAATAAAGGACTTCTGTCCCATCCCGGTCAGACGGTCTGCTTCGGCAAATTCCATGGCGAAGAAATGCTGCCCGACGCTGTCCCAGAAAGGCGAGTGGCCCTTGTCGTCTGATACACCGCGCATCTCGGCAATCACCTTCGGCGCAAAGCGCTCGCGGAAAGCGGCCATAAACAGGAAGCGCACTTTTGACAGCAGCTGTCCGTTGCGACTATGGCGATAGTCCGGATCGAGGAACAGCGTGCAAAGCTCGCTGTAACCGGTGTGATCGTTACTTAAAAACAGGGTCGGGACCGGTTTGTAGATGTTCAGGCTCTTCGACGCATGGATAAGCGTACCGAGTCGGAAGTTGTACCAAGGCTCGCTGAGCCCCACGGCCACCTCGAGCGCGCTGACGCCAACGACTTTCTGCTGGCTCAGGTCTTCGAGCACGAACAGATAGCCCTGCTCGGCTTTGTCCAGCTGACCTTTCCAGGTTGCCACAGAGCGCTCAATTCGCGTTCGCAGGTGGGCCTCATCCTTAGGCAGAGACGTTAAACCGATGCCGGTTTTCCCTGACAACTGCAGGATATCGGCGATATCGCCGAGCCGCACAGGACGAATCAACATCATGATAATTACCTCATTCAAAGAGATGACGCGGTTTTCAGGAACAAAGCCGCGCGATGGCACGCTCAAGACGGTTCAGACCTTCCTCGACGTCAGCCTGCGGAATAATCAGGGATGGCGCGAATCGCAGCACGTTAGGACCTGCGATTAAGCCAATCAACCCTTCTTCTGCCGCCAGCTGGTTCAGCTGTTTAGCCTGTCCGTTATAGCGTTCGTGCATTACCGCCCCGAGCAGCAGGCCCATGCCGCGAATCTCAGAAAATACGTGATACTGATGATTAATCAGGTTAAGACGCTCGGTGAACCACAGATGGCGCAGCGCGACGCCGCCCAAGACTTCAGGCGTATTAATCAGCTCAAACACCTTACCGGCGACTGCGGTGGCCAGCGGGTTACCGCCGTAAGTGGTGCCGTGGGTGCCGGGTTGGAAATGTGCGGCCAGACTGTCGACGGTAAGCATGGCGCCGATAGGGAAACCACCGCCGAGCGCTTTCGCGGTAGTCAGGATGTCGGGGACAACGTCATAGGCCTGATAGGCATAGAGTTCGCCGGTTCTGCCCACGCCGGTTTGCACTTCGTCAAAGATAAGCACGGCATCATGCTGGTCGCACAGCGCGCGCAGGCCATGGAGGAACTCAGGATCAGCAGGCACTACGCCACCTTCACCTTGTACGGGTTCAACAATGACGGCGCAGGTACGAGAGGAAATATGGTTCGCTACCGCCGATAAATCGTTGAACGGCAAATGCGTGATGGCAGGCGGTAACGGGGCGAAGTCCTGGGAATACTTAGGCTGTCCGCCTGCGCTAACGGTGAAAAGAGTCCGGCCGTGGAAGGCATTTTTAAAGGCGATAATCTCGTTTTTATGGTCGGCGTTTTTAGAGTGTCCGACCAGACGCGCAAGTTTAAGGGCCGCTTCGTTTGCTTCTGCACCTGAGTTACAGAAGAACGCCTTGTCGGCGAAGGTCGCATCCACAAGCTGTTTCGCAAGCTTCAGTACTGGCTCATTGGTATAACCATTTCCTAAATGCCAGACTTTTTGTGCTTGCTCGGTTAACGCACTTAATACCTCTGGATGGCGATGCCCCAGCGCATTGACCGCAATTCCGCCGGCAAAATCGACATAGTCTTTACCAGACTGGTCCCACAGCCATGAGCCTTCCCCACGTACAGGGATAAAATCAGCCGGGGCATAGACCGGGACCATGTATTCATCAAACGCTTTGCGGGTTACACGCTGTTCCATATCAACCTCATCGTTATTTGCTTATGCCATCGTCTCTCGGCCTTAGTGCAAGCCATTGATAAGACGGTTGACGTTAATTTTTGAGAACGCATTTCCTAAATTAAGGGTGCAGACTCCCTTTCCCTCTTAAAGAGAAGGAAAATTTTTAATGAGTCATCTTTTCTACAAATTGTCGCTGCACGCATAACGAGCAGCTCTTTTAGGGTAAAATCAACTTAACTGTCTGTAAGCGTCTTAGAGTTAAGGGATTTAAAATTTTGTCCCTGATGAATTGATAATAGAGTGCAGACATCGTGCCAGCAACGAAAAAAAGTGAATAAAAAAGGTCGAGACACCAAAAAACAAGGAGTTAAACCCTAACCCTATTCACTTTAACTGCATAAAAAGTGAATATTTATGAAAAACCCCTTTACGGGTCATACTTTAAGAGAATGAGTATGCAACGAAAAATAACTAAAAATATCTGCCGTATTTGTGATCTGTTACACAGGGAAGGCGCAGACTAAGAAAATAAATGCCTCTTTTTAGAGCGAAATCCTCACCAAAATGGTGCACATAGCCATTATTTATTGGCCTTCACAAAGGCCAATAAGAGCTTTCTATTATTAAGTCACTGGATTATCTATTGATAAGAAATTAAAATACATTAATGCCGATAGATTAAATTAATTAAATTAATAAATCCCAAATTTAAGCTGTAACTAGCTTCATATTAAACATTTATGAATTAAATCTAAAAAATCAGAATATATATCGACAGTCGGCATATTTATTATTGTAAATAAAATTCAAGTCGGACATGATCTTACCCGTTAACTAAAAATCAAGGGAATAATATGCGTCATCAGCAAAGGACTCAAGGTATAGGTTATAGATTTTTTGATTTCACTCTGACTCAAGACAATCAGTTGATGAGGAAAAGTACTTTTATCAGGACCGGAGCAAAAGAGCTTGCCGTATTGAGAGTGCTCATAGAGTCTGCAGGACAGCTCGTTGAGAAAAATGATTTGCTCGATAAGGTTTGGGGATCGGCTATTGTTTCAGAGGAGTCTCTTGCACGCTGCATTTATGTATTAAGGAAGATATTCAGGCAAGACAAAGAAAAGGTTTATATCCAAACAATTTACTCAAAAGGGTATGTTTTCGTTGCTGAAGTCTGTGAGTTTATTCCTGTACCCTATGAAATAAGCCCCGACCCCGTGTCTGTGCCCACGCCCATACCAGCGCCCGAGGCCGTCGATTATGAAGAGATTTTACAAAAGATCTTCGGTATGGATATTACCTATATCGAAATATCCGGAAAAAAACACATGGCTATCGGCGTTAAAATTTTATTACCAACAAACGAATTAACAGATAAAAAGAGAAAGTGCTAACCATGCTGTAACCCAAATACGGTAAATTATATTGAAAAATAGCGCCTGGACATTTCGGCCAATGTGCCGATCGTGCTTGATAAGACTTTAACCATGTTATCATAAACCGAATTAGCGTTCGCAAAACGCCCGGTTAAAGATTGAAGCGTCGTTTTTATTTGATCTTCCTGGGCGTTAAAACCCGTCACCCAAGATTCATACTGGGTATTGAGTAATTCGTAGTCATTTGAAGTACTAGAGATAAGATTATCCTTCATCTGTTTTAACGGGGTTAAATCAATCGCAACATAGTACCAATCTCCACCATATTGGGATTGTAATACGCTGCCTGATGGTAATCCCATGTCCTTAGCCCATTTTTCAGCCTCGACCTTGGATACATTATCTTTAGGATCTTTAGGGTAAAGTTGAGACAGCTTGTAACCGTCATCTGCCTTCTTATTGTATTTATCATAAAGATTATCAAGCTTTCCTTGCAGCGTTTTAAAGTCGTACTTTAGATAGCCTTCTTTATCACTTTTTTTAATGAGCTTACCCATTTCAGACATAATGTTACTAAGTTCTTTATAAAAATTAATATATTTAGCTAAAGCCCCCTCAAAGATATCATAATACCCCTCTTTAACCTCGCCTATTATTTCACCAATCTGGTCAGAGATGTTTGAATCATTGTCAGAAAGATAGGCCACCGCTGAACTCTTTACCGACAATTTATCCTGCATCTGTTGTTTTAGATTTTTGAACTCAGCGACAAAGACTAGATTATCCTGAGCCTTGACAAGGGTTAACTTACTTTCATATTCCCTAAGGTTTTTAAGCATCAACTGCGTCATGAAGGGGGCATCGGATTTATCCTTGGCAAGTAACGCCTTTTCAAAAGCATTAAGCGACTGCACAAGCTCGCTGTTTTTTTCCGTGACCGATGAATTAACGTTTTCCTCCGTATCAACCCATAACGCCTTAGGGTTAGGTAATACAGGAGCTTGCTGTGCGTCGTATCTAACACTAGAAGTAGAGAGTTGTAATCCAATGCTGGTAGTCATTTTATTATCCTTGGTGATTTAGGGAGCACTAGCATTTTCTCGCGATCTCACCTATGGTGTTTGAAATATTCTCCAGTATTCGATTCATACTGTTAATCAGCTCAGAGGCCGTATTTTTATAGTTATTGCTGCGCTCACGGTTATTATCGGTAACTTTATTTTCAACCGAGGAGCTCATCTCAGCCAATGAGGACTTGGCACGTTCCTCTGAGGCGCCGATAGAAATAGAAGAGGAAATCATATTACCCATTGAATGCGATAGCTGACCTAATGTACGGTATTTTTCAACATTAAGACTGGCATTCATATATCTTTTTTTATCATCGTTAGACAGGGCGTTTCTCTGATTTTCTAACTTTGCCTTTTCTAGTTCGAAATTTGCATTTTCATTTTTAATGTGACCATCTCTCTCTTCACGGATTGGACGTGAGAGAGCACCTCCATACTCATTATCGATTTTAGGATGGATTTCATCCAATTGAGGTTTATACTTTTCATTGATGTCGGCAATGTTTTTATCTCTTTTAGCGCCAATCTGCGAGATGCCGTCTTGCTTTATTTTTTCAGCAGCACCATCAATACCCTTCTGCTTTCTTAACGAGTGCGCTGAGAGTACATAGCTGGCGCCCATGACCGCAATTTGAGTAATTCCCCCAGCGACTGCTGCTGAACAGTTATATATCCCTTCCTGCCGAATTGAGGTCGCCTTACTGTTCACGGAAGACTGCGCATTAATCATGCCATCGGCACTCTGTTTGAGAGCAATTTGGTCCAGCTTTTTAAGCAAGAAAATTAAATCTGTAATCGACAGGCTAAAATCACTCGCCGTGCCTCTTGACCTGGTATTTAGGACTGGGGAACTCGAGGAAGGAGGACGTGACTCCAGCGTTATCTCTTCCGTAATAACCCGACTCAGGTTGATTTGTAATGCCGCAGAAGCAGGCTCTTTATCGGCAAGAGGGCTGACATTGCGGTCGCCTTCAGAGCCCTTAGTGGGAATAAATATTGGAATATGTCGTAGATTTATATAATTCGTGGTCATGCTTCTCTCCCAAAGCGCTTATATGCGCTGTAAATTAACAATCGATAAATTAGTTTGCTGCCTTGCAAGATTAATAGAACTCACCGTTTCGATAATATTTAACTTAGCCCTATTATCTGCATCAATTATTTCGATCATCTGCTTGAGATATTTACTAATGAATTTAACATCTGCCATAGCGACTATAATATCCGCTTCTTTATCGGCGACTTTTTTAGTTGAAATGCCTAACTGGATACTGTTCGCGGTCTCTACGGTAGATTTAGAAACCTCGGCACCCATAACGGCATAGTCTATATTACGCCCATAACTTCTTAAAGAAACCACATCATTTTTAAATCCTAGCTGTTCACCTAACCGCGCTACAGATTTACTCATAGAGGTCGAAACTTTACTGGCTGTCCTTCTCACTGCCGCCGGTACCGTTTTTTGGATCACCTTATTGATGACTTTACTCATTATTGGGACGATTCTTTTAAGCAATGCACTTGCCACATTTTTAGCGACCACACCGACGGCAATCATGATTACCGCAACAGTGATGGCAGCAGTAACGGTAGAAATAATATTGGCAATTCCGTCTTTCACCCCTAAATCATTCAAAAAAGATTTAATTTTTTCCGCAACAAATTTCATTATTGGCTGGATCACATGTTCCAGGACTGGCGCCATCACCCTGTCGGTAATACTTTTTCCAGTTACTTTGGCAACAATCGGGTCGGCGATAAGCAATGCCATGCCTACTGCGGCCAGCGCCAGGCTAGCCCCCCCGGTGAAAACGGCTCCGACAATGCTTACTGCCATGATTATTCCGCCTAAAATCTTACCAACACAGCCCATGATCTTATTGAGATGTTCTGCCTTACGGATCTCCTCGGCCTGCTCTTTGGCTTTTGACTCCATTTCTTTTTGCCGTGCTTCCTGCAACTGTCTTGAGAGTTTAGCGCTGGCTTGAAGTTTTTTGTCTGCATTGTCTCCAATCAGATTGGATAGCGTGCCGAGCAACAGAGTCATTGCCGCCAAGCCGGTGAGATGCTGTTCGTTGGTCGTTTTGAGTACGACTCTATCTACATTCGGCTGCTTCTGAAGTTTGTCCCAAAGGCCATCAACGATAAGCATCTTCTCGGTGGCGAGACTAGCTGAAGCTATCGATTTATCTTTTGCTATACCCAGCGCCGTTGACGCAAGACTGAGTTTTCCCGTTGCCTTATTGAGTGAGTCCTGAGCCTTCCCGTAATCAATATCTGAAGGATTCATCCCTGCCAGTTTATCTTTTGCAGCCTCATAGTCAGATTTAGCACCTTCGTAGTGCTTGTTCGCAGTGACAAACGCATCACCGTCAGCCGTTGCCTCTTGAATTGCCTGGGCGCTCTCAGCGTTTGCCTGGATGTACTCATTTAAAAGCGCAAGGCCACTTGCCGTCTTGGCCAAGCTCAGCGCATTAATCTGGCTAAGTCGATTCTGTAATTTATGGGTGTTTCCGTCAGCAAAAATTTGCATTAACCCTGCCACTAAAGCTGAGAGGCCGGCAGGTTGCTTGGCTTCAACATTTAATGGCGTGGTAGGAAGAGCAAGTCGAGGGATATCCGCTTTAAGCGAAGCCGCCAGTGTCAGATTCGCGGTTTCACTTAATCCAATCACCATCATTTTGAACGCAGTCTGCTGCGCGGCAGCCTGGATATTACTCATTTCAACGCTTTGAGGAGGTTCCTGGGACAAGTCGGCAGCTTTCGGTTTTAAAGTTTCAGGTACCGATAAGGGGGGCCCTTTTTGCAGAATAACCGTTTCACTCATTGCATTTCTCCGGCTGAGTTTTAAACGCATCAGACTTAACGTTCATGGCATCTTCAGAGCAGGGTTTCATATTTATGGTATAAGCTTCAGCCCGCTGAACCAGTTCAACATCATGACTTTGCTCGCAAACCAGCTCAAAACATCTTCTGGCCTTCAGCATTTCTTTCATCATTAGCTGACACTGTCCGGCATGAAATACGCTTCTATAATCATTGCCGTTCATTGCAAAAACCACCGCGTAAAGATCGGCGGCTTTTTGATACTGTTTTTTTAATTGATAGACCGCGGCAAGACCCATAAAATAATCTGTATTATAAAAATCATACATGCATAAAAATTGAAAAAAAGTCTCAGCGTTATCGAGCTTACCCTGCTGATAAAATTGATAAGCATAGGCATAAAGACTGTTCATCATATCATCAGGAATATTGTGAATATCCTTTAATGTTGCCTGTTCATTCAAACACCCAAGCAACATATCTGCAATTTTATCATCGTTAATCGTGTCAGTTCGTTCCATGAATACTCCTTAACTACGCAGACCAAAGTGGGAACTGTTTGATGCTGGAATTACATCATCGATATTTATATGAATCTTATAAAGATCGCTCATTCTCACCATTTTTATTATTAACCTCATCAGAGGCTTCAGAAATTAAAGACGATTGATCTTCTTGCCACGCATTGTCGACCTGTTCAAGCCAAACGAGGATTTGTAAAACGGCATCTAATTCATCAACGCTGATAAATGAATATTTTGAGTGTGACTTATAAATCCGCCTTGCCAGGGCAATGTCTTCCAATACCGGAACGCCCATTTTTTTTGCATATCGCCTTACTGACAAGGCGCACTGATTCGTTTCGAGCACTGAAATGAAAGGGATGGGAACAATATCGGCATTGAAATAAATGCCTATAGCAATATGGGTAGGATTAGCAATAATAACTTTTGAGTTAGTGATATCGAGTTTTGTCTGCTCGTCAAGAATTTCAGAATGCAAACTTCGTCTCGTTGATTTAATGAGCGGATTACCATCCTGATCTATACGCTCTCTTTTAACCTCCTGCTTGTCCATCTTGAGATCTTTGATATATAAAAAGTATTCTGCAATCGCATCTAACAACATGATAATAATCATGCCAAGCAAACATGTAGTTACCATTCGCTGAATAAGGTGCCCCCAAATAACCAGCGTTTGTTGAGGCGTACCGTATCTTTGAAGCAGGAAGAGAATTTTGTTCTCGCTCCAGAGATTCATAAAAATAATGATAAAGACCAAAAGATAAAGTACTGCTTTCACAGTATCCTTAACC
Organism: Rouxiella badensis; assembly: GCF_002093665.1. Lineage (GTDB taxonomy): Bacteria > Pseudomonadota > Gammaproteobacteria > Enterobacterales > Enterobacteriaceae > Rouxiella > Rouxiella badensis. The sequence goes on along the minus strand of NZ_MRWE01000011.1, from coordinate 16,992 downwards.
GTTCGTAAACTAAACAACTTCTTGGTCCCGTTGATCGGGTTCAAAGCACCAAAGTTGAGTTTAAATATTTTGGTTGCCAAAACAAATCCGGTTTGCAGCAGTGAAGGCAGCGTGGTGCAGAAAACGCAAAGCAATAAAAAAGGTATGATTATCTTTAGTGCGAGGATAAAGACTGACGAAGCATAGTCTGCTATATTCTGTTTAAAGCCGTCTTCAATTATCATTCCCCAGACGCCGGCCATCTGTTTGATAAAATCTAAAGTAATAATATAATTGACGCCTGCCAATATTAAACAGGTAATAACCAAATCCTTACTCTTAAAGGATTGGCCTTTTTTAACGGCATCACTAATCTTCTTTTGAGTGGGTTTCTCTGTCTTGCTTAATGACATGAGTGATTTACTTCCATAACTGTAGTTTTTCGGTTGTAAAAATAAGGGGTAGGATACTGTCTGAAAAAATTGGATGAAAATAAATGATTAATAGCAAAAAGCCCAGAAAACTCTTAACCGTCAACGCCAATGAAAATGCGTTCATCTGAGGAGCATAACGTGAAAGCAACCCGAGCGTTGCCTCAGTCAATAAAAAAAGAGCAATTAATGGGCTGGCAACCATTATTGAACGAGAAATAACTTCAGTGATTAAATTGAGCAAGGGGATCATATTCGGCAAGGTAAAAGTCAAAGGTTCGAAAAGGTCGTAGCTTTCTTTTATTACCTCTAGTGTCAATATCAACCCTCCTGATTGTAAAAATATTGCAGCGCAAAATATATTAAAAAAATTGGCTAACTCTGAAGTATCAACACCGCTCACGGGGTCAATACTGCTGCTTATCGTCGCTCCGCGCTGATTGTCGATGATACATCCCGCAGCGTGAAGAACCCAGAAAGGTAGGCTAATTAAGCATCCCAATAAGAGTCCAATCATAGACTCTTTAACTAAAAGACCGAAATACATCTCCGCCTGAAAATCAAATTTTACCCCTGCTGTTTTGGGCCAAAGAGAAAGCCCAAGCAACATTGCAACGGGCACACGAATTGAATTATTAAGAGTATTGCTGTTCAGGAATGGGAGCATAATAAATATTGGCAATATCCTCGCCGAAGAGAATGCCATGACGCCCAACCAATGGTAAAACAATTCATTATATTCAGTTAACATGATTGGCCATAAGTTAGCGACTCAAAGCCAGTCTGACGACCTCTCGCCCATAGGCTAAAAGGATTTCTCCGTACCAACCGGACAGTAAAAACAGGCAAAGCGTGACACTTAACAGTTTAATGCCAAAAGGAAGCGTCTGTTCCTGAAGCTGAGTTACCGTCTGAATAAGTCCAACCAGCAATCCTACTACGGTAGCAACAAAAATAGGACCCGCCGATAAAATGAGCACTAGATACAGGACTTTGTTACCAGCATAAAGCATGTCATTCATAGTATTTTCCTAAGCCGGTAAGTCCATATATTGAAGCACCAGACCTTTGGACAAAATGGTCCAACCGTCCATGACAACAAAAAGTACCAGCTTAATCGGTACCGATATGGTCACGGGGCTCATCATCATCATGCCTAACGCAAGCAATATGCATGAAATCAATAGGTCAATGACGACAAAAGGCAGATAAAGGTAAAAACCAATTTTGAACGCATTTTTAATTTCACTTAACGCGTAAGCGGGCAGCAGTGATAAAATTGACAGCTTCTGTGGTTCATCTTGTTCACCATTTTCAGTCGCCTCCCTTCCGGACTGGATCTTTTCAAAAAAGTCGCTTAAGTCAGGATCAGAATAACGCGTCAGGTAATTACGATAAGGGTCAATCCCATTATCGATATAGTCGATCAGTGATGACATTTGCGTAATATCTGTCTTACTTTCTTGATAATTGGTATAACCACTTTTGATTATCGGACTCATCACAAACATCGCCAGAAGTAACGCGACGCCATTCAGCGTCATGTTTGAGGGAATTTGTTGTAATCCCAAAGCGTTACGGACCATGACAAAAACTATCGAGAATTTGATATAACAGGTTCCGCAGGCAATCAAAAAGGGGAGGATCGTTGCCAGGGCAAGAACAACAATAAGAGGAATATCATTGTTAACTGGCATGATCGGCTTCCAGACCGGTGACAAGGACGGCCATACAATCGTCAATAACCACAAGCTCTCCGTGGGCGATGGTTAATCCGTTTGCCTGGATTATAATTTTTTTTTCAAAGTCTGGATTGCAGGGGATTGATTGCCCATTATATATACCCTCCAGTTCACCGAGCGTAATAACGTCTTGCTGCAAGATGAAAGATAGCTTTAATGGAATTTTTTTAATGGACTGCGTGTTTTTTGTTTCCAAAAAAGCATCCTCCCCCACGGTCTTTTGAATTGATAGAGTCGTTATATTATTCGTTTCGATATTCATAAGGCGTTCCTTTTGTTCGTAATTCCCTATCTTCAAATTATTAATCAGTACATCATGCAGCATATTTTGGATGAGAAGTGCATCGCCTTTTTTCATGCTGGAGAGCAGCGACAAAGAAATTCGACTTTCCCCCATCGAAAAATCCAGCCTTAGGGGCATATTCTTTCTTCGTGCTACGCTGCCAAGTGAAAGAGAAATATGATTAACCGCTTTAGGTAACTGACTAAGCCATAGCGTGCCCTGCGGGGTGCAAATTTCCGGCATGTCTTTAACGGGAAAATTTTTAACGATAGAGCGGCGGCAAGCTGTTAAACGAACGTAATGCAACTCATCTTCGGTAATATCCAGCGGGCGCGAACAGCCAAAAAAGAGTGCCGTGAGCTGTTCATCATCCCAGCTTTCTTTCGACAACCGGCTGCTGTCCGGGAAGACCATGGCGAACCAGTGATGTAAATCGATTGTGCCACGCCATTTACCTTCGGCACTGAAGGACAAGAGTGCTCCACCCTTTGCAGGGGCTGAAAATATGATTTCTTTACCTTTGGCTTTCCATTGCTGGACCCATTGGTTTTCATTTAGCGAATCAGGGGTGACTCGGCGAAGGTAGTTAGCAATCACTGTTGATTATCACTTTTATCGTCCCTTTCCTGCGAGAATTCAGGGGATAATGACCATTCTGTCGCAATTTCTCGCAGTCCTTTCTTCTGCAATAACAGATTCTGTACAAGGTTTGAGGAAGGATGTAATGACAGTTGCCCTTGAACAACCGTGTTAATTTTTACGCTCTGATTTCCGGGTAAGTGCTGAAAGTGATAGGTAAACGATTCCGATGAGAATGCCGAGCTGTCTGGTTGAACCTCTCGGGGCTGTGGTATTAGTGCTGCGCTCTTCTTCTCGCTCAAAATCGGTGCACCAGGATGATTGGCAACAAATGAAGCACCCCCCATCAGGGACTGAAGTGAATGAGCGTCCGGAGTTTTACGCGAAAACTCATCATCAACATCGGCATTTTCAACGGGTGGTTTAGGCTGAAAGGTGTCGACTAAAGGAGTATTTTTACTCGAGATGCCAGTTGGAGGAGTATTGTCACTCAATGTGTCGGCGGGACGAGTATTTTCATTCGAAGCGAGGGTGGTTCGCTTTGCAACATCGACAGGTGCGCTCTCGACTCTCGTTGCAGGCAAGGTGATACCTGATTGCCCCTGCTCTTCCCTGTTAAACAAAGAAGTGACGTGTAAAGGTTCAGCAAGGCCGGTTTTTGAAGAAGCGGAACCGTTTTCGTCCTTCTGCTTAATAACGATCAGGCGATAATGTTCAAGCATTCGGAAAGGTAAAATTAATGCATAGGGTTCTGCTTTCAGGAGCTTCTTTTGGCCCAGTTTTTTTCTCATTGCTCTTTCAGCTAAAGAAACATTTTCCGTAGGATCACTTTGCGGCCTTGATATACCCGCGGCCGGTTTCGAAGTTACTTTTTCCATAAAATCATCTCTTCCATTTCTGATTCATCCTGCCGACTTTGGGTTTGCCTTTTTTTACTCAAGGCGCCTTGCAGCAGATGTTTGTACTTTTCTGAACGATACATTCCCGTTAGCATGAGTACCCGGTGTTGAATAATCTCACGCTTGATATCATCTAATTTTTCATCAATCTCTTGAACTTGCTGAATAATGGCAAAGAGCTGTCTTCTCAAAACTGCTAACTTACGCTGTTCTGCAAATAAATCTGCCCGAGTCGAAACCCCGGCGAAACTGTGATGTTTGATTAAATTACGCAGTGTTTCGACCTGGGTTGCCTGCGTTTGCTTTTCGCTACTTAACCGTTGCTGACGGCTCTCTAATTCCATTAGTAGCCAATGAAGACGCCGAAGCCGCATCTCGTTACGCTGCAGAAGTGCTGCATATTTATGATGCAAGCTTACTCATCTCACTCAGCATTTCTTTGTGGTCGACAATCTCATCGCAGGACTGACAGAGCCATTGATTTAGTGCATCTCGTTGCTTGACTACTCGATCGTTCTCCTGGTTTTCACCAAATTTATATTCCCCCATATCGATAAACATTTTGAGTTCTTCAATCTTCGCCAATTTCCGCCTTACCGCCGCCGCATCGTTAAGATGATCAGACTTGCAGACCTGAGTCGCCACGCGGCTGAGACTGTTTAAAATATCGATTGCGGGATAGTGATTCTGGGCTGCCAATTCTCGGCTGAGATAAATATGTCCATCGAGAATTGATCGGATCTCGTTGGCGATAGGATCCCCTTCATCATCACTTTCAAGCAAAATGGTGTAAAAGGCGGTAATACTCCCTCCTTCTACATTCCCCGCTCGTTCGAGAATCTTCGGTAGATTGTCAAATACCGAGGCCGGATATCCTCTTCTGGCAGGAGACTCTCCTGCCGACAGGGCAAGGTCACGCAAGGCGCGCGCGTATCGAGTAATAGAATCAATAAACAGTACAACGTTCTTTCCACTGTCACGAAAATACTCGGCAATCGTCGTAGCAACCAATACGGCGTTACAACGGTCCATGGACGAATTGTCCGAGGTTGCGCAGACCATCACACAATCTTTTCGCCGCCCGGATTTGCGAAGAATATCCATAAACTCGGTGACTTCCCTGCCCCTTTCGCCTATCAGGCCAATGACGAAAATGTCAGTTTCAATGTGCTCAATGAGCATATGCATCAACGTTGTCTTGCCGCAGCCCGCGGATGAAAATATCCCGACGCGCTGCCCAACACCGCAGGTCATCAGACCATCCAGCGCCTTCACTCCCGTCAAGAGTGGCAGATAGATCCCCCGACGATGCTGCCAGCCAGGCGCGTTGGCTTGAATGGAACACAAATGGCTTAGTTGCGTTTCTGGTGTTTCTGTAAAACGCTCAGTAATGTTTCCCGCGGGATCGATCACGCATCCACACAAAAAATCACCGACAGGAATAACCAGCTCTTTACCCGTAGGGTGCAAAACGCACTCACGTGATAAACCATTGGCATTTCCAAGCAGGCTCAGCACAGTTGTATGTTGGTTGAATCCAATGACCTGCGCTCGAGCAATAACCTTAAGACTGTAAACACTGCCGCGAATCTCGCATATTTCCCCAATTTTGACGCCTTTAAGCTCAGCTTCAATAATGCTGGAACGTAAAATCAACGGGTGTACCTGCTTCACCATCAGTTCAGAATATTTCACCTGCCCACCTGCTTAAATGGTCTGTATGACGTCAACGTTGACGTGTTGAGATAATTCCCCAAACGACATAACGGCGATATCTTTGAATCGAGTCTCAATAAACTTCTTAATGAACCTTCGCACATCTACCGATGAAATAATGACAATGTCCTTAAACTCTGAGTCATAATTTAGCAACACTACCGAAAAGGTATCCATTAGATTTTCTGCTACTGCTGGCTCAATATTTAAAAATGAACCACCAGATGTTGATCTTATTCCTTTGCGAAAGACATCCTCCGTCTCTGCCGTCACCATAATGACACGAAGCTGATTATGAATTGAGAACTTGTCACAGATATAGCGTGCTAATGCACCGCGCACATGCTCGACTAGTAAAATAACGTCTTTTTCTTTGGGTGCCCACAGAGCCAAAGCCTCCATGATCATCTTCATATTACGAATGGAGATCCTTTCACATAACAGACGTTGCAATATTTCTGATATTTTTTGCATGGTCATGTGGCGTAATACTTCTTTGATAAGCTCAGGGCAGGAGTGTTCCAGCCGATCTGACATGCCTTTCGCCTCCTGCACACCAAAGAACTCATTGATATGATGCGACAACTGCATAGACAGGCAAGAATAAAGTTCATCGACAGGCATTCTCAGCAAATATCCCAGCGACTCTAGACTCTCTCTGTCTTTACTCTCTACCCAGATGCCGCTGCTATCTTTTACCGTCTCGATAGCTAACATCTCGATTTCATCTAATTTATTAATGACGCGAAGCTTATCAAAATAGAGTGTAAACTCCGCCGCTTTAATTTCATTAATATGCAAGGTGACTTTATTTGTTTTATCGACTATAGCGCTATGCAATATTATTTCCGGGAGCCGAATACCATAATCGATAAAGAACTGGCTGCGAATATGTTCCGAAAGAGCCTGATCCTTTAACTTTTGAAATTGCTCAATGGGTAAAACAAGAATCAAAGGCACAGCCTCTGCATTGACACTCTCAAAATGGTCTATCATTTTCATCGAGCTTTCGAGGCCCGTGTCTGCCGCCTGATTGTGAGAACTCTCACCCTGAGAAATTTTATTAGTGCTATCCTTGCCCTCCCTAAGCGCCTTTTGCTTATACCAATAAGTTCCTGCAAGTAGTAACGACAGGGTCAGAAATACCATGATCGGGAACCCAGGCAGTAATCCGACGGCAAGGGTTAATATGGCGGCCAAGGCGATAACATAAGGATGATTAATTAACTGAGAAAGGATTTTTTTCCCCATATTGTCACCTTCGCCATTGACGCGGGTAACAATAAATCCGGCGCTGACTGCGATTAACAATGAGGGTATTTGTGCAACCAATCCATCGCCGATTGTCAACATGGTGTAGGTGTGCAAGGCCTGAGACATCGACATATTATGCTGATTCATACCGACGCTGATCCCGCCTATGAAGTTCACAAAAATGATGATAATCCCAGCAATTGCATCACCTTTGATAAACTTCATTGCACCATCAAAGGATCCGTAAAGCTGACTTTCTCTTTCAAGAATATTTCTACGGCTTTTAGCCTGATCGGCGTCTAGGGTCCCCGCCTTGACGTCAGCGTCAATGCTCATCTGCTTGCCAGGCATGGCATCGAGTGAGAAACGTGCCGCAACTTCGGCAACGCGTTCAGCCCCTTTAGTGATGACCATAAACTGTGTAATGGTGACAATGAAAAAAATCACAAATCCGACAATGAGGTTGTCGCCAATGACAAAAAGACCAAAGGTCTCAATAATCTCCCCCGCATCCGCGTCGTTCAATATTAGCCGACTGGTGCTGATAGATAATGAAAGTCGAAAAAGTGTTGTTATCAACAACACGGCTGGAAAAGTTGAAAAGCTTAATATTCCATCGATATAAAATGAGGACAGAAAAACGAGCATAGAGATAACAATATTCAAACCAATAAGAAAATCCACCAGATAAGTTGGTAGAGGGACAATGAGCATTGATATTATTGTCACCATCAATAATAAGATGATAATTTCTGGGTGCTCTCTAACGTTTTTCAAAATCTTGTTCATTTATTTTCCATAAAACTCTAATGATTAAGCTTTTTAAATTTGATGATTTCATTTTCGAAATGGAAGGAAATAGAGTCTTTCAAATGCTCTTCAAGCCAAGACTTATCTTCAGACACATCAAAAAATTCGACAGGAATTTTACTGCATTCAATATATAAGGCCTGTACAAAACGAACACAGCCACTAGGCTCCCCTGCCATTAAAAATTCCCCGGCAACTTCGTTCAGATACTCCTCAAGATTTCTCGCGTCCTGCAAGACACAAAAAAAGAATAACAACCAAGCCTCTTCACTCTCATTAACGTTGAAGATATTTTCATTCAATAACAGATTTCCGATGAAATCTCCGTCGACGGTTCTTAATCTTTTTAATTGATTCAATTTTAATAATACATTACCAAATTCCGTCAATGAACAACTTGGATCTAATGCATCGATGTCTGTTAACAAAAACTCTTCAATAAGCTCTAAAATTGTTTTTCTTTTCTTATAGCCAAAAATAGAGATCCAATTTTTATAGATGACCGTCTCTGCATCATCTGACTCAATAAAATACCGGTAAGCGCTTCTCAATAGCTGAGGATTAATATCTAAAAATTGACCAAACAGGCGTGCTTTTACCGCGATGTTTAATCCAGCCTGCAATCTACGTGGGTCGGCAGCCTGAAGCGTATTTTCGAGCAATGTGCTGATGTTCTTTCGTGTTGTTTCATCGAGGTTCTTTCGCTTTAACAACTTACGTAATATCAGTACGCGATCGCTCTCATCTGGGAACAATTTCAGAAATCTGAAGTGCATATCCTGAATACTATTTCCCTGAACACCAGAAACCATTTTTAACAGTAGCGCTATTTTAGGGAGTGTGTTGTCATCCAGGATTGAATCAAAGTTATTTTCAGCATCCGCTCCGCTTTTCAGCGTGAGATCTCGGCGTGATCTAAACTGCGATAACGCAATTAAACTCTCATCGACATTCTGGGAGGCGCGAGCGATGAGATCTGCCGAGGAGTCGTCCTCCGTAAGTGAAAGCGCCGCACTGTCAAGCTCCCCCTCATCCATCACCTTTTCGTTTGACGACTCTTTCTCGGCCTGGGCTTTTGCTCGCTGCTGCTCGCGAACGCGAAGCAACGGACTATGCGACTAATCCCTGTTAATCGAACTCATAACAGACTCATTGAAAAATTCTGTTTCCAGTCCCTTAACGGGGTAGAAGTGAACATTTCAGGAGATAAGGTATTAGCCTCGGAGGCATTTTCTGAGGTTATTTCCCTAGGTTGTATGAGAAAAATACGTACTGTCTTACTGTTTTGGGTAATGCGATGGCGAAATAGTCCCCCAATGAGAGGGATACTGCCGAGAAAAGGGATCTTCACGGTATCGTTTCTATCTTCATCACGCGTATAACCGCCAATCAGTAAGCTCTTGCCTCGCGGAACTCTGGCCACAGTACTGATATTTGTCCTGATCACTAACGGCAGGGGCGAGACCAGATTTTCACTTTCTGACGTCGATCCTGCAGAGTTACCGTCTTCAACATTAAGCATCATTTCTATTTCATTATTTTGAGTGAAACGCGGCAATACGCTAATAGAGGTACCAAAGGTTATCTTCTGAAGTTCAACGTTGTGTTCACCGAGAAGCTTTGTATAGAGGCTATGGCTGTTGTCAAAAATAGCGGGGATATTTTCCTGGGTTAGAATGACAGGACGAGAAATTATATTCGCCAGATTGTTTTGGCTTAAGGCGTTAATTTCAGCGATAAACCGTCCTCCGTCTAACGTACTAGAGAGGTTACCGCCCGTGGAAGAAGCGGAAGCGCCCTGATTCAAAGAAAAACCGAGACGGTCACCAATGGTAAAATTCCCCTTCCAGTTTGCCCCAAGTTGTTCCAGCGCTTTCTTTTGTACGTCAACTATCCATACAGAGAGTTCGATGTGTCTACGCGGTTTATCCATCGCGGCAATAATATTTTTGGCCAGCGCAATCTGCTCCTCGCTACCTTTTATAAGCAGACTGTTATTGCTTGGGTTAGAAATAATCTGCACGGCTGAAGATGTATTGACTATCGCTTGCGTTGCTCTATCAAACGGTTCGATGTCATCAACAGTCGGGAGTGAAGGCGGTGGTAACCTTACCTTTGTTATCTCGGTTGTAGATGTTCTGATATCGCTATAAACAGCGCCCGGAGTTGAGAATAACTTTCTGATCACCGTCGCCAGGCCAGGAATAACAATCACTTTATCCTGATAGGTATAGGAACGGTCTTCAGCAAAAGTATTGCTTAAGTAAAACATGGAGACGGCATCTATGTCGCGTCGACTGGTATCCTGTTCGTCAAGCGTTGCGGCTAACTGAGCAATTGTTTCGACATATATCGGTGGACCAGAGATAAAGAATGTCTTGTTACCCTCTTCTCCCCTTAACGGGTAGCGGTTATCTAGTAACTGTACCTTACCGAGATATTGAGTAAAGTATGAATAAGAAATATTTCTCATCGTAACAATGCGGCTAACTATTTCTGATGAGTCATAAATATAAAGTGTTGCATTATTGCTATACCAAATTAGCCCCAGACGATTGCATACCGTATCTAATTGCAGTCGAGGATTAACTAAAGAGATCTCTCCGCTGATTTTTTTTCGTGCCGCTAGTTTACTCAGAATTACCGGCTTATTAACTTGCGAAGAAAAAGCATTAAAAAAGCCACTGATACTCTCATTATTCGAGACATAGCCCGCGCTGGATAGACTTAAATCTTCGCTTTTTATTTTCTCAGCCTTAACCGGCAAAATAATCATTAAGCTCAACGCTGCAATCATTAAATTTTTCATTGTTATTGATAAGAGTCTATTTATCATTTCATTGCTATATCAAGAATTGACTTTCTTAATGCACGAGGGGTCATGCCCAGCATTTTTTTGACGTCATTTGAAAAATGGGATAACGACGAGTATCCGTGTGCAAAAGCAATGTCGGTCATGTTTTTTGGATCATTAATAAACGCCAGAATCGCTTTCGTCATGCGCCATTCACGAAGCGTAACTTTTGTTGTATGGCCTAGCGCATGTCTTGTAAGGCGACGAAAATGCGCAGCTGACAGGCCATAACGAACGCAGAGCGTTTGCAGACATTGATTATTATCATCAGTTTCTGATAATAAGAAATGCACCAAATTATAGCATTCGGTGTGACGAAGAAAGGCAACAATAGAGTCTACTTTATCCCCCGACTGCATTGCTTGCTGCAGAAGCCAATACTCCATGTCTTCCGGTTGTATTAATTTTATTTCTTTTGAAAATGAGAGCCAATTACTCTCATTAGAACTGCCCACCTCGATATTCCCGTTAGAATAATCGATAAAGACTTGTAGTTTAACTAGCTTCATTAAATCCATATCAAAAAAACGCAGTCTACCTTTTGATACTTTGAACTGCATAACGTCTAATGCAATTAAACCACGCCAGTTACTCTGGAGTGAAAAAGAGTTTTCTTCATTATTTCTTACAGTGTAAAGAACTTCACAAGGCTCAGAATCAAGGGCTTCAATCAAACACAGTTTTTTCTCTGTAACTTTGATTGTTTCCCCTTCCTTGATAATATACGGAATTGTTTCAAAACGCATAAAGTCTATTTCCCGTAGATATAGATTAATTTGATGAGTTTGATTGTAGCTACAGGCACTATCCCCATCTTGATGGGAATATGATACTGAAAAATCGAAATAATCTGACACACTCCCGTTATCTCAACGCTGTGCCTAATGAAAATCATCATAATTGATCATAATGAAATCAAGATCTCTAAAGGTGATTTTATTAGCCTGTGCTCCACTGATTTATCATCACCAGGAATTATCGTTAAGATGAAGAATGACAAGGATGCAGTCTTATCATCCTCTTCGAGAAAAAAACTGACGATACGTTTACTTAACGGCCCACTTAGTGGTTGTGAGTTTGAGCTAACGAAAGAAAGTACGTTATTTATTGTCGCTCCAGAAAAAATTCTTGAACAAGGAACACACATTCTGGCGAATGCCTTTATCATTCCTCTTGAAGAAGGCGGAGTGAATTTTCAAGTTATCAATGATGGCTCAGTTGATAATGGCATTAAGATACGTGAACAGCGTCCAGAGGGACAAACCACCACTACGGTTAAATTTCATACCACTATTAATATTGGCCTTCTCAAGGTGGTAATTAAAACGGCTAATGAAGCATGGTTGCCAGAGATTAACCAGCCGATTGCTTTTCGCAGGAGGCGGTTCTCTCTCGGCATTAAGAAGAAGATTTTGACGTTGATGAGCCTATTTTTATTGCTCTTCACTTTTTGTATCTGGTTAAAAGGTGGCGCTGCTGCAACATTAGAGTCGAAAATTAAATTTCAACCTATTGTGACCCCCCTTCTACCGCAAAAATTAATTCATTCATTACCAGAAGCTCCGTCACTCTCTAACGTTATTCTCACGGCAGATGATGCGGAGAACGCGCTGCGAGGGATGTCTTTAACCTATACTCGTTCCAATAATAATAATAATGTTAACTTTATTATTAGCGGTCTTATTAATGATGAGTCGTTACAGCAATTAAAATTATTGGTAGTGAGTTATAAAGACCAACCTGTTAACTTCACCGTGAACTTACAGGATGATTACAGGGCTAACAAGTCGTTTAAATTTGGAAATCAAGGTTACATAAAAATATCATCTGAACATTGGTTAATAAACAAACTATAACGTGGAGAGTCACCATGGTTAATATAAGTAAATCCGTCGACCCAGAATTTATCATTGATATGTCCCATAAGTTTAACAAAGGTGCCACCGATCTAAATAAAAAATTGAAAGATGCCCTGGATAAAATTAGAGGTGAGGGTCCTGACGGTAACCCCAGCAACACATCGGATCCTATTGCGCTGGCTGAGTATCAGGCTGCCCTTTCTGCTTATACACTTTTTTGCAATGCGCAATCAAGTACCATAAAGGCCTATAAAGACATCGCGTCTGCCACTATTTCCAACTTTAGATAACATTTAATCTTTATCATTACCCGCAGGAGAAATTATGCTGTATGCACCTGACGTCACGACGACGCTATCTAAAAATATCATTTCTGAGTCTCCCGACGTTAGTCTTACAACGCTCGATCAGAAACTGATTTCGACTCTGGCCAACAGCATCGAAAAATATGATATGCAAAAGCAGCAAGTCTTGAGAAAAATCAACAATGCTGACTCCGTTACCTCGCCGCAGGCGCTATTTGAAATTCAGCAAAAAACCGCCGACTACAATATTGAAGTTTCATTGATCAGTGCACTAACCAGAAAAGCGACCAGTGCCGTTGAGACATTGTTACGTGCATGAAAATTTTATACTCACTCCTTTTCGCCGCAACATTGTTATTGACGGGCTGTAAGCAACAGGAATTATTGAAGGGTTTAGAGCAACGTCAGGCCAATGAAGTGATTTCTCTTCTGCTGAGAAATAATATTGCGTCCAATAAAAAAGATACGGCAAAAGAAGGCTATCAGATATTTGTTGATCTGAAAGATTTCAGTTCTGCGGTCGAACTGCTGCGTATTTATAACCTGCCTTCCAAGCCGCGAATGGAAATCGCGGCAATGTTTCCTGCTGATTCTCTGATTTCTTCCCCCTTAGCGGAGACGGCCAGACTCTATTCGGCTATCGAACAACGGCTAGAGCAATCACTGCTTGCTCTAGAGGGAGTGACATCGGCACAGGTTCACGTGAGTTATCGCATAGATACCTCCGGAAACAGTCGGAAGAACGAACAAGAGCATGTCGCCGCGTTGATTAGCTACGATCGTACTCAGGATTCGTCATTAATGATCAGTGATATTAAGAGGTTTATAAAAAATAGCTTCAATAACCTCAATTACGATGATATTTCGGTGGTTCTGACGCGCTCTCCAACGCCGTCTCCGCCAGCGGAAACGCCGGTTGTGCAGTCAACCTCGCTGATTCGATTCTGGTGGGTCGCCTTATTACCTCTATTCCTGGGGCTTGCCGCTGGCTATCTCTATTGGGTTAAACGCAGTGTCAGGAGCGTTTCTGATGTATGAAATGACCGCTCTGGAAGATATTTTGTTCAATCCCTGTCAGTGGATCCATCCTAAACAACTCAGGATACCGGAGATGTTTGACTCGGCCGACTGTCGGAAAGTACTGAATCAGATTTTGATAAAACATTTCCAACTGTCAGTAACCTGTCAGGATGCGGTGCCGGGAACGTTTGCCGCTGAGGTCGTCGATAACTGGCGACTACTGCCTCATACAGCCTATCTTCTCGCCTGCCGCCACTATCGTGCAGCGCTGGTTTATCAGGGTGATTTCGAAAAATTGCCGCAGCATGCTCAGCAATTCAGTGAGTTATCGGTGTCCTTCAGACAGCCCGTCCGATTCGGTTATCCCGTTGATATCGAAGAACTGGAGCACGGCGGGCTGCAAATCCTCGAGGGATTGACCAGACAGCTTCCCCTGGCTCTGTCACAGAGAATACCCCTGCTATTTAGCGCCAGCGCGAGGCCCGCATTCTGCACCAACGATTTGCCAGAGATTGCAGAAATAGACCTCAAACGAGCCATAGAATATGCCAAAAACCGCCCTATTTTCTGAGAAAACGACAGCAATTGAAGGAGTACTGATCCCGGCCTCTTCCCTTGCACAAAGCAAGCGGATTCAAAGCTTGCTGCAACAGGCACAGCATCATGCGGCAAAAATAATCAAGCAGGCGAATGCCGATGCGGTGCTGTTGCGAGATTCGGCTCGCTCGGCCGGCTATCAGGCCGGCTTGATGATATCGATTAAATCCGTTGCAGAATATCTCGATAATAATCAGTCAATTTATCAAAGTTTTTGCAACAAGGCGCATGAAAGCGTGGTGGCCAACCTTCGGCAGGCACTCGGTAAACCGGAGATTTTCCCGCAGCTGCTTCAGGAATGGATAGCGGAAACTTCGCCTGTAGATGCTATTAGCCCGTTATTTGTACTCATACCCGAGACTTCCCACCGTGAGAAAATGGGTCTGCTGTCTTTCATTCAATCGATCTGGAAGGGTGCGGTGATTATTGAGCAACATCGTGAAAACCGCTTTGTGGTGAAATATGGAAATAGCCTTGCCGAATTCTCACCCGAGGTATGGATTGCTCAACAGAAAATAGATACCAGCTTTACACAGCAGTTGGAAAGGGACTGTGAAAGTCTTTCCCAACAGGCTAAACAGCAACTGCTCAATGAATTATCCAAAAGATTAGTTAAAACCTAAGGAATCATGATGCAAAACATAATGATCGCACGCCCAGGCTTAGTAACCACTCAAAATGCAGCGACGTCTGCCCCACTGTCACTTGAAGAGAGAATGAAAAGGCTCAGCAATCCGCAGAAAGAGACTCAAGCTACAGAGGAAGAGAAAGCGGAAGCACGAGCTGGTTTTTTAAAATTCATCATGACGCAGATTAATAACGACTTTGAACAGCGTATGAACGAACTGAAGGAACCTGTTCAGTGGTAGAAAAGATAAAATATTTTAGCCATAAGCGGAGTATTCTTGCAGCGAAGGCTATTTTCCTGATGTCACTGACTGGCTGTACCTCGACCTCTTCCTCTGTATTTTTGCCGCCCGTGGTTGAAGGGTGCGTAACTGACAGCATAAATTTCGACAGCAGGCCCGAAGTTCTATATCAGCAGATGACCCAGTGCATTAAGGACGGAAACACTCAGCAAGTCACGGTTCTCTATGCTGAAGCAGGCACGATGACCTGGTATTATTCTCTGGTAGAGAGTTCCGAAGCGAATAGGATCCGTCACAATGGGTTATTAGCTGAATCACTTGGTGCGTTAAATAAGTCCCAAAAGTCCAGGCTGTCAACCAGCCTGGAACAGAACTTAAATAATTCGGATGCTAAAGCCAGACTCTGTGCCCAAATAATCATTCCTCTAATCCAAACGACAAGAAATGATGCGCCAATACATCAGCAATTTTGGGACATGGCAAAAGAGGGTTATTTGCACTGCAATAAACAGAACTGACTAGATACGTATCACATCTTCCGCAAACGCCGAGGTTATTTTCAACGGCGTAGCGGTTTTTCGATATCTTAACTGCATGTCTTTTTCCTGAAACGGATTTTTGAGATTATCATTTTCAGGATGCTTTTTCTTGTCCAGGACATCATGCACCATTGCCGTAGCACCGTTATATCGCAACATCAGCATCGGGTTTAACGCCCCAAGATAAGCGATATCAACTGGGGTAGTCACCGCGATATCAAAGCCAATGGTCGCTGTTTCTATGATATCAACGACCCTGTCTGGTTTAAAACGTCCACTCATATCAACCAATATTCCCGCCACGTTAATGCCAAAGATAGCGGCATCTTTTATGGAAAAACTATCGACGCCGAGTGTTAATGCGGACGCGCCAAAAAACCCAGCGCCCAGTGCCCTTAACGCTAAATGAGAGATAAATTTAGCCGTATGTTCCGTGCTGTTACAGGGAAAAATCAGCTGTCGCACGGTATCACTCCCTACTTTGGGCTGTCCGGCAAGATTTACCGGCCCGACATCAGCACCGAAACTAGCGTTTCCCTCTACCCGATGGACCGTTTCGATAATGTATTCAAGGTTACCCACACTCCAGGCTTCGTTCTGTATGTTAATCTGCACGCAAAGGCCGAAGTGATTAACCCGCAAACCCGTCAGAACCCCTTTAACGCTGACCGGTAGGTCGATATAATCGCCCAGATTCAGTTCTCCACTCACTCCACCTTCTAGATGTAAAAAAGCTTGTAAATACACCTCACCGACTGATTGATTTTCGGCACCAAATAATTTCCTGAGAACCTCGGTTGAAGAGATAACAACTTGCATCTGAATACCGGCTTTTGAATAGCAAAATGGGAGTGCCGGAATTGGCGTTGAAAAAGCCCCCTGAAAAAGCATTAAAGGTATTCTTAAGCTGGCTCCTTCTGTCAGGATCTGCATTATCGCTCGTGATTTACTAATATGGGGCATCGAATTTATTATTTTTTTTATTTCGGCGCTGAAAGTTTCATCATTATTTATTTGCTTATTATCATATAACTCACTTAGCTTAATCATCTCCCGCTTAGTGAGAACTTTTGCTAACTCACTCTTCGCAACCATCAAAGTATTTTCAAAATTACGAACGGCTTCCAGGATACTTTCTTGATAACTTTTCTTAATATTTTCAGTACCTTTTTCACAAATATGATAAATCATGTCATAAGGTTTTAACAGCATGCCAATCAATGATCGTTGCTCAGAAGATATAGATTCAAGGATAC
>NZ_MRWE01000072.1 GCF_002093665.1 Rouxiella badensis | reverse complement strand
GTAGGGGAACCTGCGGTTGGATCACCTCCTTACCTCAAGATACGCATTGTGCAGTGTCCACACAGATTGTCTGATAGATGTAAACGAGCAAGCGCTACCTGTTGATGCAGTAAGGGAAACCTTACGCTGATACGAAAGAAGCGCCGGGTTTTATCACCTGGTGCGGCATTTTCGTGTCCCCATCGTCTAGAGGCCTAGGACACTGCCCTTTCACGGCTGTAACAGGGGTTCGAATCCCCTTGGGGACGCCACGCCGATAATGTGTGAAAGACATTATCACTCTGTACCTTAGCGGGTCAGAATTTATCTTAAAGATGACTTTAACGAGTCGTGTTTAAGATATTGCTCTTTAACAATCTGGAACAAGCTGAAAAATTGAAATGATACAGCTGAACATAACTCTCCGTAGAAGTACTG
>NZ_MRWE01000010.1 GCF_002093665.1 Rouxiella badensis | reverse complement strand
TTTTATATAACGATAATGGTGTTAATTTTACTTATATTGTTGTTTTTACTGATTATTAATGTCAGCATTAAAAATGTGGGATTTATTGGCTCAACTCATAACCTTTATCAATTTATAGCTATAATCAAAAGGTCATTAGCCTGTTATATTCGAGGGGAAAATAGATTAGGCTTTTATTTTTTATCATTTTTCTTCCTCTTTAATTAAATCAGTTCAGCATTAATACATTCATTTATTGTGATGCCACACTCAAGATATTACGCCATGCATCATGTCATTCATCAACATTCGCGCGTATTTCCGAGAAGGAAATTGCCCAAAGATAGATCAACTAAAAAAATAAACGTTAATACCCGTAGCTTTTGGAGCAATGTGCAATGAAAAATCCGGACGTTCAGCTGTCACGACGCCGTTTTATTATCGGCGCCGGGGCGCTCGTAGTAGGGACCTGGTTACCCTTTGGCGGAGCAAGAGCCAGCGCGCTCGCGGCGAATAACGCCGCTCCTGCGGCGGCGAAGGCAGGGACAGAGCTGTTTACCGCCAATGCCTTTGTGCAGGTTGGCACCGATGGAATAGTCACCGTGCTCAGCAAGCACACCGAGGTCGGACAGGGCGTTTACACCGGTATGGCCACGCTGGTCGCCGAAGAATTAGACGCCAACTGGTCCAATGTTCGCGTCATTGCTGCCCCGGTCGATACCGCAGTGTATAAAAACCTCAAGTTGGGAATGCAGGGCACCGGTGGCTCAAGCTCGGTGGCCAATGCCTATGACCAGATGCGCCAGATGGGCGCCATCGCGCGCGCGCTGTTGGTTCAGGCCGCTGCCGAGACCTGGAAGGTTCCTGAAAACGAAATCACCGTTCAGAACGGGATTATTCATCATGTTGCCAGCGGTCAATCAGGCGGTTTCGGGCAGTTTGCGACGCGTGCTTCTCAGCTTCCTTCACCGGACACCGCTAAGATTACCCTCAAGAATGCCCAGGATTTCAAGCTTATCGGCAAAGTCAGTGGTCTTCATCGGGTTGACTCGGTCTCTAAAACCAACGGCACGGCCTTCTTTTCTCAGGATATTCATGAGCAGGACATGGTCACCGTCATGCTTAAAAAGCCCCCGCGATTCGGCGGCAGGCTGCAATCGTTTGACGCCAGCGCGACGCTGCAAGTCCCCGACGTGATTGCCGTGAAACCGACCTCCAGCGGTGTTGCGGTCTATGCCCGCAACACCTGGGCCGCCATGCGTGGGCGCGAAAAACTTCAGGTGGTGTGGGACGAATCAAACGCCGAGAAGCGCAGTACCGAAGAGATCTTTACCGAGTTTAGAGAAAAGGCCAAATCACCGGGCGCTGTCGCCGCGACCCGAGGTAATCCGGATGATGCCTTCAAACATGCCGATAAAATCATCGAGGCCGAATATACCTTTCCCTACCTGGCCCATGCGCCGATGGAACCGCTGGCGGGATATCTGTTCTGGGACGGCGAAAGCGTTCACGCCAAATATGGCTGTCAGATCCAGTCCATCGACCAAAACCAGTTCTGCAAATATTTCCAGCTGCCGCCAGAAAAAGTGCATATCGAAACTATTCTGGCCGGGGGCAGTTTCGGGAGGCGTATCGATCTTGGCATTGAGGGCACCAGGCCTGACCTCGCGGCGGATATGGCGGTGGTGGCCAAGGCCTACGGTCCCGGAACCGGAATCAAGGTGGTGTATGCGCGTGAAGACGACATTCGCAACGGTTGGTATCGACCGATGATCCTGCATCGGTTCCGTGCGGCAATAAAGGACAACAAAATTGTCGCCTGGACTAATACCGTGGCGGGGCACTCTTTTGCCGAGGGCAGTGTGTTCGCGGCAATGATTAAAAACGGTATCGACGGCACCATGGTTGAAGGGGCTAAAGAGCTGCCGTACACCTTCGAAAACTTCCGCTGTGACGCGCATATTTTGCCAGGACAGGTGCCGACGACCTCGCTGCGTTCCGTCGGCAGTACGCATACCGGGCATGCGGTCGAGAGCTTTATCGACCAACTGCTGCATGAAACCGGGCAGGACCCGGTCGAGGGAAGGCTGGCGCTGATGGGCGACGCGCCGCGAGAAGCGGGCGTGTTACGCGCGGTGGCAGAAGCTGCGCAGTGGAAGGGGCCAGCCTCGACGCCCGGCAGAATGCGCGGCGTGGGGGTTGCCAAGGCCTTCGGTACCCGCGTTGCCCAAATTGCCGAAGTGTCGATTGGAGAAGCAGGCATACCTAGGGTGCATAAAGTCTGGTGCGCCGTTGACTGCGGTATCGCCGTGAATCCCGACGTGATTAAGGCACAAATCGAGGGCGGTATCGGCTACGGGTTAAGCATCGCCCTGTTTGGCAATATCTCGATGAAAGACGGGATCATTGAACAATCAAACTTCAACAATTATCGCCCTTTGCGCATCAATGAGATGCCGGAAGTGGAAGTTATCATCGTCCCTTCCTCAGAGCCGCCGAGCGGCGTTGGCGAACTGGGGTTGCCGACGATTGCTCCGGCTGTGGGTAATGCCCTGGCTCTGTTGGGGCGGCCACGTAGCTCACTCAGCCTGCCATTCCATCGTCCCGGCACGTCTGAAACCGTTTAAGTCTGAGGAAACCATGACTACTTTGATCATTAATAATAAATCCATCGAGTTCAACGGCGACGAGCAGATGCCTTTGCTGTGGTTTTTACGTGACGAAGCCGGGCTGACCGGCACTAAATTTGGCTGTGGCATTGCGATGTGCGGCGCGTGTACGGTACATCTCGACGGCGTGCCGGTGCGCTCCTGTCAGGCCACCGTGGCGAGCGCGGCAGGCAAGAAGATAACGACTATCGAGTCCGTCGGTGAAACGCCGACCGGAAAGGCGGTGCAACTGGCCTGGGTCAATCTCGACGTCGTACAGTGTGGATACTGTCAGTCGGGACAGATTATGTCTGCGAGCGCATTGCTGGCACAAAAACAGAATCCGACAGACGCCGACATTGACGCGGCGATGAGCGGCAATGTGTGCCGCTGTTCGACCTATGTCCGCATCCGTGCCGCTATCCACCAGGCGGCCAATGCCCTCTCGCAGGAGGCTAAAGGATGAAAAAAGGGCTTCGAGGTATCCTGTGGCTTATCGCAGCTGGGGTGGTGATTGCATTAATTTACGTGGTTTATCTGTTGTTACGACCGGTCGGAGCTGAACCGACGGCTCCGCTTTCTGGTGCACCTGCGAGCATCACCAGCCCGATTGAACGCGGGAAATATCTGGTTCGAGCCGCCGACTGCGTCGTGTGCCACACCGCCCCCGGCGGTAAACCTTTCGCCGGGGGCTTCAGATTCAAGCTGCCGTTTGGCTCAATCTATGGCACTAACATTACCGCCGATAAAGAGACCGGTATTGGCAACTGGAGCGACGAACAGTTCGTTCGCGCCGTGCGTGAAGGCGTGGGGCCAGAAGGTAATCTCTATCCGGCGATGCCCTATACCTCCTATACCGGCATGAGCCGCGAGGACGTGCTGGCCATCAAAGCCTATCTTTTCAGTCTGCCGGGGGTGAAACAGCCGAATCGCCAGAATGAACTGTCTTTCCCCTTTAATCAGCGCTGGGGCATGAAGTTCTGGAATCTGGCTTTCTTCCATCCAAGCCGCTTTGTTGCTGACCCGCATCATGACGCTCAGTGGAATCGAGGGGCGTATCTGGCGACGGCATTGGGCCACTGTAGTGAATGTCATACCCCGCGCAACGTGGCCTTTGGTCTGAACCAGAGTCAGTATCTGGGAGGTATGGCGGTTCAGGGCTGGTTTGCCGGAAACATTACCCCGGATAAACAGACCGGGATCGGCGACTGGAGCGAGCAGCAGCTGTCCGAGTTTCTCTCTCAGGGCCACGCAGCGGGTCGCAGCAGCGCGTCGGGTCCGATGGCCGAGGTTATCGAAAACAGCACCCAGTATCTGACGCCGGAAGATAACCAGGCGCTGGTCAACTATCTGCGTAACATTGAGCCAGTCAAAACCGACGTGGGCAGTGCCGTCAATCTGCGGCCGAAAGGTGTGATGAACTCCAGTGCCATCCTCCCCGCCGATCAGGACAACTCCCTGGGGCGTCAGCTGTTTGCCGGAGACTGTAGCGGCTGTCATCAGTGGAATGGAGAGGGGCGCCAAACGCCTTATGCCTCTCTGAAAGGCAGCACGGCGGTGAACGACCCGCAGGGCCGCAGCGTCATACAGGCCATTCTGCACGGCACCAAAATCAGCGTCGGGCAGCAGCAGGTGATGATGCCTGATTTTGGCGCTAAATATTCTGACGATGAAGTTGCCGCAGTCGCCAACTATGTGCTCCATCAGTTTGGTGATAAAACCGGGACGGTGACGTCGAAACAGGTGGCAGACCAACGCAAGCAATAAGCCTGGGTGATAAATGATGGTGCTTGGAATGAGTCTGCGAATAATGCAGACTCATTTTTTTATCGGGAGAATAACGCAATGACCAAGCCGGGAGTTGTCCTGCTGGCGGCAGGAAAGAGTCAGCGCTTTCGTGCGGCAACGGGGCGACACAAGCTGCTGGAAACGCTAAAAAACTCCTCGCTAACTGTCTTTGAACAAAGCCTGGAGAACATCCAGCGCAGCGAGCTGGATATACAGGTTGTATTGCGCCCTGAAGACGTGATGCTACAGGATTTTTGTCAGCGAGCGGCAGTGCCTTACCTATGCCTGGAGAGCGAGGGTATGGGTGACTCGATTGCCGCAGGCGTTAGGGCGAGAACTGACTGGTCGGGCTGGATTATTGCGCTAGCAGATATGCCCTTCATCAAGCCTGAGATTTTCGTTGCGGTCGCGCAGTCCGTGCAGCAGGGGCAATGCGCGCGGCCAGTTTACCGCGGGCAGGTAGGGCATCCTGTGGGTTTCCCGCTGACGATGAGGCACCCCCTTGAGGCATTGTGCGGTGACGAGGGCGCGCGCGGGTTGTTAAAGGCCCATCCCCCGTGGCTGATTGAAACACAGCACACAGGATGCCTGTGGGACATTGATGTGCCGCAAATCTAGCAGGTCATCACCCGGTAACACGTTTTAATACGATGAAATTTTTTTAAGTTCGTGGGGCGGCGATATCCGCCCCTGATATCAGAGTGGTAAGCTTTTTAAGGCTTAATCATTTGACAACGCCCGTTGGCTCATAGGTTTCCGGACGGCGATCCTTCAATACTTGGTTAAAATCATTCCAGTTGCGGTGGCGTTTGGCGTCCGCCAGATTCACCGTGGCGATGACAATCTCTGGCTGGGTGACACTGGCGGGGCCGGCGACCGGCCAACCGGTGTAGCTGGTTATCAGGCTCTGGCCGATAAAAGGCTGACCGCGCTCGGTGCCGACCCGATCGGCGGCGGCAATATACAGGGAATTGCTGTGAGAGGCGGCCATGACCAAAATATTGGCCATCGCCTCGCGGTGAGGATCCTGACCGGGGATGGGCACCCAGTTGGTCGGAACGCAGACGATTTCTGCCCCCTGTAACGCGGCCATTCTGAAGCTTTCAGGGAACCAACAGTCGTAGCAAATCTGGCAACCGAGTGTGCCGATGCGCGTCTTGAATACCGGAAACCCGAGATTACCCGGCTCAAAATACAGGGCTTCATCTCCCCAAAGATGCACCTTACGGTAACGGCCAATGAAACCTTCCGGGCCGATAACCACTGCGGAATTATAAAGACTTTCTCCCTCTCTCTCGGTGATCCCGGCGACCAGGTAGACGTTAAGCTGCGCCGCGCAATTGCACCACGCTCGAGTGGACGGGCCGCCAGGAATCGTTTCTGCCAGTGCGAATGCTTCGGCGCGAGACGCGAAAACGTAGCCGGTATTGCACAACTCTGGCAAAACCATCAGGCGAGCGCCCTGAGCCGCGGCCTGCTCAATCATTGAAATTGAGGTGGCAATATTGCGCTCGGTGTCGCCGAACACAGGTTCCATCTGTAGACAGGCCACGGTTAACGGGGCTTCCGGTGATTTAATGGGCATCTTAGCCGCTCCTGATTAGGCAGGTTAATTTTTAACCTGTACGCGGATTATAAATGTCACCGTTCGCGGTACTTTTCAAGCTCAAAAATACTCAACAAATTGATTGACATAAAATAATGTCCCCCCCCAATATGCAGGAGGCTTGACTAAATATTCCTCTAAAACTGCCGGAGAAATGAACATGAAAAGACGTACATTTTTAGCTGGGACCATTTTAGCGGGGGCAACGCTGATGAGTACTCTGTTGCCGGCGGTAGGGGGGATAGCCACGGCCTCGGCGGCCTCGCTGACCAAAGTGACCTTTATTCAGGAATGGCCGGTGGCCGACGGTTTCTGGATCCCGTGGATCCTGGGCAAGGAAAAAGGTTTTTACGCGCAGGAAGGGATCGACCTGGATATCGTGGCACCGCCCACCGTGGCTGACACCATGAAGTTTCTGGGGACCGGGCGGGCAAACGTCGCGTTTACCACAGTCATGGACATCATCTTTGCCAAAGAGCAGGGGGCGCCGGTCGAGGCTATTGGTCGTTACGGCAACGGCAATAACTGGGGCATTATTAGCCAGCAGGGCAAAACTTATACCGTGGCGGACCTGAAGGGGAAAAGCGTCGGCATTTATAACGACGCCTGGACCAAAGCCCAGTTGGCGCTGATGCTAAAAAGCGCCGGTCTGACGCTGAATGACGTACAGATGGTGACCGCCGCAGACGATACCGTACCGCTGCTGCTGCAAAAACGCGTTGATGTCATTACCGGCATTACTAACGCCGAAGGCACCGAGATGACCACCACGGGTAAACAGAAACCAGAATTTTTGCCCGCTATCGCCCACGGCGTGCCTAATACGCCTATTTTCATGCTGGCGGGTAATCAGGACTGGCTGAAGGCCAATCCTGAGCTGGCCAAGGCCTTTATGCGTGCAACGGTGAAAAGTATGGCCTACGCCGTTAACCATCCTGACGAGGGCGTGCAGGCGTTTGCGACCGCCTACAGCAAAGCCTACGACCCGGTTTATATCAAGCAGCAATGGGCCGATACCGTGCCGCTGCTGAAGCCTGCCGACAGCAAATCCTTGGCACAGGAAGCCGCAACCTGGCAGAGTCTGCTGACCGCCATTAAAGCCGAAGGCATCGTCAAGGATCCTCTTCCTGCCGACCAATATTTCACCAATCAGTACCTGCCGTAAGGAGCCATGATGAGCTCACCTTCTACCCTCAAACCGGCCTGGACCTATCGTCCCGGGCCGGACATTGCTTTTGATGCCCCCGCGGGACTGCGGGCGGCGCAGAGGATGGCAAAACAGGCTGCGCTGACGGGCGTTGCCGCAGCGCGTGCCGGAATTCGAGAAATTGACGTCGAGCAGGTGGTTCATACCTCTCTCTACGAGCAGGGCGTACAGGGCATCTGGACCATCACCAACGTTGGGTTGGGGGAAAACACCCGCGTGTGCTTTCCAACGCAAGGGCCGGGGGAGCGGGCCGCCGCCGAGCAGGATGTGCTGATGGTCGACGTGCACCCGATAACTGCCGAGGGCTTTTGGGGCGACTGCACACGCTGTGCCATTGTCGGCGATTATCCCGAGGCCACCCAAGCGTTACGTGATCTGGAGCGTCTTCATTATGAGACGTTGGCGCTTTGCCGTCCGGGGATGCCTGCCAACGAACTGTTCGGTCTTTCACACCAGCGGCTCACTCAGGAGGGATTTATCCTGCTCGACCTGCTGGGTAATATCGGCCATTCTCTGACCGCTGGGGCGGCCTATACGCACGGTTTTATCGATGCCGGTAATGCGACGCCGATGTGGGGCGCATGGGCGATCGAACCTTTTGCACAGCGCGGTGAAGTGGCGGTGAAAGTGGAAGATTTAGTGTGGTTTGGTCGCGAAAAATGCGAAATTTTGTAGTGATTTAACCTGCACACTGACGTATGAGGAAAAGGTGAGAGATGACATACCCCAAACTGTCGCTGCAACAGGTGACACGTCGTTTTGGCAGTATGACTGCCCTGGCACCGACTAATCTTGATATTCAGCAGGGCGAGTTTGTCTGCATCGTCGGGCCTTCAGGCTGTGGCAAGAGCACCTTGTTTAACCTCGTTTCGGGCGTTCTGACGCCTGACTCTGGCAAAATTCTCATTGATAATCAGAATGTCACTGGAACAAGCGGTCACGTCGGCTATATGCTGCAAAAAGACCTGCTGCTGCCGTGGATGACGGTGATTGATAACATCGTGCTCGGGGCCATTCTTAAGGGCGGAGCCACTAAGGCACAGCGCGCGGCAGGTGTGGCGCTGGCCCAACGCTATGGGTTGGGTGAGTTTATCCATCACTATCCAGCGGCGCTGTCGGGCGGCATGCGCCAGCGTGTGGCGCTGATGCGTACGCTAGCGATGCAACACGAAATCATGCTGCTCGATGAGCCCTTCGGCGCCCTGGACTCGCAGACCCGTCTTTCTATGCAGCAGTGGCTGTTGACGGTATGGTCTGAACAACAACGTACGGTGATTTTTGTGACCCACGATATCGACGAAGCGGTCTATCTGGCCGATCGCGTGGTGGTGATGTCGCCGAGGCCGGGACGTGTTCGAGAAATCTTGACGGTGGACATTCCGCGGCCAAGGCCACTTTCCTGCCTGACCAGCCCGGAGTTTACCGTGCTGAAACGAAAAATCCTCGATTTGGTGTTTACGGAAAGCCACGCCGACCAAGACCTACAGGAACCCCTGACTCATGACTGATGCCCGTAGCCTGACCTCGGAACGCAAGCCGCTGCTGTTGAAGAAACTGCTGTTGCCGCTGGGTGGCCCGCTTGCTGCGCTGCTTTTGGTGCTGCTGGTGTGGGATTTGGCGGTGCGGATTTATCATATTCCGCCGTATGTGCTGCCATCGCCAGAGCAGACCTGGCAGCACATGCTTTCTGACATGTCGGTGTTGCTGCAAGGATTTCGCATTACCTTCGTCACCTTTGTGATGGGGTTTGTGCTGGGCGCGGGGGCGGGTTTTATCTTCGCCGTCCTGATGGACGCCACGCCGTGGATCCGCAGCATTCTGTACCCCATTCTGATTGCCAGTCAGGCGGTGCCGGTGATTGCTATCGCTGCGGCGTTGACTATCTGGCTCGGATTCGGTCTGGCACCCAAGCTGGTTATTGTGGCGCTGGTGGTATTTTTCCCGGTGGTGGTCAACGTGCTCGATGGACTTAATTCGGTTGATAAAGACATGTTGAATCTGGTGAAGTCGATGGGCGGTTCACGCTGGAGTATTTTCCGCTACGTGAAGCTTCCGGCGACCTATACGCCGCTGTTCTCGGCGCTCAAGCTTTCGGCGACCTTCAGCGTCACTGGTGCTGTTATCGGCGAGTGGACGGCTTCGACCAGCGGTGGGTTGGGGGCCTATCTTTTGCAGGCTAATTCTCGATTAAATACCGCGGGTACTTTCTCGGCAATCGCGTTCCTGGCGCTGCTTGGGGTGGTAAGTTTTCTGCTGGTCATTTTGCTGGAATACCTGATGACCCCATGGCGTACCTCTGCCACCGCCCGGCGATGGGGCCGTAAATAAAATTTGGGTTTTTAATTGCAGATTTTTTTAAGGTCAAGTCTTTTGGGTCAAAGGCACGCGCCCAGCGTGCAAAGCACGTGCCCTTGGTCTAAAAGCGGATCAGAGCCGCCGCTCAAAAAATGCCTCGGTATCAAAGGCTTTACCCCGAAAATTTTGCAATAAAAAGCCCCTACTTTTGGACTTTTAGTTGAACTCGGTCGTTATAAAAACGCTTATAGGCCAAATACCCGGCGATAATCGTTGAGAGGCTTGCGGTGGCGAGGAGCATAAAGGTCACCATTATTTGATACTTGATGGCTTTTACAGGGTCGATACCGGCAAAGATAAGTCCCGACATCATGCCCGGCAGGCTCACCAATCCCACGGTTTTTGCAGCATCTACGGTGGGAATCATCGCTGAACGAATGCTGTCGCGGATGATTGTCCCTGAGGCCATCTTGCTGGTGGCTCCGAGGCTCAGCATCTCGAGGATTTTTTGCTGGTTGTCGGCGAAACGCTGGTTAAGGTTGCTGTAGCACAGACCGACGGCGACCATGGCGTTGCCGGCTATCATGCCTGAGATGGGGATAACCTGCATCGGCAGGAACTCAATCGAGCCCGTGAGGATAAGCACGGACAGCGTGAGTGAGGTGCCGACGGTGATAGCAATAAACGAAATGATAAAGCCGTTATCGATATTGCGGCTGCGCTTCTTGGCGTTGAGCGCGGCGTTGACGCAGATAAACAGCACCATCAATACGGTCAGCCAGCCGTTATTGACTTCAAAAATGTATTTGAGCACGTAGCCGACGATAATCAACTGCACGACGGCGCGCGCCACGCTCCAGATAATGTCCTTCTCCAGCCCGAGCTTCTCTTTCTTGCTTATCAGCAGCGCGACAACCACCAGAACCAGCGCCAGTCCCAGTGACTCATTGGTGATGTTATGCTGATTCATGGCTGCTCTCTCCTGCGGCTTCACGCGTTAAGGTAATGACCCGCTGAGCGTGGCGAATCTCGTTGCTATCGTGGGTGACCCAAATCACCGACAGGCGCTGTTGTTTAACCTGTTCGGCAATAATTGCATTAACGTTCTGCTTATTTTCTTCATCCAGCGCGCTGGTGATTTCGTCGAGCAGCAGCACCTTGGGCAGAAATTGCAGATTTCGCAGCAGCGAGACACGCTGTTTTTCACCGCCTGAGAGCTCTTGCACATTTTTCTCCAGCAGGGAGCGAGACAGATTAACGCGCTCGAGCCAGTCGGCCATCGCCGACTTGTCGACTTTCTTGCCGCGTATCTGGTAAGGCAACGAGAGGTTGTCGAGCACTGTTTGGCCGAACAGCACCGGCGTCTGGAAACAGTAGGAAACCTGCTGACGGTAGGACTCTGGCTTGAGGGTGCGGATATCCTTGCCTTCGAAATAAACTGTGCCGCGGGTCGGATTTTGCAGCGAGGCCACAATTTTAAGCAGCGTACTTTTGCCGCTGCCCGACGGTCCGGTTAGCAACGTGAACTCGCCGGGTAAGAGTTCTAATGACGTGGGGCGCAAAAGCACCTGGTTATTCAGACTAAAGCTCACATCCTGCAAACGCAGTAAAATCTCAGATGAAGACATATCAGGCTCGTTATCAATAATTTGCGAGCGATTTTACCACGCTATACCTTAAGATTACCTTTTGAAATTTTCCTTAAAGAAGCCAATTCCAATCAGACGGCCAAACAGGAACGGGATAAATGCACGTTGCCGCAGCCATAGCTCCATACCAGAAGGCGCTTTACGACGCGGTTTTTGTCCT
Source organism: Rouxiella badensis (assembly GCF_002093665.1). Classification (GTDB taxonomy): domain Bacteria; phylum Pseudomonadota; class Gammaproteobacteria; order Enterobacterales; family Enterobacteriaceae; genus Rouxiella; species Rouxiella badensis. The sequence goes on along the minus strand of NZ_MRWE01000010.1, from coordinate 118,919 downwards.
GCTTTACTTATCATGATTTGCAGCGACTGGGTGGCCCAGGTTGGGAAGGTGCGGCGGCGCTGTACGCGCTGTAAATCCCGGAGCGTCAAGCGGCCTTTAAGCAGCGCTGGCGCGATAATATTGGCGGTAGCGACTGCATCCTGAATAGCCAGATTCACGCCGACGCCGCCAATCGGAGACATGGCATGTGCCGCGTCCCCGATGCACAACAGGCCGGGCTTTGACCATTTCTTCAGGCGATCGATACGAATCTCCAACAGTTTGACCTGTTCCCAGTCGGTAATGTCAGTCAGCAGGCGAGCCTCGTCAAACGGTGAAATCTCAGCAATAGAGGTTACCAGAGCCGCAAGCCCTTGTTGTTTCATGTCCTCCAGACTGCCTTTGTTGATGGAGTATCCACACTGCCAGTAGTCACCGCGATCGATCATGATAAAGCCCTTGCGTGGGCCGCGATGGCCGGTAGTCCAATGAGGATCGTTGTCACGTTTTTTAACCTTCAGCCACAGCACGTCGCGCGGTGCGCCAAAGTTCATTACCTCAAGTCCGGCTTTTTCACGAACCACTGAGCGACGACCGTCACAGCCCACCACAAGCAGTGCGCGAATTTCCTGCGCGCCCTCCAACGTGGTGACCTTTACGCCCACCACCTTGCCATCTTGCTGGAGAAGGTCGTCAACGCTTGCCTGCTGCAGCAGCCTAAAGTTAGGCAACCGGCGCGCCTTATCGGCGATAAAATTCAGGAAGTCCCACTGCGGCATAAAGGCGATAAATTTGCATTGGGTCGGCAGACGAGTGAAGTCGGCAATCGTCGCTTCTTTTCCGGCGATTTCACCGTACAGCTTCTCGGCGCGTTGATGGGGCAGCCTGAGAAACTCGTCAAGAAAGCCCAGTTGCCAGATGATTTCCAGCGTCGAAGGGTGGATGGTGTCGCCGCGAAAATCTCGCAAAAAGTCAGCATGTTTCTCCAGCACCGTGACGTCGACCCCCTTGAGGGCCAGCAGGTAGCCAAGCATCAGGCCAGCGGGGCCGCCGCCGACGATGCAGCAGGTGGTAGAGACGTTGATAGGGGGTTTCACAGGTAAACTCATCGTTACAGGCATTCCTAAGTCATGACAAATAATAATTGATAATGATAATCATTTGTTTGAATTGCTGGCTGACACTTTACTCCGGCCGAGCGCCCCATGCCAATCCTTGCGCATTGATCGTCAACGATTAGGCGAAAAAAAACCTGCCGATAAATACCGACAGGTTTTTGCGTGATGCAGCAAGCCGTTAGGCGGCAGGTTTAGCGATCACGTTGCGGTTTTCCATACGAACTTCAGCGATGTTGACATCGATAATGTCGCTCTGACGATAGGCAACTTCACCTTTGATAAGCACGGTGCCGGTATCCTGGCTGCACACCAGCTCGTCGCGAACGGCGTGCAGGAATGGCGCAGGAATGAAGGCAACGGCGCCGATGTCCTGAAGGCGAACGCGCAGGCCACCCCGGGTGACGTCGATAATCTCGGCGCTAAATTTTGTGTCGGTTCCGACTTTGTCTTCCAGGTAACGGGCGTACAGCCAGTCACCCACGTCGCGCTCGGCCATACGACCCAGACGGCGGCGTTCTGCCAGTTGAACGGTCATTTCGTCCTGTGGCTTCTCGGCGGTCTGCTGGGTAATCATCGCTTTCAGCAGGCGGTGGTTAACCATATCGCCGTATTTACGGATTGGCGATGTCCAGGTGGCGTAAGCCTCAAGGCCCAGGCCGAAGTGCGGACCAGGCACGGTGCTGATTTCAGCAAAGGTCTGGAAACGACGAATGCGGCTGTCGAGGAACTGCGTTGGCATCGCATCAAGCTTGCGGCGCAGGTCGCAGAAGCCAGGCAGCGTCAGCAGCGTTGGGCCGTCTGCCTCAACGTCGTTGGCCTGTAGCACGGCAACCGCGTTCTCAACCAGCAGCGGGTCGAAACCGTTGTGCACGTTGTAAACGCCGAAACCGAGGTTGTCGCGTAGCGCAATAGCGGCACAGACGTTGGCAGCAATCATGCACTCTTCAACGATGCGGTTAGCGATGCGGCGGTGCTCGGCGATGATTTCCAGCACGTTGCCTTTCTCACCCAGCACGAAGCGGAAGTCTGGACGGTCTTTAAACACCAGCGCGTTAGCGGTACGCCATGCGGAGCGAACGTCACACACGCGCTTTAACAGACGAATCTGCTGGGCGATGGTCTCATTCTGTGGCTGCCATTCGCCAACGTCTTCGAGCCAGTCGGAAACTTCGTCATAAACCAGTTTGGCGTTTGATTCGATCCACGCAGCGTAGAAGCGAATATCGTCACCCAGTGCGCCGTCGGCAGACAAGGTCACGCTACACGCCAGCACCGGGCGACGTTCATTTGGCAGCAGTGAGCACAGGTTGTCGGACAGTTCACGCGGCAACATTGGAATGTTGAAGCCCGGCAGGTAGTTGGTGAACGCGCGTTTGCGAGCCAGATTGTCGGCGTCGCTGCCCTCGGTCACGTAGGCCGTTGGGTCCGCAATGGCGATATTCAGTTGTAGTGTGCCGTCGCCGTTATCTTTAACGTAGAGGGCATCGTCCATGTCCTTGGTGCTGGCGCTGTCGATGGTAACAAACGGCAGGGCGGTCAGGTCTTCACGCGTCAGGCCTTGTTCCAACAGTTCAGTCACATCAAATTCTGGCGCTTCGCGCTCGAGGTTATGACGTGCCAGGGTAACCCACCACGGGGCCAGGTCGTCTTCACCGGTGGTTATCCACTCGGTCAGTTCGGCCTGGAAGCCACGATCGCCTTCTTTCAGCGGGTGACGGCGCATTTCTGCCACGCACCAGTCACCTTCGTTAACTTCATGATTGAAGTTACGGCCGGTGCGGCATGGAATGGCGTCGCGCAGCAGCGGATGGTCCGGCATGATCGAAAGACGATCGTCTTTTTTGATCACGCGGCCCACAAAACGGCTGAGGAAAGGTTCTACCAGCGTTTCAGGTTGAACGATTTCACGCTCTTTTTCTGTTTGAACGGAAGCAATAACCCGGTCGCCATGCATGACTTTTTTCATGTATGGAGGTGGGATGAAATAGCTCTTTTGACCGTCTACTTCAAGAAAGCCAAAGCCTTTCTCAGTTCCTTTTACGATGCCTTCAACGCGCGGAGTCTGAGAGTGAAGTTGCTGTTTTAGCTGTGCGAGCAGCGGGTTATCTTGAAACATATCGTCCAGAGAATGAGGTTAGAGTGGTTCGATTAGCGGCAGACAGTTTTACGCGAATCGGCCATCGTGGGCAAGCGGCATCTGCCTATTTTGACGTTATTAAAGCAGATGAAAAGCCGTCTGTGGCTATTTTGCTGGCTGATAATTAAACGTTGAGCGGAATGTTATAGCAGCGAATACTTCATTCGTTTAAAAATCACCCCACAATGGCCGGGAACCTTCATTCTCATTAAAGGGGGGTGCGATGCCAGTTGATGCTCAGAAGGACGCGATTCAGGCCGTGGGTCAACCGACTACTCCCGTTTTGAGTTTGTTGAAAACCTACAACGGCTTCACACAGTTTATTGACCGTATCAGAAACGCGCCGGTGGCGCTGCTTTCCCAATCTTTTATTGTCGGCTATCAGTCTCGGGTTGAGCCGCTGAGCGGCAGGCTGAACGCGATGGTTGAAACGTTGCTGAGCCGCGCTTCTCAACCTTTGCTTCAGGGTCCTTGTTTTGCACCTTTTATTGACGTCGTCAAAGCGGATCACGCGCTGCGGACAGCTGAAAATTTGCAACTGCTTAATGCGCTTTATCAACCCGCACCTTTCCCGCCTCCAGAAATAGAGGACAGCGAGTTTTCGAAACAGATGGCCTACTTTCTGTCATTTGCAGGGCTTTCTGCGGCAGGTATCCCAGTTGAGTTCAACAGGCAGGTTTTAAGGCAACTTAGCAGGGCGCTTGCGCAGGCCGGTGCATTAAGAGGGGTAACAGCGAACGAAATCGCCGCGCAATGTGAAAGGCCGCTGCTGCTGTTCCTTTCATCACGCCTTACCGGCCGCTATATCACGCCGGAAATGGCCGTTTTCGCCCTGATTCCGATGCTTAAACAGGCCAACGCGCTGATCAACGGTTTGGGGACTGCGCTCTACCATATTATGACCTGCAACCCTTTGCGGCTGGCGTTTCCTGATACAGCTGACCGGACCGGGTGGCAAAAGGATACCCGCCACGCGCAGCAACAGGCCGCGCCTCTGACGCCTGATGCCGAAACCCTGCCGGGATATCGCCTACCCGGAATGGCTCCTTGCTACGGGCCGCCGTCGGCGATAGGGCGCTATGAGATTGCCCCACAGTCTAGCGCCTTTTTTTGCGGACATTATCGGGCAACGCCGGGAGGGTACTGCGTCAATGCGCCGTCCGAGAACGGTTCGGCGGTGGGTTTTGTGACGGCAGGAGTGGCGGGTTATGCTCGCGTATGGCCTCAGCAACGACAGATTGCGCTGGCAATGACCACCGGAAGGCTGGGCGTGACCCTGGACACGGCGGGAGCGTGGTTTTTGGACCTCTCTGCGCCGGTGGCGACCGGCGTTTCACCAGCCCGTCCCGCGTTTGACGCGCAGTCTTTGACCGTTGATTCGATAATGGCCACCCTGACTCGTGGTATCCAGCGCATTGAACGCCGGATGAGCATCATAGGCAGGGTATACGCTCAGCCGCAGGCTGATTATGTTCCTCACCGCTGGCACACCGGCAACAGGGCTCCGAGGGCAATAAATAGCGTGCCTTTACCTCCTGACCCGAGCGATCGGGCAAAGAATAATACGCCCAATATCGAGCGTATTTTCCCTAATGAGTATGTTTACGACGATATTACCCGGCGATATAAGCCGCTTTTTATCGCCGATTCGACCGATTTCACCCTCATCGATTTGGTCAAAGCGATGCTCGACGATGTTACCGTTGCCTGGTTGTGCAGCGATAAAGAGCAAATAATGCCCGTGCCGGTGCAACGCTTTTATGCCTGCGCCAATCTGGATATGCGCAATCAATCGCGCACGTGGGCGGTAAACGGTTATATAAATTATATTTTCCATCTTTTGAAAATAGAAAATATTTTCGATGAACAGGACGGTGGTGAACTCTATTATTTACTTAAACGCTTTGGTTATATTGATGCCGCGCTAAGTTTTGAACTAAAACGTTTTATAAAAATAAAATCCGGCAGTGATTATATCGATAAACGTCTTGCTGATATAATAGCAATCCTGGCCTTCCCCTTTCACCTGTTAAAAAACAAGGCCTATCACACTCATGAAATGCGCGGCTGGAAGTTGATGTTGGGTCTGCTGATTGAGCAATATTTTCCGCAGGAAAAAAGGGGTAAGCCGCTGGAGCGATGTAATGAATTTATTTATCTCATTACCGACGTTTCCGTTACACCCGCCGACAGGAAAAAGTTCAGGTCTATGCTGACCCACCCTCCGCTGAGTTTTGTTGTCCAGCTGATGGCGCAGGACTTGCTGCATGAGCGACTCAGTGAAAACAACCTCGAGCGGGTTATCGAGCTACTGTCTACATTTCACCTGATAGACAAGCAGCGAACCCAGGCGCTGAAGCTGAGCAGTCACGTGGTGGTCGAACAAATTTATGCCTTTTATAAAGACGACAATACGCTTGCCAAGAATGACCGGATAAACATTATTCGTGACTCACTGATTTCGTCGGTTGAATTAACGCTGAGGTTTATTATCGATAACTGGTTTAATCAGTCACGAAAAGGACAGGTAAAAGTCGGTATTCAAATTATCATTCTCAACTGCTGGATAAAGGGGGCTGCTCGCAGCCTGAGCAATAATAATCTTTTTCAGGGGGGCGTAGTTTCCTTTGAGTTCAATACCAGTAAATACCTGTTTTTTATCGATGACTCCGGTTCGTGCTCTTTCCTGGGGCCAAATGAAAGCGAGGCCCGCGCCGATATGCTGAATAATAAAAAGTTCTTCAAGGAAGGGGATATTAAAAGCGCCTTTCTCGAGAAGACGGGATATGAGTTTGAGCAGATTGACGGTGGTCTCGATCTTTCGTTCAGCGAGCTGGGTAGCTTTATTGTCGATGATGATTTCTCTGAGGCAGCGACCTGTTTTGTCGACCGCATTGCCTTTAGCAGCGCCCGTAAGAACAAGCTGATTGGCAGCACCTTTTTGACCCGTATGGAGGACTGGGCAAGAGATATCTCTCTGGCGTCGTTTATCCCGCTGTGGGGATGTTACGACGGGTTCCGCTCCCCATCTTATGATAACGTTGAAAAAAATATCGTGTGTAGCTTTGAGGCGCCCACGCTCTCCCTGGTGGCAAAGAAGGGCGTCGAGCTGACGAAAACCGTTAAAAGTCTCTTCTCATTTCGGCCACAGGATCTGTTTTCCGAAGCCACCGACACGCTGTCTTCTTCACGGACGTTATTTATGTCTCCGGCACGTGGAATAACTCTCTCTAGCGAAGTACCCACCGAAATATTCACCGCCAAAGACACCTCTGCGGCGATGCATACTATTGCCCGGCTGCACGGTTCGAGCATCGAGTCATTTTCCACCTATGCTACGGCCGAGCAACCGGTCTATTATTTCGGCAGCGCGCGACCTATCGTCTTACACACTTCAGACTCTTTCACTCTGCCGATTAATTCATTGGAAATCTCAGCCAGCATGGGTGACCTTGCGAGCACCTTTTCCTCTTTTAGCGGCAGAGTCAGCCTGAACTCTCAACTTATATATTCTGACGACGGCGAGCCTCTTGCCTTTGAAGATGACATTAGGCGATTTCTGGATATTGTGGTGGATAGAAGAAGAGAACATCAGCGGCAATCAATACAGGCAACCTTGGCTATTGTCGAAGAGCTTTCCAACATTTTTCTGGCCAATATTCCAGGTATGATAACCCGAAAAGTCGGTGCTAAAGCCTTCGCGTATTCGCTGTTGATGGTGGCGACGCTGGAAGTCATTAAAGCCTCTATTCTGGCGTGGTATAACGAAGATAAACACGGGGGCTATCAGGACACTAACGTCGTCGATTTCCAATTGAAATTCATCGATAAAATCAAGATGCAGTTGGCGATGAATATCAGTAGCGGAGAGGGGCGTCACGACCAGCCTCGGCTTATCGAGCGCAGCATCCCGCTCAGTGAGGAGGAGACCCGCGAGGTCATTCGCCAAGGGGTGGTGCCGTTGCCCGTCGAGGAGAGAATTAACACCCGGCGCTATGCCTCGGTTTCGGCGCTGGCATATGAATTTAATCAAAGTGTTATGGACATTTTACTCCTCGGGCTACCTTTACCGAGGGAGCCAATGCGGGCAATGTCGCTGACGCAGTCGACCGATAATAGCCTGAGCCTGCCCTCCAGGCTTTATTTCAAAACGCTTTCCCTTGAGCCGGAAAACTTTCTCGCTTTACTAACCTATAGGTACGGGCTCGATTATGTCCTTGATGACGTCCCGGTGAGTTGCGTCTCCTGTTTAAAAGGCCCCGGCAAGAGGCAGGAATATATCCGACTCGCCGACGCGCTGGTGAAGTACAAAAATACCCCGGCAGTTATCCGTTATCCGGCATTAATAAACCGACAGTTGCAGCAGGCGCTTGAGGAATATCGCCATGCCAGAGTGGCAGACTATGTGCGGGAATATAATCGCGTTCATGCTCTGCAATATTTACGGCTGGGTGAGCAACAGTATCTTAATGCCGACTATGCACAGTTACGGGAATATCTGTTTACCAGAAAAAAGGTTGAGCTGGCGGACCTTGAGATTACGCAGATAGATTTTCAGCCTTTTCGCGTATGGAGCGGCAAATTTACCGAACTCTGTGAGAGAGTCATACCGACGGAGAAAGCCAGGCCTTTCATTACGCTGTTGCCGGAGAATATTCCCGCGGATGTGGCACTGATGCTACATCAATACCTGCACGCCACGCCCGAACAGCGACTGGGGGAGCGAGCATCCTGCATCGCGCAAAATCGTCAGTCTGGCTTAGGTATCGGGATAGTCAAGTCGGCGGTCACGCCTTACTACACCTTACCGGCGGCGCTTTTTTTCACCAGTCGGCTGCTGCGTTACGGTTTGGCGCGAAAGGATTGGGAAGCCTTAACCTTCGAGTTTTCCAGTAACGGACAGGTCGAGCGCGTGTCCCTGATGGCGGTATTGGCCGGTCGGCTGCACGTCTACCTGAAAAGTCAGCCGCTGCTGCGCGGTAATAAGATGCTGCGCAGAGAGATTGCCGGTTATTGTCGGGCAAACACGGCATTACAGGGAGAAGAACGGCAAAACATTGAACTGTATTACGCTATTTACCGGCGTGACGCGGTGTATCTGGCGCAGACGGATGAATTTATTCGCCGCATTGCGCAGCGTTATGGCGTCGAGGAGACCCTCACCCAAGCGGCCGAGGTGTTGATGATTGATGCCTACGGCAGCCAGCGTAAAACGCTGCTGGCAGCGCTGGACGATAAAACCGACAACGCGATCATCGGTTATCCGGTCGACTGGCCCGCAGAGGCGCGCAATGAGTTGGACGTGTATCGCGATGTGCGTTTTGGAAATCTTATCGCCTGGCCGTAGCCATTAATGGGAAGGCAGGGCGCAAGAAATGCACCCTGCCAAACAGTCAATCAGGCAATACGACGCGTATCGGCCACCGCCTCACAGCGACGGATAGCCACAGGAATCGATTTAGAGGTTGGGGTATGAGTCTGATCGCCGAAGCTCGACAGCGGCACCAGCGGATTGGTTTCAGGGTAATAGGCCGCCAGATTCCCGCGTGGGATGTCGTAGCTGACCAGCTTGAAACCGCTTACCTTTCTCTCAATGCCGTCATTCCACAGCGTTTCAATTTCAACCAGCTCACCGTCTTCCAGGCCTAAGTCAGCCAGGTCCTGAGGGTGGATGAACAACACTTCGCGCTGACCATAAACGCCGCGATAACGGTCATCGAGGCCGTAAATAGTGGTGTTGTACTGGTCGTGCGAACGCAGCGTTTGCAACGTAAACGGCGCGTCGTCATTTTCCATCGGGATCACGCGCTCCGGCAGCGGTGCGGCGCTGAAGTTGGCCTTCCCGGTTGGGGTATTGAAGGTCAATTCTGCGGCAGCGTTACCCAGGTAGAATCCCCCCTTGATGTCGCAGCGTTTGTTGAAGTCCTTAAAGCCTGGGATAGTCGCTTCGATGTGGTCACGGATCAGGTTGTAATCATCCGCGAGCGCCATCCAGTCCAGATAACGTTTACCGAGCACCGCGTCGGCGATACCACAGACAATCGCGGTTTCAGAGCGCTGTTCGCTCGACAACGGCACGCCGACGCCTTCAGAAGCGTGGACCATGCTGAACGAGTCCTCAACGGTGATAAACTGTGAACCGGTGGCCTGCATGTCCAGCTCTGTGCGCCCCAGAGTGGGGAGAATCAGTGCTTCGCGGCCAGGTGTCAGGTGGCTTCGGTTCAGCTTTGTGCTTATCTGAACCGTTAAATCACAGTTGCTCAGCGCCTGCTCGGTGCGTGGCGTATCCGGCGCCGCAGCGGCCAGATTGCCACCCAGCGCGATAAGCACTTTGACTTCGCCGCGCAGCATCGCCTCGAGTGCCTCAACGGTGTTGTGGCCAGGCTCACGCGGTGGGGTAAATTTGAAATGACGCTCAAGGCTGTCGAGCAGCGGTTTTGGCGCTTTCTCGTCAATGCCCATGGTGCGGTTGCCCTGCACGTTACTGTGACCACGAACCGGACACAGGCCAGCGCCCGGTTTGCCCAGCTGGCCGAACAGCAACTGTAGGTTGGTGATTTCGCGCACCGTCGGCACGGAGTGTTTGTGCTGTGTAACACCCATCGCCCAGGTACAAATCACCCGTTCAGCCTTCATATAGATGTTGGCGGCTTCGCGGATCTCGAACTCTGTCAGGCCAGACTGGTGGGTAATTTGCTCCCAGGTAGTCTGATCGACGATATCCAGGTATTCATCCACGCCGTGGCAGTTTTTCTCGATGAAGTCTTCGTCAAATAATGAAGCTTCGCCGGAGGCAATACGCTGGCGGTGTTCTTGTAGCAATACCTTGACCATACCGCGAATCGCGGCCATGTCACCGCCGAGATTCGGCTGGTAATAGGCAGAGCTGATGCGGCCCGCTTTGGGGGTCACGACTTCGAGCGGTTTCTGCGGATCGGCAAAACGTTCCAGCCCGCGCTCGCGCAGAGTGTTAAAACTCACGACCTTGGCACCGCGATCGGCGGCGTGACGCAGGCTGTGCAGCATACGTGGATGGTTGGTGCCCGGGTTCTGGCCGAAAACGAAAATCGCATCCGCCTTGTCGAAATCGTCCAGACGAATCGTGCCTTTACCGACGCCGATGCTCTGCTTGAGGCCGACACCGCTTGCTTCGTGACACATATTGGAGCAGTCAGGGAAGTTGTTGGTGCCGAACATACGACCAAATACCTGATACAGGTAAGAAGCTTCGTTGCTGGCGCGACCGGAGGTGTAGAAATCAGCCTGATTAGGATCCTCGAGCCCCTTAAGGTGGCTGGCAATCAGGGAGAAGGCGGCATCCCACGAAATAGGCTCATAGCGGTCGGTGGTGCGGTTGTAGCGCATCGGGTGGGTGAGGCGACCTTGATATTCAAGGAAATAGTCGCTTTGCTCACGCAGTTTTGCCACGCTGTGCTGTGCGAAAAACTCAGGCTCTACCGCTTTACGGGTGGCTTCCCAGCTTACCGCCTTGGCGCCGTTTTCGCAGAAGCTGAAGGTGCTGTGGTTATCGTCGCCCCAGGCACAGCCTGGGCAGTCGAATCCACGACCTTTATTAACACGCATCAGGTTACGCAGGTTGGAAAGCACTTTTTTACTGTCGAAAACGTAACGGGTGGTAGCTTCCAATGAACCCCAACCGCCCGCCGCGCCGGTATAAGGTTTTATCTCGGATTTGAATTTCATTTTAGGTCTTCGCAGGTGTGTGTGGGTTAATCTGTTAAAAGAGATTTATCTGGAATGTTAATTTTATGTCACAACTTTATTAGGGATAATGCTTTACGTCTAATTGAATGTTGTAATTGTGGGATAGAGCGCATTGATGACGGCCCAAAATTTGGAAATTGTAAGCAAATGGTTTCATTGTGAAACTTTCAGCAAAAGTCTTGTTGTTTAGCTTCTGCGTGAATTGATGCACCCTATGCCGCCAATGGGTTGTTTTAACCTTGTGCGGCTTTCCCAATGACTGGGTTTCGGCTGACTTCAAAAGTGCGTTTGAGGATGATTAAGTGAAGCGTTTAGTATTGAGTATTTTGTCCGGTGTAATCTGTGTTTCTGCTAGCAATGCGTGGGCCGTAGCACCGATCGATTTTCAGGTAGTGCCACCCAGCATTGATGCTGCTTCTTATGTTCTTATGGATTACGCTACCGGCGATGTACTGGCTTCCGGAAATCCTGACGAGCGCCGCAACCCTGCCAGCCTGACAAAATTGATGACAGGATATGTCATCGACCGTGCGCTGGATCAGCATAAAATCACCATGGATGACGTGGTGACTGTGCCTCAGGAAGCCTGGGTCGCAGGCAACAAAGTGCTGGCCGGTTCTTCACTGATGTTCCTCAAACCTGGCGACCGCGTGACCGTGCGTAACCTAATTCAGGGCATTATCATCGATTCTGGTAACGACGCCTGCGTGGCCATGGCTGACTATGTTGCCGGTAGCCAGGACGCATTCGTTGGCATGATGAACCAGTACGTACAAAAACTCGGCCTGACTAACTCACACTTCGAGACCGTACACGGTCTGGATGCGCCAGGTCAGTACACCACGTCATACGACCTTGCTAAGCTTTCGCGCGCGATTATCGGCGGTGAGCCTGAGGAATATCATATGTATGACGAGAAGACGCTTACCTATGACAACATTACTCAGAACAACCGTAACGGCCTGCTGTGGGATAAAAATCTCAACGTTGATGGTCTGAAGACCGGTCACACCGAAACGGCGGGCTTCAACATTATCGCGTCTGCGACAGAAGGCAATCGCCGTCTGATTGCGGTGGTAATGGGAGGCAAAAGCTCAAAAGGTCGTGAAGAGCAGGCGCGTAAGCTGCTGACCTGGGGCTTCCGTGAATTTACCAGCATGCAGGTATTCAAAGCGGGCCAGAGCGTTTCGACCGAGAAGGTGTGGTTCGGTGATAAACCGCAGATTAAGGTGGGTAGCCTTGACGACGTATACCTGAACATTCCGCAGGCAGACAGTGAAAAAGTGAAGGCGCAGTACGTCTTGAACAATCAGCAGATTGATGCACCGCTGACCAAAGGTCAGGACGTGGGAACCATTAATATTGTGGATAACGGTAAAGTGATTAAAACTGTGCCACTGGTTGCGCTCGAAGACTTGCCGAAGGGTGGCATTGTTAGCCGCGCTATCGATTACATCAAACTGAAAATCTAGTTTCACGCCGAGTCAGTGATTGACTCACCGCGTAACAATCTGTCCTCACGGGCAGGTTGTTACGCCATCCTCGCTTTATATCAGTGGTCTTTACAACCGACGTCCTTTAATGCCGCGACCAGCCAAGGTAATGCAGGCTGCTGCCACTGTTCTACGCCGCTAATTTTGTGATTCACCTTATCCAAAATCTGTCGATAGGTGACGGCAGGGCACGTGCCGTTTCCGTTGTTCGTCGCCGACTGAACTGCCGCCATCATAAAACCGTTGCAGATGAGACGCTGCCCCTCTTGAGCCTTGGTTCCATCGTAGGTTGCGCCATTTTTACACTGGCGATAGATATCGGCTATGGTAGGCGAGGACGTAGCAGCCCGTTGCTCTCCCTGCGGAACGACAATCGCATTATCAAGCGCATCGCTGGCGTACACAGCCGGGAGCGACGCAAAAAATAATACCGTTGTGCTGCAAACAAAACGCCTTAAGTTTGGAGTCATATCAAGCACTTTTTAGAAAGAATAATCAAACTTTACGCGATTGTTAGATTAAGTAAAGATTGAGAACATACTTATCAACTCAAAATGTCCTGATTTCAGGCCCATTGGTTAAATTTTGACAGATTATAGAATCAGGGTTGTTATTGAACATTTGTCCGCTGCGAATAGCAGCGCAAGAAGCGCGTAAAATTGCGTCATCTCTTAATGGGGCAGTTTGTGGCAGGAAAAGGCGTCAGCGACCAGGATGGATATCGACCGGAATTGTGGCAATGGCGGTAATGACGAGGTTTATAACTCTGCGCTTTGGCCATCACTCAGCGAGCGTCAATAAAAAAGGCACCCTGGGCTATTTCCACGGTGCCATTGAGATTGCGCAATTAATTAGGCAGCGCGGAGATTTCTTTCACGTCGGCCTTATTTATCTGCTGTTTGGTGCCCCAGGCATCGGTATATCCGATCAACCCGGTACTGGCTTCAACAGGTTTACCGTCACTGATAATAGTGCGGGCGTCATTGGTATGGATTGCATAGCTCGTGCGTGTGCATCCAGTCAGAGCAACGGCAGATAGTAAAGCGGCGATTGAAATAACAATAACCTTTTTCATCTGAATTTCCTTTTGTCAGCTATCAACGTCCACTCATTGTTTCTCTTGAGTGGGTGGGTAATTCAATTCTAGACCGTTAAGAATAAAGAGAGATAAAAGTTTGCCTACCCACATCACAAAGTGAGTTATAAAGGTCGATAAAATGCGCATTGAGCCATAAAAACTGTTTCTGGCATCGAAACAGTGTAAATCGGTCGTTAGGGGGGAGTGACCCTGTTAACCGCCTCCGCTATGATTAACGCTATAGTGCGAAGAACATAAAAGATTCCTGTGGTCGGTTTTTTCGAATCAGTACTTCTACAAGTATATAAATTCTTAATGACCGCAGCGCCTCCCAATTAACTTACTGAAAATAAAGCCTTTGGACATTAAGCAACTTATCTATTTGTGTAATCTTGAGCGCGAAAAACATTTCGGCCGCGCCGCCGAGGCGAGTTTTGTCAGTCAGCCGACCCTGTCGATGCGGCTGAAGAATCTCGAGAAAGAGCTCGATCTCAATTTAATTAACCGTGGCAACAACTTCGAGGGCTTTACCGCCGAAGGCTTGCGGGTGCTGAGCTGGGCACGTGAGATTGTCTCGGTCTATGAAGGCCTCAAGCTTGAGGTCGCCTCGTTGAAGCAGGGCCTGAGCGGTACGCTGCGCATCGGCGTGATGCCGCAGTGCAGCCTGTCGCTAGCGGCGCTGCTGAAGGGAATAGGCCAGGAGCATTCCGGACTTGAGTATCGGGTCTCTGAGGTCAGCGCCGATCAACTGATCGAGGCACTCAGCAGCCATTCGGTGGATATTGGCATCGGTTTCTTCGAGTTTTCGACCCTCAACGAACTGCGTTTCCAGCTGTTTCCTCTGCACGACGGCGGTGTAGACCTGGTTTATCATCCCGATCACTTCCCGCAGCTTAGCCCGCTCACCCAGCTGAGCGTGCAGCAGGTTGCGGAGCTGCCGCTGTGTCTGTCAGAGCCAAGCCGCTATTTCCGCCGCTATCTGGATAACTATTTCCGCACCAACGGACTGGAGCTGCATCCGATTCTGGAAAGCAGTTCTATCTTCCAGCTTATGCAGGGAGTCTTTGTCGGACTGGGGTGTGCGCTGGTGCCAAGAGGTCACTTGATTGACGAGATGACGCCAGCACTCAAGCGCTGCTCGCTGGATATCGCGCCAATGAGTCGCCACGCCGCGCTGGTGGTTGCCGAGGCGGGAAGGGCAACGCCGTTGGCCCAGCACTTTTTTGGTGCCGCAAGCCGCTGGCTGGCTCAACAAGGTAACGCGAACGTCAGCAGATAAATTTAACTTTTCTGCCCTGGGCCATTATCCGACGTATTCCTATTGCGATGCGTCGTCATTCGCGACAAGCTTATGTTGATCAACATAAAACGAATCTGTAATCGCAAAATGGATGGAGCAAATGATGAAAGCATTTCGTAGCAGTATTTTGGCCCTGGCAGCCAGCGGACTTCTGATTGCCGGAGGCGCACAGGCCAATAGCCTTCTCGGGTCTCTGTCGGATGCAGCGAATCAGCAACTGAGCGGAAGCGGCAACAGCACGCCCGCGAACGGCACCTCGATGAGCCAGCTGACCTCTTTATTGAACGGCAGCGGAAATAACCTGACCTCGAAAAGCAGCACCAACGCGGCCGGTATCCTGCAATACTGTGTGCAAAATAACGTGCTCTCGGCAACCAATGCCACATCGGTTAAAGACAAATTGATGAATAAGTTGGGGATTGAGAACAGTACGGCGACACAAAAGGTCGATTATCAGGATGGGCTAAGCGGTATTTTGCATACCGGTAACGGTCAAAATCTGGATCTGAATAACCTCGGCGGCGGGGGATTCACTCAACTGAAAGAAAAGGTGAAAACCAAGGCCTGTAACGTGGTCCTCAAACAGGCGAAATCCTTCCTGTAACCCTCTGCGCCGCTATTAAATTATATCTATAATAGCGGCTTCAAACAGAGCTTAACCCCGGCGGTATTGACAGGCCCTTATTCGGGATAAACCTTCTCTTTGCTTTCGCAGAGGTCTTCAATCAGGCAGGACCCGCAGCGTGGCTTGCGCGCGATGCAGGTATAGCGGCCGTGCAGGATAAACCAATGGTGACAGTCGAGCTTGAATTCGGCAGGCACCACCTTCAGCAGTTTCTCCTCAACTTTTTCAACCGTGTCACCCGGCGCAAAACGCGTGCGATTACAGACGCGGAAAATATGCGTATCAACGGCGATAGTCGGCCAACCGAAGGCGGTATTAAGCACCACGTTGGCAGTTTTACGGCCCACGCCCGGCAGAGCCTCGAGCGCTTCACGGTTTTCAGGTACCTCACCGGCGTGCTTGTCGAGCAGAATACGGCAGGTCTTGATGACGTTCTCGGCTTTGGAATTAAACAGGCCAATCGTCTTGATGTACTCTTTCAGGCCGTCAACGCCTAGTTCCAAGATAGCCTGCGGGGTGTTGGCGACCGGATAAAGCTTTGCGGTCGCCTTGTTCACGCTCACGTCGGTGGCCTGGGCGGAGAGCAACACGGCAATCAACAGTTCGAAAGGCGTGGTGTAAACCAGCTCGGTAGTCGGATGCGGATTATTATCGCGCAAACGCTCAAGAATACTGATGCGTTTTTCCTTGTTCATCAGGCTTTCTCAGTGTTCCCTTGCGGTAAAGTATGCGCAGCGCGCGCTGCGGCACGGGCTTTCATCCGTTGGTCTATCAAGTATTTACCGGCCAGCAGCATGCCGAGACCGATGAACGCGCCCGGTGGCAGCATCGCCAGCAGGAAGGGGTTATCGAGGTGAATAACCTGCACGCGCAGCACTTTGGCCCAGCTCCCCAATAGCAGGTCTGCGCCGTTAAACAGAATGCCTGAACCCAGAATTTCACGCAGCGAACCGAGCACGAACATCGCACCGGTCGCACCGAGCCCGGTCATCATGCCGTCGAGCGCCGCAAGGTGTACTGGGCTGTTGGCGGCAACCGCCTCGGCACGGCCGACCACGATACAGTTGGTCACGATAAGCGGGATAAAAATCCCCAGCGCCTGATAAAGCCCAAAAGCATAGGCGTTGATCAGCATCTGCACGGTACTGACCACCGAGGCGATGATCAGGACGTAAATAGGGATACGGATCTCGTTCGGCACCCAGCGGCGGAAGGCCGAGATCATGGCATTGGTGCAGGTCAGCACCATGGTCGTCGCCAGACCGAGACCCAGGGCGTTGGTTGCCGTCGAGGTCACTGCCAACAGCGGGCAGAGACCAAGTAATTGAACGAGGGCGGAGTTGTTTTTCCACAACCCGTTAACGATTAGTGTTTTTGCTTCACTCATCACGTGCTCCACAAGGGGTGAGGTGGGAAAGCTGCGCAGGCACAGTTTCAATAAAGAGTGCGGTACGTTTTACAGAGCGGACCACGGCCCGCGGTGTGATAGTCGCACCGGTGAATTGATCAAACATGCCGCCGTCTTTCTTAACCGCCCAGCGCACGTCATTAGCGCCGTTAACAGTCTGATTAGCAAAGCTTTTGATCCAGTCCGAAATTCGCACTTCAATCTTGTCACCGAGTCCCGGCGTTTCATGTTGTTCAAGAACGCGGGTACCGTATACCTTGCCATGAAAATCGGCGGCAACCAATAGTTGAATCGCACCCGAATAGCCGTCAGGTGCCGTGGTCTCGACCACGGCGGCAACGGGTTGACCGTCTTTACGCGCCAGATACATGCGGTGAGGTGTCTCGGTACCCAGTGAATCACTGGTGACGTTGTAACACTCTTGCTGCATGTTGTTATCGTACACGCTGGACGGAATAACCTGATCGAACAGGCCTTTTTGCTGTAACAGGGCCTGATGTTCGATGGTCGGCTTGGTCAGCAGGTTAACCAGCGCGGTCATGCCGGTCATCAGCACACCAAAGAACGCAAGTGTCAGGCCATAGCGACGCATTGTTTCTAACATAACTCTTCCTCAGCGATGGCCGTAGACACGTGGTTGGGTGTAATGGTCAATCAGTGGGACCGTAATATTTGCCAGCAGAACCGCAAAGGCAACGCCATCAGGATAACCGCCGTAGGCGCGGATCAGCCAGATAAGCAGGCCAATCAGGGCACCAAAGATCAGACGACCACGCGGGGTGGTTGACGCGGTAACCGGGTCGGTGGCGATGAAGAACGCGCCGAGCATGGTGGCACCGGAGAAAAGGCCAATCATCGGCGGCGAGTAGCTTCCCGGTGCCAGCAGCCAGGCGAGCGTCCCGCAGAAGGTCAGCATCACCAGCATGCTGACCGGGATGTGCCAGCTAATGATTTTCCGCCACATCAGGAACAGACCGCCAAGCAGGAAGCCCAGGTTTATCCACTGCCAGCCCAGACCGGCCAGAATTCCGCTGAACATCGGCTCGTCGAGCACCTGCTTAGCGGTGTGGCCGGCGCGCAGACCGGTTTTGAAACCGTCTAGCGGGGTGGCCTGCGTAATACCGTCAACGTTCATTTGCAGCTGATAGGCGGTCATGTTTTGCGAGTCATGGCCGCTAAAAATGGTTAACAGCGTATCGACCAGACCGACCGGATGCGCCTGCAGGCTCTCCGGCGGCAGCCAGGTGGTCATTTGAACCGGGAAGGAGATGAGCAGCACAACGTAACCGACCATCGCCGGGTTAAACGGGTTTTGCCCCAGACCGCCATACAGCTGTTTGGCGATGATGATGGCAAACACCGTACCGATAACCACCATCCACCAGGGGGCCAGCGGCGGCAGGCTGACGCCGAGCAGAATGGCGGTGAGCAGGGCGGAGTTATCGCCAAGGCGCTTGGCAACCGGCTGTTTGCGAAGCTGTAATATTGCCCCTTCGGCCAATACGGCAATCAGGATAGCCAGGGCAATCTGCACCAGCGTCCCGTAACCAAAGAACCAGACCTGTGCCAAAATCCCTGGAATACAGGCCAGCACGACCATCAGCATTATTGAGCTAGTGCTCTGCCGATTATGGGTAAAAGGAGAACTCGCGATTCTAAAGGCCATCTATTCCTCGTTCGACATTTCGCTCGACAACGTCTGAGCTTGAGCGGCTTTACGGGCCTTTACTCGAGCGATCGCGGCTGCCACGGCAGCTTTTCTCGGATCGCTTTCTGGTTGTGATACTTCTTGTGATATTTCTGATGCAACAACTTCTGGCGCCGGTTCCTCGGCCGGTGTATCACCCGCTGCGACGGCTTTTTTCGCCCTGGCGCGCGCAATGGCGGCGGCGACGGCGGCCTTGCGTTTGTCTTCCGGCGATGCCTCAACGATTTCACTGGCGACGGTTTCTGGCGCGGGCTCGACCGAAACAGGCTCTGCGACGGCAGGCTGAGACTCGGCCTGTGCCGCCGCTTTCTTGGCTTTGGCGCGCGCAATAGCTGCCGCAACGGCGGCCTTGCGGCTGTCACCTTCTACCGGCATATCAGCGGGCGGAGTGACAGGCTCATTGGATACCGGCACGTCTTCGACAGCCTCGGCTAAGGCGGTTTTCTTCGCCTTAGCCCGCGCGATAGCGGCGGCCAGAGCCGCCTGACGCGAATCCGCGGCTGGGGTTTCACTCTCGGCCACCGGTTCCTGAACGTTTGCCGCTGCGCTGACGCGAGGTTTCAGTGCGGCGGTTTCTTCCGCACTCAGTTTGACCTCAGACTTCTTGTGCTTCTCTTCACGGGCCAGTTTTTCGCGTTCCATTCGCGCCTGTTTGGCCTCAAAGCGAGCCTTGGCCTCGGCGGCACGACTGGCTTCGAGATCGAGGGCGCGTATTTCGGCCTTTTCCTGGCGGTAGTACTGCACCAGCGGAATGTTACTCGGGCAAACATAGGCGCAGGCGCCGCATTCTATACAGTCGAACAGGTTGTGATTGCGCGCTTTCTCGTGTTCTTCACCGCGGCTGAACCAGTACAGCTGCTGCGGCAGCAGGCCAGCCGGACAGGATTCTGCGCACAGGCTGCAGCGAATACAGGCTTCTTCCGGCTCGGGCGCCCCCATCTCACTCTCTGAAGGGGCAAGAAGGCAGTTACTGATTTTGACGATCGGCACATCCAATGACGGCAAGGTAAAGCCCATCAACGGACCGCCCATGATGACCATTTTTTGCTTGTTCTGCGGAACAAACTCAGCCTCGCGCAGCAGCTCGGCCACCGGGGTGCCGAGTCGCGCCCAGACGTTGCCCGGTTTCTTGACCGATTCACCGGTCAGGGTGACCACGCGCTCAATCAACGGCTCAGCGTCGATAATGGCGCGTTTAATGGCAAAAATGGTGCCTACGTTCTGCATCAATACGCCAATGGCAGAAGAGTGCTTGCCCTTTGGCACCTCACGGCCGGTCAGAATACGCGTCAACTGCTTGGCCCCGCCCGAAGGATATTTGGTCGGCACTACGCGCAGCTCAATCTTCACGCCTGGATGGTTTTCATGCTTGATGGCGGCTTTCAGCGCGGCAATGGCTTCCGGCTTATTGTCCTCAATGCCAATCAGCACCTGTTCTGGGTGCAGCATATGGCAGAGAATACGCGTGCCCTGAAGAATTTCGTCAGCGTGTTCCTGCATCAGGCGGTCATCGGCGGTGATATAAGGCTCACACTCGGCGGCATTCAGAATCAGCGTTTTGGTGTGTTTCAGGCTTCCCTGGATTTTGCTTGCCGTTGGAAAGCCTGCACCACCCAGACCGGCAATACCGGCCTGATGAATAAGCTGATTAAGCTCGTCAGCACTGAGTTGGGTGTAATCGGCAACCGCCTCACGCTCGCACCAGCGGTCTTCACCGTCGGCGTCGATCATCACGCACAGCTCTTTCAGACCCGAAGGGTGAGCGGTGATGTGCGGCTCAATGGCGCGAATCATGCCGGAGGTCGGCGCATGAACGGGCACGGTACGCCCGCGTCCGGTGGTCAGTGGCTGGCCTTTACTGACTCTGTCGCCAGGCTTCACGCACAGTTCGCCTTCCGGCCCGAGGTGCTGCTGTAAAGGAATGATGAAACGCTCAGGAAGCGGCATCCGGCGCAGCGGAACCAGGCTGGACTGGGTCTTCATTTCAGGCGGATGGATCCCGCCGTCAAAGTCCCAGATCTTCTCTTTCTTGAGCGCAGAAAACAGATTGAACATGTTACTCCGCATGAATAATTTGCACAGGAATGGTGTTCATATCCCATTTCCAGTTTGCGGTGGTGGTTTTAATCGGCAGCATTTCAATGCAGTCGGTCGGGCAGGGGGCGACGCAGAGGTCGCAGCCGGTACACAGGTCAGAAACGACGGTATGAACAGCACGCGTCGCACCCACAATGGCGTCTACCGGACAGGCCTGAATACACTTGGTGCAACCGATGCAGTTGCTTTCGTCAATGTAGGCGACCTTACGTACGGGCACGGCTTCAACGACGTCACCGTCCATCGGCTGAGGATCGACGTTGAGCAACGTGGCAAGTTTCAGCATGACCGGTTCGCCGCCCGGCACGCATTTATTAATTTTATCGCCGTTGGCGACCGCCTCGGCATAAGGCTTACAGCCGGGGTAACCACACTGCGCGCACTGGCTCTGTGGCAGGATATCGTCAATCTGATCGACAACCGGGTTTCCCTCCACCGCAAAACGGCGAGAGGCGTAGCCCAGCAGCAAACCAAACACCAGCGCCAGTGCGCTGAGTGAACCAATAGCAACCCATAATTCGAACATTAGAATTTCACCAGCCCGGTAAAGCCCATAAAGGCCAGAGACATGAGGCCGGCGGTGACCAATGCGATAGAAGAACCCCGGAAGGGGGCGGGCACGTCGGCAACCACCAGACGTTCACGAATACCAGCAAACAGCACCATGACCAGCGAGAAACCGAGCGAGGCGGCGAAGCCATAAAGTGCCGACTGCATAAAGTTGAGCTGCTGGTTGATGTTCAGCAGCGCCACGCCAAGCACAGCACAGTTGGTGGTAATAAGCGGCAGGAAGATACCCAGCAGGCGGTAAAGCGACGGGCTGGTTTTACGCACCACCATTTCGGTGAACTGCACGACAACGGCGATAACCAGAATAAACGCCATGGTGCGCAGGTATACCAGGCCCAGGGGCATCAAGATAAAGGTATTCACAATCCATGAGCAAATATTGGACAGCGTAATGACGAAGGTGGTGGCTAACCCCATGCCAATAGCAGATTCCAGTTTTTTGGAGACGCCCATAAATGGACAGAGCCCAAGAAACTTGACCAGTACGAAGTTGTTTACCAGCATGGTACCAATAAACAGTAATAAGTATGATGTCATGATAGTGCCTAAAAATTGCCAGAAAATAGTTGAATACGTTTAAATTTTCGAACCCGTTACCCGAAGGCTAATTTACTGCGTAAACGTCTCTTTAACGCGGCGAGAACGTTTGAAATAGGGTACCAACAGCGCCGCCGCGAGAAGCGGTATCAGTAAATTTCGCACCGCCAGATTGTCGCTGATTGGCGAAAAGGCAAAGGTCTTGATAGCCAACAGGACGGTAAAGAGCAGCCAGAGAATATAAAGTCTTGGCAGCGATTTCATTCTTCTGCAGAACGACCACAGCACGCTGAGGGTAAATGCTCCCATTGCCAGCGTCGTCACCACCGAGAAATACCACTGTAGGGTAAACGCCTGAGAGTGGGTGATTAAATACTTGCGCGACTCGGGCTCAAACACGGCCATTGAATAAAGCAGCAGCATCAGGACCACACTCATCAAATTGACAATCAGGTAAGCCATCGGGGCCAATAACCAGCCGCCAATACGCTGATAGCCAGAATTAAGAGACATATGAAACCTTATTCCAATCGTGTTGACGACAATCCAGCCTGAGGCAGTAGTTAATACCGCTGCAACAAAAGGCGGATTTAGACATTCAAGGCGCGATAGCTTAACGCTAGAAAGTGTTCGTCTCTATCGTATTCATGTGATTGCTGCGCAACAGCGTAAAAAATATCACTTTTTGCCTTAAAAATGAGAATAGTGCTGGTGATTTGTTCAATTGAGGAAGGCAAGAATAAAGCTTTGCGCGTTAGCCCATTTTGAGCGACGGGAAAGACAGGCAGAGTCAATGAGTCTGCCTGTCTATTAACCTTATTTAAAGGGAGGGAAAAGCGCTCAGTTAGCGCAAAGTTTGTAGTAAACCTCGTTCCAGCGCAGCTGATTTTTAAAGTCAGGCAGCGTGGTGTCGTTATCAATAACAAGCAGCTCGATGTTGTATAGCTCGGCATAGAGTCGCAGATAGTCAACGTCCAGCGCCTGTGAGAACACCGTATGATGTGCACCGCCGCCGAGGATCCACGCCTCCGCCGCCGTAGCTAGCGAGGGCTGAGCCTTCCAGATAGCGCGCGCCACCGGCAGTTTCGGCAACGGTTTCGGCTGCTCGATGGTGTCCACCAGATTGACCAGCAGGCGGAAACGGTCACCCATGTCGATAACGCTGGCGTTGACCGCAGGACCGGCCGGAGTCGAGAAAATCAGCCGTGCAGGGTCTGCCTTGCCGCCGATACCCAGGAACTGCGCATCGACAATGGGCTGCTGGGCGCTGGCTATCGACGGACAGACCTCCAGCATATGCGAGCCGACCACTAAATCATTGCCGGTCTCGAAGTTATAGGTGTAGTCCTCCATAAAGGAAGTGCCGCCTTTGAGTCCGCTGGCCATGACTTTCATGATGCGCAGCAGGGCGGCGGTTTTCCAGTCTCCCTCGCCGCCAAAGCCATAGCCTTTTTGCATCAATCGTTGCACCGCCAGCCCCGGCAGCTGTTTAATGCCATACAGGTTTTCGAAATTGGTCGTAAAGGCCTTGAAGTCTCCTTGCTCGAGGAAGCGGGTCATGCCGAGCTCAATGCGGGCGGCATCAATCAGGTTCTCGCGTTTTGGACCATTGAGCTTCACGGCGTCGGTAAGTTGATAGCTTGATTCATACTCTTCAATCAAGGTATCGACGTCGCCCCGGCTAACCTCATCAATCACGCTAACCAAATCGCCTATCCCGTAGGCGCTCACGGTATAGCCAAACTTCATCTGAGCGGCGACCTTGTCACCCTCGGTTACCGCGACCTGGCGCATGTTGTCGCCAAAACGCGCCACCTTGAGGTGCTGGCTCTCATTCTTGGCCGCTGCGACGCGCATCCACTGTGCGATGCGGCGATGGCTTTCCGTATCCTCCCAATGGCCGGTCACCACAGAATGCTGTTGACGCATCCGCGCACCGATAAAACCAAACTCGCGGCCGCCGTGCGCCGTCTGGTTAAGGTTCATAAAGTCCATGTCCATCGAGTCCCACGGGATGGTGGCGTTGAACTGGGTATGAAACTGCATCAGCGGTTTGTGCAGAATACTCAGCCCGGCTATCCACATCTTGGCCGGTGAGAAGGTATGCAGCCAGGTGATAATCCCAATACAGTCGTTGCTGTAGTTAGCGTCGCGGCAGACGGCGGTAATTTCATCCGGGGTGGTGGCCAGCGGTTTCAGCACCAGCTTGACCGGAAGACCGGCGGAGGCGTTCAGGCCATTCACCACTTTTTCGGCATTTTCTTTCACCTGCCGCAGCGTTTCGGCACCGTAAAGATGCTGACTGCCTATCACAAACCACACTTCGAGCTGCTTAAATACGTCCATTCTTCATACTCCTGCACGAGGGAAATTGGCCGCTGGTCTCAAACCAGCGAGAAAAATCAAGCCGGGTTGGCGGCACTAAACAGCGGTTCAGATGCCTGACACCACTGCTGATAGCGTTCGTAAAGTTGTTGAAACTGGGCGGCACGCTGCGGGTGGGGCAGCAGCGTTTTCTCGATACGGCAGGCCATAGCGGCCTGAGCCAGCGGCACGGAGTCGAACTCTCCGGCGGCGCAGGCGGCAAAGATGGCAGCACCGAGTGCGCAGCATTGGTCTGAGGCGACGATTTGCAGCGGACGGTTCATCACGTCGGCGCAAACCTGCATGATGACCGGCGATTTACGCGCGATGCCGCCGAGGGTCAGCACGTTCTCGACTGGAATATCCTGCTGCTCGAAACACTCCATGATGGCGCGAGCGCCAAAGGCGGTGGCGGCGATGAAGCCGCCAAACAGCTCTGGCGCCTGCGTGCCGAGGTTGATATCAGTGATAACCCCTTTCAGGCGCTGGTTGGCAAACGGCGTGCGGCGACCGTTGAACCAGTCGAGCACCAGCGGCAGGGTGTCCAGAGAAGGGTTAGCGGCCCAGGCGGCGGTCAGGTCCGCCAGCAGCGTCTTTTTCATCTCATTGATTTGCGGTCTGAGCGCCGGATGTCTGGCGGCCAGCTGCACCAGTGGCCAGCTCAGCAGCTGGCTAAACCAGGCATACATGTCGCCGAACGCCGATTGTCCGGCCTCCATACCGATCATTTCCGGCACGACGCTGCCGTCAACCTGCCCGCAAATGCCGGCAATGGCGCGCTCGCCGACGCGTTGTTTGTCGGCAATCAGAATGTCGCAGGTTGAGGTGCCAATGACTTTAACCAGCGTATAAGGCTGCGCACCGGCGCCGACTGCCCCCATATGGCAGTCAAAGGCGCCGCCCGAAATCACCACCTGCTGCGAGAGGCCAAGACGTTCTGCCCACTCGGCGCTGAGGGTGCCAACGGGTTTTTCGGCGGTTTGCGTCTCGCTAAACAGTGGATAAGGTAGGTTCTCAACCAGCGTCCGGTCGAGTGCCATAAAGAAATCGCGCGGCGGGAATCCTCCCCAGGAAGGGTGCCAGAGCATCTTGTGACCGGTGCTGCAGCGGCCTCGGGCAAGAGACTGCGGCGCGGTGGTGCCTGAAAGCAGGGCGGGCACCCAGTCGCAGAGTTCGACCCAGGAGGCCGCGGCTTCGCGAACGGCGCGGTCCTCGCGCGAGACGTGCAGAATCTTGGCCCAGAACCATTCGGACGAATACACTCCGCCGATGTAGCGGGTGTAGTCAGGGAAGTCACCGCTGCGGCACAGGCGGTTGATCTCTTCCGCCTCATTGATGGCGGTGTGGTCTTTCCACAGGACAAACATGGCGTTCGGGTTGTCGGCAAATTCGGGCCTCAGCGCCAGAACCTGTCCCTGTGCGTCAATCGGCGCAGGCGTAGAACCGGTTGAATCGACACCGATGCCGATAATCCGTGCGCTGGTTTCACGGCCGAGGCGCGCAGTGAGATTGTTTATTGCCGTTTCCATCGCCTCGATATAGTCGAGGGGGTGATGGCGAAACTGGTTTTTTCCCGCTTGACAGTAGAGGCCTTCCTGCCAGCGTGGGTAATACACCACGTCGGTATCTATCTCTTTTCCGCTGTGACAATCCACGGCCAGTACGCGGACCGAGTCACTCCCAAAATCCAGACCAAGAGCAATTGCGCCTTGCGCCATGGTTATCTCCCCAAAGGTAAGCTACTTGACACGTTTATAGGGTGCAGGTCGTCCCAAAACGCAGGCGACGTGTACTGTTGATAACCATAGGAGGGCGGGTCGTCAGGCAGTGAGGAGACGATTGCTGGAAGTATGTACTTTTCTGCTCCTTATTAAGGTTATGTGAAGCGGGTCATAACTTCACTTGAGGGTGATTTTGCTGAATATATGTACTAAATGGCTGCAATTTTAAAGTGTGATAGCGCTCTACCTATTTAGAAAGCAATCCGGCTAAAACTGAGTTCGTCTTATCTGAATCCATTAATGAATCTACGTATCGCAAGGTTTATTGGTGGTTTTTTTGGAAGCACCCTGCTGATAACGTTTTCACAGTCCCGCCGAATGACGGGGCTAACAACAATAAGAAGTCGGAGAGCATCATGCATAAATTCACTAAGGCGCTGGCGGCAGTTGGACTGGCTGCGGTTATGTCACATTCGGCTATGGCCGAGACCCTGAAGCTGGGTTTTCTGGTGAAACAACCCGAAGAACCCTGGTTCCAGACTGAATGGAAATTTGCAGACAAGGCGGGGAAAGATCTCGGCTTCCAGGTTATCAAGATTGCTGTGCCCGACGGTGAGAAAACGTTGAACGCCATTGACAGTCTCGCGGCAAACGGCGCGAAGGGCTTTGTGATTTGTACGCCGGACCCGCGCCTTGGGCCTGCAATTATGGCCAAGGCTAAAAGCTATGACCTGAAGGTTATCGCCGTCGACGACCAGTTTGTGAATGCCAAGGGCAAGCCGATGGAGGACGTACCGTTGGTGATGATGGCGGCGAGTAAAATTGGCGAGCGTCAGGGACAGGAGTTGTATAAAGAGATGCAAAAACGCGGCTGGAAGGTTGCCGATACCGGCGTCATGGCGATTACCGCCGATGAGCTGGATACCGCTCGCCGCCGTACCACAGGCGCGATGGACGCTCTGAAAGCGGCCGGTTTCCCGGCGGCCCAGATTTACAAAGTTCCGACCAAGTCCAACGATATTCCGGGCGCACTCGACGCGGGCAACTCCCTGCTGGTACAGCATCCGGGGGTGAAAAATTGGCTGATTCTGGGCATGAATGACAACACCGTGTTGGGCGGCGTGCGTGCGACCGAAGGGCAGGGCTTCAAGGCCGCAAACGTCATCGGTATCGGTATTAACGGCGTTGACGCGGTTAACGAGCTTTCCAAAAATGAACAGACCGGATTTTACGGTTCGCTGTTACCTAGCCCGGACGTACACGGTTATAAAAGTATCCAAATGCTGAATAACTGGGTAACCAAAGGCGTTGAGCCGCCGAAGTTCACCGAAGTCACCGACGTGGTGCTGATAACACGCGACAACTTCAAGGCTGAACTCGACAAGAAAGGCCTGGGAGGCAAGTAACATGACTTTGCTCTCGACCCCGTCATCAACGGCGCTCAACCCTTCGATTGAGGCATTCGACGTCCGCCAGCCCTATCTGACTTTTGAGGGGATCGGCAAAACCTTTCCCGGCGTCAAGGCGCTGGAGGGCATTAGCTTCAACTGCTACGCGGGGCAGATCCATGCCCTGATGGGCGAAAACGGCGCGGGGAAATCTACCCTGCTGAAGATTCTGAGCGGGTATTACAGCCCGACTCAGGGGCAAATCTTAATAAAAGGGCAGCCGGTCACTTTTAGCAACACCACCGACGCGCTGGACGCCGGGGTGGCGATTATCTATCAGGAGCTGCATCTGGTGCCGGAGATGACCGTGGCAGAGAACATCTATCTCGGCCAGTTGCCGAGCCGACGCGGCTGGGTGAATCGCAAGCTGCTGCGCTACGAGGCAAAACTTCAGCTCGAACATCTCGGGCTGGATATCGACCCCGACACGCCGTTGAAATATCTGTCGATCGGCCAATGGCAGATGGTTGAAATCGCCAAGGCGCTGGCGCGAAACGCCAAGGTTATCGCCTTCGATGAACCGACCAGCTCGCTGTCTGCGCGCGAGATTGAGCAGCTGTTTAGAGTTATCCGCGAGCTGAAATCCGAAGGTCGGGTGATCGTTTATGTCTCGCATCGTATGGAGGAAATTTTTGCCCTGAGTGACGCCATCACCGTGTTTAAGGACGGTCGTTATGTCCGCACCTTCGACGACATGCAGCAGGTCGACAACGATATTCTGGTGCAGGCGATGGTCGGACGTAATCTTGGCGATATTTTCGATTATCAACCACGACCGCTGGGTGAGGTACGACTCCAGCTTGAGGCGGTGAAAGCGCCGGGCGTGAAGTCAGAAATTAGCCTCAGCGTACGACAGGGAGAAATCGTCGGGCTGTTTGGGCTGGTCGGCGCGGGCCGCAGCGAGCTGATGAAAGGCCTGTTTGGCGGCACCCGAATAACCCGCGGCAGGGTGTTGCTCGACGGCCAGCCGTTGAAGATAAACACCCCGATCGACGCGATTCGTCAGGGCATTATGCTGTGCCCCGAAGACCGTAAGGCCGACGGGATAATTCCCGTGCACTCGGTGCGAGACAACATCAACATCAGCGCGCGACGCAAGAGCGTGAAGGTCGGATGCTTGATCAATAATCAGTGGGAGACGGACAATGCCGGCAAGCAAATCAAGGCGTTGAACATCAAGACGCCGAGCGCCGAGCAGCTGATCATGAACCTGTCAGGAGGCAATCAGCAGAAGGCTATTCTGGGGCGCTGGTTGTCGGAAGACATGAAGGTCATCTTGCTTGACGAACCGACGCGCGGCATCGATGTGGGTGCCAAACACGAGATTTATAGCGTGATTTATGCACTGGCAAAACAGGGGGTTGCCGTGCTGTTTGCCTCCAGCGACCTGCCTGAAGTGCTTGGGCTGGCCGACCGAATTCTGGTGATGCGCGAAGGCACGCTTTCCGGCGAGCTGACACACGACCAGGCTACGGAAGAAAAAGCGCTGGGCATGGCGATGCTGCGTACCCCGACATTAAATCCAGAAACCACCCCGGATGCGGCCTAAACGCGGTCCAAGCAGGAGTTAAATGATGTCCAGTATGACAACCAATTCTACCAAACCCGAACAGCCGAACGCTGCCGCGCGCAGCGGGCAAAACCTGATGCGCATCTGGGACAGCTACGGCATGCTGGTGGTGTTCGCCGCGCTGTTTATCGCCTGCTCGATTTTCGTGCCCAACTTTAGCTCTTTTATCAATATGAAAGGGCTAGGGCTGGCCATCTCAATGTCCGGCATGGTGGCCTGCGGCATGCTGTTCTGTTTGGCCTCCGGCGATTTTGACCTGTCGGTTGCGTCAGTCATTGCCTGTGCGGGGGTCACCACCGCCGTGGTTATCAACATGACGGAAAGCCTGTGGATTGGCGTGGCGGCGGGTCTGCTGCTGGGCGTGCTTTCCGGGCTGGTAAACGGCTTCGTGATTGCCCGATTGAAAATCAACGCCTTGATAACCACCTTGGCCACCATGCAAATTGTGCGCGGCCTGGCCTATATCATTTCTGATGGTAAAGCGGTGGGCATTGAAGACGAACGCTTCTTCGAGCTGGGCTACGCCAACTGGCTTGGCCTGCCTGCCCCTATCTGGATAACCGTCGGTTGCCTGATAGCCTTTGGTCTGTTGCTCAACAAAACCACCTTTGGCCGCAATACGCTGGCGATCGGCGGTAATGAGGAAGCCGCACGTCTGGCCGGGGTACCGGTGGTGCGGACTAAAATCATCATCTTCGTATTGTCAGGGCTGGTCTCAGCGGCGGCGGGCATTATCCTGGCCTCGCGCATGACCAGCGGCCAGCCGATGACTTCGCTGGGCTATGAGCTGATCGTTATCTCGGCCTGCGTACTGGGCGGCGTGTCGCTCAAGGGAGGCATCGGTAAAATCTCCTATGTTGTCGCCGGTGTGCTGATTCTTGGCACCGTCGAAAATGCGATGAATCTTTTAAATATTTCCCCCTTCTCGCAGTACGTGGTGCGTGGCCTCATCCTGCTCGCGGCGGTGATTTTTGACCGCTACAAACAGAAAGCGAAACGCGCTGTGTAAACGATTCCAGTTTTTAAATGGGCCTTTGGTGTGATAAATGCTCAGAAAAGTGTATTTCCTTCACATTTCTTTAACGCAAACGGGCAGTAATTCTATTGCCCGATAGAATGGTTAGACCAGCGTGACGATTTAAGGAGGCCCGATGTATCACCGCATGATTCAGGACCAGCAGTCCAATCCGCTACTCCCCGGCTACAGTTTCAACGCGTATCTGGTCGCCGGCATGACGCCCATTTTGGCCGACGGGCCGCTTGATTTCTCCATCGACCGGCCCGGTGGCATGAAGGGCTACATCCTTAATCTGACCGTTAAAGGGCAGGGTAAGGTGTTCGACGGCGAAGACACGTTTTACTGTAATCCCGGCGATTTGCTGCTGTTTCCGCCCAAGGCGCGCCATCTCTATGCACGCTCGTCCAACAGCGACTGTTGGTATCACCGTTGGGTATATTTCCGCCCTCGTGCCTACTGGGCCGACTGGCTGGAATGGCACACCAAGACCCGCGACGTCGGTCGTCTTTCTCTGCCCAACAATACCCTGCTGCTGGAATTTGACCGCTTGTTTGCCAATATCGAACAAACGCAAAAGTCCGGTCGTCGTTTCGGCGAAGAGCTTGGGATGAATTTGTTAGAAAGGCTGCTGCTGCGTGCGATGGAAGAAGACCCGCAGAGTCCGCAGAAAATCATGGATCCGCGCGTTATCGAGGCCTGTCAGTTTATCACCGGCAATCTGGCCGGAGAGTTGCGTATTGACGAAGTCGCCCGCCACGTTTGCCTTTCTCCTTCGCGGCTGGCGCACCTGTTCCGCGAGCAGGTTGGGATTAATATCCTGCGCTGGCGGGAGGACCAACGGGTTATCCGCGCCAAACTGCTGTTGCAAACGACCCAGGAATCGATAGCCACCATTGGCCGGGTCGTGGGTTACGACGATCAGCTCTATTTTTCTCGCGTTTTCCGTAAACGGGTCGGCGTAAGTCCCAGCGATTTCCGTCGGCGCAGCATTGAGATAAATTACCCTGCGAAGCCTTATCGGTCGCATCCGTGGCCTGAGAATGAAAACGCTGCCACCTATAATTACTGATTTTTGATTGCAACGCTTTTTGCTCAGAACAGCGTCTGACGCTGAGGTTGGGCGCTGTCCCAGCCTCGCCAACGAGGGTTCCACAAGACCCCCTCGTTGTTCCCGCCTCATTCTTGTAACTTCCAATAATTAGTCCCTTCTGCGTTTTAAAATATACGGTTAAATATAATTTAAATCCCATTAAATATATCGCTTATTGTGGAAAGAATTTCTGATTAATATATTTTGTAACATCGAGCCTACGCTGTTTAATATTTATTCTTTTGTCTGGGTGAGACTATCACTATATGTGATTAGTCCGCTTTAATTGTGTCCTGTTTATTGTCTCTGAGTGCGAAAACGGGCGAAATCAGCGGGAAACAAGCATTTTTTGATAAGATACCAAGGGTTTGCGGGGTCATGCTTATTCCCAGCTTAACGTTAACGCTTGAGCAAAAATAGGGGTACTGGAACTTGCAAAGCAACCCGGTTAATAACAAATCAAAATAAAGAGAGATAGAGGAAATGAAACGTTCAACTCTAGCTTTATTACTTTCCTGCACAATGTTTTCTGCAATGAGTAATGCGGCCCCCGTGCAAGTATCGTCTTTCGGTAATTTCCCAGCGGACAAAGACGTCAATGGTTTTCACGGCACATTCTTGTACGGTGATACTGGCACGGTAAACGGTTTCGACCTGCCAATCCTCGGTTATGACGAGATTGACCACCTGAACGGCTTCCAGCTCGGTGCGGCGGCCGGTTCTCACATTCGTAACGGCATGAACGGTGCGGCTATTGGCCTGTTCAACTGGCACGGTGGCGAAGACAATGGTCTAAACCTGAGCCTCGCTAACCAGGTGGGCGACCTCAACGGTGTCAACGTCGGTATCTACAGCGCCGCAAAAAACATCGACGGTGTTAACCTCGGCATTGCCAACATGACGGCCGATGTGAACGGCCTGAACCTTGCCGGTGTCGGCAACTATACCCAGGGTTCGGTTGAAGGTTTGAACGTCAGCCCGTTCAACTGGACCACCGGTGAAACCACCGGTGCCAACGTCAGCGTGATTAACCATACCGGCAACGTCACCGGCCTGAACATCGGTGCAATCGGTAACTGGAGCGAAGGCAACATTACCGGCCTGAACTTCGGCGTAGTGAACAAATCAGGCAACGTCACCGGCGCCAACCTCAGCGCCTTCAACTGGTCTGAAAACGTGACCGGTGCCAACGTTTCTGCCTTCAACCGTACCTGGGACGTGACGGGTCTTAATCTGGGTGCAGCGAACGTCGCCTGGGACGTTGAGGGTGCCAACGTCGGTGCTCTGAACTTCTCTCACGACGTGACCGGTGTGAACCTCGGTGCCATCAACATTTCCCACAATGTTAAAGGCTTGAACCTGGGTGCAATCAACGTGTCAGCCGACAGCACCACCGATATTGGTGTGATTAACTATGCTGACAGCACCCACTTCCAGTTTGGTCTGTTCAACGCCACCAAAGACCTTGAAGGTCTGCAGATTGGTCTGATCAACGTGGCGACCAACGCAGCGGTACCTGTTCTGCCGTTGGTTAACTTCCACCGTTCGTTCTAAGTTTTTTCTAAAAGGCTTCATGTGTAAAGACGGCCCGCGATACTGCATCGCGGGCCGTCTTGCTTTATGCGCTCTTTAGCCGAGGTCGCCGCCCGCCACGGGCAATACGGTGCCGGTAATGTAGCTGGCGTCGTCGCTGGCGAGAAACAGTATGGCCGCCGCCTGCTCGGTAACGGTTCCATAGCGATGCATCAGGCTGGTTTCAAGGGTTTGATTAACCACGCCCTGATACCACTCTGTTTCTTGTGCGGTCGGTTTTTCCTGGTTACGTGGCGTCAGTCTGGCCGGGGCATCAGTCCCGCCCGGGGCCGTTGCATTAATCCTGATACCGGTTCCAGAATACTCGAAAGCCAGGGATTGGGTCAGCGCATTGACGCCCCCTTTCGACGCGGAATAGGGGACGCGATGCACGCCCCGCGTCGCGACAGAGGAGACGTTAACAATCGCGCCGTAGCGTTGTTCGAGCAGGTAAGGCAACACGGCGCGACAGCCCCACAGCGTAGGAAACAGCGAGCGGCGGATTTCGGCCTCAATCTGCTGCGGCGAGTATTCAGCATAAGGCCGCGCCCAAATGGTGCCCCCGACGTTGTTTACCAGAATGTCCAGTCTGCCGAAGTGCTGATGCGCCTCCTCAAAGGCGGCGGCCGTGCTTTCCCACTGTTCGAGGTCAGCCCTGAGTGACAGCACGTCGCTGCCGGTCTCCCGTAACTGCTGCGCCAGGGTATCGACCCATTCTGCACGGTCGATAAGCACCAGTTTTGCGCCTTCCGCGGCAGCCCGTTCGGCAACGGCTTTGCCAATTCCCTGTGCCGCGCCGGTAATGACCATTACGCGGTCTTTAAAACGTTGATTCGTCATGTTAAGCGGTCTCTTTGCTCACCTGAGGCGCGAATTTCTCGTAGTAGAAGTTGCGCGGGGTAATGGATTTTGATTTTAGGAACGTGATCACGGCTTCAACCATCGGCGGTGGACCGCAGAGATAGATGTCAACCTCGCCGTCATTGATCTGACCCGGCTCGATATGGTCGGTGACATAGCCTTTAAGCTCGGCTGAAGACGCAGGGTCGGTCACGCAAACGCTGAAGCTGAACTGCGGAATTTGCGCCGCAAAGGCCTCAAGCTGGGCCAGTTTTACCGTATCGACGTCACGTGATACGCCATAAATCAGATGCACCTGATGCTTGAGCTCGGACCCCTGCAACTGGTGAAGCATCGACAGGAAGGGAGCGAGGCCAGTGCCACCGGCCAGCATCAGAATGGGGCGCGTGACTTCACGCAAATAAAAACTGCCCTGAGGCCCGGTCAGATTCAGAACATCGCCCGGTTTGGCCTGGGTGGTCAGATATTGACTCATCCGGCCATTGGGCACGTTGCGGATAAGAAAAGAGAGCGTCTTTTCACCGGGCATCGAGCTGAACGAATAGGCTCGGGTGTCCTGACTGTTCGGTAGCTGAATGTTGACATACTGCCCGCTGAGGAACGGGACTCCAAGATGACTGGTCAGTTCGAGGTTCAGTTCGATGGCGCTGTCGGACAACGATTCGGCGCGTACCACCTGGGCGGTATAGGTTTCACTGCCGGTTTTACACATCTGCGATGAGAGCGGCACGGAGATAACGCAGTCTGAGTTCGGGATCATCTGGCAGGTCAGGACCTGACCGTCTTCGAATTCCTGTTCCGACAACGCCTCTTCGAGATACTCGTCGCCGAGGTCATACCTCCCGGATTCGCAATGGCATTTACAGGTCCCGCAGACGCCGTCGGAGCAGTCCATCGGCAGATTGACCTGCTGGCGATAGGCGGCATCCAGCACCTTTTCGTTTTCGTTGCATTCGATGAAGCGGCTAACGCCGTCTTCAAAATTGAGCGCGATGGTATAAGCCATTTTCCACCTCTATAAATGATAAATATCAATGACGTGATTGATGTAGTCGTTGTTGAGCTGGATCTTCTTTCGCTTAATCTGGAAGCTTTCACCGGCTTTTACCAAGGTGCATTGCGTATTGCCAAAGAAGTGTTCAGCGCTTTTATAGCGATGGCTGTAGGTGCACCAGTTGTAACGGACCTCGACCTGATTGCCTTCGTCGCTCAACACCTCGATATTGCTCAGCAGGTGGGTGGTACGCGGCTCAGGCGTGCTTGCCGCCGAACGTTCGGTTTTAATGCGATAGACACGGTCTTCCAGGCCGCCGCGGGTGTGGTAGTAAATCAGCGAGACCTCACGCTGCGGATCCGTGGTCAGGCAGTCGTCATCGCCCCAGGCCGGCATCCAGTACTCGGTATGCGGGTGATAGCACTCCAGCCATGCATCCCATTCCCGGTCGTCCAACAAGCGTGCCTCACGATAAAAAAATTGCTCAATTTGCTGTTGTAGTGAAGACATCAGTGGGCCTCCTTGTCGCGCTGGCTTAGAGCGTTAAGCAGGGTTTGTTGCCAGTAATGGTGGTGGGTGATGTACAGCGCTTCATCCTCGGCGCTGGTGCCGGTCATCAGCGGAGAAATGTCCATTAGCTTGGCGTTGTTGTCTGCACCGTCGACCCAGCGGGTCGCACCTCGGCTCATGTCGCTCCACGGCAGATTGTGCCCGTTATAGCCGGTCTGGCAGGCACGGAACTCTTCGAGATCGTCTGGCGTACCCATGCCGCTGACGTTGAAGAAGTCTTCGTACTGACGAATACGCAGCGCACGGTCTTCGTCACTTTCGCCTTTCGTGCCGAAGCAGAAGATGGTGACCTCGGTTTTATCGACCGCAATCGGCCTGACGATGCGCAACTGAGTGGAGAACTGGTCCATCAGATACAGGTTGGGATACAGGCACAGATTACGGGTCTCGTTAACCATCAGATTGGCCTTCGCCTCACCAAACTGCTGTTTGAGCCGCTCATGATGTTTATAGATAGGGCGCACCTCAGGGTTCAGCACCTTGGTCCACAGCAGCATATGGCCGTTTTCGAAGCCGTAGACGCCGCCTTCACTTTTTGACCAGCCGTTGGCGTCTACGGTGTGGGTGGCGTTTTCTTCGTAGTTGCGGCGAGACATGGTAGAGGCGTAGTTCCAGTGAACGACGCTAACGTGATAACCGTCGGCTCCGTTTTCCATCTGTAGCTTCCAGTTGCCCTCATAGGTATAGCTCGAGGTGCCTGGCACCACTTCCAGACCTTCTTCGGCTGGATCGGTAATCAGGTCGATGACCTGTTTGGTGTCACCTAAATATTCCGCCAGTTCGCAGACGTTGTCATTCAGGCTGCCAAACAGGAAACCTTTATAATTGGCGAAACGCGGCAGCGCTTTAAGGTCGTGCGACCCTTCTTTTTTAAAGCAGGGAGGATAGCCTCCGGTCTTTTCATCTTTTGCTTTTAACAGTTTGCCGTTATTGCTGAAAGTCCAGCCGTGGAACGGACAGGTAAATGAGCTTTTATTGCCCGTTTTTCGGGTCGCTAACATCGCGCCACGGTGGGAACAACTATTAATAACAGCGTTTAACTCTCCGCTTTTATCGCGAGTGATCATGATGGGCTGGCGGCCTAGCGTGAGAGTATAATAATCGCCAGGGTTGGCGATTTGACTTTCATGGGCAAGGAACGCCCAGTTCCCCTCAAATATATTTTCCATTTCTAA
Organism: Rouxiella badensis; assembly: GCF_002093665.1. Lineage (GTDB taxonomy): Bacteria > Pseudomonadota > Gammaproteobacteria > Enterobacterales > Enterobacteriaceae > Rouxiella > Rouxiella badensis. Next base: position 82,761 of record NZ_MRWE01000010.1, on the reverse strand, counting down.
CTCGAATAATTCCGGGTCGGTAAAGATACTGCGATGACATTTATAAATACCGGCCTCTTTATCGATAATCAGGGCGTTATTTATTTTTTCTTCAAGCGTGCGCGAACGCTGCGAAATAATTTCGCTCATCTTAATTCCTCTTTGCTGTAAAATAGGGGAAGGGCGTTAACTTGTTCTCAAGGAAAGAACATTAAGTGCGCTATTCCATGGCTCTTTCTCTTTTTATTCTTACTTGCTCCTCAGTCGTGGTAACGGGGGTGAGTTTAAAATCGAATTTAACCTCCGTGTGTGATACGGGAATATCACGCTGCTGGGCTATTTTTTCGTCTGTAACTTTAACAGGGTCTGCAATTAACTCATCGCGCGTGGCAAAGGCAAAATCATCCCATAAATAGGGGTCACCGCTTAAATTGATTTGGGTGGTCAGATGCTTAAAACCTGGGCCAGAAACAAAGAAATGAATATGAGCCGGGCGATTACCGTGGCGACCCACGTGATTCAAAAGTGCCTGGGTTGGCCCATCCGGTGGACAGCCGTAGCCAGAAGGAATAATGCTCCTCACCGCATAGCGCCCGTCGGGGCCGGTTTTGATGCGGCGGCGCAGGTTATAGTCGGTTTGCGACGAGTCGAAGAACGAGTAATTACCCAGCGTATTAGCGTGCCAGATATCGACCACCGCGCCGGCAATCGGCTGGTTATCAGGGTCAGTCACCTGCCCATAGAGCCACATGGGTTCACCGTCGTCTTTGCCGTCGTCCATGCGCGCAAACTTGTCGCTCAACGGGGCATTAGCGACATACAGCGGCCCTTCTATGGTGCGCGGCGTTCCGCCGTGTAGGCTCGCGGCCTTTTCTTTGGCGTCGGCGCGCATGTCGAGGAAATGCTCCAGTCCCAGGCCGGCGGCGAGGAGCGCCACCTCTTTGCGCTCACCCAGCACGTTGAGATAATTAACCGCCTGCCAAAACTCTTCGTCGGTAATATCAAATTCGTCAATGGTGCGACAAACGTCGCCCATTAAACGATGCAAAATAGCTTTGAAACGTGGATTACCTTGTTTAGTGTCGAGACCGCAGCTTATGTTGAGTAGTTTTTCCAGCTCAGCTGGATTTATTATATTATGTGACATAGCTTAATCCTCATTGTAGGGTACAGGCCAAATTATTACTTATCGTTATCTCTTATAGACGAAGGATGACGGCAAAGCGGACGTATCGTCATGGTCATATAAGGATACAGTGGCAGTCCGGTCAGTATTTCATGAAGTTCGGTATTATCCTTGACGTCAAAAATACTGATATTTTCATATTTCCCCGCAACGCGCCAAATGTGACGCCATTTTCCCTCGTGCTGTAATTTTTGCGAGTATAGCTTTTCTCGCGCCTTAATTTCATCTGCCTGTTCCTTGGGCAGTGAATCGGGAATATTAACGACCATATCAACCTGAAATAACATTTTAAATTTCTCCTTGTCACTGTTGATTTAACTATCTTATTAATAAAATTTAATTTACTGGACTCCTTGTGTTATTCGTTACGCGAATAGTGCTTAAGTTTATCTGTATCTATTTCCACACCTAATCCCGGACCTGATGGTATGACTACGTGACCATTTCTATATTCAAGCGATTGCACCACAATATCGTCTTTTAATAACAGCGGGCCAAACATCTCGGTGCCGGATTTCATCTCAAGCGTCGACCAGGCGTGTAAGGAACTCACCGTGCCCAGCGTACCTTCAAGCATGGTGCCGCCATACAGCGAAATGCCCGCCGCCTGGGCAACGCGTGCCAGTTTGATGACCTGCGCCGGGCCGCCAGCCTTGGCAATCTTCAGGGCAAAGGCTCCGGTGAAACCGCCACTGGCCAGTGAGAATCCGCAGTGATAGTCGGGTACGGCCTCATCGGCGAGAAGCGTTGCCTCGACGCGCTGGCTCAGGGCAATCAGGTTACGCTGGTCGTGCAAAGGAATCGGCTGCTCGATCATCGTAATCCCGCCTTTAAACAGTTGCGGAATAGCAAGCAGGGCCGTTGTCATGTCCCACGCCTGATTGACGTCAACGTGTACCGGAATGTTTTCCCCCAGCGCGGCCTTGATAGCTAACGCATGCTTAAGGTCTGTTTGCAGCGCATTGGCACCGATCTTCAGCTTAAACGCCCGGTGACGCCCCTCGGCAATCAGACGATGTCCTTCATCAATATCTTTCTCAGTGCTGCCGCTCGCCAGCGTCCACAGCACCGGCAGTTCATCGGTCAATCTTCCGCCCAGCAGTTCGCTCACCGGGACATTCAGCGTTTTGCCTTGCGCATCGAGGAACGCGGTTTCCAGCGCCGACTTGGCAAAGGTATTGCCTTTGACCACCGAATTCATTTTGCGCGAGAGCGCCTCGACCCCGGTAAACGGCTGATGACAAAGGAGAGGAGCAAGATAATGGTCGATAGCGGACTTGATGGCCTCTGGACTCTCCGGTCCATAGCTCAGACCGCCGATGGTCGTCGCCTCACCCCAGCCAACCACGCCGCCCGAGCAGGACATTTTAACGAGGGTCAAGGTCTGACAGCCCATGGTCACCATCGAAAGTTTGTGCGGACGAATGGTGGGAATATCCACCAACCAGCACTCAATGGCGTTAATCGTTAATGACATGTGTAGCTCCTGAAGTCAGATAGTTAAGCGTCTGTCGGCTGAACATCACCGGACAGGCAATATTCGATAAGTGTGAAGCGGGAACGAGACAGATTTGTGCATCGCTGGCGCGTTCTATGATCCACTCTGCCTCGGCGAGCGTGGTCACGGGGTCATGCTCCCCGGCTATCACCAGCATGGGGCGTTCCATTTTCGCCACCTCTTCACGCAGGTCGGCGTAGGCTAATACCTCGCAGCAGGCGGCATAGCCCAACGGGTCGAGTTGCTCAATGCCGTCGACCAGGGCATCGACGATACCGGGGCGTGCACGGATATAGTCTTTGGTGAACCAGCGGCTGGCCGAACCGTCGGCCACAGACTGCATGCCTTCGGTACGCACGGTTTTCGCCCGCGTCAGCCAGGCATCGGTGTCGCCAATTTTGGCCGCCGTATTTGCCACCACCAAACGGTTGAAATGGGTAGGGTAATGGCGGTTGAGCCACATCCCGGTCATCCCACCGAGGGAAATTCCGCAAAAACTGGCCTTTTCGATATTGAGATGATTCATCAGGTCAATCACGTCTTTGCCCAGCGAGGCGAGAGACATTTTCCCGCCGTTCAGCGGCGAGTTACCGTGCCCGCGGGTGTTGTAACGCAGCACGCGGAAATATTTATTGAAGTCGGTAAACTGCGCGTCCCACATCGTCCAGGTGGTGCCCAGCGAATTGGACAGCACCAATACAGGCGCGTTGGCCGGGCCGTCGAGACGGTATTCGAGATCCATATCTGTCTCCTCAGACGCTTTCCAGAATCAGCGCGATGCCTTGGCCTACGCCGATACACATCGTGCACAGTGCATATTTACCTTTCACTTTTTGCAACTGATGCGCGGCGTTCATCACCAGCCTGCCGCCCGATGCACCCAGCGGATGGCCGAGCGCGATGGCACCGCCGTTGGGGTTAATCCACTCGGCGTCGTCGGGCAGGCCGAGGGCGCGGGTCACGCTCAGCGCCTGAGCGGCAAAGGCTTCATTGAGTTCGATAACATCCATCTGTTGCAGGGTCAGCCCGGCCTTTTCGAGAACGCGGTGGACGGCACTTACCGGGCCAAAGCCCATTACGCTGGGTTCTACGCCGCTGGTGGCGCTGCCGACAATGCGGGCCATCGGCTGAAGGTCATGGCGCGTCAGGGCGGCTTGACTGGCAATCAGCAGGGCGCAGGCTCCATCATTCAGTCCTGAGGCATTCCCCGCCGTGATGGTTCCTTCGACGTCGACCACCGGTTTCAACTTGCTTAATATTTCCAGTGAGGTGGCGCGTGGGTGTTCATCCTTACTGAAGGCCATCGAGGGTTCTTTTTTACCCCCTGGAATCGTCACCGCCACAATCTGCGGGTCATAGAATCCATTTTGTTGTGCTTCGGCGGTGCGCTGCTGGCTACGCAGGGCGAATGCGTCCTGATCCCCTCGGCTGATGGCGTATTTACGCGCCAGATTTTCGGCTGTCTGCGGCATCGATTCCACGCCGTAGCGGCTTTTCATCGCCGGATTGATAAAGCGCCAACCCATGGTGGTGTCTTCGATTTTCATTTGGCGGCTGAACGCGGACTCGGCTTTACCCATCACGTAGGGCGCACGCGACATACTCTCGACGCCGCCCGCGACCATCAGGTCACATTCACCACTTTTGATAGCCCTTGCGGCGGTCGCAACAGCGTCGAGGCTGGAACCACAGAGGCGGTTGAGCGTGCAACCTGGCACGCTAGTCGGGAAACCGGCGAGCAGCGAGGCCATACGCGCCACGTTGCGATTGTCTTCACCCGCCTGATTGGCGCAGCCCAGCAGCACGTCATCGATAGCCTCGAGGTCGAGATGGGGATAGTGTTCAATCAGCGCCCGCAGAGGAATGGCGGCCAAATCGTCGGCGCGCACGTTTGCCAGGCTGCCGTTAAGTCGGCCAAACGGGGTACGGACGCTGTAGCAAACGTAGGCATTAGACATGAGACACCTCTTTATTCTTCAGCGCGAAGGTCAGTTTGACCGGTGTAACCTCCTGCAAATACTCGGCGGTGACATCCCCAAAAAGCTCTTTCACCACGATACCGGTGGGGGTGACGTCCATCACCGCCATATCGGTGTAGATTCGGTCGATGCAGCCCATGCCGGTAAGCGGGTAGGTGCAGGCCTCGACAATTTTGCACTGGCCTTTCTTGGTCAGGTGGTCGGTCATCACGTAGACCTTTTTGGCGCCAATGGCGAGATCCATCGCGCCGCCCACGGCCGGAATCGAATCTTTTGCCCCGGTGCTCCAGTTGGCCAAATCACCCTTTACCGACACCTGATAGGCGCCCAGCACGCAAATATCCAGATGGCCACCGCGCATCATGGCAAAGGAGTCGCCGTGATGGAAAAAGCATCCTCCTGCCAGCAACGTTACCGGCTGTTTGCCCGCGTTAATCAGTTCGGGATCGATATCCTGTTCGGCGGGGGTTGGACCCATCCCCAAAATGCCATTCTCGCTGTGCAGCAAAATTTCTTTATCAGAGGGCAGATAGTTAGCGATGAGGGTCGGCAGCCCGATACCGAGATTGACGCAGGCTCCCTCGGGGATGTCCTGCGCGATACGTTCTGCTAATTGATTGTGGTTTAGCGTATTCACAAAAGCTCCTTATGCCGTCAGGCTGACCTGCTGTGGATGAACCTGCACCACGCGCTTAACGAAAATGCCCGGTGTTATCACGTTCTCGGGATCTATCTCGCCGAGAGCCACCAACTTATCAACCTGCGCTAGCGTGCATTTGCTCGCGGCCGCCATGATGGGGCCAAAGTTGCGACCGGTCTTGTTGAAGGTCAGATTGCCCCAGCGATCGCCGTGAAGGGCCTTAATCAGCGAAAAGTCAGCCTTGAGAGCGGTTTCAAGAACATAGTGAACGCCGTCGAACTCTCGGGTCTCTTTTCCGGCGGCCAATTCGGTGCCGTACGCCGTTGGAGTATAGAGCGCCGCGATGCCTGAACCGCCTGCCTGAATGCGCGCGACCAGATTGCCTTGCGGCACCAGTTCCAGCTCAATCTTCTTCTCACGATACAATTGGTCAAACACCCATGAGTCAGTCTGCCGTGGGAAGGAACAGATTATCTTGCGCACGCACCCGGCCTTGAGCAGCGCCGCCAACCCATAATCACCGTTACCGGCGTTATTGCTGATCAGGGTCAGATCCCTGGGGCCAAGGCGGATTAGGGCATCAAGTAATTCAGTAGGTTGCCCCGCTGGCCCAAAGCCGCCAATCATCAGGACCGCGCCGTCGTGGATATCCGCCACGGCCTCATCTGCTGACTGGATCACTTTGTTAATCATCGTCGTTTTGTCCTCTCAAACGGTATGTGTATTTAACTTAAGTCACGCGGGGAACATCAACAAGTGCGAATATCAATACTTTGTGCGATTATCGAAACAATCGTTAAATATGTGATAAAATTGTGATGTTGCTTGGAAAAACAGCGGATGAGTTTAGTAAGTTAACTATTTAACCTGTTGATTATAAAGGGAGTGACTAATGAAAGAGCCCTACAGGATTAGCGAGGCTGAACTGCTGCGCGTGCAGGAAGTCAGTGAACTGGCGAACGTTCGCTATAAGGGAGACCCCGATTTTATGGCCTCGTTGGCCCGTGGGCTGGTGGTTTTACAGGCCTTCAGTCCCGAGTTTTTTGCTATGTCTGTTCCGCAGTTGAGCCAGATGACCGGGCTGCATCGTGCGGTCGTCAGACGCTGCCTGTATACTCTGAGCGCACTGGGGTTCGTTTACTCGCCCGATAACAGGAATTACCATCTGCTGCCCCGCGTGCTGACCATTGGTCACGCCTACCTCAACTCTTCGGAGTTGGCCCGTCAGGCGCAATATTCTCTCGATTATTTAAGTAAACAATTAGGTGAGTCCTGTTCTGTTGCTACACTCGACGGCGATAATATTCTTTATATTGCCCGCGCATCGATGAAAAGGATCATGAAAATAGATTTAGGTCGTGGCAGTCGGTTACCGGCATATGCGACGTCGATGGGCATGGTGTTATTAAGCGAGCTAAGCGAAGAGGAATTAGGCAGTTATTTCTCGCGCGTCAAACTTGAGCCACTAACGGAATTCACTATTACCGATGAGCAACGGCTGCGAAAGGAGCTGAAGAAGGTTAAAGCTCAAGGATTTGCCATTAACGATCAACAGCTTGAGTTAGGGCTGCGTTCCATGGCAGTGCCGATGTATTCACGCAAAGAGGGAGTGGTTGCCGCAATGAATGTGGGAACCCACGCTTCACAGATGAGCGTCGCGGATTTGCAGGAAAAGTTCCTGCCACGCTTGCAGCGAGCGGCAATGGAATTGGCATTATTAATTTAATCTATAATTGAATAACGAGAATTTAGGCACCGATAAGCAGATAAAAAAAACCCGCATTAAGCGAGTAAAATCTAACACACCAGGGAAATATTTTAAGAGTAGTGTAAAAGGTTAAATCGGCAACAAAATAAAATTGTTGTATTTTATGATATTTAGGAATGACGAAATTATTTCTTGTGGATAAGCGTTTTCCTCGAAAGATTAGCCGTAATATTACGTATCTCCGTAAACCCTCAAGCGCATTCATCAAGGCTTTCTTTGGCCTCAAAACGCCGTTTAACGACATGAATCACCGATTGTTTTGCGCTAAACTCGAAGCACCTCTTACTCGCAGGATCAGGGAAATAACATCATGACGACTCCTTTACGCGTTGGGCTTATTGGCTATGGATTTGCCAGTAAAACGTTTCATTCTCCGCTGATTTCCGGTACGCCAGGGTTGGAACTGGCCGTGGTATCAAGCAGTAATGCTGAAAAAGTCAATGCCGACTGGCCTTCGGTGCAGGTGGTGGCTTCCCCAGAGGACGTTTTTAACGACCCGACTATCGATTTGGTGGTTATCCCGACCCCCAATGCTACCCATTTCCCGTTGGCGCAGCAGGCGCTGGAAGCAGGCAAGCATGTGGTGGTCGATAAGCCTTTTACCGTCACGCTGGGTGAGGCGCGTTCGCTAAATATTCTCGCGCAAGAGCGGGGAAAGCTGCTGTCAGTTTTTCATAACCGCCGCTGGGACGCCGACTTCCTGACCGTTAAGGCGCTTATCAAAGAAGGGGCTCTTGGGGATATCGTCTATTTCGAATCACACTACGACCGCTATCGCCCTGAGGTACAAACCCGCTGGCGCGAGTCCGCGGAGCTCGGTAGCGGTATTTGGTACGATCTGGGTTCACACCTGCTCGATCAGGCTCTCGAACTCTTTGGGCTTCCCGACACTATTCAGTCGGATCAGGCAATGCAGAGGCCCGGCGCCAAAGCGGTGGACTATTTCAATACTGTCCTCACTTACCCACGTCTGCGCGTTGTATTGCACAGCACCGTTTATGCCGCGGCGGAAACGGCGCGATATATCGTGCAGGGTGAAAAGGGGAGCTATGTGAAATACGGCCTCGATCCGCAGGAAGACCGGCTTAAATCGGGTGAACGTCTTCCTCAGCCTGACTGGGGATATGACATGCGTGACGGCGTGGTCACCTTGAGTCATGAAGGCGTGTTGGCAGAAAAGAGCCTGTTAACGATTCCGGGTAATTATCCGGCTTATTACGCCGGTGTGCGTGATGCCATTAACGGACAGGGCGAAAACCCGGTCACCGCCGAGCAGTCTATTCGCGTCATGGAGCTCATTGAGTTAGGTATTCAGTCGGCGCAGCAGCAAAAGACGCTGCCCGTTCCTAAATAAGCGCCTGTTTCAATACGCAAAATAAAAGGGCCAGACATTCTGTTCTGGCCCTTTTTTATCGCTAAAGATTATCTTTAAGAAAACCTAAATTACCCCTGAACCTTAACGTTAATTCGCTGCTTGTCTGCTTCGCTCAGGAACGCCATCGTCAGGCCATTTATCTGAGCCTGACGAATCTCGGCCTGAGTTAAGCCCGCGGCCGGGGCGGCAACGTTGTACTCATGCGCAATTTCGATCCCCTGAACGGCCGGGTCATCGGTGTTGATTGAGGCCAGCACGCCGTGGCGCAAGAAGGTCGCCAGCGGGTGTTTTTCCAGTGCAGACACGGTGCTGGTCTGGATATTCGAGGTCAGGCATGACTCAATACCAATCTGGTGTTTAGCCAGGAAATCCATCAGCTCGGGGTCTTCTGCGGCCTTCACGCCGTGGCCGATTCGTTCCGCACCCAGCTCACGAATCGCCTGCCAGATGCTCTCTGGACCGGCCGCTTCGCCCGCGTGCACGGTGATACGCCATCCTGCGTCACGGCCTTTGTTGAAATGATCGAGGAACAGGCTGCCCGGAAAGCCGAGTTCATCGCCGGCCAAGTCGAGCGCGGTGATACCGTCTTTGTGGGCAAGAAGCCCGTCGAGCTCTTGCAGGCAGGCGTCTTCACCGAAGGTGCGGCTGAGAATGCCAATCAGGTTGATATCAATGTCATGGTCACGGCAGCCGCGACGCACGCCGTCAATCACCGCCTCGACAACGCCTGCGACCGGCAGTTTGTGGTTCATCGCCATGTAATACGGTGAAAAACGCAGCTCGGCATAATGCAGGCCTGCTCTGGCCGCGTCGGCCACGTTTTCCTGCGCAATACGGTGACAGGCATCGAGAGAACCCAGAACGGCAACACCCCAGTCCAGTTTTTGCAGGAAGCTCACTAGATCCGGTTCGGTTTTAGTGACCTGAACGTGCGGACGCAGCGCTTCAATTTCATTGGCGGGCAGGGCGATATTAAATTGACGACCTAGGTCGAGAATGGTTTGGGCGCGAATGTTGCCATCAAGGTGGCGGTGAATATCAGTAAGCGGAAGACGAGAGTCAATCATTGGCAGCACCCATTTTATTGTCGATAAAGTGCAAACTATTATAGCGTTTTCGACGGGTGCTGGCACGGAGTTATGATTTGACTGCTGATTTTGTAAACCATACGGTCAGCGAACGGCCTGTAAACCTGCAATCAGCTTCTCAACGCCTTTTTCAAGCTTGGCGCGTGAACAGCCGACGTTTAGCCTGAGAAAGCCGCGCCCCTCTTCGCCGTAGGTTATGCCCGGCATCATCGCGACGCCCTGGCGCTCGATAAGCTCGGTCTGCAACGCCTCATCATCAATATTTAGCGGACGTAAATCAATCCAGGCCAGATAAGTCGACTGCGGTGGCTGCCAGTCTAGTTCGGCAAACGCGTCATTAAGCTGCCTGGCGACAAACGACAGATTGGCTTCGAGATACTGCCGCAGTGCATCGAGCCACGGCGCGGCCTGCGTATAGGCGGTAATGTGTGCTAATACGGAAAGTACGGCGGGCGAGGAGAGGCCATCGGTGTTTTTGAGTTGCTGAAGGTAAGCCGCGCGGTCAGCGGCGTGATTTATCAGGCCGTAAGCGCCGGTTAATGCCGGGATATTAAATGTCTTGGAGCCGGAGGTGACCAGCGCCCAGTGGCCGCTACCGATTGATGACCAAGGCAGATGCTGATTTTTGCCCCATACCATGTCCATGTGAATTTCATCACTAATGACTTTTACCTGATATTTTTGGCACAGCCTGTCGATTGTCACCAGTTCCTGCCGCGTCCACACCTTGCCGGTGGGATTGTGCGGGCTGCACAGCAGTAAAATCTTGCACTCCTGTTCGGCAAGCTGAGTCTCAAGCAGCGAAAGGTCCATCTCCCATTGCTGGTTGATTTTTTGCAAGGGTGAAGAGATGACTTTTCTCTGATTTCCGCTGATGGTCTTGTAAAAGGCGTCGTAGGCGGGGGTGAAAATAAGTACGCTGTCGCCCGCCGCGCTCCATTGACGGATGAGCTGAGCCACCATATAGATGACCGAGGGTCCATAAACCAGTGCTTCAGGGTTTATGGCACAGTGAAAACGGGTCTGATACCAGTGAGCAATAGCCCCGGTGAAATCGGGGTGTTGCCAGCGGCTGTAGCCCAGTACGCCGTGAGACAGCCTTTTTTGCAGCGCCTCGAGAATGCAGGGGGCGGTGGCAAAGTCCATGTCCGAGATGGTAAATGGCAGCAGGTCAGCGCGGCCAAACCTGTCGGCAATATAGTCCCACTGGGTGCACCAGGTACCCTGTCTGTCGACCGGGGTGTCAAAATCAAACATAACATCCTCACAAATAAATCAGGGTGAGCAGGCTCACCCTGAGGAATATCATACCGTTAACGGCGTAGAGTCCGAGGCTGTGGGTTGCTGCCTCAGCAAGCTATCAAGCTCGTCTTTAACCGACTGGACCTGAGGACCGATCACCACCTGCAAATTGTGTTCGTTAAGATGAACTACGCCGATTGCACGATGGGCTTTTAGCTGCGCGTCATCTACGCGCGACATATCATGCACCGACAGACGCAAACGTGTGATGCAGTTGTCGAGGGTAATGATGTTTGCCGCTCCGCCGAGTGCGGTCAGTATTTCAGGCACGTTATAGCCCGATTTACTGCCTGAACGCGCGGGCGTGGCGACGGGGAGGGCGTCTGACTCTCTACCCGGCGTCTTGATATTGAAGCGAGTGATAGCGAAGCGGAAAATTGCGTAGTAGCCCACGAACCATATCGCCGCGACCACGGGGACCAGATACCACTTGGTCGCGGTGCCGTGGAGTATGCCGAAGACCACAAAGTCAATGATATTGCCGTCAGTATTGCCGATGGTGACGCCGAGCAGCGACATGACGGTAAAGCCTAATCCGGTGAGTACGGCGTGCAACAGGTAAAGCACCGGTGCGACGAACAGGAACAGGAACTCGATAGGTTCGGTTGTGCCGCCTACGACGCAGGCAACCACGCCGGAAATCAATAACCCTTTAATTTTATGACGATTCTCAGGCTTGGCGCAGTGATACATGGCTAACGCAGCGCCCGGCAAACCGCCCAGAAACGCCGGCATTTTGCCCTGTGACAGGAACTGTGTCGCGCTTTCGGCAAAGCCGTGCGTCGTTGGGCATGAGAGCTGAGCCTGGAAGATGGTCAGCGCACCGCTGACTTCGCGGCCGCAGACGTCGAGCGTTCCGCCTGCTTCGGTAAAGCGAATGATGGCCACCAGAATATGTTGCAGGCCGAAAGGCAGCAACAGGCGCTCCCCGGTGCCAAAAATCATCGGGCCGAAAATACCTGCGTCGTGGATCAAGCGCCCAAGTCCGGTAATGCCTGCCGCAAACCACGGCCAGATCAGCGGCACAACCAAACCGCAGAGACCGAGCACCACGGAGGTGACGATAGGCACAAAGCGAGTACCGCCGAAGAAGGCCAGCGCGTCGGGCAGCCGAATGGTGTTGAAACGCTCGTGCAGCAGGTAAACAATGATGCCCACAATGACTGCGCCCAAAATACCGGTATCAATCGACTGAATCCCAAGAATATTTTGTATATTATTGGCTTTGAGGACCAGTGGGTCGGCCGAAGGCAGGATCCCCTTGGTGGTCAGGTAAAAATTGGTTGCCAGATTTAATACCACGAAGCCGACAAAGCCTGAGAACGCTGCGACACCCTTGTTATCACGCGCCATGCCAAGGGGGATCGCCATGGCAAACATGACCGGCAGATAGCTGAAACCGAATGAACCAACTTTGCTCATCCAGGTGAAAATCAGCTGGAAAACGGGGTTTCCAACGGCAGGTAACAGGGTAATGACGTCCCGGCTGCTTAACGAGCTGCCAATACCCAGCATGATGCCGCAGAACGACAGCAGGGCAACCGGCAGCATAAAGGTCTTGCCTAAACTCTGGAAAAATTCCCAGAGGGTAACGCGTTGTTTTCGACTCGCTGGCATAAAAACTCCCTTAGGGAAAATTGATTTTACAAAATTTATAGGTAATCGACCGGCGATAAGATAAAACGTTTTACCTGGGTTTTAATTGACCATGTTCACATAATTAAGCAATGAAAATTTGATTTGTCCTGTTTTAAGGTTAAACGTTTAATCTATTGCTGCCGGATTAGGTAAAGGAACGGGTCTTAATGAGCGGGAAGCCATGATGTCCAAAAAAGTGACCATCACCGACGTTGCCTCGACGGCGGGCGTATCAGTTGCCACCGTCTCCCTGGTGTTGAGTGGGAAAGGACGTATTTCGCAGGCGACCAGTGCGCGGGTAAATCAGGCGATTGAGCAGTTGGGTTTTGTTCGCAATCGTCAGGCAAGTTCGCTGCGCGGCGGGGAGTCCGGCGTGATTGGGCTTATCGTGCGTGATATCTGCGAGCCGTTTTATGCCGAAATGACCGCCGGGCTGAGTGAAATGTTTGAAGCGCAAGGCAAGGTTATCTTCCTGTTGCAAAGCGGAGCGACCGGAAAGGGGCTGGAGCGCTGTTTCGATACCCTCTTGACCCACGGCGTTGACGGCATCGTGATTGCGGGCGGGATTCAGCACGTCAATCACAGTCTGCGGGAAAAAGCCGCCGCTCAGGGCGTGCCGCTGATCTGCGCCTCGCGATCTGGCGGCAGTGAGGGCGTTGATCTGGTGCGTCCCGACAATATGCAGGCGGCAAAAATCGCTACCGAATACCTGATTCGCCACGGGCACAAGCAGATTGCCTATCTCGGTGGGCTGGGCAGCTCATTAACCCGGGCTGAACGTCTGGGGGGATTTTGCGCGACACTGCTCCAGTATGGCCTGCCTTTTCGCAGTGAGTGGATTATCGAGTGCGATTATCATTACGGGCATGCGGCAGACGCCGCAGAAAGTCTGCTTCGGCGTTATCCCAAAATCAGCGCTATTGTTTGCCATAAGGCTTCGGTGGCGCTGGGAGCCTATTTTGGCGTATTGCGAACCGGAAATCAGGTCGCAGGGAGTTCGATGGATAACCTTTTTCAGCGACAGGTGGCGCTGATAGGCATCGAGGATTCTCCTGAACTGGCGCTCACGGAACCGCCTTTGACCTCGGTTTCAAGTTCGGCGCGTGAAATTGGCTACGCGGCTGCCAGACGTTTGCTGCTGCGTATCGGCGGGCAGAATCTAGAAACGCAGGATATTATCGTGAACGCGTCAATCGTAGAGCGTGGGTCGGCGTAGACAAAGGTTACGTTTTCAATCGACTCAAAAAAGCCCACCGAAGTGGGCCTTAGAGGCGTCATGCATTTTTATTTCGTTGGCTGCGCTGGCACCACAGTTGGCGGTACCGGGGCGTCAGGCTGGACGGGCGCTGCCTGAGTCTCTGGTTGAGCAGGTGCCTGCTGAGCCGGGATAGCCGGGCCACCAAACACGCCAAAGAGACCGGCAAACTGCTGAAGCGTCATCTTCTGACCGTTCAGGTCCACCTGATTATCCGAGTAGTGGAAGCTGCTGGTAATCGCGTTGTCTTGCAGGGTGGTCAGTTTGAACATCTGGCCCATAGCGGCGAGCCCCTGAACCTGCTGTTTAGCCAGCTTCTCTGCGTCATCACCGGTATAGCCTTCAACTTTGGCAGTCTGCGTAGTCAGTTCGGTTGCCATATCGATAGGGATGTTCAGCTTGGCATCAACGTTGCTAACCAGCTGAGAAATCAACTGATCCTCCGTCTGCGCCTGAGAGGTTGCTACGGTCGGATCTTTCAGGTCCAGCTTGAGATTGAACGTACTCTCACCTTTGCTGTTTTTCCAGCTTAGCGGATCGATATTGATGCTTGGATTGCCCTTGAGCAGGATTGGCAGATTAGAGAGCAGCAGCGCGGTGGCCTGCTGCTGATAAATCTGCGGGTCCAGTTGCTGGGATTTCTGCAACAAGTCCATCGCCTGCTGATGGTAGGTGTCGGTAAATTGTTTCAACGCCTGCTCGTCCAGTCTGTCGAGCTTGATGGTCAGCTTACCAGAACCGAAGTCAGCTCCCTGAATTTTCAGGGAATCCAGTGAGTAGTTCAGCTCACCTTTGAGGTTTTGACCCTCTTCATCAAATTGACTGTTCAGCTTGAAGCCAGCAACCTGAGCGACATCTTTGTTGTCGATATCAATGCCAATGTTGTCGGCATTGAGATTGCCACCGCCAATGTAAAGCTGGGACTGGCTCTGATGGGTGTCGCTGGTCAGGTTCAAACCGGCCAGCGTAATTTTCTCAAGTTGGCCCCACTGGTTTGGCGAGGTAAACGCCAGGCTATCGGCCTTGGTGTCAATTTTCACCTTCTTCAGGTCTTTATCGGCGTCAAGGTTAACCGTCGCACCAGAGAACTGAAGTCGGCTGTTATTTTTCTGGAAATCGATGGGTTGAATATTAATAACCGAGGCGGTGTCACCGCTGTAGCCGACGCGAGTTTCCGCGGTAACCGGCGATTTGCCTTGGGTCATGTCAAACAGGTCTTTTACCGCAGGGGTATTTTGCAGTTCGGTGTGAACCGATGCCGCGCTCGGGATCAGATTGAATTTTTTAAGCTGAGCGGCCGGGAATGGACCATGATCGAGGGTCTCGAGGAAAGCAATCTCATCCCCCGGTTGCAGCACGTTGTCAGGCGAGTTGCCGTCTGGCTGCGCCACAAAACGCACGGTGCTGCTGAAAATACCGCGTTGATAATCTTGATAAACCAGTTTGATACCGGCGTGAGGATAGTGGGCTTGAATCTGAGAATTGGCTTCGGCAACCGTATCGCCCATATTTTGCTCGAGCATTTTTCCTGTGTACCAGGAAGTGCCTGTCCATGCTGCGCCAAGTACTACGATGACGCTTACAGCGACTAACGATTTTTTCATAGTTCTGTTCATCCTTTTAACTGCTATCAGTAACGACAGCCTCTCAATCAGGTCGTTAAGGTTATCAAACTTAATGCCTTACTGCTTTTATTGTGGTGGAAAAACCGGCCTTTAGGCAAACATTTAGGAAAATTGTCCCTTTTTGCCGGTTGTTTTTACAGAAGATATTTAGGAAAGCTGGTTAAACACGCGGGCGATTCGTCCATTTCCGCTGACGTTTACCGGCGAGTCGGAGGCCGACAGATAGCAAGATTCACCCGGCTGAAGGACAACCTGATGCCCGTCTTTTTCCAGTACGGTCTGGCCTTCGACGCAGAAGATAATAGCGGCGCTGTCTTGCGCCAACGACTGCGGTTCTGCGCTCAGGCTATGCAGTGAGAAGGCAAAATCCTCAACCGGGATCGGGAAGCTAAGCTCGTGGCCTTTTTGAACCGGCGTGGTCAGCAACGCATCCGCAGGCTTGGATTCAAACTTCAGATTGGCGTAGAGCTCCGGGATATCAATGTATTTAGGGGTCAGACCGGCGCGCAATACGTTGTCCGAGTTGGCCATTACCTCAAGTGCCACCCCTTCGAGGTAGGCATGCGGCGTTTCGGCGTAGAGGAACATCGCTTCACCCGGTTGAAGTTCGATGACGTTGAGCAGCAACGGGGAGAACAGACCGCTGTCATCGGGATAATGTTGCGCAATGCTGCGAATGGTGTCCCACGGTTGGCCGTGCTGAGCCTTGAGTGTGTTTTTAAGAATGTCTAACGCCAGCGATTTAGTTTCACCCTTCATGCCGAGGAGCGCGGCGAACAGCGTTTTTAAATGTTCCTTATCCGGGTGAGCGAGGAAACTGGCGATATCAGGATGAGCCCCCGAAATCGGCTGTAGCAGGGACTGAATGTCACTCAGCTCACGAAAGCCGTTCATGGCGGCAAACGGCGTCAAGGCGAAAACCAGCTCCGGCTTGTGATTGGCATCTTTATAGTTACGCTCGGCAGCGTCGAGAGGAATCCCCGCCTTGTTCTCTTTATCAAAGCCCACTACCGCATTGCTTTTACTCGGGTGAACCTGAATAGACAACGGTTGACTGGCGCACAGTACTTTGAACAGGAAAGGCAGTTCGCCGAAGCGCTGCGCCACTTTACTCCCCAGATTACCCTCGAGATCCTGACTTATCAGGTCGCGAAGTGAAACGTTATTGCCGTTGTTATCGGTGATTGAAGAGCTGCTTTTCGGGTGCGCGCCCATCCACAGTTCGGCCATCGGTTTTCCCTGAGGATTACTAATGCCATAGAGGTTGGTGAGCGCGTCAACGCTTCCCCAGGCGTAATTTTGTACATTGTTATGCATCTTTTTCATGGGTTCATCCTAATCTGGAAGAGAAATTGAGTTCCTGCGCTTATCATAAGAGATGTGCTGTGATTCTGTAAGCACTGTTCGACAACTTCCCACAACCTTGCTGAACTGACAGGCGCTTCGACGCGGCCGGATTAAAACGTATTAAAGCAATCTGTTCATGGCGTGAGCTATCGGGCACAAAGGCCATACGCGAGCCCGTTAATTATTAATGCTGCTCAACGATAAGATTAAATAACAGTTGGCTTTTTATAACGCGATTAGCTAAATGAATTGAGATAATCAATATAGCCTTTAGCGTTGCTTTCTAATTCCTGTTGTGAAATTCCAATTTCAGTGCCGTAGACAGAATAAAACGGGAGATAATGCGCGCCTACATATTTTGCAGTCATCTCGAACGGAATGAGTATTTCCTCCAGTGAATAACGATAACGTCCATCGCGCGTGAAGTCCTCTTGCTTAATACCAGCGCTTACCGCCAAGGCAAATTTACGGCCTTTAAGCTTATAGCCACTGGTCGAACCGTATGCCCAGCCGTAGGTAAGGACTTCGTCGAGCCACTTTTTCAGCAGAGGAGGGCAGTTAAACCAATAAAGCGGAAACTGTAGAATAATACTTCCATGTTGTTCAATTAATCGTTGTTCTTTCTCTACATCAATGATGCCATCAGGATAATGTTGGTAAAGAGAGTGGACGGTAAATAAGTCCGGATATTTATCCAGCTCACTCACCCATCTTTTATTCACGATAGAATCATTTATGTTTGGGTGAATAACAATGATTAGAGTTTTCAAAATTTATTCCCTGGTTATTAGATTGAATAGGGGGCTTTATTAGGTGTTTGCATCATAGGGAGGTTTAATTTAAAGTACAATACTGTCATTTTTGATATGTACTATACAAATGGATAGTGTAATGAGCGAAGAAACGGTCGATGCTTCCTGCGAGATTACGGGAGAAACGGGGTTTGGCTATACGCTTTCACTGGTAAGCGGAAAATATAAAATGATGATTCTCTATTCTTTAGCGGGCCTCAGTCCGGTATTGAGGTTCAATGAGCTCAAACGCCGAATCGGGACCATTTCTTACCGAACTTTAAGTCTGACGCTAAAAGAGTTGGAAAGTGACGCTTTAATTATCAGAAATGAGTATCCGCAAATTCCGCCTAAGGTCGAATATAGCCTCTCGGAAAGAGGGCGTTCGCTGATCCCCGTTCTGGATATGATGTGTGATTGGGGAAACGTCCATCGTCATGACGAAGCGAACAATAAAGCGACTGAATCAAAGTAGCCTTATGATTAATAAGGTTTTAATTTGTATTTTGCAGCAAGGCCTGATTTAACCCCCGATCGTGAATAAAAAGTGCGGTGAGCGCCAAATCCCGAAATTCCTACAACAACTCGTTAACCTTATGGTTATAATTGCCTATCCGTCGGCACAGCCTTGGGAGCGTCGTCGGTACCCTGCAATTTAAAATTTTTGAAGAAACCGCGTAAGGAGACAGTAATGGCAGCTCATCGCATTGAAAAAGACTCAATGGGACCGATCGAAGTTCCGGCCGATAAACTTTGGGGAGCACAGACTCAGCGTTCACTAGAGCATTTTCGTATTTCCAGTGAAAAAATGCCCACCGCGCTCATCAACGCTCTCGCTCAGACCAAACGTGCCGCCGCCACCGTAAACATGGATCTCGGCCTGCTCCCGGCCGACCGTGGGAATGCGATTATTGCCGCCGCCGACGAAGTTCTGGCCGGCAAGCATGAGAGTGAATTCCCGCTTTCAATCTGGCAGACCGGTTCCGGTACCCAGACCAACATGAACATGAACGAAGTGCTGGCAAACCGCGGAAGCGAGATTCTTGGCGGCGAGCGTGGCGAAGGTCGTTTGATTCACCCTAACGATGACGTTAACAAGAGCCAGAGCTCCAACGACGTATTTCCAACCGCAATGCACGTTGCAGCGGTGGTTTCTGTTCGCGAACATCTGATCCCTGAACTGAAAGTATTGCACAAGACGTTGACCGACAAGGCCGAAGCCTTTAAAGATATCGTCAAGATTGGCCGTACTCACCTACAGGACGCTACACCGCTGACGCTGGGACAGGAAATCTCTGGCTGGGCCGCGATGCTGGCACACAATCTGGTGCACATCGAAGCTAGCATTCCACATATTGCTGAACTGGCGCTGGGCGGCACCGCAGTAGGTACCGGTCTGAACACTCATCCTGAGTATGCGGTTCGCGTTGCCAAAGCGATTGCCGACCTGACCGGTCAGCCTTTTGTGACCTCTCCCAACAAGTTCGAAGCGCTGGCAACCTGTGATGCGCTGGTTCATGGTCACGGTGCACTGAAAGGTCTGGCTGCTTCCCTAATGAAAATTGCCAACGACGTTCGCTGGTTGTCTTCAGGCCCACGCAGCGGCATCGGCGAGATTTCGATTCCAGAAAACGAGCCAGGCAGCTCTATCATGCCAGGCAAGGTCAACCCGACTCAGTGTGAGGCGATGACCATGCTGTGCGCACAGGTTCTGGGTAATGACGTTGCGGTTAACATCGGTGGCGCATCCGGTAACTTCGAGCTGAACGTGTTCCGTCCCATGGTTATTCACAACTATCTACAGTCTGTTCGCCTGCTGGCAGATGGTATGCAGGGCTTCAACGAGCACTGCGCCGTGGGTATCGAACCAAACCGTGACCGTATCACTCAGCTGCTGAACGAATCCCTGATGCTGGTTACCGCGCTGAATACCCATATCGGTTACGATAAAGCCGCCGAAATCGCCAAGAAAGCGCATAAAGAAGGTCTGACCTTGAAGGCCTCTGCCCTCAAGCTTGGCTACCTGACCGAAGCTCAGTTTGATGAGTGGGTGCGTCCAGAAGACATGGTTGGCAGCATGAAAAAATAAGTCGTTAGTTTAACGACCGATTAAAGGCTCTGTCCGTTCGCGGCCAGAGCCTTTTTTATGCTTTTTGAGAGGTTATACCGGCTGATCGGTGTAAAGATGCAGGCGTTTAATCAACAGATTAAGCGGTTGCGATTCGGGCTTATAGCGGTGTTTTACCGCGCTGGCGTCATAGTTGGGCAGCTCGCCTAACTTGGGAATCTGTAGAAGCGGGTCACGCAGGCATAGGGTGATAAACGGCGACGGGCAGGGGTGTTGCACCTGCTTTTGACTGTTGCGATACCACACGCGGGCGATTGGTTGAACCTTGACCGGGCGTTTTATTTTGAGGATGGCATGCTCGGGCAGTTTTTTTACATCGATGATTTCGCGTGTAATATTTTCCATCCACTGTTCTCGGGTGAACGGGGGCACCGCGCGACCGGCCGTCAGGCTTTTCTCCAGCTTTTGCAGCAGTTCGTCGCGGCTCAGGTTCTTGATAATGTGCTTGTTGGCCCAGCCAAAGCGCACTGAGTCAGGTTGTAAAAGGGTATTGATGGAGCGGTAGGCGTTGAGCGTGATAAGTCCACGCAGCTGACTGTGTACAAAATCAAAACGCTGCTCAGAAGGGAGGCCAGATTCAACAGTCACGATATTTTCGAGCTCGCTCTTGAGCTTGTTCACCTCCTGAACCAGCAGCTGTGCGGCCTGATGCTCAGCCTGATCGACCGCATAACACAGCGCACCCGGCAGCCTGACGGCGGCTTTGCTGCTAACATTGAGGCCGTTGTGATGGATAAACAGTTTTTGGAAATGCTGCATCGCCAGCTGGTGGGCGGCTTCACCCTGATGCGGCGTAACCTCGATAATAGAAGCGGGATTATGTTCAGCGCCTTTTTCTATTTCCGGAAGGGAAAATACTCGCGCCTCAAGCAATTCCAGCCGATCCAGGAAGCGAGTTAAATCCGTTGTCGCCAGTTCCAACTCCCGAAAACATTCATTCATGCGTAATTTCAAATCGTAGCTGACCATTACCCCTCCAATTAGTTACAACATACAATATAGCCTATAAAGATCAACAGTGCACACCTGACCATCGGAAAGGTTTTTTTCTGGCAAGATGAAGAGGCGGGTCGGGGGAGATTGGGGTCAGTTTGGATATCGAGAATTATTGTATATTTAGGTGATTTTTTGCCTTGTAGACTTTAAAGCGAGGACGGTTATTGGCTCGCTTTAAAGTCTAACACTCTGGTAAGGGGAAAGAGAGGCTCAGCTGTGTGCAATGCGAGATTCTGACAACTTCATCAGGCGATAACCGATACCAACGGCGATCAGCAGCATCACGCAGATATAGGCGGTGATGCCAACCCAGGAAAAGCGGTGCCAGAACACGCCGCCGAGCGTGCCCGCTACGCTTGAACCGGCGTAATAGGAGAAAAGATAAAGCGACGACGCCTGTCCCTTAGCGCGTTTCGCACGCCTGCCAATCCAGCCGCTCGCGACAGAGTGGGCGGCAAAGAAGCCGCCTGTCACCATTGCCATTCCGATAAAGACCAGCCATACCGGGTTGAATGCGGTTATCAGGATACCAACCAGCATCAGAAGCAAGGAACCAATCAGCACCTGTCCACGCCCGTAAACGGCGGTCAGCGCACCGGCCTTCGGTGAGCTGTAGGTACCCATCAGATAGGCAATCGACAGAATCCCGACAATCGCCTGGCTCAGGTGGTAAGGCGCACCTAGCAGGCGGTAACCGATGTAGTTAAACATGGTCACGAAGCTGCCCATAATCAGAAAACCTTCGGCAAACAGCAGCGGCAACCCGCTATCACGCCAGTGAAGCTTGAAGTTAATCATCAATTTACGCGGGCGCAGCGAACTGGCGCGGAAATGACGCGACGCGGGCAGGATTTTCCAGAACATACTGGCCGAAAGCAGAGAGAAAACGCCGAGGAAGGCAACGGCAACGCGCCATGATGCAAAATCGGTTAATACGCCGGTGACCAGACGTCCGCTCATGCCGCCTATTGAGTTACCGCTGATGTAAAGCCCGATCGAGAACGCAACCACGCTGGGGTGAATCTCTTCACTCAAATAGGTCATCGCCACGGCGGCAACGCCACTCAGCGACAGGCCAATTAACGCGCGCATCAGCAGAATGGCGTGCCAGCTGGTCATGACTGAACAGACAATGGTGCAGATAGCGGCCAGCATCATGCCAACCACCATGACATTTTTACGGCCAACGGCGTCGGAAATAGG
Organism: Rouxiella badensis; assembly: GCF_002093665.1. Taxonomy (GTDB): domain Bacteria; phylum Pseudomonadota; class Gammaproteobacteria; order Enterobacterales; family Enterobacteriaceae; genus Rouxiella; species Rouxiella badensis. The sequence goes on along the minus strand of NZ_MRWE01000010.1, from coordinate 60,963 downwards.
GCCGGTGAACAGCAGCCCGATCGCCATCATGCCGGTCGCGGCCGACAAAGAAAGACTGCTTGCCGCAGGCGAAACGCCAAACTCCTGGGACAGCACCGGCATAATCGGCTGCATGCAGTAAAGCAGGGCGAAAGTGGCTAAACCGGCCGAGAAAAATGCCAACGTCACGCGAATAAACTGCGGCGTTCCTCTCTTGATAAAGTCGTCTTTTACGGGCGTTGAAACCTGCGGGGTGATAGCGTGCAGTTCATCATCATTAACCGATTGGCCTGCCGCAGAGTCTGCGGGCTGCCGACGCGTGATGTTCACGTGAAATCCTTAATAAAATTATTTTGAAACAATAGTGTGTGTCAGAAAATTTTACTCAGTATTATTTTCTTAATCTAATATATTAATTACAGGGTTTTGATACTTTAAAGATATCAATGAGGGTTGTGTGAACAATATCGAGCTAAGGCATCTGCGCTATTTCATCGCGGTAGCAGAAGAGCTGCACTTTGGCCGTGCGGCGGAAAAGCTAAACATCTCGCAGCCGCCGTTAAGCCAGCAGATTCAAGCGCTTGAAACGCAAATTGGTGCGGTGTTGCTTTATCGTACCAACCGCAGCGTGCGTCTTACCCAGGCGGGGGAGATGTTCCTGAAGGAGGCCAAGAGCATCGTAAGCAAGGTGCACGACGTCTCTGAGCAGGCGGCGCGCATTCATCGCGGCGAGGAGGGCAATCTGACGATTGGACTGACCTCATCGGCACCGTTTCTGAAAAAGATATCGCGCACTTTTCAGCGCTTCAGAATGGCGCATCCCCACGTCAATATTCGTATCGAAGAACTCAATAGCCAACAGCAGCTGCAACCGCTGGTTGAAGGGACTCTGGATCTGGGCGTCATGCGCAACGGCGTGCTGCCCGATGTTCTACAGCATCATCTGTTGCGTTCCGAGCCGCTGGTTGCCGTGGTCCCCGAGCAGCATCCACTGACTCAACTGCCGCCCGGCGAGCTGACGTTGAGCCACCTTGCCGATCAGCCGTTCGTGTTTTTCTCCAAGGACGTAGGCACCTCGCTGTATGACGATATTCTTCAGCGCCTGGCGCTCGCCGGCATTACGCCTTTTATTACTCAGGAGGTCGGAGAGGCGTTGACCATCATTGGGCTCATTTCCGCGGGTCTTGGCGTATCGATATTGCCCGCCTCGTATAAACGTATTCAGGTTGACGGCGTTAAATATCTTTCCTTTAAAGATGAGCAGGTGAATACCCAGGTCTGGCTGGTCAGTCATCGTCATCGTCCGCTTTCTGCGCCGGCTTTGGCGCTGGCTAAAATGATGATTGAAGACGGCGAATAGCCTGTTAAACCTGCAATTCCTTCAGGTATTAATTGTAATATGTGCACTAAATCACATATCGAATCAAATAGTTGACGATAAATGACAAAAGCTACAACATAGCCTTTAATATTTATTTCGAAGCGCGAAAAATAACGAGGCACGTTGAGTGATAGTGGAAGGCCAGCCGGGACACATCGATCAGATCAAACAAATTAATGCCGGTACCGTTTACCGACTGATAGATCAGTTTGGTCCAATTTCCCGCATCGAGCTTTCCAAAAAAGCGCAGCTTGCTCCGGCCAGCATCACAAAGATTGTACGCGAACTGGTTCAGGCGCATCTGGTTCAAGAAACCGAATATCAGGAGCCGGGCAGCCGTGGCCGTCCTGCAATAGGGCTTATCCTTGATACCCAGGCTTGGCACTATCTCTCTGCGCGAGTCAGTCTTGGCACGCTAACGCTGAGTTTGCGCGACCTGAGCAGTAAACTGGTTGCCGAAGATATTCTTCCCCTTGTCGCCGAAGACGCCGTGCCGTTTCTCGATCGCATTATTGCGCACATTGACCAATTTTTTATTCATCATCAGAGCAAACTTGAACGTCTGACCGCAATGGCAATTACCTTGCCCGGCATGATTGACACCGCAAAAGGTGTCATTCAGAAAATGCCGTTCTATCCGGTGGAATCCGTCCCCCTCGGTCCGGCCTTGGCCGCACGCAGCGGTTTACCGGTTTTTATCCAGCATGATATTGCGGCCTGGACCAAGGCTGAGTCCCTGTACGGCGCATCACGCGGTTTCCGTAACGTAATTCAGGTAGTTATCGATGATAACGTCGGGGCGGGAGTCATTACCGGCGGGCAGGTGCTGCACGGCAACAGCAGTAGCGTAGTCGAGATAGGCCATACTCAGGTCGACCCTTACGGCAAGCGCTGTTATTGCGGTAATCATGGCTGCCTGGAAACTCTGGCCAGCATCGATAATATTCTCGAGTTGGTCAGGCAACGTCTAGAGGTTACGCCTAATTCTTTGCTCAATGGACTGCCGATCACTGTCGAAAACCTCTGTGATGCTGCGAACCGAGGCGACGCGCTGGCGAAGGATATTATTGTGGGCGTGGGGCAGAATGTGGGGCGAATTCTGGCAATTATGGTGAACCTGTTTAACCCTGAAAAAATTCTGATCGGTTCGCCGCTTAATCAGGCGCAGTCGGTTCTGCACCCGACCATTATGTCTTGCATCCAGCAACAGTCCTTACCGGCCTACAGCGAAAATATTCAGCTTGAATCCACGCAGTTTTCAAATCATGGCACCATGCCGGGCGCAGCACTGGTTAAAGACGCGCTTTATAATGGCTCACTACTGGTGAAATTATTGCAGGGTTAGCGTCGGCTTATTTCAATATTTGTCTAATCCCCAATAAAACAATCACGCTGCCACACAGCCTGTCGATACTCTTTTTGCCCCTTTGGTAGGCGGAAGAAATACGAGGTTGGGACAACGCCAGTGCGACCGCGCCGTACCACAGTGCGGCAATAATACCGACAACGGCCAACATGGCGAAAAAAGTACCTGATGATACGTGGGCTGGGGCGGCGGTAGAGAAAATAGCGGCATAAAAAGCCATCGATTTTGGATTGCCGATATTCGTTATCACTCCCTGAACAAAGGCCTGCCGAAAACGGATGTCCTTCTGTTCTGTGGGTAAAGAAATTACGCTTGTCCCGGCTTTGAACAATAAACGCGAACCAAACCAGATAAGATAAGCGGCACCCATTATCTTAATCAGCAACGCTACCCACGGAAAAGACGTAAACACAATCCCAACGCCTGCTATTGCGCAGCTTGCCCAGAATAAATTCACCACCACAATACCTGCAACCAATGCCAACGCTGCCGAACGCGATGAGGCGACGGCTTTATGTACAACAGCAACAAAGTTTGGGCCAGGAATAACCACACCAGCCACATAAACCATAAAAACAGTCAGCACCGCATGAGCATCAATCATAGTTTTTATTCAGGTTGGAAGTATTTGAGAAGCCGAAAGATAACTTATAAGGGTTATATCACAACACCGGTCGCACCCACAAAACATTGCGCTAACGCAAGTTGCTAATCCGGTTAATCCCCTAAACTTTGTGCGTATTACGTCATGGTAATGAATGACGCATCTGCCGTTTCCCCAAGGCGTTTGGACAGTACATGGAGTTATTCGGAGTAATTGGACATGCTAACGCACTTTTTTGTGACGGGTACGGATTCCCGGGTAGGAAAAACGATTGTTTCCCGCGCATTATTACAGGCCATGGCCGCGCAGGGGAAAATTGTGCTGGGTTATAAACCTATTGCCACCGGCAGCCAGGCATTGGCCGACGGCGTGCGCAATAAAGATGCGGTGACCCTGCAGCAATCCTCTTCTATTTCATATCCGTTGGCAAAAATAACCCCTTTTGCCTTATCCGATGAAGATATATTTACCAGCGACTTACCCTTCGATATTTTTGAACGTATGACCGAAGGGTTGGAGTTTATGTGCCAGGAAGCGGACACCGTTGTTATCGAAGGCTGTGACGGTTGGCGCACGCTGATTACCCCGCAACAGACTTACTCAGAGTGGATTGTGCAAACAAAAATGCCGGTGGTGTTGGTGGTCGGTATTCAGGAAGGCTGCGTCAGTCAGGCCTTGTTGGCTGCTCAATCGATTATTGCCGACGGCGTGACGCTACTCGGCTGGGTAGCGAATAGAATCAACCCTTGTCTGGCACATTATCCAGAGACCATTGCGGTTATCGAGCAAAATATTGACGCGCCGCTGCTGGGTGAGATTCCGTATTTACCCCGTGCCGAATCGCGCGAGATGGCTCATTTTTTAGATCTTTCCCGACTGGCCGCCATGGCCTAAGAATACTGCCACCGAGAGCGTTCTCCGTGGCAGTCAGTCATTTCAACGTCAGACGAGCGACAAAAAGCTATTTCTGAGGCTTCCGCTGTCCAATGCAATATAGTCTAAAACAGGTTCAGTAGAGGGGAGATAACGGCTCCATAGTTCTGGGTTTTTTCCCACGGTGCGGGAACCGATTTTTTGTCCTTATAAAATGTGACTACGTCAGCTAATTGTGCTCTGCATCGATACAAATGGCGTAATTCTATTGCTGTCATTCCATTCATTTTTGAGTCTGACTTACATACAACATCCTCCATCTTAATATCATCCAAAAAGAAGTGGAGCTGAGCGTTATCATTTTGTTGTTTTTGTAGCGGAATATTTTCACTGACCTGTTTAATAAATCCATCAATCACACCCTTAATCATACGAGAAAGTATACGATTGGTAAATTCGACAGCACGCATTTGGTCGTTTTTATCAGGGAGTTCTGCTTTGTCATTGACTGCCTCTAAAAGAGAGTATGAGGGTGCATAACAAGGATGATCGCCTAGATTTTCAAACAAATTGTCAAGTGTATTGCGCGTAAACGTATTCGACGATGTACTAAAAAGCCGTGCTATATCGGCATTAAAATCATGCAGCTCACGCTCAATACTTTCCATATGAGCCGCAAATCTGGCAAGATAGTCCAAAGCAATATTATCGTCTTTTATTCCTGGAATATTCAATAAAGCAGTCTCGTCTTCTCTCAATATGGCATTTATAGCGAATTTCGCATGTTTGCTTTCTACGCCAATCCTTTGTTTTAAATGCTCTTTATTTAATGTGTTGATGAGCCTACTCATGACCTCACTGAGGGGGTAGCGACCCCCATCCACATTTGTATTTTCAGTTCTTTCAATATATTCATTGAGTGTCTTAAAAACGTTTAATTTTTCATTATTCACCATGCCAGTATAGGTGTAAAAATCGGGTTTTTCAGATATAAAGTTAAGTGCAATAAACAAACTTTCAATCAGGCGTAATGGCGTGCATGAAGAGTAACGTTCTTCCCCTCGAATAATCGATGACAAAAGAAATAGATTTTTGATAAACCTGTTTAATCGTATTCAGTAAGTTTGTACTCCTAAACCCGTCTTGAGCTTAATCAGCTCGTAGAGCCAGAAGCAGGCGGGGCCTCACCACAGAGCCTATTGTTTTATTGAGTTTTACCCACAGCAATCAAAAAAGGCCTGGATACAGTTCGCAAATTGGCACGATTAGCAAGCCTGTACAGAAAGACCGCTGATATACTGAACAAGAAAAAATATAGGAGAACGCCCATCGCTTCCAATACCTTACCCGACATTCACGTCGATAGCCGTCATCGCCCGCTGGTGCTGACCGCCTGTATGCTTTCGATGTTTATGGCCGCCGTTGAAGTCACCATTGTCGCCACGGCGATGCCGAGCATTATTGCTGACCTGGGTGGCTTCTCGCTTTTAGGCTGGGTTTTTGCCATCTATCTACTGACGCAGGCGATCACCGTGCCTATCTATGGGCGTTTAGCCGATCTCTACGGCTGCCGTAAGATGTTTTTCATTGGTACAGCGCTGTTTCTCGGCGGTTCGGTGCTGTGCGGATTCGCGCCATCGTTGGTGTGGATGATTGCCTTCCGTGCCCTGCAAGGATTAGGCGCAGGCGCCATCACACCGGTTGCTACCACGCTTATCGCCAATATTTACGGCCCGCATGAACGCGCTAAGGCGCAGGGTTATCTTGCCAGCGTGTGGGGCGTATCGGCCATCGTCGGGCCGCTGCTCGGTGCGTTTATCGTCCAGCATTTTCATTGGTCGGTGGTGTTCTGGATAAACCTGCCGATTGGCATTGTCGCGATGCTGATTCTTGCCAAATATTTACCCGCTGAGGAGAGCAGAAAGACCCACGCGCTAGACCTCGCCGGTACCGGCCTGCTTTCACTGGCGGTGGCCGCTATGCTGCTGGCGTTACTCCAGGCTGAGTCCCTCGGCTATTATTCCCTGCTGCTCGTCGGACTTGCCGTGATGGCCTCGGCGCTGCTCGTGCGTCAGGAGAAAAGGGCACCAGAACCGCTGTTTCCCCTGTCACTGTGGCAGAACAAGGTGGTGGTTGCCGGCAATATCGGCGGTATTGTGATTGGTGCCAGCATGATGGGCATCAGCGCCTTTTTACCGACTTATGTTCAGGGGGTTCTCGGCGGCACGCCGCTACAGGCCGGGACCACGCTGGCGCTGATGTCGCTAGGCTGGCCGCTGGCAAGCACGCTGAGCGGAAAGCTGATGCAGGCGACCTCATATCGCTTCACGGTGCTGCTTGGCGCATTGCTGTTGGTGTTTGGCAGTCTGGCACTCCTGCTGCTCACTCCGGGCTCAGGTCTGTGGTGGGCGAGAGTTTCTGCCTTTATGATTGGCGCGGGCATGGGGTTGTGCAACACCACGTTTATTGTCTCGGTACAAAACTCGGTCGATGCCTCGGTGCGGGGTATCGCCACGGCCTCGACGCTGTTCACCCGTATGCTCGGGTCGGCGCTAGGGACGGCCATTCTCGGCGCAACGTTAAATGTTAACCTGCAAAATCGCCTGCCCGCCTTGCATGACCCGGTGCAGATGCTGATGGACAAACTACAACGGCAGCAACTCTCGGCTGAAAGGCTGAATCATATCATCGAGCAGGTTTCTGCCTCGCTGCACTGGGTTTTCGTTCTTGCCGCCGTCATGTCATTCTTTGCAATAGCCGCCGCGCTGTTGCTGCCGGTCGGTCATCGTCCGGCGAAGAGAGAGTCCTGAAACGGCGCAATAAAAAAGGCTTAAACAGGCGACTGTTTAAGCCTTGAGGTCAGAATTGCAGTGTATTACTGGGCTGACGAGTCCTGACTGGTGCCGGTTTTAGGGCTTGCCGTCGAGTCGTCTGCGCCATTTGCCGTTTTGCTGTACACAATTTTCTGCTTGTCGTTATCACAATGCCCAACAACCTGACCGCCAGCCTGATCGGCCTGGTCATTGGCGACGATATCGAGTTTAAAACCTGACTCGGGTAAGCCATTCGCCACAATTTTCTTGGTGATATCCGCTTTAACGCTGTCACAAGAGGCCATAGCTACCAGAGGTGAGAGCGTTAAAAGAGCCAAGCCAACCATCAGAGTCTTTTTCATGATTTCGTCCTTTTTTGAAAAGCTTGCATGCAAAGTTTAGCAGTTAACTGCAATCTATCGAGCGATTAAGGTGCCAGTAATTGGTTGCCGGTCACGCGGTCAAGACAACGCTGGGTATTGGGTTCCCAATAAGCGTTGATATTACGGCTTGCGTTGCAGCGGTCACGCAGCGCAGCAGCCTGCTCGTACTGGGCGTTGTCTCTTTCCTGACGTTGAATTCTCTGATCGCGTAACGTGCGGGTCGCGTTCCATTCTTCTTTGCTCTGGCGCGCTTGCTCGTTGCTCATCGCCCCATTACCGCTGCCGCCAAATACACAGGTCCCACCTGCACAATTGGTTTCAGCATGGGCCGTCACTTGCCAGGTCCCTGAAAGCACCAGCAGGGCGACAGGCAGCATCCGGCGCAGCAGTCGAGACATAATTATTGTGTTCATTAGCTCATCCTTATAGGTTTACACATCGCTGACGCGACGATTAAAATTATACCACCCTGACGGGATACGTCACCTAAAGACGGGAAATTGGTTTATAAATGATTGAACTAACGGAGTAGTCTCCTTCTCATGCTCAAAACCACCTTGCTATTTTTCGCTACCGCACTGGCCGAAATTATCGGCTGTTTCTTGCCTTATCTGTGGCTAAGAAAGGGCGGCAGCGCCGTGCTTTTAGTGCCTGCGGCCGCCAGTCTTGCGCTGTTTGTCTGGCTGCTTACGCTGCATCCTGCGGCGAGTGGGCGCGTTTATGCGGCCTACGGCGGCGTCTACGTGGTGACCGCGCTCCTTTGGCTGCGCTACGTTGATGGGGTAAAACTGGCGACCACCGACTGGCTGGGTGCCGTCGTCGCATTGGCGGGTATGCTAATTATTATTTCCGGGTGGAAGTCTTACTAATTATCCGGTGACCGGCAAGAAAAAAGGGCAACGAAGCGGATCCGTTGCCCTTTTTTACTGCTGTCAAGCCAGGGATTATTCGTCGCGGCTTACGCGCAGGCCAGCCAGCGACTGGCTTACCGGCATCATCTCAATTGAGTTGATATTAACGTGCGCTGGCAGCGTTGCGGCCCAGAATACCGACTCCGCCACGTCTTCCGCCGTCAGTGGGTTGGTCTTGTCGTAGGTCTGGCCGACCTTCGCATCGTCACCTTTGAAACGTACGCTGGAGAATTCAGTCCCGCCGCACAGGCCAGGCTCTACGTTGGTCACGCGAACCTTGGTCCCGAACAGGTCGGTGCGCAGGTTGAGGCTGAACTGGCGCACGAAGGCTTTAGTTGCGCCGTAAACGTTGCCGCCAGCGTAAGGCCAGTTACCGGCGGTAGAGCCGATGTTAATCACGTGACCTACGTTGCGTTCAACCATGCCCGGCAGTACGGCACGAGTAACATACACCAGACCTTTAGTGTTGGTGTCGATCATGGTTTCCCAGTCATCCAGAGACGCCTTGTCCGCCGTTTCCATACCCAGTGCCAGACCCGCGTTGTTGACCAGTAAATCGATGTTTTGCCATTCGGCCGGCAGCGCAGCGATGGCCTGCTCGATGGATTCACGAGAGGTCACATCCAGCTGCGCGACATACAGCGCATCGCCCAGTTCGGCCTTCAAATCAGCAAGACGTTCTTTACGACGTCCTGTTGCAATCACCTGGTGTCCAGCATTAACAAATTTACGTGCAATAGCGGCGCCAAAGCCGGCTGTTGCGCCGGTTACAAAAACGATCATCTCTGATTTCCTTAGAATAAATGGCCCCGCGGACGGGGCAAAGAGTACGACATGTGCTTGCAATTAGTAATAACACAGAGTGGTTGAAAGCGGCTAGGCCCATAATGTGTCTAGTTATCGATTTAATAATCTTGCTGCGGTTATTTGTTTTGCTTTAAATAAGGGGCAATCAGCGATAAGTCGGCCGCAGACAGCCTGTCGGCTGCGGTCTGCGCCTGATGCCAGTAAGGATAAATCAGCGGCGGCTGACTCACCTGATTCAGCCTCTCGAGCTCGTCTGCGCTGAGCGTTATCTCGGCAGCCTTGAGGTTATCGACCAGCTGCTCTTCACTTCGCGCGCCGACAATCACCGAGGTCACGACCGGTTTGGACAGCAGCCATGCCAGCGAAATCTGTGCCGCCGAGACGCCGCGCGCGGCGGCAATGTCGACCAGTACGTCGACAATATCGTACAGCTTGCTCTCGTCGCGCACCGGGGGTTCACCCCATTCGGCTAGATGGCGAGTGCCTTCCGGCTGAGGCTGATTGCGGCGATATTTCCCTGAAAGCAGGCCACCCGCTAACGGGCTCCACACCAGCACCCCCAGGCCCTGATCGTGGCTCACCGGCAACAGCTCGTATTCTGCTTCGCGTGCTTGCAGAGTGTAGTGAATCTGCTGGCTCACCGGGCGTACCCAATGATGCGCATCGCTGACACCCAGCGTTTTCATCAGATGCCAGGCAGAGAAATTTGATAAACCGACGTAGCGAACCTTGCCGCTGCTGACCAGATCATCCAGCGCACGCAGCGTTTCTTCGAGCGGCGTCAGGCCGTCCCACTGGTGCAACTGGTAGAGGTCGATGTGGTCGGTGTTAAGACGTTTGAGGCTGGCCTCACAGGCACGCAGGATGTGATGACGCGAAGAACCTCCGCCGTTGGGGCCTTCACTCATCGGGAAACGGGCCTTGGTGGCAATCAGCACGTCATTTCGCGCCTTGCCAAGAGCCTCGCCTAAAATTTCTTCCGACAGGCCGCCCGAGTAAACGTCGGCGGTATCGAAAAGGTTGATCCCAGCTTCACGACACAGGGCGATTTGCCGCCGTGCGGTCGCGACATCGGTTTGTCCCGTTTTAGCAAACTTTCCCTGACCTCCAAAGGTCATGGTTCCCAGGCTCAGGGCGGACACCTTGAGTCCTGAACGGCCAAGTTGACGATATTCCATCTCTGTCTCCTTACCTTATTGATTGTTTTGAATGAGTCAGTGTTGAGCCGAGTTTTCTGGCTCCTTCGCGGTTTCAGACGGCGGGGCCGTCGCTTTCTTTTTCTTTTGCCGAATCTCATCGCCGTCGGTAACGTTAAGGGTCATGCTGTCAATCATGCCGAAGATGGCGATACAGCCGACGATGATAAACGCAGTGTGGAAACTGCCCAACGAGGTGCCGTTGCTGGAGACCGGCTCAAAGTGTTCGGCGATACGTAATGCCAGTGCACCGATGGCAATACCTAGCCCTGACGAGAGCTGCTGTGCCGTATTAAACAGCGTGTTCGCGCCCCCCATTTGTGGGCCAGGCACCTGTGAAAAGGCGAGCGTGTTGATAGCCGTGAACTGCATTGAACGCGTCATACCGCTGATAAACAGCAAGATAAAGGTCAGCGTCGTCGGCACCGCCGGGGTGAGAAACGCGCAGGCGAAAATGGTCAACGTATTCAGCAAGCCGTTGACCACCAATATAGTGCGAAACGGGAAACGGAACAGAATTGCCGAAGTGAAAGGCTTCATCGCCAGATTACCCGCAAATACCGATAACACCAGCAAACCCGCGTTGAAAGCGTTCATACCATAGCCGAGCTGGAACAGCAGCGGCAGCAGGAACGGCAGCGAACCAATGGCGATACGAAACAGTGAACCGCCGATAACCGTTACGCCGTAACTTTTAATCTTCATGGCCACCATCGGCAACAGCGGGTGAGGGCTTGAAAGCGAGTGTTTCACCGCCAACGAGCCCACCAGCAGGCTGCCGATCACACAAAGTGACGGCAGCCAATAGGTTGCATCGCCTTTATTAAACAGGTCCAGTCCAAACATTAAGCCCAGGCAGGCAATGCCGGTCAGCAGGAAGCCCAGTACGTCAAACGGTATGCCTTTTGCCCCTTTTTCATTGGGGATTAATCTCAGGCTTAGCAGCAGTGCGATGATCCCCAGAGGTACGTTGAGGATAAAAATCCAGTGCCAGGACGCATAGGTAGTGATGAATCCGCCCAGTGGTGGCCCCAATATCGGTGCCACCAGCGCGGGCCAGGTGATGGTCGCGATCGCTTTAATCAAATCTGCTTTGGCGGTATTGCGCAGAACCACCAGTCTGCCGACCGGCACCATCAGGGCTCCCGCAAATCCCTGGAGCATCCGCGCCGCGGTAAAGGTGGGCAAACTTACGCTCGTCGCGCACAGCACCGAGGCCAAAGTAAACAGTATGATAGCCAATGAGAAAATGGTGCGCGTCCCGAAGCGATTCGCTATCCAGCCGCTGGCAGGGATAAAGACGGTAAGGGTTAGAATGTAAGCAGAAACGCCGATATTAAGATCGATAGCCGGTACGCCAAACGCCAGTGCCATTTTGGGAAGCGCCGTAACGATAACCGTCGCATCGAGGTTCTCCATGAACATGGCGCCGGCAACCAGCAGTGGCAGGGCGGAACCGCCTGGCAGTGAAAATTTTTTCATCGACATAACGCCTGAATATAAAGGAAATCCCCTGAGCTGAACATTAACAAGTCCCTGATTAATAGCTTTAATATGTCTTTTCTTTTGCGATTCTTAGCAAAAGATCGGGCAAGGAAAGGTGATTTTTGAGCATAGCGCATCAGCGAGAATGGTTAAAATAGATTTATTGGCTAAATTGAATGAAGAGGTCGGTGGTCCATGTTTAAGTATGCGCCGCTTGAGACAAATCAGATCAAAAGGAGTTGAACTCAAAACAAGACTCAATCGATGAAATCAAAAATTGATTCATTACAGATCCTTAGGGCTTTTGCTGCGACCTTCGTTGTGATTAACCACCTATGGGGAGACTCTCAGACCGCAATTTCACTGCGTCTTGGCCTGCAATATATTGGCGATTTCGGCGTAGATGCCTTTTTCATTCTTAGCGGATTTATCATGAGTTATAAAACCCGTGAAGATTCCAGGCTGGGGCTGTCGACCGCCCTCGACTTTATTAAGAAGAGGGTGGAGAGAATCTATCCTTTATTCCTGCTAGTGTTGACCCCTTTTTTACTGATTTATCTGCTAAAAAATCATCCCGCCAGCCTGTATCAGATTTTTGGTAATATCCTGCTGCTGCCCACCTTTACCAGCGACCCCAACTATTTAATGCTGGTCGGTCCCTCATGGTCGCTGGTGTATGAGATGTTCTTTTACCTGATTTATGCGGTCATCATGATGCTGGTCCCAAATAAACGCAGCCTGGTGTTTACCACTGCGTCGCTGATTGTGCTGATGGTCCTGGTGGTTAACCTCTTCTCGCTGCGGGGACCGCGTCTGGACCTGGATAATTTCAGCTATATGATTGGCGATACGCTGATGATTAACTTTGCTATCGGCTGCGTGTATGCGCAGATATTTATGCGGTTGGGTCAGGCCCGCCTCCCCAGTCTTTATGCCTGTCCGCTGATTGTGATTTTTTTCTTACTGGGAATGTGGCTGTCGGCAAAGGGGGCTCCGAGATTCGTTTGCTTCGGGTTAACGTCGCTGGCGATTGTTTTTCTGTTTAGTTTGATGAGGGAGTCGCAAGGAAAAATATATCGATTATTAGTTTATGTAGGCAATGCGTCTTACAGCATCTATATCACGCACTATTTCTTCGAGTACTCCAAACACTTCTTCTTTACTCACTTCAATATCAATCACGATCTCTTCGGCATTGTATTTTCCATTATCGCGGTGATCTTTGGCTGCATTTTTTACTCCCAGATAGAAACACGGATTGCGCGAGGAATTCGCTCGCTTCAGTCATCGCGAGCCGCGGCGGCGAGAGATTAGGAGGATTAATCCGCCATTCGCTCATCTCGAACGGCGGATTTACTAAGATTAATGCTCTTCCAGTCGATAGCCACTTTCTGCGTCGAACAGGGGGATCCCTTCACTGCGGACGGCCAGATTTAACGGTGCGTTGATGCTATGCCTTACCCGACCCCGGTTTCCGCTAGCCTGCCGGGCGCTGTGGTGCCATTTCTCCGGCAGTGGAAAACACAGTTCCTCGCACTGTGCGCTTATGATACCCGTTGTAGTGACTACATCACTGAGACAAGGGCTGTCATGATGACCGCAGATGATGACTCGCCAGTCTAGTCATCATGTAAAAATACATAAGAAATCAGCTTAATCCAGAAAAGCCTTCTGTTGCGGCAGGATAATATCCCGATCAATTTAGCCAGACATTGACCAGGAAGTACTCCCATGCCCACCACAAAAAAGTTTCAGCATGCCAGCGTCCCGCTCTCAACAGTAAACACCACCGCTCAGGCAGACGCCGTACGCAAAGAGAGTGCGGGCACCCATGAGGACCCGGGCTGTCTTGCTATTATCTCTCAGGGATGCAGTGCAATGAAAGAAATGCCCAAGCCTCATGAAAAAACTCTCCGGTTACTGAATGATTATCAGAAAGCCTCTCCTGCTCTCAGGGAGAGCCTCTCGGAGGGGGGATTCATAGCAGCGAACGGTGAACTGGACGAACCCTATGCTCGTGAGAACTGGCAGATGCTGTGGGAAATATTTCCCGGCGAAAAATTTAAAGATATTCCTGAGGGTGCCGGGGTTACGAAAGCAGCTGAAGGCCTTCTCCACGCCACGGAATCGTTACTGCAGGATGTGGTGGCATCTGCGGCAGAAAGCGCGGCCGGAACGGATGAACTCACAGGAATGCAGCCAGCCATAGCGAAAGCGGAAGAAGAGGTTGTTGATGCTCAGACCCTCCGCTTGCTGCTGGATGAGGAAATCCGTGAAAGCGTCGTTGCCACTGCGAATGAGTTTATCATGGAGGGGGGCATAAACCGGGAGTATCTTGATGATTCGGGACCGGAACTGAAAGCGGCGGTGGAGAGCCTGGAGAACACGCTGGGTAAACTGGACGGTCTGGATGAAACACAGGAAAAAAGGCTCACTGCACTGGAGAACAAGGCGGGTGGGCTGACATCTGAAGAACAGAAGGAACTGAGCTCGCTGCAAAAGCTGAAAAAAAAGCTGGCCTGCTCGGAAGAACGCAGCGTGCTGGCGGCGGCGGTTAAGGTGGTGAAGGACAGTATGGAGGTTATTCAGGTCAGCCCTGAAACCGTAAAAGGTCTGTCAGCGGGAGAAAAACAGATTCGTCTGGACGCCTGTGAGGCATTGAAGGACCTGTCTGCGGCACTGGAAGACTCGGTTAACATCCTGAAAAGCGTCAAAGTTGCAGCCAAAGGGAGTGATGTTCTGGGATTACCAGAGAAACTGAGCAACGCGCGGCATAAAATAAAAAATGCGCTTGAGGTTGTGAAGGCGAGAAGAAATGAATCGATTGAAAGCACTTATCCGGATAAGTCCGGCAGGGTAAAAGCTGCCCTTGTGAAAGTATCCGAACCAGGCAGCAAAAAAGACCCGGTGACCGATGTCCTGGACAACCTGAAAGCGCATGAGCAAAATCTTGAAAAAGGCGTATACCGGGAGCTGATTTATATCCGGGAGGCCACACAAACGCTGTCACGGGCTGTCGACACTTTACCGAAAGGGAAGGTCCGGGATGCTGTCAGCCAGCTGCAGAGATTTTGCGAATTTCTGACGCCCGACCTTAAGATGCTGGTATCAGGGAAACCTCCAGCCATCGCGAGTACTAAGGAACTGAAAGCTGCAGCTACTGCGGCAGTTGCCATGTACAGAACGCTTATAGGTGCTGACATGACTGCTGATGAGCCGAAAACACGGCGTGACGTGTTTAATGAGGCAGTGGAGAAACTCACGCTGGCACATAAAAGTATCAGGTCGAAAGAGCTTAAACCGCCGCTCAGGGAAACCGGACTGGCGTTCAGCCTGGTACGAGAGGATACCCGCAACCTGCAGTCTGTTGGCTCCGGGGCTGATACAGTGACGCAGCTGAAAGAGATGGCGGTGGTGCTTCGCGGTGCATACGCAAAAATTGCACATGTGGTGTCGGGCGTGACTGAAAAGATGGGCTCGCCCGGGCCTGAGAGAAAAAAACTGACGGACCTGCTTGAGGTAAAAAGTGAGCCGCTGCTTACGTCACTGCACTGGTTTGAGCTCAAAGGCAAAGCGCTGGCGGGAAGTGCCAAAGCCGCCAATAAAGTGGCAGATATGCTGGTGCACAAAAAGGGCACTGACTCCCTGAGTAATGTGAGTGACATGCGCGCAAAAAGTGCTAAAGCAGTGTCATTAGCCCGGACTGAGCTGAAAGAAGCCTTTTCGTTCGTTGAACACCGCTGGCAGGAAACCCAAAAAAACCTGCACGCGCTGCAGACGACCAGTCAGAATGAATTCACCCTGGCGAAGGCTCAGCTGACCGCTATGGAAAAAGATGACCCCCGCAAACTCCCTGCGCAACCAGAAGACATCAGTCAGCAGCGAAAAAAAGTGGACACTCTCAGAAGATTCCTTACAGATATTCAAAAGTGTCAGGGCGGATTCAAAGAGGCCGTTAATCAAGCCCGTAAGGCGGAAGGAAGTGCAGAGGCCCTGACGTTTTCGCAGGACCTGTTAACAAAGACCGAAGTGGGACTGCCTGCCTCAGAGGTACTGCTGCAGGCAGAGGGGGCGATGCGGACCGCTGCAGCAGCACTTCAGGTGGTCACCCACCGGGAGCCTGAAGTTTACGGCCCTCAGCAGAAAGTGGCGATGTATCTTGCACTGGTGCTCGCAGAGCGGATGAATGAAAAAGAAGAGTTAAGCCCGGCGGAAAAGCAGGCTCAGGTGGCGGTGCTGGCGGAGAAGCTTGCCGGAGATATTGACTCACCCGGATTTGACAGGAAGGCATTTGCCGTTCTGATTAAAGAAAATTACCGGCAGAAATGTGATGGCACGCTGAAACTTCCCCGCGAGTACAGGGCGGTTCTGGCAGAGCCGGGGCTGAAGTGGGCAAATCTGATGACAGACAAAGGTGCAGCCAGGCTGGGGAGTTCGCTCGTCAGTCTGACACTCCGTAAACTGATTTCACAGAGTGTCAACATCCTCATGCCAGGGGGGATCGTGGGCAGCGCATGGGGGCGTATCCGTGGAGCGGTGTCAGCAGGGTTAATCTATCAGGCAGGGAAAGAACGCGTTAATTTTCTGAAGCAGTCGGTTATGCCGGGCCATGCCCTGCCTTCCGGAACGCTTTCCGGAGCCAGAAATGACACCTGGAAATTTGTTGCTGCATCGACCGCGGATGCGGCATTGCCGCAGGTCCTTAGGGCGGCCAAAAACGGGCTGGCGATGCTGAATGATATTAAAAAGAACGGCTTCGCGCATACGATGGAGCAGGCCGGTAATCACTTCGTGGGGAATAACCTCATCAGTTCCGGTACCACGTTGGCTGCCGCCGGAGGAAGGGAAGGCGCAGAGGCGGCGGCTGAATTTATAACTGATGCCATGGAGAGTGCAGCAGAGCGTAATCAGGTTTTCCCTTACCAGGGAAAAGGAGACCGCGTGGAGCAGGCTGTCGGAAAGATGGCTGATATTGTCAGACGTGGACGAGCGGGTCCGGAGAGCATGGGGAAAGACGAAGTTGCGACTATTGACCGTGCCTTGGACGATGCACTGAAAGACCTTGCACAGGAAAAGGCCAGGTTAAACGGCATTCTGACAAAAACAGAGCGTGACTTCATAAAAGAACGAGGGCTGACACCAGCGGCACTGGTCGTTGCCTGTGACGCTCAGTCTGAGAAACTCCGCTCCTATCAGAAGGAAGGAAAAAACGCAAACCAGCTGGTTGTTCTCGGGAAGGTCAAGCCCGGGCAGCGTGATTTTGATGCATGCGTCAGGGACGGTGACAGCCGTATTTTTATCCGGGAGGGAGCTGCTGGTAAGGACTTGCTGCGCCACGAGGTGACCCATCTGTGGGGGAAAGGTGAGAAGGAGACCCGCAACATTATGGCGACGCTGATGGGGTTGCGGACGGGTGACCACAGCATTGCATGGAAGGTAAACATTAACCTTAATGCGAACGATGAAAAAAATACTAATGGGCTACACTTTGGATTTGGAGGGGGTGGTCTGTTGAATTACAGAAAACCTGAAAATAAACCCTCACCCCCTATTACCAGTAATGTTAATCAGTCAACTCCCTTGGTCGAGGGCATAACTGAGACGCAGAAGGAAGAAAATATCCGGGGAGCATGGGATGAAGATTATGTTACGACAAAGGTTATTGTTCCTTATATGCAAAGCGTGATAAATGGAGCTGAGACTACTATCACTAAACTTCACGCTCCTTCGTATATCTGGAATTATGTTCAAAAGGCTATTGATGAAAATGGGCTTTCGCCATTAACTCCAGACAGCCGTATCAAAACCACACAAATAATAACGGAAGGCAGAGGCCAATCAAGCGTCACAGTGGCAAAAAAAACAACACACTTTACGCTGACAGATCTCGTTTGTGGTAAATTACATGGGATTAACCTTAAAGTGGAATGGGATAATCACATCCCACCTGCATTTCGAGATAAAATTCTCCCAGGCTCTTCCAGTGGATTATTTACTACGGGAGATACAGATTCTGCCATAACGGCGGCATTTAAAGGCGAAATGGCTAACCTTGAAAAGGATGATGGGACAACAAATAATCTATCTGCTTTCTATGAATTTTCATTTCACTCGACGGCGAGAGAACTTTCAACGTCAGAAGACATTGACGATAGATTCAAAAATCAGCTCAAGCGTTACATTAATAAGGAAGAAACACCTAAGCTGATGTCTTTAAATGGTGAGAAATTAAAGGAAGTTGTTGCACTAGCCCAAGGGAACAAGGTTTTAGCCTGGGACGCATTAGGTGATTACATTGAGTTCGACAATGATAAAAACCTTAGTCAAAAAGAGCAGAACTGGATATTAAAACATCTGTCTATTAAAACACAAGACGAGTGTAAAAATAGCAGGAAAAAATTTGATACATTTACTAAAACTTGGATTACCGGCAACAAAATCCCTATTGAGCATAAAGAGACCCGCTTGGCATTATCCAAAGCCAATAATATTGGTGCTGACACTGTTAAAACCATTATCAGTCGTATGAAACAAGATATGGACACGATGGTTAAAACTCCCAACGAACTCCTTCGAGACCAGCTGGTTAATATTGCATTCGATTTAGTAAATGGAGCATCAAGTTTTATACCTGGTAAGGGGATCATTACTTTCATGGCAAAGATTGCGCTAAGTTCCAGTATTAGCGTAGCAAAAGATTTGACCCTGGCCACGCTTGCCGACTCTAATGAAGAAAAACAGGCAATATTGTCTAACGTTTTACAGAATATCCTGGCAGGCTTGCTATTTGACGGCATTGCCATCGGGAGTAATTATGCCGGTAAGTGCATGAAAAACAAATCCTTCAAATCGATTGAAAATATGTTTGAATCAAGAGTGAAAGGTACGCTCCCGACGATTGATGACAGCCTGAAGGTGACGGGGATTGACCTGAGCGGTGTAAAAATAGAGAGGACGGGGGTTTTCCATGGCACTTACAAAAAGGGTGAACAGTATTATATTCAGCAGGACGGCAGCGCGTTCGAGGTGTTCCGGGACCGAAGTAGCAATACCTGGCGTTTGAAGAACCCCGATCAATCATCAACGTACCATATGCCGGTGAGTTACCACGCAGATACCAACAGCTGGCGGCCTAACTCTAGTGTGGGGCTACAGGGAGGCGCAAGAACATGGGGCAACTCACGCCCTCCTCAGGGAACGTACAGTAAGATGAATCCCGACTACAGCACCATCGGCCAGCCTGCAATTAATAAGGGTCCGGCGATTCAACGACCTGAACTCAAGAACAATCAGTGGGTGAATTCAAAAGGTACGCTCCCGACGCTTGATGACAGCCTGAAAGTGACGGGGATTGACCTGAGCGGTGTAAAAATAGAGAGGACGGGGATTTTCCATGGCACTTACAAAAAAGGCGAACAGTATTATATTCAGCAGGACGGTAGCGCGTTCGAGGTGTTCCGGGACCGAAGTAGCAATACCTGGCGGTTGAACAATCCCGCTGGGGACTCTATGCCGGTGAGTTACAACGCAGAAACCGGCAGCTGGGAGATTTGACAGTCACCGGGCCCTCCGCCACATGAAATGCATCACCCTGCCGGACGTTATTTATCGCTACAGGCGGCCTATGAGGGATGTGGTTTGGAGCCGGTATCGGCATGACCGGGCGATACGGCCGCTCTAGGCGCGGCCGCGTTGCCAATTTTTGACGAGTTTAACCCGCAGTATGAAGTGTTGTTGAAGTAGTCAGATGTCCATTTGCGTGCCCAGCTCGATAACTCGGTTGGGCGGCAGCTCGAACAGGTCCGGGGATCGCAGCGCATTCCGCGCCAACGCCAGAAACAGCATGCCGCGAATTTTATGATGCCACGGGCGTTTGCCCAAAATCAGCGCCTCGTGCGACATAAAGAACGAGGTCTGCATCATCGGGCAGTTAAGTCCTTCGACGCTGCAACGATGAAAAATTCCCTCCATATTCGGCTTTTCTCGCCACCCGTAACTCGCCACCACGCGCCAGAAGCTCGGCGACAGCTGCTCTATCTCAACGCGCCGCACGTTAGGCACATACGGTACCTCTTCGGTACGGATGGTCAGCAGCACCACGCGCTCATGCAACACCTTGTTATGCTTCATATTGTGCAGAAGCGCAGTCGGAATAACGTTCACAACGCGTGAAAGGTAAACGGCGGTACCGGGCACCCGCACCGGCGGGTTCTTTTCCAGCGAGGTTATCATCGCGCTCAGCGAATTGCCGTGCTCCGACAGCTTTCGCAGCACGTTGAATCGCTCGGTGCGCCAGGTGGTCATCACCACCAGGAAGCCGATACCGATGCAGATAGGCAGCCAGCCGCCGGCCATAATTTTGATCAGGTTTGCGCCGAACAGGGGGAGGTCAATCACCAAGAGTAACGCCAGCAGCAGAGCAACCGCCCAGCGATTCCATTGCCAGTTGTGCACCGTCACCAGACAGAACAGGACCGAGGTTAGCGCCATGGTGCCCGTGACCACGATACCGTAGGCCGCTGCCAGATTGCTCGAGCTTTTAAAGCTGGCGATGACTATCAGCACGGCCAGATACAGCATCCAGTTGATGGCGGGAATATAAATTTGACCCGACTCTTTGTCTGAGGTGTAGATAATGCGCATCGGCGGCAGATAGCCCAGGCGAACTGCGTGGCGCGTCAGAGAGAACACGCCCGAAATTACCGCCTGCGAGGCGATCACCGTCGCGAATGCCGCCAGTACCAACAGCGGAATCAGCGCCCATTCCGGCGCCAGCAGGAAGAACGGGTTCTTGATAGCCTCGGGATGCTGCAACAGCAGTGCGCCCTGACCAAAATAGTTCAGGACCAGCGACGGCAGCACAATCGAAAACCAGGCAATGCGAATCGACGAACGGTTGAAGTGTCCCATGTCGGCGTAAAGCGCCTCGGCACCCGTGACGGAAAGCACTGCCGCACCGAGCGCGAAGAATGACACCAGCTTGTATTGGACGAAGAAGTTAATCGCCCAGTAGGGGTTCAGCGCATGGAGGACCTGGGGATACTCCATGATGCCGCGTATCCCCAGGACCGCCAGCGTGATAAACCACAGCATCATGACAGGCGCGAAAAGCTTGCCGATGCTGCCGGTGCCGTGTTTTTGAATCACGAATAACAGCGTCAGAATGATCACCGAGAGCGGCACAACGTAGCGGGTGAGATTCGGCGCAATGATTTCCATCCCTTCAATGGCCGACATCACCGAGATAGCCGGGGTGATCACCCCGTCACCGTAGAAGAAACTGCCGCCGATAAGCCCCATGACGATAACCAGTGGCATATAGCGTGCATCGATGTTGCGCCCGGCCAGCGACATCAGCGTCAAAATACCGCCTTCGCCCGCGTCGTCGGCACGCAGTACGAACAGTAAATACTTGATGGAAACCACGCTGGTCAATAGCCAGAAAATCAGCGAAAGAAAACCATAAACCGAGGTTTGATTGATGCCCACGCCCCATTCACCGGCCAAACACTCGCGCAGGGTATAGAGCGGGCTGGTGCCGATATCGCCATAAACGACGCCAATGGCCGTCAGCGTGACGATAGCCAGGGATTGCTTCTCATGTGTCGCCATAACTTCCTCAAACTGAAGTCTTCCGTGACGCTCTTAAAAGCAACAATGCCTGTTGCTGGTGCAAGGTTGCACCACTTTTTATCTTTTATTAAATTTTAAAAGTCAGCTTTTAAAAAATTAAATCACAGATTGATAGATTTTAGCATCGACCTGATTAAATCGTGCTGCAACGACTCTAAATAAAAACTTTTTATTCAGTAATTTATACTGACATCCAGTTGGCTTGACCAATCGGTCAAACTACTGGCACAACGCTTGCTTTGAATTTAAGGACTATAACAACACGTATTCTATTGAATCGGTGTGACATCTCTTTCGTCATACACAATGACAGGTAAAATTTATGACCCAGACTATCACCCGCGCTCTTCGTGGAAATTTCTTTGATTTCAGTGAAGTAGTGTCTTCTTCTGCGGATGTTGAGGCCAGCGCTCGCTATCTCGAAGACGGTATTATGTTGCTAAACGGCGGAAAAATCGTCTGGCTTGGGTCTCGCGAAGAGGGCGAAAGACGCCTCGCCGAGAGCGTTACGGCGATCCCCCTCGATGACTACCGCGAAAAACTGATTGTTCCCGGCTTTATTGACACCCACATTCACTACCCGCAAACCGAAATGATCGGTGCCTACGGCGAACAGCTGCTGGAGTGGTTGAACGAATATACCTTCCCGACCGAGGCCCAGTATCATGACCTCGAGTATGCGCACAAAATGTCGCAGTTTTTCATCGATCAGTTGCTTAATAACGGCACGACAACCGCGCTGGTGTTTGGCACCGTACATCCGCAATCGGTTGACGCGCTCTTCACCGTCGCAGCCTCGCTCAATATGCGCCTCATCGCCGGAAAGGTAATGATGGACAAACATGCCCCCGAAGCGGTACTGGAAACGCCGGAGCAGAGTGACCGCGATACCCGCACGCTGATTAGCCGCTGGCATAACCATAAACGCCTCAGCTATGCGTTGACGCCGCGCTTTGTGCCCACCTCGTCACCCGAGCTGCTTGAAAAAGTGCGCGCCATCAAGGCGGACTTTCCCGATATCTATTTGCAGACCCATCTTAGTGAAAATACCGATGAAATTTCATGGGTGAAGTCGCTGTATCCCGAGCATGAACGCTATCTCGACGTTTATCACCACTACAACCTGACCGGGTCGCGCTGCGTATTTGCGCACTGTTTGCACCTTCACGAAGATGAGTGGGACTGTCTGAGCGAAACGGATTCAAGCATTGCCTTTTGCCCGACCTCCAACCTGTTTCTCGGCAGTGGTTTGTTTAATCTACAGGCATCATGGCACAAGCAGGTGCGTCTCGGCATGGGCACAGACGTAGGCGCGGGTACCACCTTCAATATGCTGCAAACGTTGGGCGAGGCTTATAAGGTTGGGCAGTTGCAAAAGTACCGACTGTCGGCATTTGAAGCTTTTTATCACGCCACGTTGGGGGGCGCACGCTCACTGCATCTCGACGACAAAATCGGCAACTTTGACGGCGGTAAAGAGGCTGATTTGGTGGTGCTGGATCCCGGCGCAACCGCGCTTCAACAGCTGCGTTCCAGCAACAGTAAAACGCTGTCCGAGAAGCTGTTCGTGCTGATGACGCTCGGCGATGACCGCAACATCTACCGCACGCTGGTAGATGGCAAAGTGGTTTACCAACGCCCGGCGTAAAAAGCACTGTATAAATATCAGGGGTGCCGTGAAACGGCACCCTATGGGCAATAAAGAGGCAAAAACAGGGAAAAAATGCACCCAATATGAACAGTGAAACCAGCAGCAGCCGGGTAAGAATGGCCCGTGAACGGATGATCGAGAGCATTCACGCCGCGGCGATCGCCGAATTTAGTGAGAAGGGTTTTCAAGGTGCAACCACGCAAGCGATTGCGCAGCGGGCAGGGATGAAAAAAACCCAGCTGCACTATTACATTGCGGGCAAGGAAGAGCTCTATGAGGAGCTCCTGCAAAAGGTGCTCAGCGTCTGGGGTGAAATCATTAAATTTGACCACAGCCTGGTGGAGCCAGAGGCGGTACTGAGCCGCTATATTCGCAATAAGCTGAACTTCTCATTCAACCAGCCCGAACTGTCGCGCATCTTCACCAGCGAAGTATTGAGCGGTGCCCACTATCTCGAAAAGTACTGGCCCGAGGCGATTGCCAAGATAGTTAACAAGGAGAACCTGATTAATCAATGGATTGAACAAGGCAAACTCCGCCCGCTTGATGCTCGCCTGTTCATTATGAACATCTGGGCGGTGACCCAATATTACGCCGACTTCGCGGTGCAGGTTAATCGCATGTACCGCGACATCACCGACAGTCATCAAAACCGTGAACATATTATTAATGAGGTAACTACACTTATTCTGCGAGGCAGCGTTCTATAACTCAGTGATAAAAATTAACCCTGTCATATTGTTGGCATCAATATTGCTTATTTTTTAATTAAAGTTTGACCAGTTGTACAAATCGATTGGTTTGTTTGATTGCGGCCCGTTGGCTGCGCAATGTGAGCAGGATATTCCCATGATCCAATTTTTATTAAATGACCGTTTACAGCAGGAAGCCACCTTGTCGCCGGACACCACGGTATTAGAGTATCTGCGTCGAGAGGCGGGGCGCTGTGGCACGAAAGAGGGCTGTGCTTCCGGAGACTGCGGGGCTTGCACCGTGGTACTGGCCGAACCGCAGGGTGAGTCGTTACGCTATACCCCAATCAACGCCTGCCTGACGTTTATGTCTGCAATACAGGGTAAACAGTTGATCACCGTTGAAGACCTCAAGCATCAGGGGCGGTTGCACAGCGTGCAGCAGGCGATGGTGGACAATCACGCTTCACAGTGTGGTTTCTGCACGCCCGGTTTCGTGATGTCACTGTTCGCATTGCAAAAGAATCACCAGCAGAAAGAACATTTTGCAGTCAAACGCGGCGTTGAGCGTGAAGAGGTGCTGCACGCGCTTTCGGGCAACCTGTGCCGCTGCACCGGTTATCGCCCGATTGTCGATGCGGCCTTTGCCGCCTGCCAGCAGCCTCCCGCCGACCAGTTTGACCGCGCAGAGAAAATGACCCTTGAGCGCCTGCGGGCGATTAGCCCGGTAGCCGGTCAAATTACCCAGCGCGAAGGCGACCTTAGCCTGTTGCCCTCGACGGTCGATGAATTGGCCGCCGCCTATACTGCGAATCCTGATGCGCGGTTGGTCGCCGGAGGCACCGATTTGGCGCTTGAGGTGACCCAGCGTCACCATCGGCTGACGCAGCTGATTTCTGTCAGCCACATTCCCGAGATGAAAATGCTGGCTGTGACCGACACGAACCTGCTTATTGGGGCAGCGGCAACGCTCAGCGACTGCATGCCGTTTTTGGCCCGCGAGTTTCCTGATTTTGGTGCCTTGCTCGAGCGTTTTGCCTCGCAGCAGATCCGCAATCAAGGCACCTTTGGCGGCAACATTGCCAACGCCTCTCCGATTGGCGACGGTGGACCGGTGCTGTTGGCCCTCGGTGCATCATTAGTGCTTCGTCGCGGTTCACAGCGTCGAACGCTGCCGCTGGAGCAGTTTTATCTTGGCTACAAACACACTGCGCTGCAATCCAGTGAGTTTATTGAACAGGTCGTTATTCCCCGTGCAGCGGGCAGCACGCTCAAGGTCTATAAGGTTTCCAAGCGCCTCGACGACGATATTTCAGCGGTGTGTGGCGCGTTCAATCTCGAGGTGACCGACGGCGTGGTGACGCGGGTCACGATAGCCTATGGCGGCATGGCGGCCATCGCCAAGCGGGCGGAAAACTGCGAACAGCAGCTGCTTGGCCAGCCGTGGCAGGCCGCCACCGTTGAGCGCGCCTGTCAGGCGCTGATGCAAGACTTTCAGCCGATCGGTGATTTCCGCGCTAGCCAGGAATACCGTATGCAGGTCGCGAAAAACCTGCTGCGCCGTTGCCTGATAGAAACTACCTCTCCCGAAACCCTGATGCGAGTGACTCAGTATGTCTAAATCTCAACCGACGCCTTCACAACAGGAAATGGCCGCGCTGTTCCGCGCTGGGTTATCCAGCGGTACCGGTAAAAGCATGAAGCACGAGAGTGCCGACAAACACGTCAGCGGTGAGGCGATTTACATTGACGACCGGCAGGAATTTCCCAATCAGCTGCATCTCGCGCCGCGCCTGAGCGACGTCGCACACGCCGAAATCCTGCGTATTGACATCGAGCCTTGCTTCGCTGTGCCTGGAGTGGTGCGAGTGTTGACCGCCGACGACGTGCCAGGCTCTCTGGATATCGCGCCGCTGACCCACGGCGATCCGCTGATGGCCAAAGACCGAATTGAATATTTCGGGCAGGTGATTTTGGCGGTGGCGGCGACCAGTCAGGAGGCTGCCCGCCTGGCGGCAGCGGCGGCCATCATTGAATACCGCGAGCTTGATGCGGTACTCAGCGTGAAACAGGCGCTGGCCGAAGAGTTCTGGGTCGAAGAGCCGCACGTGCACCAGCGCGGCGACTCTGCGGCCGCATTGGCGAAGGCGCCGCATCGGTTGCAGGGGGAACTGGAGATAGGCGGGCAGGAACATTTCTACCTCGAAACGCAAATTGCCACAGTGATGCCGGGCGAAGACGGTGCGATGCTGGTCTACAGTTCCACCCAGCATCCGACCGAGGTGCAAAAACTGGTGGCCTCGGTGCTGGATTTGCCGATGCACAAGGTCGTGGTTGATATGCGGCGCATGGGCGGAGGCTTCGGTGGCAAAGAGACGCAGGCAGCGGGCACGGCCTGTCTGGCTGCGTTGGCGGCGCATCTCACCGGCAGACCGGTAAAAATGCGCCTCTCGCGTCAGGACGACATGATGATAACCGGCAAGCGTCACCCTTTTTACGTGAGTTATGACGTCGGCTATGACGACCGTGGGCTGATTCAAGGCATCGAGATAAAGCTGGCCGGCAACTGCGGCTATTCGCTGGATTTATCAGGCTCGATTATCGACCGTGCGATGTTTCACGCCGACAATGCCTACTACCTCGGCGACGCCACTATCACAGGCTATCGCTGTAAAACCCACATCGCCTCGAACACCGCCTATCGCGGATTCGGCGGCCCGCAGGGCATGGTCGCCATTGAGCACATCATCGACCATATCGCGCGTGAAAGAGGACGTGATCCGCTGGCTGTTCGCAAACTGAACTACTACGGCAAGGAGCAGCGCAATGTCACCCATTACTACCAGAAGGTCGAACAGAATCTGCTGGAGGAGATGACCGCCGAGCTTGAGCAGAGCGCAGACTATGCGGCACGACGCGAGGCGATAAAAGCCTATAACCAGCGTAGTCCGTACCTCAAAAAAGGCCTGGCGCTGACGCCGGTCAAGTTTGGTATCTCGTTTACCGCCAGTTTTCTCAATCAGGCCGGTGCGCTGGTACTGGTTTACACCGACGGCAGTATTCAGCTTAACCACGGCGGCACCGAGATGGGACAGGGGCTGAATACCAAGGTGGCGCAGGTGGTGGCCGAAGTCTTTCAGGTGCCGCTGGCGCAGATTCAGATTACCGCCACCGATACCGGGAAAGTGCCGAATACCTCACCAACGGCGGCATCGTCAGGCGCTGACCTGAACGGCAAAGCCGCGCAGAATGCCGCCGAGATTATCAAGTCCCGGCTGGTAGAGATGCTGAAGAAAAATTATCAGGCCGAAGAGGCCGATATTGCCTTTAGCAACGGGCAGGTGCGGGTCAAAGAGCAGTATTTTACCTTCCAGCAGGTGGTGCAGGAGGCGTGGCTTAATCAGGTGCCGCTGTCGAGCACCGGTTTCTATAAAACGCCAAAGATTTTCTACGATCGCAGCAAAGCGGCCGGCCATCCTTTCTACTATTTCTCCTACGGTGTGGCCTGTTCAGAGGTGCTGATTGATACCCTCACCGGAGAGTACAGGCTGCTGCGGGCCGATATTTTGCATGACGTGGGAGACTCACTGAATCCGGCGATTGATATAGGTCAGGTGGAAGGTGGATTCGTGCAGGGAATGGGCTGGTTGACCTGCGAAGAGCTGGTATGGAGCAGCAAAGGCCGTCTTGAGACCAGCGGTCCTGCCAGCTACAAGATACCCGCCATCGCCGACGTGCCTCAGGATCTACGCGTCAAGCTGGTCGAAAACCGTAAAAACCCGGAAGACACTGTGTTCCATTCCAAGGCGGTAGGCGAACCGCCGTTTATGCTCGGCATTTCTGTGTGGTGTGCCATCAAGGATGCTATCGCTAGCGTAGCGGATTACCGACTTCTGCCTGAGCTGGATGCGCCTGCCACTCCAGAGCGGGTGTTGCGCGGGGTAACGCGGTTGCAGGAACATTTACAGTCCATGAGTGACGTTGTCACCAATGCGGCATTAACCGCCCAATAAGCAGGAGGACCTATGCGCACCGATGACTGGATTACCCAACTCACTCAGCTGCAACAGCGCAGGGAGCCTTGCGTGATGATGACGCTGGTTGAGCATCAGGGTTCTACGCCGCGCAACAGCGGCTGTAAGATGATTATTACCGCCGAGCGTCAATATTTTACCCTCGGTGGCGGTAATCTGGAGTTTCAGGCCACCGCTATCGCGCGTGAAATGATAAAGGGCGGTGCGCAGGAGAGCCGCATTGAACGCTTCAATCTGGGGGCGCGGCTGGGACAGTGCTGCGGCGGCGTGGCCACGGTGCTCTTCGAACCGCTGTGTCAGCCACAGCCGCAGGCTATTGTTTACGGCGCAGGGCACGTTGGGCGGGCGCTGGTCGCCATTCTCTCAACGCTGCCGTGCCGCATTACCTGGGTCGATTCACGCGCCAGCGAGTTTCCCGCGCACGTTGACCCGCAGATTACCTGCATCGTCGACGAAGACCCCGAAGAAACCGTGCAACAGATGCCCGCCAACGGGTATTTCATCGTGCTTACCCACGATCATCAGCTTGACTTGGCGCTGAGCGAGAAAATCCTCAAGCGTAATGATTTCGCCTACTTTGGGCTGATTGGTTCCGATACCAAACGTAAAAGGTTTGATTATCGGTTAACGGGTAAGGGGATAAGCGGAGAAAGTCTGGCAAGAATGCGTTGTCCGGTAGGGTTGCCGGACGTTAAAGGAAAACTCCCGGCAGAAATCGCCGTGGCGATTGCCGGGGAGTTTATCGCCGCCTATTCAGCGGCAGGCCAACAGCGTTAGCCGGTGATTACGCCGTAAATCAGCCTGCGACGGCCAACGTCGCGCGACCTGTTTGACCGGCACTCTGCTGCTCGATGGCCTCCGCGGCCTCTGCAAAAGGATACACCGGCCCTAAACGTAGATGCAGTGTGCCGTGGGCGACCTGCTGTGCCAGCTCGCTAAGCAGGGCATTATCGCCGTGCATTTGCAGGAAAACCGGCGGCGTCTGGCTCGTCACCAGCGCCGCAATATCTGGCCTGACGGCACTCACAACGCGGGCCGCGGGTTTAAGCGTCTGACCCAGATTTTCATAACCTGCACCGGCAAAATCCAGCAGTAAATCAATCTCTCTGACGTCAGCAAACGCCGAGGGTTGATGATAATCGATGACCTCGTCAGCCCCGAGGCGACGCAGATAATCATGGTTTTTCGGCGAAGCGGTGGCGAACACCTTGGCACCCGCCCGATGCGCAAGCTGAACGGCGAGGGAGCCGACGCCGCCAGCCGCGCCATGTATCAAGACCCGTTGACCTTCACGCAGTTGCCCTTGTTCAAACAACGCCTGCCACGCCGTCAGACCGCTGACCGGCAACGCACTGGCTACGGCGTCAGAGAGGCCGTCTGGAATCTTGACCAGTTGTGACGCATCAATGCTGATGTAATGAGCGAAGCCGCCCTGATTGCCGGTCAGCCCCATAACGCGGTCACCGCTTTTAAACGCCGTCACGTCGTCTGAAACAGAGGTGATGACGCCTGAAATCTCGCTGCCCGAGGTCACTGGAAACTGAAGCGGGAACGCCGCACTCAGCATGCCGCTGCGCACTTTTTTGTCCACCGGATTCACGCCTGCACTGATAACGCGAACCACCACAAGCGGGCCCTGCGCTTCGGGCAGAGTGACATCTTCAACCTTTACCGCCTCTTTGCCGCCATACTGATGGAAACGTACTGCCTGGTTAGTGGTTGTCATTTTGAAAACTCCTGTTTGAATACCGTTTGGATACTGTCGGAATAAGACAACAATAAATGTTTTAAAAATGGTTTGGCAGATGCAATGATCGGCACAGCTTGTGCCAAATATGGGGCAGTATATGGATCTAAATGGCTTAAAGAGTTTTGTTGCCGTCGCCGCAGAGGGGGGATTTGGTGCCGCCAGCCGTAAGACCGGCATCGCGAAAACCAGCCTTTCCCGCCACGTTCGCCAGCTGGAGGAGCAACTTGACGTGCGCCTGCTTGAACGCACCCAGACCGGTTTTCGCCTGACCGACGAGGGCCGTTTTCTGCTCGAGAAGTCCCAGCCGCTGCTGGCTGAATTGGACGATTTGGCAGAGGTGCTCGGCACGCGTCGACTGTCGCCTTCGGGCAAGCTGCGCATCAGCGTACCGACCATAATGGCAAACTCCTCGTTTGGCGAGATTGCCGCACGCTATGCCCGACTTTATCCTGACGTTCAGCTCGAGGTGGTGGCGGAAGACCGGCGCGTGGACCCCGTTCGCGAGGGTTATGACGCGGTACTTCGCGCGCAGCCCTCGGTGGACGAGGAGCTGATGGGGAAACGTATTTTGAGCGATACCGTGCTGCTGGTTTGCCGTCCGGATGTGCAGGGAGCGCCGCTGCCTTTTATCGCGCTCGGCAACCTTTACCGAGAAAAGCGTCTCGAGATAAGGCATCAAGGCGTGGAGCATCAGGTGGAAACGCGGGAGGTGATGCGGCTGTCGTCTCCGACGATGATTTACGACGCGGTGCTGGCCGGGGCAGGCGCGGCACTATTACCGCTGATCGTGATTGGCGAGGATATTAAAAACGGCACGCTGGTTTCATTGGGCGAGCAGATAGACGGCGAGATTAATTTCTGGTTTCTCTACCCGAGCCGCCGCCATCTCAGCTTGCGTACCCGGGCGTTTATGACCCTGCTTGAGGAACATTTTTCACCCTAGATCAAAAATATAACGTGATAAATTTGCTTAAATTCTTGCTACCTGTTTTTCTTAATTTAAAGCTCCCTCAAGATAAGCAGGCAAAATATGGCGCGGTTGGTACTGCTGTTACTGGGCGTTGAATACTTGCGTGGCCGTTGGCGTAGCCTGATGTCGGTGGGAATTTTATGGCTGATTAGCGGCGTTGCCGTCTTTGTCGACGGGCTTGACGACGCGATTAACTTCCCCATCGCTTTTTTTGCCTGGCTGTTACTGATAGACGGCTGCTTTACCCTCGCCGTCGCCTGGGCGGGAGTCGGCGGTCAGAAGACGCTGCGCTACGTGAAAGGCACCGTGGTCGTTATCTGCGCGGTGCTGATTTTAGCCAGCGATTATCACGGCCATTTCATCCTCTCGATGCTGTTTGGTTTCTTGTTTCTGGCCGATGGGCTTTTGCAGCTGACCTCTGCCTGGGTGGTGCGCTATCGTCGCTGGCGGGCCGCGGCAATTGGCGGGATGATTGAAATCCTGCTGGCGATCTTTTTCTTCCAGCCTTATCCGACCAACTATCACGGTACGCTGCCGTATTTCCTGGGATTGTTCCTGTTCTTTGCCGGCCTCAATTTTGTGCGTATTGCGCTAAATGTACGGCGAATGATGGTGAATCCTGGGTTTGTGGCGATGGGTAATCCGATAATTGGCCCCAAATTACTCGGAAAAGAGAACGATAAGACCCCGGTGGTCCTGGACAGTCATTCAACCTCGGTGAAGGCGTTGACGGTGCATATCTGGACGCCGATGGGCAGTTCAAAGGCCCCCGCGCGGCGTCAAATGATAGTCGACCGTTATATTGCCGCCGTCGATACCAACGGGGTGATTTCGACCGGGCATTCAGCGCTGGAATCTCCTGAAGGGATTTACATCAGCCTCTATCCTAAGGAGGAAATCGATCGCTCCAGCCATTCTTTTACCCGATTGCTGCGCGCCACGCCGGAGAATAACGTGGCGGGGCGTTTCCTGCCGGATTATCAAACCGAGGCCAAAGAGTGGTGTCCGTCAAATATTCAGGTGATGATCAAAAACTATAATGCCGAGAAACTCAGTGAATTTTGGCAGCTTTACCGGCAGGACGACACCTACAACCTGACGTATCGCAACTGTTCGAGCACGGTCAGTCGCGCATTGGATGCCGCTATAGAAGGCGCAGTCGCGCGATCAATGGGATTTGGACCGTTGGTGATGCTGCGGCTGCTGCTGACGCCGGAGCTGTGGGTCGCCTCACAGATTAGGATGCGGGCGTTAACGATGGCCTGGACGCCGGGCCTGACGCTAGACTATGCCCGCGCACTCAGCATGCTGGTCGACCCGAGGCAGGTTTCCTGGCTGAGACTGGCGAAACATGCTTGTCACCGCATTAAGTCATTGAAAAAAGAGTGGCGGCGCGAAGACGCCGCCGCCAAAAATTCTTAGCCGAAGTAGCTGCCTGACTCGAGATCCTCGCGCAGCGATTTATGGGTCGGTGACCAGCCCAGCGCTGACTGTGTGATGGCACTTGACGCCGGAACGTCAACCGCAAAGAAATGCCCCAGCCAGCCGAAATGTTCCGCGGCGTCAGCGGCGGTGATAGACTTGACCGGCAGGTTTAGCGCGCGGCCAATCAGTTCAGCGATATCGCGGGTTGGCACGCCTTCGTCACCCACGCCGTGATAAATAGCGCCTGCCGGGGCTTGCTCCAGCGCCAGGCGAAATAATCTGGCCGCATCGAAACGATGCACCGCGGGCCAGCGGTTGTTACCGTCGCCAATAAACCCGGAAACGCCGTGGCTTTTGGCAATGCCTATCAGTGCAGGCACGAAAGCGTGGTCGCCGTCGCCGTGAACCGAAGGCGGCAGACGCACCAGTGAACTGCGCACACCGCGCTCAGCCAGCGCCAGCGCGGCCTGTTCGGATCGGGCGCGCAGCTTGCCGGCCGCGTCAGGGCTGGCAAGGTCGGTCTCTTTACCGACTTGGCCCTGCGCTAAAAGCGCAATTCCTGAAGTGACCACCAACGGCTTATGGGTTCCTTCCAGCGCGTCGCCCAAGGCCTGAATCGCCGTTAAATCGGTATCGCACGAGGCGGCAAACTGAGCGAAGTCGTGAATAAAGGCCGTATGAATGACGCCATCGGCCGCCTGCGCACCGCGTTTAAGGCTCGGTAAATCGTCAAGGCTGCCGAAATGAGGCTCAGCGCCCGCCGCCTGTAATGCCTCGGCCGCCGACTCGCTGCGGGCCAGGCCAAGCACCTGATGACCCGCGTTCAACAGTTCCTGCACAACGGCAGAACCAATAAATCCTGTTGCTCCCGTGACAAATACGCGCATGATAATATCCTCTTAAGATGAATGTGTGCGACGTGAACTCTACAGCGACTTTACAGGCGCGTTGGCGGTCGATTAAAGACGTGACGTTATACGGGTATAACCACTAACAGGCTAAACGGAGGCACGATGTCAGAGCAAAATCTGCTGGGAAATTTTCTCAAGGACCGGCGCAGTCGGCTCGATGCTGCCAGTTTGGGGTTCTCGATGACCCGCAGGCGCACGCCGGGGCTGCGAAGGGAAGAAGTGGCTCTGCGGGCCAATGTCAGCACTACCTGGTACACCTGGCTCGAACAGGGGCGCGAGGGAGCGCCGTCAAGCGACGTGCTGGAACGACTGGCACGCGCCCTGGCGCTCTCTGACGTCGAGCGCGAGTATCTGTTCCTGCTGGCGCAGAATCGGCCACCGCAGCTGCATCATCAACCTCCCGCAACGGTGTCCGCCCAGCTCCAGCGGCTGCTCGATGCGATGGAGAATATCCCGGCTTTTGTCAAAACCGCCGATTGGACCGTGGTTGCCTGGAACCGCGCCGCGTCCGTTGTGCTGGCCGACTATGCTGAGATGACCTACGAGGAGCGTAACATTTTGCGCATGGTGTTCTGCTGTCCGAGTAAACGCGCCGTGATGCCGGAGTGGGAAAAAGTCGCGAGCTTCGTGGTGGCAACGTTTCGGGCCGAGAGCGCCAGAGCGGGCATGACCGACGCATCGCGGGCGTTGATTGAAGAGCTGAACGCCGCCAGCCCTGAATTCAAGGCGCTGTGGTTAGACCAGAACGTCAGTCACCACGGCGAGGGCACCAAACGCATCAACCATGCCAGGGTGGGGCTTATCCATCTCGACTATTCGTCATTCGCCGTTGAGGGCAATCCCAACCTGAGCCTGGTGATTTATAATCCCTCAACCGAAATCGACAAAAAAAACGTTCACGCGTTGCTGCGGCTCAGTACAGTCGTCGGTTTTGCAGTCTGACCGCCAGGAACATCACCATCAGGGTCAGCGCGATAGCCAGGCTAGCCATCGCCATGCCGTCTCCGACCGAACCCTGCTCAAACTGCCGCCAGACAAATACCGAGACAGTTTCTACCCCTGCCGGCGCCAGCAGCAACGACGTGACCAGCTCGCGTGAGGCGACGGCAAAGACCATCATCATTGAGGCCAGCAGGCTTGGCCACACCAGCGGCAACAGAATCAGCCGCAATGCCTGCGCCGCACTGGCACCGTGAACGCGCGCCGAGGCCTCGAGATTATTACCAATCTGCCGCATGGCCGCGCTGACGTAGCGTACCGGATACGGCAGCAGCAGACAGCAGTAGGCCAACAGCAGAATGCCCCAGGTGTTATAGGGGGTCACGGGCCAAAAACTGCGATTCCAGGCGAGGATCAGCCCTACACCGACGACGATACCCGGCAGGGCCGCAGGGAGAAGCGATAGCGCATCGATGCAGGCGGCAAAACGTATCCGCCTTGCGACGACCAGCCAGGCAGCGAGCAGGCCCACCACGCCAACAACCAGCGCAGTGCCTAACGCCAGACTCAGACTGGTGCCGAGCGCGCCGAGGGCATCGCCCTGAAGGTCAAATAGCGCCTTGTAATGCCCTAACGTCAGATTATTGACGCCAAGGCCGCCCGACAAAGTGCGGCTAAACGCAGTGACAAAAATCGAGGCCAGCGGCAGCCCAACCGCCGTTAATGCGACCAGCGAAAACAGCGCCAATACCAGAAAACGTGCGCGCCCCAGCGGCTTGGGTACCACGGCTATCGGTTTGCCGGAGGTGGTTTCTACGTCTTTACCGGCGACTAACGCGCGCTGTACCCAGTAGGCGCAACAGGCTATCGCCACTAATATCACCGACAGTCCGGCAGCGCCCGGCATATCAATCGGCCAGTCGGCAAGGCGTTGTTCGATGCCGGTGGTTAGCACCTCCACGCCGCTGCGTGTGCCCAAGGCGGCAGGTACGCCGTACTCCTCAATCGACAGGGTAAAGGCCAACAGCAGACTAGAGGCTGTCGACGGCAGTGCGAGGGGCACGGAAATCCTGAAAAATGCTCGCCATGGCCCTGCGCCGTGCACCCGTGCGACATCGGCCAGACGGCTGCCGCTGGCTGCCATGCTCCGTGAAATGGCAAAATAGACCACCGGGAATACGTTCATCGTCATCACCATCACCATTCCCGGCATTGAGAACAGCAGGTTGTTGAGATTCACGCCCAGCAGCTGTTGTACATAGCCGTGCGACTGTAGGGCCAGCATCCACGCCAGCGCAGCCAGATAAGGCGGGAAAAGGAACGGGATCAGGAACAGGGCGTCCCACAGCGCGGCGTACGGCAGGGCAAACAGCCCGCGCAGCGTGCCCAGCGGAATGCCGATGAGCGCCGTGGCCAGCGCAACACCTAGCCCGAGCCGCAGGGTGCCTGAGAGCAACGTGGGAAATTGCGCATCAGCAAACAGTTTGCCGAAGGCGCTAAAAGGCGCGTTAAACGTGCCCCGGTCTAGATGAGGGAAAATCGCCTGCAGCAGCACAAAGGTGACGGGGACGGCGACCAGAAACAGCAGAGCCCCGCCGGTAAATACCGGCAGCAGCGTATTTTTATTCATTGAGACTCCCGCGACCGGCGAGTTGAGTCGCCGGTCATTGGTCGGTAATTAATGCGCTGAATCAGTTGTTTGCCGCGAACAGGGTCGCGAACTTGTCGAGGAGCTGACGGCGGTCGGCGCTTCCCGTTGACGCCGTCGGCAGCACTTTAAGCGTTTTAAACAGCGGACGTTTGGCATCGACATCGTCGCGCGCTGGCATCAGCCAGGCATCGGCAACCAGCTTCTGGCCCTCGGGTGAAAGGACATAATCGATAAAGGCTTTGGCCTGTGCTGGTTCCTTGCTGCTCTTGAGGATCATCATCGGACGCGGGGCGATAACGGTGCCGCTGGCGGGGAAAATCACTTTGATGGCCTCTCCGGCCTC
Organism: Rouxiella badensis; assembly: GCF_002093665.1. Lineage (GTDB taxonomy): Bacteria > Pseudomonadota > Gammaproteobacteria > Enterobacterales > Enterobacteriaceae > Rouxiella > Rouxiella badensis. The sequence goes on along the minus strand of NZ_MRWE01000010.1, from coordinate 25,166 downwards.
TACGCTGTTATAGGAAACGTAGTCCACTGCGCCAAATACGGCGGCTTTCGCGCCCTGAAGCACCGGCGTCAGTGCCTGGGCGTTAGGGCCGGCAATAATCATGCCGTTGGTTTTTAGCTGCTCAAACAGCTTCCATGCCTGCTCGCCGTGGGCATTTTGCAGGCCTTCGAGCAAGTCCAGCGATGCGCCGGAGAGCGACGGGTCCGGCGTGGTGACCTTGTCTTTAAAGGCCGGTTGCGCCAAGTCCTGCCAGTCTTTCGGCTCGGGTGTCCCACTCTGGGTATTCCAGACTATCCCCAACGCTGATATCCCCTGCGCCACATAATAGGGCGTCTTAAACTGTGCGGGAACATGGGCGGCATTCGGGCTCTCATAAGCCAACAACGCGTCGCGTTTTTCGAGGCTGCCTGCGGTGTCCCAGGAGGCAGAAATCAGCACGTCGGCGCGCGGATTTGCCTGCTCGGCGTCCAGACGGGCCATTACTTTGCCCGTGGTCGCCTGAAAGATTTCTACTTTAACGCCGGTCTGTTTTTCATAGCCTGCCGCCAGTTTTTTCGCCAGCGAACCGGGACCGGCCGTATAAACCGTCAACGCCTGGGCGCTGGCGGCGGTCAGAGCAAAAGAGAGAGTCATTGCCGTCAGTAAACCTGTTTTGATAAAAGAAGAGTGATGCGTCATTTTTTAATTTCCACCAGAGGGTTAAGCAACAAAAGGATCAATACGGGAAAGGCCTGACTGCCGATTGCCGTCCAGCAGGTCGATGCGTTCGATGGCACCCTGATTCATTCGCGCAATGCAGTGGGCCAGAGTTTCCGCCTCCTGCGGATCGTGCGTGACATACACCGCCGTCGTTCCCAACTGGCGCAATAGAACGGCCATTTCTTCACACAGGCTTTCGCGCAAATTACGGTCCAGATTGGAAAGCGGTTCATCGAACAGCAGGATTTGCGGCTCGGCCACGATGGCACGCGCTAACGCCACGCGCTGTTGCTGCCCCCCGGAAAGCTCGGCAGGGCGGCGATGATGAAAATCAGCTAATCCGACGCGGTCCAGGGCTTCTAGCATGCGTTGCTGGCGCTGTTTTGGGGCAACACCGCGCATCTGTAGGGGGAAGATGACGTTTTGTCCGACCGTCATATGCGGCCAGAGGGCGTAATCCTGAAACACCATGCCCAGGCTGCGCTTCTCCGGCGGCAGGCTAAAACGGCCATCGACCACCTTCTGTTCGCCAAAAAAGAGCCGACCGCTGTCAGGGTGAAGCAGCCCGGCGAGCAATTTTAGCAGGGTGCTTTTGCCGCATCCCGAAGGACCCAGCAGCGCCATAATGGTTCCTTTGGGAACCTTGAGACAGACGTTGTTTAACACCGTGGTGGTCCCGTAACGGTGTGAAACCTGTTCAACACGAATCGCGGCGGGGAGTGCGGTTACCGGTGTGCGCATTTGGCCTCCCGCACGGAATAGATTCCGTCGTAAAGCACACAGGCGCGCACCACCGGCCAGAAGGCAGGTAATTGCATGGGGACTATCCTCTTTGGGATTTATTGATAGCAGCCACCCTAATGTCGATTTATGACACGACAATGACAGTGCCCACAGGCCTCTGAGTCAAAAACCAAGTTGCCTACCCTGGGATAAAACAGTTGCGCCACCGCACGCGCTTGGCTACTTTATTGATTAAGTTAACTATTCACTTACTCTTTCCTGTAGTCACGTGATGCAGACTGTAACCTTCTGGAGAACTGATGAAAATTATCGTTATTGGCGCAGGAATGGTCGGTGCATCGCTGACCTGGGAACTGACGCAGGCTGGCCATTCTGTGACGTTACTTGAGGCGGGTGAAGCCGGAAAGGGCACCAGCGCCAACTCATTTGCCTGGATAAACTCCCACGGCAAGCCGCCAGAAGCCTATCAGCGTCTTAACGCTGCCGGAATGCAGGCGCACAGCGAATTGGCCGCGCGCTTGGGTAAAGCCCCCTGGCTTAATCTGACCGGTTGTCTGGAATGGCGCGCTGCCGACCAGCAGCAGGCGATGCAGGATAACGTTGAGCAACTCCAGCAGTATCAGTATCCCGCGGAGTGGATTAGCGCCGAGCAGCTTCAGGCGCTGGAGCCTGAAATCCATCTCGACGGCACCCAGGGCGCGATCGGCTGGTTTCCGTCCGAAGGCTGGATCGATACCCAGCAATATATTCAGCTGCTGTTGCAGGCCAGCGCCGCCGAAGGTGCAAAGATTGTGACCGGGAGCCGGGTGAACGAAATTTTGCAGGAGGGGAATACCGTCACCGGTGTAAAAACCTCTGACGGAACGCTGCACCGCGCTGAGCTGACCATCAACGCCAGCGGCCGCTGGTCCGACAAGTCCCCCTACAACGACGGCCTGGCGACAAGACTGGCACCGACCACCGGCATTCTGATCCGCGTTCCTGCCGAGTACGCCCCCGTCAGCCACGTATTGGCAACGCCGCTGTTCCACTGTCGTCCGGACGGTGAAGGCGTTACGCTACTTTGCCCTAACGAAGGGGTCTATGACATTGACGAGAGCACGCCAGCGTCGCGGGTCAGTGAGCTGGCAGCCGACATTATCCGCAAAGCAACGGCGGTGTGGCCAAAGCTGTCTGAGTTGAAACCCGAGCAGTATCAGGCACGTATGGGAATTCGCGCCTTGCCTGAGGACGGCTATCCTATTGTGGGACCGACCGAAGGGCTGGCCGGTTATTACACCGTTGTGACGCACAGTGGTGTGACGCTGTCACCTTTACTGGCGCGTTTAGTCACTCGCGAGATAGCGGGTACGCCGGTCGCTGAACTCGAGGCTTATCGTCCTTCGCGCCTGAGCCAGCCTAAACCGTGACCAACCTTATACGCTGCGCCTGGGGCGATAACGATGCGCTGATGCAGCAGTATCACGATACCGAATGGGGTGTACCGGTTTTTGATAGCCGCGCCCTGTGGGAGAAGCTGATGCTCGACGGTTTTCAGGCCGGACTGTCGTGGCGTATCATTCTCAAGAAACGCGAGGCGTTCAGAAAAGCTTTCTGTGGGTTTGATCCGCAGAAGGTGGCGGCTTTTACCGAAGAGGACATTGAGCGACTGGCGGCGAATGCCGATATCATTCGTTCGCGTTCCAAGATAAAAGCGGTGGTGAAGAATGCCCACGCCTATTTACGCATGCAGGAAAAAGGAGAGGATTTTTCGCAGTGGATTTGGTCTCACGTTGGGGGCGCACCGATTCAACATACAGGCCCCATTCCCACTCGCAGTACACTTTCAGAGCAAATTTCAAAAGAGCTTAAACAGCGCGGCTTCAGCTTCGTTGGCCCGGTCATCGTCTATGCCTGGATGGAAGCGACCGGAATCATCAATAGCCACCACCCGGACTGTTTCCGACGTCACGCGCTGTCTTTTTAAATCACGCCGTCCCACAACATCGATGCGCCTGCGGCAAGCATCATCATCGACACCAGAAGGTGAAAGATTTTGGTGGGCATTCTCGACACCAGCCCTTTACTGAGATAGATGCCGGAAATCTGCGACGCGCCGACAAAAATGCCGCTCAGAACCACCGATAACGGCAGGGCGCCGAGCACGCCAAAGGTTGAGGTCTTGGTCAGGAAAACAATCAGCGATGCGGCGGATTCGGTTGCTATCAGGCCCTGTTTGACCAGCCCAAAGCCTGAGAAAATAGGCACCGTCATGGGCCCGGTCGAGAACACCATACCGGTCAGGAAGCCTACGACCAGCCCACACAGCGCCAACTGCCAGGTGTTCAGCGTCAGATTGTGCCTGCGCGACCATGCCATCAGCGGCACCAGCGCCAGAAAAAAGACCCCGATACAGACATTGGATATCTTCGGCGGCAGCGCCCAAAGCGTATTGGCGCCGAGCACGGCACCCGGAACAGCCAACGCGGAGTAAGTCAAACAGGCGCGCCAGTCTATCTCCTTACGCCAGATAATCACCCGGGAAAAGTTACTCAGAATCGAGGCCACGGCCATCATCGGCACCGCAACCTGTGGCCCAAACTTCCAGGATAAAATCGGCAGCAGGATAATCGACCCGCCGGTACCAATAATGCCGCTGACGAACCCGGCGAATCCTCCCAGAATAACGATGGCGAGATAAATCATGATAAATTCCCTTAGCTATGTGATTTTTTTACTCATCAATTGATGCGGGATCCGCTCAACACTGCGTTGCATATCAATTTATGCGGTGATTTAATGGGAGTTAATCGATATCTTTACGAACCCTAAGTGAGAAAAAGTCACAATGGCCAGACGACTTCCACCGCTGAATTCTCTCCGTGCTTTCGAAGCTGCCGCGCGGTTAGGCCTGATAAAACTCGGTGCCGAGGAACTTTCCGTGACTCACGGTGCGATTAGTCGACAGGTGCAGCAGTTAGAAGCTTGGCTCGGCGTTCCGCTGTTTGATGGGTCTAAACATGCGCCGAGACTGACGGAAACAGGCCGTCAGTTGCTGCCCGCGCTCACCGCCGCTTTTGACCAAATGGAAACGGCGATTAGCCAGATTGCCGACAGTGCAGAAGGGGCGTTAGACGTCTCTTGTCCCGGCACTTTTACCATGCGCTGGCTGATACCGCGCCTGCATCATTTTCAGGCGGCGCATCCCGGCATTAACGTACGCCTGAACTCTTCGGGAACCTCGTCTGACCCGATTGGCAATAACGTCGATGTCGCGATTCGCGTCGGTAAAGCGCCTTGGCCGATAGGGGTGCAGGTTATCGAACTGTTTAATGAGAAGTTTGGTCCGGTTCATGCCCCCTCGGTCGTCCTTGCGGGGGCGTCGCTGCTGCATACCGTTTCACGCAGGAGTGCATGGGCGGATTGGGCCCAACGGGCTGGCGTAGAAACAGGGGAGCAGGGTTCAGCCGAATTTGAGCATTTTTACTTTATGCTGGAGGCGGTAACCGCAGGGTTAGGTGTGGCTATCGCCCCGTGGCCACTGGTTGCCGATGATGTTGCATCAGGGAGATTGATTGCGCCGCAGGGGTTTATCGAAAGCGGACTCAGCTACGTTACACTCCGCAGGAAAAAGCAAAATCGCAAGGCGGATATCTTCTGTGCCTGGCTGAAATCAGCCGCCGAGGCCTATGCCGCCGGTGATCGTGCTTAAGCCCGATTTTGTCTTTTATCTTTGTAGTAGCTGCGGTACTGCGCCGGACTGACCTTCAGCTGACGGTAAAACGCACGGCGCAAAATATCGATACTTGAATACCCGCATTTGGCGGCAATTTGTTTTGGCGTGAGCTCGGCAGACTCGAGCAAATGGCGCGCATAATTGATGCGCTCCTGCTCCAGCCATTCTCCCGGCGTCAGGCCAATCTCCTGCGTAAACAGACGTGAAAGATGGCGGGTGCTAACGCCCATATGTTCGGCCATCGACTGCACGGAGTGCGGATGTTCCAGATTGCCAATCGCCCAACGTTGCAGGTCTTGTAGCGCCGAGCGGCCGCTCAGCGAGGTGCGCCCCATGCGGCTAAACTGCATCTGGCCGCCTGGGCGTTTAAAGAACATCACCAACTGCGCGGCGACGGTCTTCGCGACGTCACGGCCCAAATCCTCCTCCACCATCATCAATGCCAGATCTAATCCAGAGGTAACGCCTGCCGCCGTGCGCAGGGGGCCTTCGGCGATGTAAATAGCGTCAGCATCGACCTGAATCCCCGGATAACTTTGCGCAAACGCCTCGGCGACCGACCAGTGCGTAGTGACGCGATGCCCCTCCAAGAGGCCGGTCGCGGCAAGCAGCAGGGCGCCGGTGCACACCGACCCATAACGGCGGCTGTTTAAAGCACGCTGGCGGAGCCTGTCGAGCAGTTCAGACGACGGAATAAATTGCGCAATATCCGGCGCACCGGCGACAAGCAGCGTGTCGGCAGTTTCATCGGCGTCATCCTGGAGCCGCTTCTGCGCCAGCAAACAAATACCCGATGAGGTCACCACGTTGAGCAAGTCGATTGCCAGCACCTCCAGCTGATAAATTTTGCGTCCCATCTGCTGATTCACCTCGGCGAAAACGTCGAGCGGGCCGGAGACGTCCAACAGCTGAACGCCGGGAATTGCCAAAATCTGCACTTTTTTGATCATTCGTTTGTTCCGATGTCTCAGGAGGTCATAATGTCTTATATAGTCATAATAGTACGATTGAGGACGAGCTGCGCGAGGTTTATTGTCATTCCATACTTTCAACCCGACAGGCAGGACACATCATGACACTCAACGTTAAAGGCATTCATATCCCAGACAGCCGTATGGCACAGCAGGCAACCGAACTCGTGCGTGATACCGAATCAGAATTATTGTTCAATCACTCCAGCCGCGTCTATTACTGGGGCGCTCTTGCAGGACAACAGCGTGGGGTCGTCGTTGACCACGAACTGCTGTATATCGGCTGTATGTTCCACGATATGGGCTTAACCCACGACCACTGTAGCTGTGACAAACGTTTTGAAGTTGATGGGGCGAACGCGGCGCGCGACTTTTTACGCCAGCATCAGATTAGCCAGGCAGATATTGATAAAGTCTGGACCGCGATTGCACTTCACACCACGCCGGGTATTCCCGAATTTATGGACCCGGTTATTGCGCTGGTGACGGCGGGCGTCGAGATGGACGTACTGGGGATTAACTATGCAGGGTACAGTGACGAAGAACGTGAGGCGGTAGTTGCGGCGCATCCCCGTACCCCGCAGTTCAAAGAAGACATTATCGAAGCTTTCTATCAGGGGGTTAAAGACAAGCCGCAGACAACCTTTGGTAACGTGAAGGCGGATGTTATTGCCGACAAACAGCCCGGTTTTGATAAAGGCAATTTCTGCTCGATTATCCGCGCTTCACGCTGGCCTTCATAGCGGTTAACTGGGTTATTGCAGCGTAAATTCAATCTTATAAAGTTCGGTGATCCCAGGATAAATCTCGGCGATCACCGCTTTCAGCTCGTCTAAGGTCATATTTTCCTGTTGGGCGTGGGTGTCATCGAGATGCTCATAAAGCACCGGCGTCACCGAGTTAACCACAATGTGACAGAAGAACTGATTGTCTTCATAACGCGCTACGCTGACTTTATCACCGGGTGAATAATCGGCGTCGCTTTTATCTCTTAGCGTAATGGTTTTACGTCCGGCAAGAATATCGGCCTCAAAGCGGCGATAGAAGGTGATGTTTTTCATGGATGTTCCTAAGCGAATATTTTGGTCATTATTGTTTACAAATTCAGTTGTCTACAGACGTATTCCCTACAGCAAATTGCTATCTGCCCTAATAATACCCATGCTAATGTTGCTATTACTCACCTCCACGGGGAACCCCTCGATGAAAGCAAACACGGGTACTTACTATACGAAGACGGCACAAAGACTACACTGGATTATGGCGACAATCTTTATTGTCGCATGGGCGATTGGATTTTATTGCGCCAATATTATGCCCAGTGGCCCGGCAAAGGAATCCACCATCGATCTGCATAAGAATATTGCTACTTTGATCCTGTTCCTCATCGTTATTCGCGTCTTTTGGCGCTATACCCACCCGGCCCCGCAGCTGCCTGACAGTATTTCTCTCCTTATGAAGAGAGCGGCGCATGCGGCACATATGACGCTGTATCTGATTTTGATTATTCTCCCGGTCAGTGGATGTCTGCTGAGTTGGGGGAGCGGCTATAACGTGCCGGTTGCCTATCTGTTCGATATTCCGCGACTGGTCGCAAAGAATCCTCAATTAGTCTCCATTGCCAAACCGGTGCACATCTACCTTTCCTGGTTTGCCGGTGCGCTGGTGGTGGTGCATATTCTCGCTGCGTTGAAGCATCATTTCGTTGATAAAGACTCGGTTTTACTGAGTATGGTCCGCAATAAAAAAGCCTGATTTTCCTTTCTTGAGTCAGGAGAGATGCCGCTCCTGACTCACTCTGTTTGTTGCTTGCTGATTATTTAGAAACACAAGAGTGGCTTTTTGGTCACTCTGCCGCTAAATTAGGAAATGATCATTCCCTAAATAACGAGGATTACCTAATGACGGCAAACTCAATCTCTTGCCTTTCTCCAATCGCTCCCGCTGTAGAGGGATTCACGCACCACTATGAGACACTCGAGGGTGTCAGGATTCATTATGTGACGGGCGGTAACGCACAAGGGGAGACGTTGGTTCTTCTGGCAGGGTTTCCAGAAAGCTGGTATTCGTGGCGCAAAGTTATGCCTGCTTTAGGAGAACACTATCGGATTATTGCCCCGGATCTTCCGGGTCAGGGCGATTCAGACAAGCCTCTTGAAGGATACGATACAAAATCCGTGGCCACTAAAGTGCGTTCGCTCCTGCAACTTTTAGAGGTGACTGAATATTATCTTGCCGCCCATGATGTCGGGGCCTGGGTCGCTTATCCGTATGCTGCCATGTTTGGTGACGAGATAAAGAAACTGGCCATTCTGGATGCCGGTATTCCGGGAGTGACATTACCCGATGCCGTGCCTCATTCCACAGAAAGAGGCTGGAGGACCTGGCATTTCGCTTTCCATGCGATCCCTGACTTGCCTGAGGCGCTTATTGCCGGAAAGGAACGCGTTTATCTTGAGTGGTTCCTGAGAAGAAAAACCGCCGCCCCTGATGCCTTTAGCGAAGAAGATATTAATGAGTATCTGCGTACCTTCACTAAAAGCGGAGGCGTTCGTGCAGGTCTGGCTTACTATCGCGCGCTGTCGGTTTCTGCGGCACAAAATGCACATTTCAAATCTTTGGGTAAACTGAAAACGCCGGTTTTGGCGATCGGCGCTGAACAAGGCTCGATTGCCGATATGGCGACACCCTTACGTCCATTCTTTGAAAACGTGAAGGGGACGGTCATTGCTAAAAGTGGACATTTCCTGCAGGAAGAACAGCCTGAAGCCGTTGAAAAGGCGCTGCGTGATTTCTTTGATTTATAAAATGAATATATCGAGCATCGGTGGCGGTGCCGTGCTGGATACCGCCAAGGCGGTGGCGCGTCGTCTGAATCTTAACGTAGTGGCTATTCCTACTATCGCCGCGACCTGTGCCGCATGGACGCCACTGTCGGTCTGGTATAGCGACCAAGGTACGGCCTTGAGTTATGAAATATTCAATGACGCTAATCATTTGGTGGTGGTCGAACCGCAGATTATCTTACAGGCGCCGAAGGAGTATTTGCTTGCCGGCATCGGCGATACTTTAGCGAAATGGTATGAAGCGGTGGTGCTTTGTCCGCAGCCTGCTGAGCTTCCGCTGACCGCACAGCTGGGTCTAAACACCGCGCTCACCCTTCGAGACGTGTTACTTAACGAAAGCGAGAGAGCGCTTGAGGCGCAGAGTAAAAATCAGCTGAGCAAACCGCTTATCAACGTTATCGACGCTATCATTGCTGGTGGCGGGCTGGTGGGCGGTCTTGGCGAACGCTTTACCCGCATCGCTGCGGCTCATTCGATTCATAACGGGCTGACCGCCTTGCCACAAACCGATGCCTTCCTGCACGGTACCAAGGTGGCCTATGGCATTCTGGTGCAGAGTGCCTTGCTGGAGCAGTATGAGGTGGTCGCTCAGCTGATTGCTCTCTACAAGCGTCTGGATTTGCCGGTCAGCCTGGCTGAACTTCGGGTTGATATTCATGACGATGAGCAGATAGCTCGTCTGATTGCACGCACGCTAAAATCTACCGAGTCCATTCACTTACTCCCTAACCACCCGAATGAAAAATCGCTACGGGCCGCGCTTGAGTACGTCGAAAAACAGGTGAGCTAAATAAAGCCGGGAGAGCGAAAGTTCTCCCAAAAATGCTGCTACAAGCGCTGATAATTATCGTGCCAATACGCAATTAATTAATTTTAATTATTACTTGCGTACATAAATTAATAATTTTTACTAATATTTACAAGCACCCTGAGTGAAGGCGCGTTTATCCGGCCTCTCGCTGTGATTTATTTTTTATAAGGAGCTTGTGAATGACGTCCCTCATAACACCGCAAAATTCTGCGCTTGCCGCAGGGTTTGTTTCGCTTCTCGATCCGCTGCCGATCGGCTTTTTCACTGCCGCTTGGATATTTGACATTATTTATATCTATAGCAGCGAAATAGCCTGGACTCAGGCGGCCAGCTGGTTGATTGTTTTCGGCTTATTGATCGCCATTATTCCGCGTTTAATTAATCTGGTACAGGTGTGGGTCGGTACTTCTTATCCGCAGAGTTCGGCGGTAAAACTGCATTTCTGGGCCAGTGCGCTAGCTATCATATTGTCGATTTTCAACGCCTTTATTCACAGCCGCGACGCCTTTGCCGTGGTGCCAGCGGGCGTCACGCTTTCGAGCCTGGTGGTACTGTTACTGCTTATCGCCAATTTGCAGCTTGCCCTGCGCCAACGCAAAGCTTATGGAGAAGCAAAATGAAAAAACGCTTTGCGTTATCCGTGCTAGCGCTGACTGTGCCGTTGCTACTCGCAGGCTGCGATGAGGCGGCCAAAATTGCCCCCGAAAAGCAGACGGGGAGCAATCCCGAGTTGCCAGCGGCCAAAAATTTCCTACTGCCGCCGATGCAAGTTCCGAGCGGCACTACATGGAAAACGGCAGAGACGCCAAAGGTGGCAGAAGGCCTAAAAATTGCGAAGGTTGCAGACGGCTTTATGCATCCTCGTCAAATAACGGTGTTGCCTAATGGCGATGTTTTGGTGGTCGAAGCCAACAGTCCGCCGGGGGTGACCAGTAAACCGAAAGAAATCATCATGGGCATGGTACAGAAGGCCTCGGGTAAAGGCGGGCCCGGCGGTAATCGCATTACTCTGCTCAGAAATGCCAATGGCGATGGCAAGACCTGGGAAAAGCATATTTTCCTCGAAAATCTGCACTCGCCGTTTGGCGTTCAGCTGATTGGCAATGAACTTTACGTTGCCAACGCCGACGGCCTGGTGAAATACCCCTATCAGAGCGGGGAAACGCAAATAACCGAACCGCCGACTGAGGTTGCCGATCTGCCGGGCGGTCCGATTAACCATCACTGGACCAAGTCGCTGCTTGCCAGCCCAGACGGCAGCAAGCTTTACGTCGGCGTAGGGTCTAACAGCAACATTACGGAAAATGGCATCGGCGCTGAATATCGTCGTGCAGATATTCTCGAGGTAGACGTGGCAACCGGTGCGAGCCGTATTTATGCCAGCGGGCTGCGCAACCCGACCGGGCTACAGTGGGAGCCGCAAACCGGCAAACTGTGGGCAGTAGTCAATGAACGCGATGAAATCGGTGCCGATCTGGTCCCTGATTATATGACCTCGGTGCAGGAAAACGCTTTCTATGGCTGGCCATACAGCTATTACGGCCAGCACGTTGACCAGCGGGTCAGGCCGCAGCGCCCGGATTTGGTCGAGAAGGCCATCAGGCCGGACTACGCGCTCAGCTCGCACGTCGCCCCCTTGGGGCTTTGGTTCTATACCGGCACCAACCTTCCGGCCGAGTATCGCGGCGGGGCGTTTATCAGTGAGCACGGCAGTTGGAATCGCAAACCGCTCAATGGCTATCAGGTCGTGTATGTTGCCTTCAAGGACGGCAAGCCGGTAGGGCAACCAAAGCCTGTCGTGACGGGGTTCCTGACCGAAGATCAGAAACAGGTGCGCGGATTGCCAGTCGGACTAGCGATGGATAAGCTGGGTGGATTGCTGATTGTCGATGATGCTGGCAATACCGTATGGCGCGTTACGGGGCAGGACAGCCAATAAAATACAGGCGTGATAAACAGGGTTTTTATTAGGAAGCTCTATTTGGAATTTAATTGACGATTTTATTTACGTTTTAATTTACAAATCCAACTTCGTTTATGGTTTGTATATATTAAACAAATCGTTTATAAAACTCAGATGCCCGCCTTTTATAGCCCTCGGCGGGCACTTTTCAATAAGATGACATCATTTCAAACACTCTCTCCATTATTTACACCGCAATTTTACGAATGTTTTACTCCTTCACCTGATAACACTTTCCGAAAGCAGGCGTATATTACTATTAATCATTTTCTAATCTGCATTCGAGGGTCTGTGATGAAAAAGCTCACACTATTCGGGATTTGTGCAACCCTGCTGGTCGGGTTAGGTGCAAGCAGTGTTTCCCAGGCATATCCGTATCACCACGGCGGTTATCGTGGCGGTTGGGGCGGCCCACGCGTCGTCGTCGGCGTAGGCCCTTATTGGGGACCCGATCCTTACTATTGGGGACCGCCTCCGTATTATGGCCCACCACCGGTTGTTTACGTGACGCCTCCGGCGCCCCAGGTCTATGTACAAAAACCGGCCTCTGCCAGTTATTACTGCCACAACCCGGTAGGTTATTACCCGCAGATACCACGCTGCCCAACCGGTTGGCAGAAACTGGCACCACGGTAATTAACCCTAATTCGATTGCGGCTATTCGAGGTCAAGTAACATGAAAATCATTGCGTTCGCACCCGTTGCCCTCGCGCTGGGAACCGTACTTTTATCCGGCTGTGTGAGCCCGCCGACCGGTCCTAATGTGACGGCGATGCCGGGAACCGGTAAGAGTTACGAGCAGTTTATGGCCGACGATTCCACCTGCCAGAACTATGCACGCAGCGGACTGAATCAGGCCTCACAGCAGGCAAACAACAGTGCCGTGAATACGGCAGCTGCGGGAACGATTATCGGTGCGGCAGGCGGTGCCTTGCTGGGCGCTGCGTCCGGCCACGCTGGCCCCGGCGCGCTGATTGGTGCGGGCAGTGGCCTGCTTGTCGGCAGCGCGATGGGCAATGACTCATCAATGGAAAGTAACGACGACATACAGCAGCGCTATAACAGCGTGTATATCCAATGTATGTATGCGAAAGGCGACAAAGTACCGATGCCAGCAGGCTACGAGGTATCGCCATCCGATGCGGGTGCGCCACCGGATTATAATCCAGGCGACAGCGGGGCTCCGCCAGATTATCCACAACAAGATGCCGGTGCGCCGCCGGACTATTAATGTATTACGCGCTGTCACTCAAAGCCCGGGAGATCCCCGGGCTTTTTTATTACAGTGCGACCTGGCGGCTAATTTCGACCACCCGGTCACTCGGCAGATGATAGTGGTCGGTGACGTGCGCACTGTTGCGAACCATTAATGAGAACAGATGCCGCTGCCACGCAGGCATTCTTCCTTTCCCCTGACGGCGCAAAATAGTTTCATGTCCGACATAAAAGGTCATGGTCTCTTTATCCAGATTCAATTCCTGAATTTTACTGTTGCTGAACAGGCTGGAAATATCGGGTTGTTCAATAAACCCATAATGCGCCTTGATGTGCCAGAAGTTCGGGGCAACCTTACATATTTGTAACCGCTCGGCGGGAGAGACGCGGGGCACGTTATCGATATGGATATTCAGCGCCAGCACCTGAGCGTGCAGGGAACCGTTGCGCGATACGTGCCAACGCATAATGGTCGGAGTACCGCTCGAACGCGTCAGAAACACCGCAGTTCCAGGAACGCGTGGCACCTGATGCATCTCTATCTCAGCCAGGAATTCACTCACCGGCTGCGTTTTATCCTGAATAATGCGTGATGCAGTTTCGACACCGCGATGCCAGACCATCATGACGATGTAGAGCGCCACCGCCATGAGCAGCGGAATATAACCCCCTTCAAGGATTTTAATCAGGTTTGCGCCCAGGAAGCTGATATCAACAATAAAGAAAACGCCTGCCACCAACAGACTTATCACCAGATTCCAGCGCCACACCTCGCGCATCGAGACATATATCAGCCCGGTGGTCATGATCATGGTGAAAGAAACGGCAATACCATAGGCGGCGGCGAGCCGGTCGGAAGACTGGAAAAACACGGTTAAAAATACCGTCGCGACCATTAACAGCCAGTTGATGACGCCGATATATATTTGGCCGTAACTTTCTGCCGAAGTCTGTTTGATTCGCATCCTCGGTAGCCATCCGAGCTGAATAGCCTGCCGCGTCATTGAGAACGCACCGCTGATAATCGCCTGACTGGCAATAATTGTGGCAAGGGTGGCGAGAATAACCAACGGAACTAACAGTGAAGGCGGACAGAGCCGATAAAATATATTTTCAGTCACGTCTGCACCGGAAAGAATCAGCGCCGCCTGACCGGCATAATTCAACAACAGGCTAGGAAAGACCAACCCGAACCAGGCAAGCCAGATGGGACGACGGCCATAGTGTCCCATGTCGGCATAGAGCGCTTCGGCACCGGTAACGCAGAGGAAAACACCGCCTAAAACGAGGAAGCTGGCCATGCCGTGTGAGAAGAGAAATTTCACGCCGTGGGCGGGGTTAAGCGCCACGAGAACCGCAGGGTGCTGAACGATTCCCCAAATACCCAATGCGGCAATGACGATAAACCACAGCGCCATAATAGGGCCGAACAGCTTACCAATTTTTGCCGTGCCCATGGCCTGTATCGAGAATAGCGTCACCAGAATAATTACCGTCGCCGTAACAATGACCGTTTTCGACTCCGGCAGAACCATATTTATCCCTTCCAGTGCAGAGAGCACCGAAATTGCCGGGGTAATAGCGCCATCACCATAAATAAGCGCGGCTCCGAAAATTCCGGCGAAAATAACCAGCGGCCGTTTGCTGTTTTTATTCACCAGCAGCGACATTAAGGCCATAATTCCGCCTTCACCGTTGTTATCCATTCTCATGGCGAACATCGCATATTTTAGCGAGGTGACAATGACCAATGTCCAGAATATTAATGATAGCAGCCCAAGAATAACGCCAGGTGAGGGGGCTTCGCCCGATAAAAAGAGTACGGTCTTTAAGGTATAAAGTGGGCTAGTACCGATATCCCCAAACACCACGCCTAAAGCACCCAAGGCCAGCATTTTCAGGCCGGGTGAGTCTTGCTTTTCCGTTACGTTGTCACTTGACATCCCGCATACCTCGAAAGTTTCCATTTCAATGATTTAATTGTCTTTATGGCCAGTCTTTATCCTGTGCCTGACGCAAAGGGTAGCTATACTCAGAATAGTCACATAATGCTGTCATGCTAAATTAAACTTATTTTATAAATTTACTGTGAACAGTGCTTCGTTGAGAGCATCTGTTTAATAAGTATATTGAATAATGGCGCACAAATTCGACCCCACGATACAAAGAGAGGGTTTATGAACTTCCGTTTTAATGTTAACGCCGCTAATTGGCGCCTATTGCCAAATGCCTGGGATGGCGTTGCTTTCCCCTTGATTATCGGTTTGATTGCTATGGCAGCGGTGGGGTTTCATCAAACACTCTTGCCCATCACCAGCCTAAAGACGCAGGCTATTTCTCTGGATCCGGCAAATTTGCCCGAGTATGCGCTGCGCACTACGCTGAGAATGCTGGTTGCGATGGTAGCTGCGCTGCTGTTTAGCCTGGTCTACGGAACGCTGGCCGCCAAAAGTCGTCGTGCCGAGAAAGTACTGGTACCAATATTGGATATCCTGCAGTCGGTGCCGGTGCTGGGCTATATTTCTTTCACCGTCACCTTTTTTATCGCGCTGTTCCCCGGCCGTGTTCTGGGGGTGGAGCTTGCGGCTATCTTCGCGCTATTTACCAGTCAAGCGTGGAACATGACCTTCAGTTTTTACCAGTCGCTGCGTACCGTGCCACGTGATTTGGTCGAGGTTTCACGCGGATTCCACCTCACGGCGTGGCAGCGTTTCTGGAAGCTGGATGTGCCGTTCGCCGTACCCGGGCTGATTTGGAACATGATGATGTCAATGTCAGGTGGCTGGTTTTTCATCGTGGCCTCCGAAGCGATCACTGTCGGTAACAACACCTTTACCTTACCGGGAATAGGCGGCTATCTTGCCGAAGCGATTTTAAACAAGAATATTCATGCCGTTGGCTGGGTGTTGTTGACCATGACCGTGGTGATTCTGGCCTACGATCAGCTGCTGTTCAGGCCGCTGGTTGCCTGGGCCGATAAATTTCGCATGGAGAATACCCGCTCCAGCGACGCACCGACCTCCTGGGTGCTCGACTTGATGCGGCAGACTCGACTCATTCACCAGCTCTTATCACCGATAGGGCTGTTGCTCTCCCTGATTGCACGTATTCCGCTGCGTTTACCGACTTTCAGAGCGCACCGTCCAGAAATCGAACAGAAACGCCTTTCCCGCTGGGGCGATATTGTCTGGAGTTTGCTGGTTATTCTGCTCACCGTTTATGTTGCCTATCGGGTCATCTCCTATGTACAAACCGGAGTCACGCTCGGCGACGTGGGGCATGTGCTGGTTCTGGGCCTGATAACCCTGCTCAGGGTAACGGTGCTTATTTTTATTTCGTCAATTATTTGGGTGCCGCTTGGCGTAATGATTGGGCTGCGTCCGGGGCTGGCAGGTAAAATCCAGCCTATTGCCCAGTTTCTGGCGGCCTTCCCGGCAAACCTCTTGTTCCCGGCGTTTGTTATCGTTATCGTCCATTTCCACCTCAACCCGGATATCTGGCTGTCACCGCTGATAGTATTGGGAACCCAGTGGTATATCCTGTTCAACGTGGTGGCAGGAACCACGGCATTTCCGAATGATTACCGTGAAGCGGCGGCTAATTTCCATATCCGCGGTTGGCAATGGTGGAAACAGGTCATGCTGCCGGGTATTTTCCCATACTACATCACGGGTGCAATCACGGCTTCAGGCGGTGCGTGGAACGCCAGTATCGTCTCTGAGCTTGTACAGTGGGGCGACACCAAAGTGACGGCGCATGGGCTGGGTGCCTACATTGCACAGACCACGGCGGCGGGCGACTTCCCGAAAATTATCCTCGGCATTGCCGTCATGGCACTGTTCGTTACCCTGTTTAACAGGCTGCTGTGGCGGCCTCTATATGCCTACGCCGAATCCAGATTCCGTGCAGATTAAGGACCGTTTTTATGCAAGACAATCAAAATACGTTGAACGCTGGCGCTCAGCATACTAAAGCGGAAGGGCGTAAAGAGATCCTCGCGGTGAAAAACGTGAATCACGGGTATGATAAAACCCACGGCGAAGTGTTGATTCTGGATGATGTTAATCTCACGCTGCGCGAAGGTGAGATTGTCGGGCTGTTGGGGCGTTCTGGATCAGGGAAGTCGACGCTGCTGCGGATTATTTCCGGCCTGATCACCCCAAGTTCGGGTAACGTCGACTATCTTGGGCAACCGCTGAACGGGCCAGCGCAGGGCGTTGCAATGGTGTTTCAGACCTTTGCGCTTTTCCCCTGGTTGACCGTGTTACAAAACGTAGAAGCCGGGCTAGAGGCGCTGGGCGTTGCCGCCGGAGAGCGCAGAAAACGTGCGTTGGCGGCCATCGACCTTATCGGTCTCGACGGCTTTGAGAACGCCTACCCGCGTGAGCTTTCGGGCGGAATGAGGCAGCGAGTCGGCTTTGCTCGTGCGCTAGTCGTTGACCCGACCTTGCTGCTGATGGACGAACCTTTCTCTGCGCTGGACGTATTGACCGCCGAGACGCTGCGTACCGATTTGCTCGACCTGTGGAATAAGGGGCAGATGCCCATCAAGTCGATACTGATAGTGACACACAACATCGAGGAGGCGGTGTTTATGTGTGACCGTATTCTAGTGTTGTCATCGAATCCTGGTCGCGTCATTGCCGAAATCAAGGTGCCATTCCCACATCCACGCAATCGACTGGACCCACAGTTCCGCCGTCTGGTTGATGACGTGTACGCCAAAATGACCGCACGTCCCAACAGTGAAACGGTGAAAAAAGGGCTAAAACTCGGCACGCGACTGCCGCACGTTTCTACTAACCTGATTGCGGGTCTGATTGAGACGTTGGCGGGTGAGCCTTACTTTGGCCGTGCTGATATGCCAGACATAGCGCGTACTTTGCATCTTGAGGTCGACGATCTCTTCCCAATCGCCGAAGTTCTGCAATCGCTGGGCTTTGCCGATGTGCGTGAAGGGGACATTTTCCTGACGCCGCAGGCGCGTATTTTTGCTGATATCGACACCCAGCAGCGCAAAGTGATGTTTGCAGAACATCTGCTGCGTTTTGTGCCGCTGGCGGCGCTGATTAAAACCGTGCTTGACGATCGCCCCGGACATCGCGCGCCACGCGTTCGCTTCGAGCAGGAGCTTGAAGACTTCCTGTCAGACGGTGCCGCCAAGGAGACGTTGGATACGGTCGTTAACTGGGGCCGATATGCCGAGATATTTTCCTACAATGACCAGACCGAATACTTCAGCCTCGAGGACGTCGAATTCTAATTTAGGCGCCCGGACATAGAAAATATTAACGCCGCGCGGCACGCCGATAAAGCGTGCTGCGTGCAATCCCTAAAGCCTGTGCCGCCTTGCTGATGTTGCCATTAAAACGCCTCAACGTTTCGTCAATGAGCCGATCGTCATGCTCGTGTAGTGCAGGAACAGGTTTACTGACCTCAAGCTGATAGTTTTCAGGCAAGGAGTCACAGCCGAGTACTGAATTGTCATCCGCCAGCGCAAGCAACACTTTCATTAAACTCCGCAGCTGACGCACGTTTCCCGGCCAGCGGTTTTTCACCAGCATTTCGATAAGCGCGGGTGATAAAACGATGCCGCGCTTTTCGCCGCCCAGTTCTCGCCAGAGCTGGGCGATAAAGGCGGGAAGGGCCGGCCACTCGCGCAGCGGCGGAATAGTCATCGAGAATTCCTGTAAACGGTACAGCAGGTCCTCACGGAATCCGCCGTCGGCAACCCGCTGAAGAAGATTGCGGTGTGTCGCACAAATTACGGCGAAACTTACCGGCCAGCTGCGTGCCGAACCCAGCGGCGCAACCTCTTTCTCCTGAAGCACTCTCAGCAAACGTGTCTGAAGCGAAAGTGGCATATCACCTATCTCATCCAAAAACAGCACGCCGCCGTCAGCCTCACGAATTTTTCCAATGTAGCCATTCTTGCTCGCGCCGGTGAAGGCACCTGGCTGATAGCCGAAGAGCTCGGACTCAATCAGCGATTCCGGAATGGCCGCACAATTAATGGCGACAAATTTCCCTGCTTTCCAGCGACTCTGCTGATGCAAAGCCCGACTGACATACTCTTTGCCGCTGCCGGTCTCACCCTGAATGCAGAGCGATACGCCCGCGTTGAGCAGGCGCACCATTTTGTCGGCGTTGCCACGAAGCGCGAGGAAGAGGTCACTCTCAGGGACAGACGCCGATGGGAAATGGCTACGCGCCGGAGCGCGCAGGCGTTGGAAGTAGCGCTGTTGATGACGGGAGGTGATGGGCAGCGGCACGCTATTGGCCTGCTGTTCAGTCTGCGGGAAAAGCTGCTGGAAGGTTTGGCTACCGAAGTCGGTGATGTCCAGAGCCAGCTCATGCATCGCTGCGCGATTGGCGGCCATCAACACGTTATCTGAAAATATCAGCAGCATTTCCTCAACGTTATCAAGACCATTGATCTGCGGATGCAGACTCATCAGCCACTGGTCAGGATTCAGGCTCTGTTTCATCCACAGATATTCGATGTGCTTTGCCGCTTCTTTCACCCATGCCAGGGTATGGGGATGTGGATACTGCGCTGGCCCAGAAATATCCAGCACGCCGGCAATCTGTCCGTTTGGCGTTTGCAGCGTCGTCGCCGCACAGTAAAGTCCTTGATTGCTAGTGAGATAGTGCTGATGGCCGTAGATTTCACAGCCACCGTCAATGGCCAATGCAGTACCGATGGCGTTGGTTCCCCGGCCGCATTCGCTCCATAAATTACCGGGGGCGAGCGCAAAACGCTGGGCTTTTTGCAATGCCTGCATATCACCAAACGAATTCAATACCATCCCAGTGGCATCAGAAAGAACAACCACCGACTGTTTTTCGGCAATTTTCTCGGCCAGTGCCTTAATGGCAGGCCGTGCAAACTGTTGCAGCGCCGCGTTATTGGCGAGCAGGTCGGCGAGCTCGCTTTGACGGATGCGTGGAAAGTCGTCCGCCGTGCGGTCCAGGCCATAAAGCTCGCTGCGAAACCAGGAGTCACTCAGTACTAAATTAGGTGCTGTCGCGGAGGGGGGAGTGGCTGACGAATTTCCCTGCATTGGTAACCTCAAGCCCATTAATATGTGTTGCATTATTGTAGTAATTTGGTTTTGCAAGTGTTGCGATTTGCAACACATAACGAGAATTTAGGTGACAGCAGAGAAGTACATGCGGCTTGGGTTCTTTTAAATATCTAATAAATAAAAATATTTTACTAAAAGTCGTAAAGTGAAAGATTGGCACGGCGCCTGCAATGTAACTTAGGCAACCGTATGCCGCCCATTCAGAGTTTGCTGTGGCGGTTGCCTATCTCTGATAGCCGTAACCTACATAAGGAGTTTGCGATGCGTTATGCACATCCCGGAACAACAGGCGCTTTATTCTCACTCAGAGCCGCCTACGGTAACTATATTGATGGCAAATTCGTAGAACCGCTTAGCGGTCAATATTTCATGAATACCTCCCCAGTTGATGGCAGCGACATCGGCCAATTCCCGCGTTCCGATGCGCGAGATATTGATGCAGCGTTGGATGCGGCGCATAAAGCGGCCGACGCCTGGGGCAAAACCAGCGTTCAACATCGTTCCAACCTGCTGTTACAGGTCGCTTCGCGTATTGAAGAAAACCTTGAATACCTGGCGGTGGCAGAAAGCTGGGACAACGGTAAGCCGGTTCGCGAAACCCTGAACGCCGACCTGCCGCTGGCGGCCGATCATTTCCGCTATTTCGCAGGTTGTCTGCGTGCGCAGGAAGGCAGTGCGGCAGAGATTGACGAAAAAACCGTGGCCTACCATTTCCATGAACCTCTTGGCGTTGTCGGCCAAATTATTCCCTGGAACTTCCCACTGCTGATGGCCGCCTGGAAACTTGCCCCGGCGCTGGCTGCAGGTAACTGTGTGGTCCTGAAACCGGCAGAGCAGACGCCGCTAAGCATTACGTTGCTGCTTGAGTTGATTGGCGATCTCTTCCCGGCTGGCGTGCTCAACGTGGTCCAAGGCTATGGTAAAGAGGCGGGTGAAGCCCTGGCAACCAGCAAGCGTATCGCCAAAATTGCCTTTACGGGTTCCACCCCTGTTGGCCGCCACATCATGGCCTGCGCGGCAGAGAATATTATCCCGTGCACCGTAGAGTTGGGCGGTAAATCGCCGAACATCTACTTCGCCGACATCATGAACGCCGAGCCTGAATTCATTGAAAAGGCGGTCGAAGGCTTAGTGCTGGGCTTCTTCAATCAGGGCGAAGTCTGTACCTGTCCTTCACGCGCGCTTATCCATGAATCTATTTATGCGCCATTCATGGAACGCGTCATGGCAAAAATTGCCAACATTCACCGTGGTGATCCCCTGGACACTGACACCATGATCGGTGCACAGGCTTCACGCCAGCAGTACGATAAAATCCTTTCCTATATCGATATTGCCCGCGACGAAGGAGGGCAGATTCTCGTCGGGGGAGCTCGCGCTAGCATCGCTCCGGAGTTTGATAACGGTTTCTACATCCAGCCAACGCTGATTAAAGGCACCAACCAAATGCGCAGCTTCCAGGAAGAAATTTTTGGACCTGTCATCGGCGTCACCACCTTTAAAGACGAGGCTGAAGCATTGGCGATCGCCAACGAGACTCAGTTTGGTCTCGGTGCCGGGATCTGGACACGAGACACCAACCTCGCGTATCGCATGGGACGTGCTATCAAGGCCGGTCGTGTATGGACCAACTGCTATCACATTTATCCGGCACACGCGGCATTCGGTGGCTACAAACAGTCAGGTGTGGGACGCGAGACGCACAAAATGGCACTCACCGCGTATCAACAAACCAAGAATTTGCTGGTCAGCTATGACACGGCGCCTTTAGGTCTGTTTTAAGCCTGTTTCCTTGATGGAGTGACAAGATGAAAACGATGAAAGCCGCAGTAGTGAAAGCCTTTGGTGAACCTTTGGTTATTGAACAAGTCCCGATCCCCGAAGTTGGAGCGGGGCAACTGTTAGTAAAAATTGTTGCCACCGGTGTTTGTCACACGGATCTACACGCTGCGGAGGGCGACTGGCCGGTTAAACCGCAGCCACCGTTTATTCCTGGTCATGAAGGGGTTGGGTATGTGGTTGCCGTAGGTGAGGGCGTAAAGCACGTAAAAGAGGGGGATCGCGTGGGAGTGCCCTGGTTATATTCCGCCTGTGGCCACTGCGAACACTGTCTGGACAACTGGGAGACCCTATGCCATTCGCAGCAAAACGCCGGTTATTCCGTTAACGGCAGCTTTGCTGAGTACTGTTTGGCCGATGCAAACTACGTGGGTATCTTGCCCGATAACGTGGGCTATAACGAAATTGCACCGATCCTCTGCGCAGGTGTCACGGTCTATAAAGGTCTTAAAATGACCGAAACCAAGCCGGGCGACTGGGTGGTTATCTCGGGAATTGGCGGGCTGGGCCACATGGCGATTCAATATGCGGTCGCCATGGGCCTGAACGTCGCGGCGGTCGATATTGATGATGACAAGTTGGCTTTTGCCAGGCGACTGGGGGCAACCGTGGTCGCCAACGCGAAAAACGTGGATCCAGCAACAGTGTTCCACGAAAGTTTCGGCGGTGCACACGGCGTTCTCGTGACCGCCGTCTCGCCTAAAGCGTTCGAGCAAGCCATTGGCACCCTGCGCCGTGGGGGGACGATGGTCTTAAACGGCCTGCCTCCGGGCACCTTTGATCTGTCAATCTTCAATATGGTACTTGACGGTATCACCGTCCGCGGCTCGATTGTAGGTACACGTAAAGATCTGCAGGAGGCGTTAGATTTTGCCGGTCGTCATAAAGTGGCGGCGAATATTGCGGTTGAACCTCTCAGCAATATTAACGATATTTTTGCCCGTATGCATGCAGGCAAAATTGAAGGGCGCATCGTGGTCGATTTAGCTCTTTAAAACAGGCTTATCAAGAGGCTCCGCTCGGGGCCTCTTCTATATAAAGTCATTTTTTCAGACTGTTAGCATATCTTCGAGTTAATCAACGACGATTTTCCATCCCTCATAAAAGCCCATTTGCTCCTGCGTTGCCATATACTTGGCCCGTGACACTGTCACTCTGTCATTCCACTACCGGTAACTTCTCACAGGAGAGATGCCTTCATGTTTCATTTCGCTGCCGTTCACCCCAATATAAATTAGCAATCGCTGCGAGTTTTGTGTAAGAAAATTAAGCTGATATTCATCTCGATCCCGAGATAGGTTATATTGGTGCACAAGTCACAAAACCACGATAGGAAGACGTCGCAACATGATTAACCGTTTCACCCTGATTGCTGTCACGACAGCTTTTGCGCTGACCGGCTGCGCAAAGATTACCGCAGCTACCTCAGCAGCCACCTCGGCCGCTGCCTCAGCCTTAACTCCGGCCAAGCCTCAGGCAACGGATTTTTCTACCGGACCGACGGTAGTGACTGTGACTCATCTTAGAGAGTTGGCTGATGACGGTGCACCAATTTACGTGACGGTTGACGGTGTAGACGCCGGTATTCTGGCCCTGGGTCAAACCGTTGAACTGCACGTCAATGCCGGCAAGCACAAAATCGGGGGTTACGCACGTTCAATGGTGGGTCGTGTGACTATCCCTGCGGTTGAGGTGACTACCACGACGAAATACGAACAGCATATCAATTACTCCGTGACGGATACGACGCCATCGTTCAAAGTGCGTCCTGCCACCAAGGTGATTTTCGATACGCCAGCCCCGACTCCAACCCCGGCTCCGGCTGCGACGCCTGCTGCTCCAGCGACTCCAGCGGCAACGGGGGTTCCTGCGGTGCCAGCCTCGATTGTGACACCGGCAGCAACTTCGACGTCAACGCCAGCAACGCCAGCAACTTCAGCGACCACGCCAGCGTCTACTTCGGCCACGACAACTCCGGCCGCTGCTTCGACCACAACAACTACGCCGGCCTCGACGGGGTCAACCTCAGTAACCGCACCTGCAGCGTCTTCAACATCTTCTTCGTCCACGGCGACGACGCCAACAGATTCGTCCACGACGTCTTCATCGACTTCAACGACAACGCCAGCAGCCGCGTCTTCATCAACGACGACCACAACGCCAACGCCAACGTCGGCAGAGTAGGGTTATAAAATCTGCCTGACAGAGCGCAAGGGGAGAATTCCCTTGCGCGCCACCGATAATCCCGATACGACAACTTCTATTATAATCCTATCTCTCTCGCCATCATTACGGGTAATTGGGGCCGCAAAGTACTCAGATTTCACGTAGCGCGATCTTTTAGGAGTAAAGATGGAACTCGATATATTAACTCAGCGGCTAATCACACTCGAAAGGAAGCTCCATCAGCCTGGAATTCGCAGCGATGCCAGTATGCTCGAGGATTTGCTGCACCCGGCGTTCACGGAGATAGGTCGCTCTGGAAAGGTATATGTCAGGCAGGAGGTGATAGAAAGTTTACTGCAGGAAACTGAGCGGCTAGAAATAGTGGCCAGCAATTTTAAATGTAGTCTTCTAGAGGATCGGGTGACGTTGCTGACTTACGAAAGTTTTACCCGCGACCACGTAGGAAACGTAACACGGCAAACATTGCGGTCGTCGATCTGGAAGCTCAATGAAAAAAGTGGACGCTGGCAGATGAGATTTCATCAGGGAACGCCGGCAGCAAATAGCAAAGGATTGATAATCCCCAAAAGCTAATAATTGAAGACAAGGTCGAGCTAAAGCCCAAAAGCTCAGAATCGACGTACCGATACCTTGGTGCGCATAATGTATATTATGTTAAATACGATATGGTAGTCACTTAGGAATTTACCTTCTGCACACCACCATCCACCTCATAGCCATATCAGGCATCCCACTGCCCTCGCTCCTGGTTTTAAGCCTATCAATGAATCACGGGCTTCAAGGGGATCAGTTTGTATATCGAAAATTATAACCGCCAGTCAGATTGATAGGCTCCCAGCCTAACGCGGACCAATGCGGCAGCAGCGGCTTGTTCAACTTCGCTCTCTTACGTTTTAATGCGTCAATCCTCCTTTCTCTTTACACCTTATTACACAGAGTGATGGCCGCGGTCAGCAGCGTCAGTCCGCTAGCTTTGATTTTCGTGTTTTATTTTTCATTCACCGGTGGCTGATTTCCACAACTCCTGCTTTACACAGCAATCTCTTAAATACTTATAGATAAATCTCGCTTTATAAAATGGTATATAC
>NZ_MRWE01000071.1 GCF_002093665.1 Rouxiella badensis | reverse complement strand
GTAGGGGAACCTGCGGTTGGATCACCTCCTTACCTCAAGATACGCATTGTGCAGTGTCCACACAGATTGTCTGATGAAAAAGTAACGAGCAGAAATACCTTTATAGGCTTGTAGCTCAGGTGGTTAGAGCGCACCCCTGATAAGGGTGAGGTCGGTGGTTCAAGTCCACTCAGGCCTACCAATCCTTTCCTTCTCTGCGTTGTCGCCCCACTCGTTTGCACCAAGCAAACGTCGTGTGACTCCGCCTTGATAAGAAAAGCATTGGCTGACTCATCTGAACGATGAGTGATAAAGGTATCTGTTAGTGACTGTATGGGGCTATAGCTCAGCTGGGAGAGCGCCTGCCTTGCACGCAGGAGGTCAGCGGTTCGATCCCGCTTAGCTCCACCATATCCATACGGTTCACACCAATACTTCAGAGTATATTGGCGACAGTATACTGCGAAGTATTTTGCTCTTTAACAATCTGGAACAAGCTGAAAAATTGAAATGATACAGCTGAACATAACTCTCCGTAGAAGTACTG
>NZ_MRWE01000070.1 GCF_002093665.1 Rouxiella badensis | reverse complement strand
GTGCAAAACCATCATCGGTTTCGGTTCACCGAACAAGGCCGGTACACATGAAGTGCACGGCGCTGCGCTGGGTGCTGCCGAAGTGGCCGCCACTCGCGAAGCCATCGGCTGGAAATACGCTGCCTTCGAAATTCCACAGGAGATCTACGCTCAGTGGGACGCGAAAGAAGCAGGTCAGGCGAAAGAGTCTGCCTGGGACAAAAAGTTCGCCGCCTATGCGAAAGCGCATCCAGAACTGGCTGCCGAGTTCGAACGCCGCGTGAATGGCAAGCTGCCGGCCGATTGGGAAGCGCAGTCTCAGAAATTCATTGAAGAACTGCAGGCCAAGCCCGCTAACATCGCCAGCCGCAAGGCATCGCAGAACGCGCTGGAAGCTTTCGGTAAGGTTCTGCCGGAATTCCTGGGCGGCTCCGCTGACCTGGCACCGAGCAACCTGACCATGTGGTCTGGCTCACGTTCTATCGGCGACGATAACGCAGGTAACTACATTCACTACGGCGTGCGCGAGTTCGGCATGACCGCGATCAGCAACGGTATTGCGCTGCACGGCGGT
>NZ_MRWE01000069.1 GCF_002093665.1 Rouxiella badensis | reverse complement strand
GTGCAAAACCATCATCGGTTTCGGTTCACCGAACAAGGCCGGTACACATGAAGTGCACGGCGCTGCGCTGGGTGCAGACGAAGTCGCGGCAACCCGTAAAGCGATTGGCTGGAACTATCCACCATTTGAAATTCCACAGGACATCTACGCTCAGTGGGACGCGAAAGAAGCCGGTAAAGCAAAAGAAGCCGCGTGGAACGACAAGTTCGCCGCCTATGCGAAAGCGCATCCAGAACTGGCTGCCGAGTTCGAACGCCGCGTGAATGGCAAGCTGCCAACCGACTGGCAGGCTGAATCGCAGAAATTCATTGAAGGTTTGCAGGCCAAGCCCGCTAACATCGCCAGCCGTAAAGCCTCGCAAAATACGCTGGAAGCTTTCGGTAAGATCCTACCGGAATTCCTGGGCGGCTCCGCTGACCTGGCACCGAGCAACCTGACCATGTGGTCTGGCTCGAAGTCCATCGGTGAGGATTTGGCCGGTAACTACATTCACTACGGCGTGCGCGAGTTCGGCATGACCGCGATCAGCAACGGTATTGCGCTGCACGGCGGT
>NZ_MRWE01000068.1 GCF_002093665.1 Rouxiella badensis | reverse complement strand
GCACCCAGCGCAGCGCCGTGCACTTCATGTGTACCGGCCTTGTTCGGTGAACCGAAACCGATGATGGTTTTGCACAGGATCAGTGTCGGCTTATCAGTCACCTTGTGGGATTCTTCGATAGCTGCCTTAATAGCCTCTGGGTTGTGACCATCAACGTGGCGGATCACATGCCAGCCATAGGCTTCAAAACGTGCCGCGGTATCGTCGGTGAACCAGCCTTCTACGTGGCCGTCGATGGAGATGCCGTTGTCATCGTAGAACGCGGTCAGTTTGCCGAGCTTCATGGTACCGGCGAGTGAACAGGCTTCGTGCGAGATACCTTCCATCATACAGCCGTCGCCCAGGAAGGCGTAGGTGTGGTGGTTGACGATATCGTGGTTTTCACGGTTGAACTGCGCCGCCAGGGTGCGTTCTGCAATCGCAAAGCCCACGGCGTTCGCAATACCCTGACCCAGCGGGCCGGTGGTGGTTTCAATGCCTGGGGTGTAGCCGTACTCCGGGTGACCTGGGGTCTTGGAGTGCAGCTGACGGAAGTTTTCCAACTCGGTGATAGGCAAGTCATAGCCGGTGAGGTGAAGCAGGCTGTAAATCAGCATCGACCCGTGACCGTTTGACAGCACGAAGCGGTCGCGGTCGGCCCAGTGTGGGTTGGTCGGGTTGTGGTTCAGGTAATCACGCCACAGGACTTCGGCGATGTCGGCCATGCCCATAGGGGCACCAGGGTGGCCGGAATTCGCTTTCTGCACGGCGTCCATGCTGAGTGCGCGGATAGCGTTCGCAAGCTCTTTACGAGAGGACATGTTCTACTCCAG